>CAKOWZ010000005.1 GCA_934129745.1 uncultured Clostridia bacterium
TTGACATCAAACATATGGAAAAGCAATGCAGAAGAAGTAAAACAAATATTGGAAATGGCAGAATGGAAAGACGAAAAGTTTGAAAGTTTATTGACATCAAACATATGGAAAAGCAATGCAGAAGAAGTAAAACAAATATTGGAAATGGCAGAATGGAAAGACGAAAATTTTAAAGGCTTATTGACATCAACCATATGGAACAGCAATGCAGCAGAAGTAAAAAGAATATTAGAAATGCCAGCATGGAAAGACGAAAAGTTTAAAGGCTTGTTGACATCAAATATATGGCTAAGCAATGCAACAGAAGTAAAAAGAATATTAGAAATGCCAGAATGGAAAAATGAAAAGTTTAAAGGCTTGTTGACATCAAACATATGGAACAGCAATGCAACAGAAGTAAAAAGAATATTAGAAATGCCAGAATGGAAAGACGAAAAGTTTAAAGGCTTGTTGACATCAAACATATGGAAAAGCAATGCAGCAGAAGTAAAAAGAATATTAGAAATGCCAGAATGGAAAGAAGAAAAATATTCACATTTGCTTAAACCAAGTATATTTAATGTGTCCGAAAAAAATATAAGACCAACAATAGAGTTATTTAAAAAATATGGAATAGATGAATATATTTCTAATAAAGCTTTAAGAAGAAATGTTACAACACAAAGAAAATTATTAAAATATATGGAAATACATAATATTCCTTATTTAACAGAAAACAATGATGGCACATATAAATTAAACAAAATAATTAATGCAACTAATACTGTATTAAAAAATAAATATCATATTGATCTAAGTAAAATGGTTGATATTGAAGTAGAAGGTCCAAGTTTAGATGATTAAATATATATTTATTTTATAAATTTGATTAAAAAAATAAAGAATAAACATTGAAAGTTGGTGTATTAATTACACTAAAAAATATGTAGTTAGTCTTAGGAGGCAAATTATGGAGAGTATAAACGAGATAAAAGAAAAGTATTCAGAATCAGTTATTAGAAATTTGAATAGAGATAATTTTTATAAAATTGTTAATTTTTTAATCCAAGAAAAGTGTGATTATATAGAAGATATAGTTAGCGATTATTTGGATTTATTTAATTTTGAGTATGATGATTTTGTCAATAAGTATAATAAATTAAATGAAAAGTATAATAGAAATTTTTTAAATATGGCAAGTGAAGATATGAATTTGCTAGAAGAATTTTTCTATGATTAAGATAGAGGGGTTTGTATGGGAAAAAAAGAAATAATAAATAAATTAATTGGTGATAGAGAATATTTAAAATGTGATCAGTTGTATGAAAGAAATATAGAGGAAATAAGAAAAATATTAGAAATGCCAGAATGGAAAGACGAAAGATATTCACATTTGCTTAAACCGAGTATATTTAGTGTATCAGAAAAAAATATAAGACCAACAATAGAGTTATTTAAAAAATATGGAATAGATGAATATATTTCTAATAATGCTTTAAGAAGAAATGTTACAACACAAAGAAAATTATTAAAATATATGGAAATACATAATATTCCTCTTTTAACAGAAGAAAATGATGGCACATATAAATTAAACAAAATAATTAATGCAACTAATACTGTATTAAAAAATAAATATCATATTGATCTAAGTAAAATGGTTGATATTGAAGTGGAAGGCCCAAGTTTAGATGATTAAATATATACTTATTTTACAAATTTGATTAAAAAATAAAGAATAAACATTGAAAGTTGGTGTATTAATGACATTTTCAAAAAACATAAAAGAAGAATTAAGCAAAATAAACAATTTAAACAACAAAGATGCAGTAAAATCAGAATTAATTGGATATCTAATAACAAACAACATTAACATAAAAAATGGAAAAATTAAATATTCAACAGAAAGTGAATATAACATAAATCGATTTGCAAAATTACTAAACAATATAGGAATAAAAAAATATCAAATTGATATTCAAGGAAAAGTTTTTTCAATTAGTATTAATGAGAAAATTAATATTAGTGAACTTGAATTATATGATAACAAATTTATTTTAAACAAAAATTTTAATGAATTTATAGATTCATGTGTTCAATGTAAAAACGAAAATCAAATTGAAATAATAGAAAAAAGTCTTGTAAGAGGCAGTTATTTAGGTAGTGGTTCTATAAATAATCCAGAAAAAATTTACCATTTAGAAATTAATTATAATTGTGAAAAAAATGTGGATTATATTATAGATGTTTTAAAAAAATATGATATAAATGTAAAAAAATTAAATAATACATTATATGTAAAAGATGGAGAAGAAATTTCAAAATTATTGGCTTTTATAGGTGCTAATTCATCTGTTTTGAAATTTGAAGAAATACGTGTTTTTAGAGATATGAGAAATAATGTTAATAGATTAGTTAATTGTGAAACTGCAAATTTAAATAAAACAATTAATGCTGCTTTAAAACAAATTGATGATATAAAATTTATTAAAAAAATGAAAAAGTTTAATGAATTGTCTGAAAATTTACAGGAAATTGCTAATTTAAGATTAGAAAATCCTGATATTTCTTTGATTGAATTAGGAAAAATGTTAAATAATCCAATCGGAAAATCTGGGGTTAATTATAGATTAAAAAGCATTAGTAATTTTGCTGATGAGTTAAGAAACAAATGAATATAATTAATAAAAATAATGAGGTAAAAACAATGAAAACAGTTGGAATATATGTACATGTACCATTTTGTAAGCAAAAATGCAAATATTGTGATTTTATATCTTTTCAAAATTGCGAAAATTATTTTGATGATTATTTTGAATGCTTAAAAAAAGAAATCACAGAAAAAGCTAATGAAATTAATAGTGAAAATAAAAAAATATTAATTGATACAATATATTTTGGTGGAGGAACACCATCAATTGTATGTGAAAAATATATTGAAGAAGTTTTGAATAAAATATATGAGTATTACAATGTTTCTGAAAATGCTGAAATTACAGTTGAAGTAAATCCAGGTACTGTTGATAAATTAAAATTAGAAAGATATTTTGAAATTGGAATTAATAGATTAAGTATAGGTCTTCAATCAACAGATGACAAATTATTAAAAATGCTTGGAAGAATTCATACATATAAAGAATTTGAGAATACTTATGATTTAGCTAGAAAAATTGGGTTTAAAAATATTAATGTTGATTTAATGATTGGATTACCAAATCAAAGCTTGGAAAATGTGTATGATTCATTAGAGAAAATTGTTCAAAAAAATCCTGAGCATATTTCTGTATATTCATTAATAATTGAAGAAAATACTAAAATGTTTGATTTAATTGAAAAAGGTGAACTTGAATTACCTGATGAAGATGTTGAAAGAAAAATGTATTGGAGTGTTAAGAAATTTCTGGAGGAAAATGGTTATATTCATTATGAAATTTCTAATTTTTCTAAATCAGGATTTGAATCAAAACATAATGCAAATTGTTGGAATCAACATGAGTATCTAGGGTTTGGAATAGCTGCACATTCTTATTTTAATAATATTAGATATTCTAATATTGATAATTTAAGACAATATATTGAAAATTGGAAAAATGAACAATCTGTTTATAATATTGTTTTTCATGAACATCAAAATAAAGATGATATGATGAAAGAGTTTATGATGTTAGGGTTAAGAAAAATTGATGGTGTTAAAATAAGTGAGTTTAAGGAAAAATTTGTTGATAATCCTATTTTTGTTTTTCGAAATCAATTAAATAAGTTGGTTGAAGAGGGATTAATAGAGGTTTTAGACAATAATATAAGGTTAAGTGATAAGGGATTGGATTTGGCAAATGAGGTTTGGATGGAATTTGTGTAATACTAAATTCTAATATCAAAACAAGTGGACAAGATACAAATGAAGTATTGCAATTAAAATAAAACCATTGACAATATATAAATTAATGATATAATTAATATACTTTTTTTCAGAAACCTAAAAAAAATAATTTTTTAGAAGGGAATGGTTTTTTTGAAAATGATATTAGTTGCCATTTTAGGAGTGTATGGAATTTTGCTTGTATCTTTTGCTATGTTACTAATATGGTTATCTATTACTGCAAAATTAAAGCAAAAAAAACATACTCGGGAAAATGAGCAAACTTCTTATGGTGTAAAAAATAAAAAAAATTAGCAAAGAGTATTGACATTTGCTAAAAAAAGGAATAAAATATTAGCAGTCTCAAATAAAGATTGCTAATATTTTTTATTTTAGACGAAAAAACATACATAAAATTTAAGCAATCAAAGATAATATAATTAAATATTATATTTAAAATTCACTAAAAAAGAGGTGAACATTTTGCTAAACGATAGAAAAAAACGTATCTTACAAGCAATAGTAGATGAATATGTAGACACAGCAGAACCAGTAAGTTCTGGAGCAATTTCACAAAAATATGGAATAGATTTTAGTAGTGCAACAATCAGAAATGAAATGGCTGAACTTGAAAAAGATGGTTATCTTGATAAAGTTCATACATCAAGTGGAAGAGTCCCATCAGCAAAAGGTTATAGATTATATGTTGATGAATTGTTAAAAGAACAAAATTTATCTTTAGAAGAAACAAAATATATTAAATCTCAACTTCAAAACAAAGTAAATGAAATTGAGGAATTAACAAAAATAACAACAAATACTTTATCTGAAATAACACATTATACAACAGTTGCAATAGGACCTAAAACAGAAAATCAATTAATTGAAGAAATAAAATTTGTCCTATTAGGAACAAGAATGATGATGTGTGTAATTATTACAGATGGTGGATTAGTTAAAGAGGCAATTATTAAATTTGATGAAGATATAAAAGAAGAACAAGTACAAAACTTAAATTATATTTTTAATGCTAAATTAAAAGGAAAGCCTTTTGAAAAAATAGATAAACCATTAGAAGAATATATTTTTTCAGAACTAAATTATAGTGTTGAAGTTATTAAAACAATAATTGAACAAATAAATAAAGTTATTGATGAAGAAGAAAAAATATATTATGAAGGAGCAAATAAAGTATTTGAACAACCTGAATTTCAGGATGTTCAGATGACAAAAAATTTCTTGAATATATTAGATAAAAAAGATTTAGTTATAGATTTGCTAAATTCTGAATTTGCAGATGATATCAATGTTTATATCGGTGATGAAGATGCAGAAGATGGATTAAAAGATTTTAGTGTTATTACTTTCAAACAGAAAATAAATGACAAAGAAATGGGAACTATTGGAATTATAGGACCTAAAAGAATGGATTATTCAAAAGTTATTTCTGTTATGAAATATATAAAAGGTTTAATGGGAAATGGAGGGAAGTAATTAATGTCAAAAGATTTAAACGAAAACATAGAAAAAAACAACGAAAAAAACATTGAAGCAAATGTTGAGTTACTAAATGACCTTAAGGCAAAGTTAGAAGCACAAAAAGCCGAGTTAGATGATAAAGATGATAGACTGAAAAGATTAATGGCAGAATTTGATAACTTTAAAAAAAGAAGTGCAAAAGAAAGAGAAGGTTTATATAATTCTATAATATCAGATATTGCTGTAACTTTTTTACCAGTAATTGATAATTTAGAAAAAGCTGTAAGTGTTCAAACTGAAGATACTAATTATAAACTAGGAGTTGAACTAGTTTTAAAACAATTTAAAGATGTTTTAAAATCAAATGGAATTGTAGAAATTGAATCAGTTGGTAAAACTTTTGATCCAGAACTACATGAAGCCGTAAGTTCAGTTGTAGACCCTGATTTAGGTGTTCAAGAAATTAAAGAAGACTATAGAAAAGGATATATGATTGGAAATAAAGTTATAAGACATTCTTTAGTTGTAGTTGCTAATTAAGATAAAATTACAAAAGTTAAAATAAATAAAACTTAATGACAAAAGTCAAAATAAATAAAAAGGAAGTTTAAATTATAAGGAGGATATTTAAAATGGGAAAAATTATAGGTATTGATTTAGGTACAACAAATTCATGTGTTGCTGTTATGGAAGGTGGAGAAGCAGTTGTAATTCCAAATGCTGAAGGTAATAGAACTACACCATCAGTTGTTGCTTTTTCAAAAAATGGAGAAAGATTGGTTGGTCAAATTGCTAAACGTCAAGCTGTAACAAACCCAGACAACACAGTTATTTCAATTAAAAGACATATGGGAACAGACAAAAAAGTAAATATTGAAGGTGATGAATTTTCACCACAAGAAATTTCTGCTATGATTTTACAAAAATTAAAATCAGATGCTGAAAGTTATTTAGGACAAAAAGTAACACAAGCTGTTATTACAGTTCCTGCTTATTTTAGTGATTCACAAAGACAAGCAACAAAAGATGCTGGTAAAATAGCTGGTTTAGAAGTTTTAAGAATTATAAATGAACCAACAGCAGCAGCTTTAGCTTATGGTGTTGATAAAGAAAATACAGAACAAAAAATTATGGTATATGATTTAGGTGGAGGTACTTTTGATGTATCTATACTTGATATTGGTGATGGTGTTTTTGAAGTTTTAGCTACAAGTGGAAATAATAAATTAGGTGGAGATGATTTTGATGAAAGAATTATCAATTACTTAGTTTCTGAATTTAAAAAATCAAATGGTATAGATTTATCACAAGATAAAAGTGCTATGCAAAGATTAAAAGAAGCTGCTGAAAAAGCTAAAATAGAATTATCAGGAATGACACAAACAAATATTAATTTACCATTTATTACAGCTGATAGCACAGGACCAAAACATTTAGATATTACATTAACAAGAGCAAAATTTGAGGAATTAATTGGTGATTTAGTACAAAGTACAACAGGACCAGTAAATCAAGCTTTAAAAGATGCTGGATTAACTCCAAATGATATTTCTCATGTATTATTAGTTGGTGGTTCAACAAGAGTTCCATTAGTTCAAGAAACAGTTAAGAAAATTACGGGTAAAGAACCAAATAAAGGTATAAATCCTGATGAATGTGTTGCAGTTGGTGCAGCTATTCAAGGTGGTGTATTATCAGGTGATGTTAAAGATTTAGTATTATTAGATGTAACACCATTATCTTTAGGTATTGAAACTTATGGTGGTGTATTTACAAAATTAATTGAAAGAAATACAACAATACCAACTAAAAAATCTCAAGTATTTTCAACTGCAGCAGATGGTCAAACAAGTGTTGAAGTTCATGTTTTACAAGGTGAAAGAGAAATGGCTGCTTATAACAAAACATTAGGAAGATTTAACTTATCTGGAATTCCAGCAGCTCCAAGAGGTGTGCCACAAATTGAAGTTACATTTGATATTGATGCAAATGGTATTGTTCATGTATCTGCTAAAGATATGGCAACAGGAAATAGTCAACAAGTTTCTATTACAGCAAGCTCAAATTTATCTGATGAAGATATTGAAAAAGCTGTTAAAGATGCTGAAGCACATGCTGCTGAAGATAAAAAACGTAAAGATGATATTGAAACAAGAAATAATGCTGAAAGTTTAGTTTATAATTGCCAAAAAACATTAGATGAATTAGGTGATAAAATTAGTGGTGAAGAAAAAGCTAAAGCTGAAACTGAAATTGAAAATGTTAAAAAAGCATTAGAAGGTTCTGATACAGAAGCTATTAAATCAGCTACTGAAAAATTAACTACTGTTTTCTATTCAATTTCTGAAAAATTGTATTCTGCTAATGCAGCTGCTGGTGCTAATGGTGCTGAAGGTGCTCAAAATGCAGGTCCTAATGTTGATGAAAATGGTAATGTTTATGATGCTGATTATAAAGTTGAAAATGATGATAATAAATAATTGTTTCATTTTGTGAGGTAGAAAGGGAGTAAGAAATGGCTCAAAAAAGAGATTATTATGAAGTATTGGGTGTTAGTAAAACTGCTACAGATGAAGAATTGAAAAAAGCTTATCGTAGATTAGCAAAAAAATATCACCCTGATGCTAATCCAGATAATAAAGAAGAAGCTGAAAAGAAATTTAAAGAAGTAAATGAAGCATATGAAGTATTGTCAGATAGCCAAAAAAGACGTATGTATGATCAATTTGGGCATGATGGCCCTTCTGGTTTTGGTGGTGGCAACCCTGGTGGTGGTTATTATTCATATTCTACTTCTGGTTTTAGTGGATTTGATGATTTCGATTTAGGTGATATTTTCTCATCTATTTTTGGCGGAAGTGCTGGAAGAGGTGGAAGCTCTAGAAGAAATAATGGCCCAATTAAAGGTGCTGATTTAAGATATAATTTAGATATTTCTTTTGAGGATGCTTTTTTAGGTGTTGAAAAAGAAATTACAATTTCTCGTGATGAGACTTGTCCTTCTTGTTCAGGAAGTGGTGCCAAACCTGGTACCACAACTGAAACCTGTCCTAAATGTAATGGAACAGGTCAAGAAAGATATGTTCAAAATACAATTTTAGGTCAAATGCAAACAACTAGAACTTGTACTGGATGTCATGGAACTGGTAAAATTATTAAAGAAGTTTGTGACAATTGTAAAGGTAAAGGTACTGTAAGAAAAATGGCTAAAATTAAAGTTAGAATTCCTGCAGGTATTGATAATGAGCAATCTATAGTTTTACGTGGAGAAGGTGAACCAGGAATTCGTGGTGGTGCTAAAGGTGATTTGTACATAGTGGTTAGAATTAAAAAACATAGTATTTTTACTAGAAAAGGTAATACTGTTTATTGTAATGTTCCAATTACTTTTACACAAGCAACTTTAGGTGCTGAACTTGAAATTCCAATGGTTGATGGTAAAAAGGAAAAATTCAGAATTCCTGAGGGAACTCAAACTGGAACTACTTTTACAATTAGAGGTAAAGGATTTAAAAATATAAATAGTAATAATAATGGTGATTATGTATTTACTGTTAATGTTCAGGTTCCAAAGCGTTTGTCTAAGGAACAAAGGGAGTTGTTAACTAAATTAGCAAAAACTATGAATGAACAACCTCCTATAAAAAAACGCGGGATTTTTGGATAAAAATGAGAGAAATCTAAGGTACATCCTTAGATTTCTTTTGAATGAATTATAAAAATTTTCCAAAAATTACCAAAAAAATATTGATTTTCTATGTATAATTTTGTATAATAATGTTTATGTTAATAGTAAAACAAAATCAAAGAAGGAGATGTTTTTATATGAAAAAAACAAAAATAATTTGTAGTATAGGACCATCAAGTACAGCTCCAGAAGTTATGAGCAAGATGGTTGAAGCAGGAATGAACGTAGCACGTATTAACATGTCACATGCTACACCAGAAGAAAAAGTAGCAGTAGTTGCTTCAGTTAAAGAAGTAAGAAAAATGACAGGAAAAAATATTGCTATATTATTTGATACAAAAGGACCAGAATTTAGAAATGGTATGTTAGAAAATGATGAAATCAATTTAGTTGAAGGAAAAACAATCAGAGTAGTAAAAGAAACTGTTTTAGGAAATGAAGAAAGATTTTCAGTTAACTACCCACAAGCTATTGACAAATTAAAAGTAGGTTCAGTAATCTTATTAGAAAATGGATTAATGAAAATTGAAGTTATATCTGTTGAAGAAGATGGTGTTACTTGTAAAATCGTTAATGGTGGAGTTTTAGGAAACAAAAAGAGCTTAAATGTTCCTGGAGTTAACTTAGATATTCCATTTATCAATGATATAGATAGAGAAGATATTATTTATGCATGTGAACATGAAGGTGATTATTTAGCAGCTTCATTTGTATCTTGTGCACAAGATGTATTAGATGCTAGAGAAATCTTAAAACAATGTGGAAGAGAAGATATGAAAATTATCTCTAAAATTGAAAGTGCAAGAGGAATTGAAAACTTAGATGAAATTATCGCTGTTACAGATGGTATCATGGTAGCTCGTGGTGATTTAGGTGTTGAAGTTCCAATGCAAGCTTTACCAAAATATCAAAAATTAATGATTGAAAAATGTAGAGAACAAGGTAAATTTGTTGTTGTTGCTACAGAAATGTTAGAATCAATGAAGAAAAGTGCTAGACCAACAAGAGCTGAAGTTTCAGATGTTGCTAATGCAGTTTTAGATGGAACAGATGCTGTTATGTTATCTGGTGAAACAACAGTTGGTAAATTCCCAGTTGAAGTTGTTACTTTTATGGCTAATATTTGTGAAGAAACAGAAAGCTATTATGATTATGATTGCCCATTTGAATCTGATAGAGAAGCTACAATTACAGAAACAATTGCTAATAGTGTATTTAGTGCTTCAAGAGTATTAGATGTTAAAGCAATTGTTGCTTCAACAGAATCTGGTGAAACAGCAATGAGAATTAGTAATTTAAAACCTGAATGCCCAATTTTAGCTGCTACATCAAGTGAAGATGTTGCTCATAAATTAGCTGCTTGTTATGGTGTATATCCAATTATTGTTGAAAATGCTGGAAATACAGATGAAATGATTGCTAATATGAAAAATAAAGCTATTGAAGAATTAGGATTACAAAAAGGTGATAAGATTATTATTACTGGTGGTTTCCCTAAATGTGGTGAACATTTAACAAATTTAATGAAAATTGAAGAAATTTAATTAATGATTTGTTGAAAGTGATTTTTATTAGAAATTATATTTAATATAAAACTCGTTTATGTCTTTTTGAGATGTGAACGAGTTTTTTATTTACATATCTAAAAATCTTCCACATAATAGTAAAAATTTAAGAATAATATTTTCAAATGTGCATAATATATAATATAGACAAGGTGTTCAAAAATAATTGCTTGGGAGGAAATCAGGGTATTATTATCTTGATAAGTGTATATATGAGATATGAGTATATTAAAGAGACAAAAGAATTAAAAGATAAGAGTGAGAAAGAACAAAAATTAGAGTTGATTGTTAATATAATAAAAACTAGAAACAATTTAGATAATGCAATGAGAAATTATGAATTTGCTGAAGGTGATTTAATTGATTATTATTTATATGAGATTAAAGCAAATCAATCTAAATTAGATTATTTAATTGGTGAAGCAAAACAATTTAAATTAGAATTTAATTTGACAAATGTATTTGAGATGAGAGGTAAAGAGGTAATTTAGATGGATTTAAATACTATTATAATTTATTTGGCATGTTTAATTGTTATTTTTATTATTGGTAAGATTTTTTTTGTCCCTTTAAAACATATAGTGAAATTATTGATTAATTCAGTATTAGGAGGTTTTTTAATATACATAGTGAATGTTATTGGTGGTTCTTTTGGTTTTCATATTGGTTTAAATGTAGGAACTGCTATTTTTACTGGACTGTTGGGAATTCCAGGGGTGATATTGTTGATATTGATTAAATTGCTTGTGGGGTAATTGGTTTTAGGGGATAATTATCACTATTGTGAATTTTATGTGAATTTTGTGTAAATTTAGCACTCTGCACTTGACAGTGATAAAATATAGAACTATAATCTAGTTATGAATAAAAAAAGTACTTTTTTTAAATAATATTAAATATGTGCTACCTTCATAAGGTGTCAACACATAAAATTTTGATGGGAGGAATTAGTTATGATGATGATACCAAGAAAAAATAGTTTTGATGTATTGGACAATTTATTTGATGATATGTTATTTGATAATAACAGGAAAGGAAGACATTATCCAGAAATAATGAAAACTGATCTTAAAGAAGATGAAAATGAATATACATTAGAAATTGATGTTCCAGGATATAAAAAAGAAGATATAAAAATAGAATTAGATAATGGTTATATTACAGTAAGTGCTAAAACTGAAAAAACAACAGATGAATCAGATAAAAAATCAAATTATATTCATAAAGAAAGATATTTTGGAGAATGTTCAAGAAGTTATTATGTTGGTGATAATATTACAGAGGAAGACATAAAGGCTTCATTTAAAAATGGTACTTTATGTATTACTGTTCCCAAAAAAGAAGTTAAAAAATTGGAAGATAAGAAATATATTGATATAAGTGAGGAATAGGAAAAATTATAATTATGATGTTGAAATAAAATAAAGAAAAATAGTAAAAAAAGCGAAAATCTAAGGTTTACTTTGAATTTTCGCTTTTTTTATTATAAATAAGTATATATTAAAATGTGAAATGTTACTCAACTGTAACAGATTTAGCTAAATTTCTAGGTTTATCAACATCTAATCCTTTATTTTTAGAAATATAATAAGCTAACATTTGTAAAGGAATTACAGACAAGATAGGTGAAATAAGTGGACAAACTTCAGGGATTTCAATAACATAATCAAAAACATGACCTTCCAAATTTTGATTTGTAATAACCATAGTTTTAGCACCTCTTGTTATAACTTCTTGGATATTGCTAATAGTTTTTTTAGATAATGAACTATCAGTTAAAATACTTATTACATGAATTCCATTATCAATTAAGGCAATAGGTCCATGTTTTAATTCACCAGCTGCATATGCTTCTGAATGGATGTATGAAATTTCTTTTAATTTCAAAGAACCTTCTTTAGCAACAGTTTCATCAATTCCTCTGCCTAAGAAAAACATATCTTTTTCATTATATGCTTCATCAGCAAATTTTTTTATTATATCTGTGTTTTCTAATACATAACTTATTTTTTTAGGTAGTTCTAAAATATCTTTTTTCAAATCTTCTAATTTAATAGTATTACCTTCAGAATTTATAACAATATCAGAATTTCCGAATCCAAGTAATTCAGAAAAATGAATTGCAAGTACTGCAAATAAAACAACTTGTGATGTATATGCTTTTGTTGATGCAACAGCTATTTCAGGACCTGCATGTGTATAAATTGTGTAATCAGCTTCACGAGTTATAGAACTTCCAATAACATTTGAAATTGCAAGTGTTTTTGCTCCTTTTGATTTAGATAGTTTTAAGGCTGCAATTGTATCAGCTGTTTCACCTGATTGACTTACATAAATACATAATGTTTTATTATCAATTATTGGATCTCTATATCTAAATTCTGATGCAATATCAACTTCTGTTGGTATTTTGCATAATTTTTCTAATAAAACTTTTCCAACTAATCCTGCATGCATAGCTGTTCCACATGCTACTATATAAATTTTATTTACATTTTTTAAATAATCTGATGTAATATCTAAATCAGCAAAATTAGTAGGTTCACCTAATTTTAATCTTGAACCAACAGTTTCTCTTATTGAATTTGGTTGTTCATAAATTTCTTTTAACATATAATCTTCATATCCATTTTTTTCAGCTGCTGATGCGTCCCATTCGATGTTTTTAATTTGTTTTTCATAATTTTCAAGGTCTGTATTATAAAATGATATTGAGTTTTTTGAAATTACTGCAATTTCATTGTCATCTAATAAATAGAAATCTTTTGTATATGCTAATAATGCTGGAATGTCTGATGCAATATAATTTTCATCAGATTTGGTTCCGATTACTAATGGACTGTCTTTTCTTGCAACTATTATTTTTTCAGGGATAAGTGGTGATATTACTTCAATTGCATAACTTCCTTTTAGATCTTTTGTTGTTTTTGAAACAGCTTGTAAGATTTTGTTTAAATTGGCTGAAATAGTTGAATTTGATGTATTGTTTGAATTAGTTGATTTAACTTGGTTTGCTGGATTGATGGAATCAGTTGAATTTTTTGAGTTATCTGAGCCATTTAAACTAGTTGAACAATTTAGATTATCTGTTTCGTTTGATTGGTTAAAATAATAATTAATTAAATTTGGTATTACTTCTGTATCTGTTTGTGAATAAAATTTATAACCATTTTTTATTAAAAATTCACGTAATTCATTATAATTTTCAATAATACCATTATGAACAACTGCAAATGTATTTGTGTTATCAAAATGTGGGTGAGAGTTTTCTTTTGATGGTTTACCATGTGTTGCCCAACGTGTATGTGCAATTCCATATGTTCCTTGTAAATCATCATATCCATCTAGATTTAAAATATTTTTAACTCTTCCTTTATCTTTCATTATTTTTATTTCATTATTTTCTAATGTAGCAATTCCTGCTGAATCATATCCTCTGTATTCTAAGGCTAATAATCCTTTTATTAATATGTCATTTGCTTTTTTGCTACCTACATATCCTATAATTCCACACATAAAAAAATCCTCCTAAAATTAATTTTTTGATTAATTATAAAAGGTTACAAGTTTATATTTATTTTTTTGCATCATAAATAAAACCTACATAATAGTGTTTTTGTTCTAGCATTTCTGCTGGGTTTTGTACACTATTTGTGACAGTAGGTATGCCATAGAACTATCCGCCGAGTGTTTCGATAAGTTCTTTCCTCGTCAACAAACATTTTACTGAATTTGTTTGTCCAGGCGCTATAATTGTTTTAAAATTTCTCCTTTCTTGTAAGATTTTGTAACTTTTATAATTATGATATTATATTATACTAAGTGCAAAAAATGTGCAAGAGGAAAATAAAAAAATATTTCCCATTATTCCAAATTGCACATTTTTTAGATATCAACTTTATCTAAATTTCTTCTGCTAGGTTCATTCATAAGAACACCATTATAATCAAATCTAGAGCCATGACAAGGACAATCCCATGTTTTTTCTAATTGGTTCCATGAAAGCTCACAACCTAAATGAGTACAATAAGGTTTAACACAAATGATTTCATCTTTGCTTTTTTTATATGCTCCAATTTTTTGACCATTGTAAGAGATAATTCCACCATCACCTACATTTAGATCTTCTAAAGTTTGGATTGGTGATTTTAGTTTGTTTATTACAAGAGAATAGCTTGTTTGTTTAATCATATTTCCCATTTCTTTTCCATTTTTAATTGGACTAAATCTTGTTGCTTTATAGATTTTGGAATCTTCAAGAGGTTCTTTTTTTATCTCATGTAAAATTGTATTTGCAGCTACAAAAGATGTCGTCATACCCCATTTTTTGAAACCTGTTGCAACATATACATTAGGCCATAAAGATGAAAATTCACCTATATATGGCAGTTTGTCTAATGTTATACAATCTTCTGTTGACCATTCTGCAATTATTTTTGAGTTTTGATATATTGTTTTTATATAATTTTCAAGATTTTCATAACTAGAGCAGATGTTTATAGAGGTATCACCTGTTTTATGCCCTGAACCCCCTATTATAACTAGATTTTGATTATTTATGTTTGCTGTTCGTAATGATGTTACAGGTTCTTCAGCTGATATAAATATTCCATCTAATTTGAGTTTATTTGATTCATCAGGTTTTATTGCAACTAGATAAGATTTGTTTTGATACATTTTTAAAAAATAAAATCCAGGAAAATTTATGATTGGATAATGTGTTGCTAATACTACATATTTTGATTTTATAGTAGAACCATTTTCGCAAATTGTAGTGTAATTTGAAGTATCTTCTGAATCTTTGGAAATATCAACAACTTTGGAGTTTTCAAAAATACAATTTTTAGGTAATGTGTTAGCAAGACCTAAACAATATTTTCGACTATTAAATTGTGCCTGATTTGGAAAACAGATGCCACCAATACATGAAAAAGGGAGTGGAACATCATCTGTAAAATATGCATTAGAACCTATTGAGTGCAATACTTCTAATTCTTTTTTAAACTCAGATAACTTTTCTTTTGAATTTGTATATACATATGAATTTTTCCATTCAAAATCACAATCAATTTTATTTTCATCAATTATTTTTTTTACAGAATGAATGGCATTTTCATTTGAATCAAAATAAGATTTGGCAGTTTGTTTGTCAAAATTACTAAATAAATAATTGTAAAAAAGCCCATGTTGACTTGTTAATTTACCTGTAGTATATGCTGTTACACCGATTGCAAATTTTATCTTTTTCTAAAACACAAACAGAAAAACCGTTCTTTGTTCAACAAATATGCTGTTGTAAGACCAGTTATACCAGCACCTATAATACATATATCAACTGTAATGTCTTTTTCTAATACTGGAAAATTTGTGGATTTGCTATTTTCTAGCCATATTGATTTCATAATTATCACCTAAAAGTAGTATGTGTAAGTGTTTTAGAAAATATACATTGTGCAGTTGTGAAATATGAATACAAATGTTATAATAAAGGAAATTATTATTAAAAGATGGAGGGGCAATATGTTTGATATAGAAGCAGAATTAAAGAAGTTGCCAGCAAAACCGGGTGTTTATATAATGCATGATAAGAATGACAAAATTATTTATGTTGGAAAAGCAATTTCATTAAAAAATAGAGTTAGGCAATATTTTAGAAAAAATAATAAAACTAAAAGAATTGAAAATATGGTTAGTTTAGTGGATCATTTTGAATATATTGTTACTGATAATGAGGCAGAGGCTTTAATTTTGGAGTGTAATTTAATTAAGAAAAATATGCCGAAGTTTAATGTATTACTTAAAGATGATAAAACATATCCATACATAAAAGTTAATATTCAAGCAGATTATCCTGATGTATATGTTACTCGAAGAATTTTAAATGATGGTGCTAAGTATTTTGGACCATATGCTAATAGTGGTGCTGCTAAGGAGATGGTCGATTTTATTAAGGAAAAATTTAAAATTAGGCAATGCAGAAGTTTTAAATATAAAGATAGACCTTGTTTAAATTATCAAATAAAAAAATGTTTTGCTCCTTGTATGGGTTATATTAGTAAAGAGGAGTATAGAAAACAGATTGATGAAATTATTAGTATTTTAGATGGTAAAATTGATAAATTGATTAAAAATTTAGAACAGGAAATGCAAAATGCTTCAAGTAAAATGGATTTTGAGAAGGCTGCATATATAAGGGATAAAATACTTGCAATTCAGAGGATTTCAGCTAAACAAAAGGTTTCTAATATTAATGAAAATGATATTGATGTTATTGGTATTGCAAAAAATGATTTTGAGATTTGTATTGAGGTGTTTTTTGTTAGAAAAAGTAAAATGGTGGGTAGAGAACATTATTTTTATAAAGAATTGCTAGATGAATCTAATGATGAAATAATTTCTGATTTCATTAAACAATATTATATAGGTAGGGAATTTTTGCCTAGTAAAATTATGACAAAATATGATATTGAAGATAAAGATGTTATGGAATTATTATTAACTCAGCAAGCTGATAAAAAGGTTGAGATTAAAACTCCTCAAAAAGGTGAAAAATTGCGTTTAGTTGAGATGGCTGAGAATAATGCTAAAATAACATTAGATAATAAAGAACTTGATAGCTATAGTGTTGTAAATGAAATTAAAGAAGTTTTAGGGTTGGAAAAAGTTCCTAGAAAAATTGAGACATTTGATATTTCTAATATTTCAGGTGAATTTATGGTTGCTGGAATGAGTGTTATGTTAGATGGTATTATTAGAAAAAAAATGGCTAGACGTTTTAAGATTAAAACAGTTTTTGGACAAGATGATCCTAGGTGTATGAATGAGGTTATTACTAGAAGATTGAAACACTCAATTGATAATCCTAATGGTGGTTTCGGAAAATTGCCTGATTTGATTTTTGTTGATGGTGGTATTACGCAAATTCATGCAGCTCAGTCTGCTGTAAGAAGCTTTGGGTTAGATATTGGTGTTTATGGTATGGTTAAAAATGATAAACATCAAACTAGAGCTTTAATTAATGATGAAAAACATGAATATGAAATTTCTGATAAATTGAAAAATACAATTACTTTGTTTCAGGATTCTGTTCATGATACTGCTATTGGATATCATAGAAAATTGAGGGATGCGAGTGTTACTAAGTCTGCTTTAGATGATATAAAAGGAATTGGTGTTACAAAAAAGGCTTTGTTGCTAAAAAAGTTTGGCAGTGTGGAAAATATTGCTAAAGCTGATGTTCAGGAGATTATGGGAATTAAGGGGATTAATGAACAGTTGGCTTGTGAGATTAAAGATTATTTAAATAGTTAGTGAAAGTTAGAATAATGGTAATAAATAATTTTAAAATGAAGAGGCTATGCCTCTTTTTTGCCTCTTTTTAAGTTACAGTAGAGTTTCACTATTAAATAGATATTTGGTAGTAAAAATTTTATATGATATAAATAAAATATATGATATAAAAGTGTAAAAAAAGGTTGAATATTAAATCAAAATAAGCTAGAATACAATTAAAGTATTATTTATTAAGTTAAATAAGAAAAATCAACTAAAAGATACAATAAAAGGAGAAGAAAAAATGGGAAAAAACAGTGGTAAGAGAAAAATACAAATATCATTATGGAAAATAATATTGGTAATTTTATTAATAATATCAGGGATTATTATATTTAAAAATAGAGATAGAATAGATATTTTTAGAAAATCAGAAGATATTAATTCAAATCAAACAGTTCAAACAGGAAAAAATTCAAATACTCAGGAAGATTCATCAACAACAGTGTCTTTAGTTATGGTTGGAGATAATTTAATACATAGTAGTATTTATAAAGATGCAAAAAGATTAGCAGGTGGAAATGGTTATGATTTTAAACCAATTATTGAATATATAAAAGAAAAAGTTCAAAATTATGATTTAGCATATTATAATCAAGAAACAGTTTTGGGTGGAAGTGAATTAGGAGTTTCAGATTATCCAACATTTAATTCACCACAAGAAGCGGGAGATGCTATGTTAGATGCAGGGTTTAATATAGTAAGTTTGGCAACAAATCATACAATGGATAGAGGAGAAAAAGCTGTTTTAGCATCTGTTGATTACTGGAAAAAACACGAAAATGAAGCATTAGTGGCTGGTTCATATTCATCAGAAGAAGAAAGAAACAAAGTTCAAATTAGAGAAAAAAATGGTATAAAATATGCAATGTTGAGTTATACATATGGTACAAATGGAATTTCTGTTCCAAAAGGAAAAGAATATTTAGTAAATGTTTGGCCAACAAATTTAAGTTTGAATGATCCAGCAAAAGATACAGAATATCAAAATTACAAAGAACAAGTAAAAAAAGATATAGAAGCTGTAAGAAGTCAAGTTGATGTTTTAATGGTCGCTATGCACTGGGGTGTTGAATATACACATGAACCAACTGCATATGAAAAGGATTCAGCACAATTTTTGGCTGATAATAATGTAGATATTATAATTGGTGCTCACCCTCATGTTATTCAACCAGTTACTTGGATTGATGATACTTTGGTAATATATTCATTAGGAAATTTTGTGTCAGCTCAATTACAGGATCAAAATTATAATAAGATGGTTGGGTTAATGACATCTGTTGATATTAATAAAACTGTTGAAAATGGAAAAACAAGTGTTAAAATATCAAATGTTAAAAATGAATTGATTTTTACTTATTATAATAAAAAAACATGGAGTAATTTTAAGGTTATTCCATTTAGTAATGAAAATATTGGTAAATATTTGCCTAATTATAAATCTGTTTATGAAAATTATAAAAAGATTGTTCAAAAGATGGATTCTAATATGTATGTAGAGCCTGCTTTTGAATAGTGTGCAATTGGGGACGCGTCCATTCTGATCAAATGAGCATTTTGAGCAGAATGGACGCGCCCCCAATTGCACACTTGATAATTTGGTGCATATATGCTATAATTACGAATATGAAAAAAATAAAGGAGAGATTAATTTGGGTAAAAAGGTAGCTTTTGTTTCACTGGGATGTAAGGTAAATCAGTATGAAACAAATGCAATGTCACAAGAGTTTATTGAAAAAGGTTATGAAGTAGTAGATTTTAATGGTGTTGCAGATATTTATATAGTAAATACATGTACAGTAACAAATATGGCAGATAGAAAATCTAGACAGATGTTAAGAAGGGTTAAAGAGATAAATTCTGATTCTGTTTTAGTAGCATGTGGTTGTTATGCTCAGGTGGGGAAGGAAGAATTAGAAAAAATTGAAGAAATCGATTTAATACTTGGGAACAATGAAAAAAAGGATATTGTTAATTTTATAGAAAATTATATTAGAGAAAAGGAATTTAATTGTAGAGAAAATATTTCAGATGTAATGCATCAAAAAGAATATGTTGAATTTGGAACAACTACATATACTGAAAAAACAAGAGCTGTTGTAAAAGTTCAAGATGGATGTGATAGATTTTGCTCATATTGCATTATTCCATATGCTAGAGGTCGTGTTAGAAGTAGGAAACTTGAAAATGTTGTTACAGAAGTTGAACAGATTGTGGATAAAGGTATTCAAGAGGTTGTAATTACAGGAATTCATATTGCTTCTTATGGAAAAGATTTTAAAGAAGATATAGGTTTAATTGATTTATTAGAAAGTTTAAATAAAATAGATGGTTTGAAAAGAATTCGTTTAGGGTCTATTGAACCAACTATAATTACTCAGGAATTTGCTGAAAGATTAGCAAAGTTGGATAAAATTTGTGATCATTTTCATTTATCTCTACAAAGTGGATGTGATGAAACTTTAAAAAGAATGAATAGGAAATATAATACAGAAGAGTTTGAAGTGGTTACTAAAATTTTAAGAGAAAAATTCCCTAGATGTTCACTGACAACTGACATTATTGTTGGTTTTCCTCAGGAAACTGATGAAGAATTTGAAAAAACTTATGAGTTTTTAAAGAGAATAGGTTTTTACAAAATGCATGTTTTTAAGTATTCTCAAAGAAAAGGTACAAAAGCTGCTGTTATGCCAAATCAGGTTGATGGAAGTATTAAAGAATACAGAAGTAAGAGATTGATTGAGTTGTCTGATGAAAATGAGCAAAGATATAATTTGGAGTATATGAATAAAAAAGTTGAAGTTCTTTTTGAAGAAAAAGATGGAGAATTTTATAAAGGTCATACAATGAATTATATGCAGGTTTTTGCTAAAGGTGAGGATTTGGAAAACAAGATTAAAGATGTTGTTATTAATGAAGTTAAGGGAAATGTTTTGTATGGAGAGTTATGTTAAAATACAATAAATTTGAATAAATAAATTGTGAGTTTTACAGATTTAATAAATAGTTTAAGTTAAAAAATAAATATTTGAAATGATTTAATAAATGTTAATACAAAATGATTTAATAAATGTTAATTTTTATTGAATAAAAAACGAAATTATGGTAAAATTGTAACATAAAGTAAAAAATTTGGATATACAAAAATGAAGAAAAAAATAAAAAAATTTTGACTATATAAAAAACATTATACTTTTGACTAAATTATACCCAAAAAATAGAAAGGAAAGATTTTGAAAAATGAAAAACATAAATTTAAAAGATACATATTTAAAATTTTTTGAAAGCAAAGGACACAAAATAATTCCAAGTAGTCCTGTAATACCAGAAAATGATCCAACAGTATTATTTAATACAGCTGGAATGCAACCATTAGTTCCATATTTAAAAGGAGAACCACATCCAGAAGGAACACGTTTAACAGATGTTCAAAAATGTTTTAGAACAAATGATTTAGATGAAGTTGGAGATAAAACACATCACACATTTTTTGAAATGTTAGGAAACTGGTCTTTAGGTGATTATTTCAAAAAAGAATCAATTGAATGGAGTTTTGAATTATTAACTAAATATTTAGAAATTCCAGTTGAAAAACTTGCAGTTACTGTGTTTAAGGGAAATGATATAGTTCCAGCAGACAATGAATCAGCTGAAATTTGGAAAAATGCAGGAATTTTAGAAGGTAGAATTGCATTTTTAGGAGAAGATGACAACTGGTGGCCAAATATGGAATTAACTGGACCTTGTGGACCTGATACAGAAATTTTTTATTGGAGAAGTGAACAAGAAGTTCCAGAAAAATTCGACCCTGAAGATGAAAATTGGGTAGAAATTTGGAATAATGTTTTTATGCAATATATGCATAATCCAGATGGAACATTTACACCACTTAAAAATAAAAATGTTGATACAGGTATGGGTGTTGAAAGGGTTACAGCAATTCTTGAAGGTCAAACTGATAATTATAAATCATCAATTTGGACAGAAATTATTGCTAAAATTGAAGAAGTTTCTGGAAAAAAATATGATGATGAAAAATATACAAAATTTATGAGAATAATTGCAGATCATATAAGAGCTGTAGTTATAATCTTAGGTGATGATGCAAAAATTATGCCATCAAATAAAGATCAAGGTTATATTTTAAGAAGATTAATCAGAAGAATGATTAGATATGCTAAACAAATTGATATAAAAATTGATTCTAACTGGGAACAAGATTTAGCAAATATTGTTATTAATGAATATAAGCCATATTATCAAGAACTAGAAAGAAATAAAGATTTTATTTTAGATGCATTGAAAAATGAAAAAGTTAAATTTAATAGAACATTAGAAAAAGGTTTAAGGGAATTTGAAAAAATAATTAAAAACATTGAAGGAACTTCAATTGATAAGGATATTGCATTTAGATTATATGATACATATGGATTTCCAATAGAATTAACAGAAGAACTTGCTAAAGAACAAGGCTTAAGTGTTGATATGGAAGGATTTAAAGCTAAATTTGAAGAACATCAAGCAAAATCAAGAGCTGGTTCTGAACAAAAATTTAAAGGTGGACTTGCTTCAGATGGTGAGATGGAAACTAAATATCATACTGCAACACATTTGTTAAATGCAGCTTTAAAAAAGGTTTTAGGTGAACATGTACATCAAAGAGGAAGTAATATAACATCAGAAAGAATGAGATTTGATTTTACTCATGATGAAAAAATGAGTGATGACCAAAAGAAACAAGCTGAGGATTTAGTTAATGAATATATCAAAATGGCAATTCCTGTTGAAAGATTAGAAATGCCTAAAGAAGAGGCTGTTAAAATGGGAGCTGAATGTCAATTTATTGAAAGATATCCTGATATTGTTACTGTATATAAAATAGGTGATGTTTCTTTAGAAATTTGTGGTGGACCTCATGTATCAAATACTTCTGAATTGGGCATATTTAAAATTAAGAAAGAAGAGTCTAGTTCAGCTGGGGTAAGAAGAATTAAGGCTGTTTTAATGTAGAAAATTAAATGAATTATATAATTAGTGATTTAGATAATATAAGATTAAGTGAATATTATATAATTAGTAATTTAGACAATATAAGATTAAATGAATGTTATATAATTATTAATTCAGATAATATAAGAGTAACTGAATATATAATAATTCGAAAACTGTTTAAAATAAAGTTTTTAATATAAAAAATGAGACAAATTTAAACAGAAGATATTATACAATAGAAGAAATTTAAGAAAAAGAAAATTTCTTAAAAAGAAAGGGTGGAAACAAATGGAAAATTGTATTTTTTGTAAAATAATAAATGGAGAAATACCTTCAGAAAAAGTGTATGAAGATGATTCAGTGTTGGCATTTAAAGATATAAATCCAGCAGCTCCAATTCATATACTTGTAATTCCTAAAAAACATATAGAGTCATTATTAAAATTACAAGATGAAGATATGGAATTAGTAGGAAAGATTCATAAAGTTATAAATAAATTAGCCAAACAATTAGATATTGAAAAAGAAGGTTTTAGAGTAATTGTTAATTGTGGAAAAGATGCAGGACAAGAAGTTATGCATATACATTATCATGTTTTAGCTGGAAAAAAATTAGGTGATAAAATAGTAGGATAAGAGGAGTAGGAAATATGTATAATAAAATTCTTACAGGTATTTTAGTAGTTTTATTAATTGGCATAGTTGGAACTTTAGCATATTTGGGATATGGTTATTATGATAAATTTAAGAAAGAAAAAGATGGAGAAAAATATATTGATGAAGATTTTGAGCAGATTGTAGTTTCTTTAAAAGATAATGAACAAAATAATACAGAGCCTCAAGAAGATCAAAATCAAAATTCAAATCAAAATAATGGTCAATATTCAAATAATACTGATATTAGTTCTGGATATTATAAGGGTTATAAAGTTGCTGGAAAATTAGAGATACCAAAACTAGGTAAAAGATTTGTTATTTTAGATGAGCCTACAAAAGCTCAGGCTATTGAAGTTTCAATTTTAAAGGTATATGGAGTTCAATTAAATACTCCTGGTAATGTTGTAATTGCAGGGCATAATTATAATAATGGAACTTTTTTTAGTAAAAATAAAAATCTAAATGTTGGTGATAAATTATACATAACTGATTTGACAGGAAATAGAGTTTCATATACAATTTTTTCTAAATATTATACACCAGAATCTGATAATTCTTATTATACAAGAGATACTAATGGAAATGTTGAAGTGACTTTATATACTTGTGATGCAACAGGTGCTAATAGATTGATTATTTGTGCTAGGGCAGATTAAGGTTTGTTTAAGGTGAGTTGATATGAGGGAATAGATAGTGTTTGTTTGTAAGAGTTGTGTAGAATTAGGGCAGATTATGGGAAAAGTGAATAAAAACAAAATATCTATTTGAAATGCAATAAAAATTTGAAATAAAATAAAATGTAAAAAAATAAAATAAAGTATTGACAAATTAGTTAAGATGGGGTAAAATTATAAATGCATTCCGATAGAAGCGGATATGGTGGATGTAGCTCAGTTGGTTAGAGCGCTGGATTGTGGTCCCAGAGGTCGTGGGTTCGAGACCCATCTTCCACCCCATCTAAATAATTTAATATATTGGGCTGTAGCCAAGCGGTAAGGCATCAGACTTTGACTCTGACATGCGCTAGTTCGAATCTAGCCAGCCCAACCAGTGAGACAAAACCTCTAATTCCTTATGTAGCAAGGAATCAGAGGTTTTATGTTTTGCAAAAGTATGCAATAGTAATGAATTAACAAAGAAATTATTGAAAAGCGTAATATGGGTATAGTTTCACTAATAGTAGTTGATGTAATAGTAATCGTTAGTGTAAAATTAAAGTAGGCAAAATGAACATAAAATAAATGTTTTTATTATAGCAATAGTTTTAATTTTTTTATAAAGACTAGAAAAATTTTTTATATTATGATATGATGACATTAAAATAAATTTTTATAAAAAAATTAAAAAATAAATATAAATAAAAAAGGAAGAGGTGAAAAATGTTAAAAAAGATTTTAAAATACAATAAAACAAGTATAATTATTTTCACAATATGTATTTTAATAGTAATAATTTCATTAATAACAACACATTATTATAAAAAACAGAAAAGTGAAGGATTATTAGAAAAAGCTGAAAATTATACAACAGTTATAGCAAATAATGAAGAAAAATCAGGAAAATTTGTTTATATAAAAATAGTAGATGTACCATATTTAATTGCAGTTGAAACAATAGATAATTCAACAAATGAATATTATGTTGTTTATGATGAAAACAATTATATGTATATAGTGCAATTAAAAAAATCAACTTATCAAACAATTTGTGATGAATATGATAAAAATCCAAATGATTTTTCATATGTGGTTTCAGGAAGATTAGCCAGTGTATCAAATGATTTGGAAGACATAATTATAGATGAATTTAATGAAAGTTATGAGGAGTTAAATCTTAATAGATTTAATTATAATAGATATTTTGGTACTACATATTTAAATGAAAAGGCTTTAACACCATATGGTGTAACTATTGCAATTTCAGAATTATGTTGCATTGTGTCAGGAATCATAGCAATCCTTTATTTTATAATAATTATAAAAGGATATATAAACATAAGAAAATCTTTAAAACATATAAATAAAGAAGATTTGAAAAATGAATTATCACAACCTGAAGTAATTGAATATCCAAAAGCAAAAATACTTTTATTAGATAGATATTTTGTTTCTATGGATATAGGAATGATTGCTAATGAATATTCAGATATTGCATGGGTATATATTTCACATAATACAAAAACAAAATGGGGAACATATCATTATAGCATAACAAATAGATCTAATATGATGGTATATTTGAAAAATGGTAAAAAATATACTACAGCATCAGTTAAAGATAAGGAAAATGAAATATATTCTGAAATTATTGAAGAATTGATAAAGAAAAATCCAAATATATTAGTAGGATATTCTTATGAAAATTTAAATAATTATAATATAATAAAAAAACAAAGTATAGAATAATTTAGGGGGAAAGAAATATGGGAAGAGAAAAATTTCTAAAAAGTTTAAATAAAATAGGAAATACATTTATAGGTTTAGGAATTTTTATAGGTTTAATAAGTATTTTTATGATATTAATTTTTATAACAGATGGTTTTAGTATGCCAATATTTATGTTTTTAATAATGTTAGTGTTTGCTATTATATTTTTTGTGAAAGGTCTTGATTATAAAAAAGGAGAAAATTCAAAATATGTACAAAAATATCCAAATGTTTTAGAATTAGCTGATAGTTTAGATAATATTGTTTTTGAAAATGATTTTATTATTATTTCAGATAAAGCTATTGCAGATAAAAAGAATTATCGTAATATAATTGCATTAAATGATGTTTTGGCAATATATGAACATATTACACGTACTAATGGAATTGTAACTGCACATACTGTTCAATTATCATCAATTGATGGCCGTGATTTTCAAATAAATGTATATGCTAGAAAAAGGGATACTAAAGATGATTTGCTTTTAACTATTAGTAATTATTGCCCAAATGCAAGAGTTGGTTATTCACCAGAAAATATGTCATATGTTAATGAAAAAAGAAAAGAATATAAAATGCAAAATAATAAATAATATTTTTAATTTTTATAAAAGAGAAAAGGTTGAAATTTCAAATGAAGTTTCAACCTTTTATTTTTTCGTATTTATCAAAATATTAATAATTATCATATTGTATATAAGGAGATAATTTGTTTGAAAATATATTTTTCAATACTATGTATCTATTTGAATGAAATAATGAGGAGGGAATAATTTTTATTATGTTAGATAAATTGAAAACCAAAAAATTCTGGAAATGTGCATTATCAAGATGTATAAGAACAGTATGTCAAACAGCATTAGCAACAATTTCAACAGGTGCATTAATAACAGATGTAAATTGGATTACAGTTGTAAGTTCTAGTGCAGTGGCTGGAATAGTATCAATATTAATGAGTATTGTTACAGGAATTCCAGAATGTAAAATTAATGAATAATTTGTAACTAAAAATTAATATGATAGAAAAGTTGTTGATTATAAAAACATTAATTATAAAAATAAAAAATATTTATTATGAAAAATAAAGAAAGAAAATTTATTATGAAAAATAAAGAAAGGAAATTAATTATGGAAAATAAAGATATGATAGATGATAAGTTGATTTTAGAAAATACAGATGATCTTCAAAATGAAATTATCATAGAAAATGAGATGTTAAAAGAATTAACAAATGGTAAGGAAATGATAGAAAATGAGGAAAGTGGAAAGGAGGAAAATAATAATGAATAGATCTGAAATGACAACAAAATTTATAGAAAGTCCTAATCATTATAATGGAAGAAAAGGGTATAAAATATGTAAATTTACACCACATCATATGGCAGGAATATTAACTGGTGAGCAATGTGCAAATATTTTCAGAAATCCAAATAGAAATGCTAGTTCAAATTATTGTATTGGAAATAATGGGGAATTAGTTTGTTGTGTTGATGAAGAAAATGGTGCATGGACATCATCTAATATGATTAATGATTGTCAAGCAATAACTGTTGAGGTTTCTAATTGTGAAATAGGAGGAGAGTGGAGAATTTCAGATAAAGCTTGGAATACTTTAGTAAATTTGGCTGTAGATGTATGTAAAAGATATAATTTTAGATTAGTTTATGATGGAACACCAAATGGTTCATTAACAACACATAGGATGTTTGCTGCAACTGCATGTCCAGGAGAATATTTAAATTCTAAAATGCAATTATTAGCTCAAACTGTAAATGAAATTTTAGATGGAAAAAAAGAGAATATTGAACAAATAGGTGTTAAAATAGAAGAAAAAATAAATGTTAAATATCAGGTTTATAATGGAACATGGTTACCAAATGTAATTAATAGTAATAATACTTCAGATGGTTATGCTGGAATTTATGGAACAGGTATAAGTGGTTTTAGAGGAAATACAGTAGGAAAAGTTGAAGATGTTGGAAAACTAATTTATAAAGTTCATAGTCTAAATGGAATATGGCATGATGAAGTAATAGATAGGGAAAAAGATAAAAATGGTGATGATTATGCAGGTATCTTGGGTAAAAAAATTGATGGAATTGCTATTAAATCAACTAAAGGAATTGCAAGATATAGAGCTCATGTTATAAATGGAAATTGGTTACCTTGGGTTAATGGATATAATATTGGTGATAATATTAATGGATATGCTGGAAATTTTGGACAGGTAATTGATGGAATTCAAATTGAGATAATAAAAAAAATATAAAATTTTTATTGAGGCTACTTTGAAAAAGCAGCCTCAATGTATTTTACTTTTATTAGCAACATCCTCTGTTACCACCACAGCAACAAATAATTAATATGAATAATATAATAATCCAGCAGCAGTCATCACCAAAACCAAATCCGCATCCGCATCCTCTATTTTCTGGCATATAAAACCCCCCTTTCATGTTAAAAATAATAATTCTTAATTTTTTTATTTGATTATAAATGTAAATAATTAAAGATTAATCAAACAAAAAAATATTTAAACTCTAATTGCAGCAGCAACCACAATTATTGTTATTGTTGTTTCCGCAACAGCAGAAAAGAAGTAAGAATAAAATAATGAACCATAAAATTTCACTATTATTACAACAATTTCCCATAATGGTACCTCCTAAAAAAGAACTATATTTTTGAACTTTTGTATGATATATATTATTCAAATTCTAAAAAAGTGTTAATAAATTTCACAAAAATGCTATACAAATACTGCAAAGTAGTGATATAATTTCAAAAAAGTGGAAAAACAAATAAAAACACGAAATATAAAGATAGACAAAAGATTGATGGAGGAAGTTAAATGGGAAACATAGTATTATTAGATGATTTAACAATAAATAAAATAGCTGCAGGTGAGGTTATTGAAAGACCAGCATCTGTTGTAAAAGAGGTTGTTGAGAATTCAATTGATGCAGGAGCTGATAATATATCTGTTGAAATTAGAAATGGTGGAATTTCATACATTAGAATTACAGATAATGGAAAAGGAATTGCAGCTGATGATTTGGAAATTGCTTTTGAAAGACATGCAACGAGTAAAATTAGAAAGGCTGAAGACCTAGAAACAGTTAAATCTATGGGGTTTAGAGGTGAGGCTTTGGCAAGTATTGCTGCAATTGCTAGAGTTGAACTTGTAACTAAAACTGAAGAAGATACTGTAGGTCATAAAATTGTTGTTGAAGGTGGAAATATTATTTCAAAAGAAGAAGTTGGGTGTCCTAAAGGTACAAGCATAACAATTGAAAATTTATTTTATAATACTCCAGTTAGATATAAATTTTTGAAAAAAGACTTTACAGAGTCTGGATATATTGAAGATACAATTACTAGAATTGCTTTAGTAAATGCTAATATTGCAATTAAACTTATAAACACAGGAAAGACTGTTATACAAACATCTGGAAATGGTGATATAAAAGATATTGTATATGGTATTTATGGAAAAGACATAGCTGAAAATATTATGAATGTTGAATATTATTTTGAAGATATGGTTGTAAAAGGTGTTATTGGAAATCCTAATATTGCACGTTCAAATAGATCTAATCAATTATTTTTTGTAAATAAAAGATATGTAAAAGATAAAACTTTAACAAGTGCAGCTGAACAGGCTTTTAAAGGTATGTTACCAATTGGTAAATATGGATTTTTAATTTTAAATATTGAAATGGATCCACATAAATTAGATGTAAATGTTCATCCTGCAAAATTGGAAGTTCGTTTTCAAGAAGAAAATAAAATTTTTAAATTAGTATATCATGCTATAAAAGAATCTTTATTAACAGTTGATAAAGCTAATCAAGGTGAAGGAATTTTTGGAGGAAATATTAGTGATTCAGCTAATTTAAATAATTCAAATTATTTAAGTGGGATAAATAGTAGTATAAATAATAATACAACTAATGGTATAAGTAATAGCATAAATAATGACTTAAATAAGATTAATTTAAATCAACAAAAAGAGAATAAAACAAAAACAGAGTCAAAAATTGATGAATTAATAAAATCTAAAGTTAGTTTAAGACCTGATTTTGAAACAAGATTAGAAGCAAAACTTAATGAAAAATCTGAATCAAAAACTAATTCAAAATCTAACTCAAAATCTGAATCAAAAGGAATTGGTGGATTTTTCAAAAATATTCTAAATAGTTCAAAAAATGAATTTTCTTCAAATGATGATAATTTAGTTGAACAATTATATAAAGATAAAATTCAACATGAACATGAGAATATTGTGAATAACATAAAAGGTGAAAATTATAATACAGAAAAAAATGTAAATAATATTCAAGAAAATAAAATTTATAATGAGAATGAAGAAAATAGTGGTTTAAATAATAGTGAAACAAATATTATTGATAATAATAAACAAGTTAGTAATTTGGAAAAATTGGTAAAAGAATTAGATGCAAATCTAGAAAAAATGAATATTAAACCATCTGTTTCAACTAATTCTATTTTGGAGAATAATACTAATTTGACTACTGAAAATGATAATAATAAAATCACTGAAAATACAAATATTCAAAATGATGAAAAAAATATTGAATGTAAAGCACAAGAAAATAGTGTAAATGATGATAATAAAGAAATTCAAAATGATATACAAAATTATGAAACTAATAATATCAAAAAACAAGATGAATTAAATGATAATCAATCTAATGATAACAAATTAGAGAATAATCAATCAGATAATAATCAACCAAAATTAGATGATATTCAATCAAAAAACGAAGAACCTATACATAATACAAAAACAACAGTATTTGCCGGAAAAATTCAAGAAGCAAAAACAAAAGAATCTGATTCAAGTTTTGAAGAAATGTATGCAAAAATGTTTGGAACAGTAATTCCAAATAGAAACAAAGTAGAAGAAGATAATGAAAATGGATATTCAATAAAACAAGATGATTTAAGAACAGTTGAAAATATGTCATTATTTACAAATAGCTCATTTTATAATAGAATTGTATACAAATATATTGGAATAGTATTTGGTTCATATATTGTTATTGAATATGAAAATGAAATGTATATTATTAATCAAAGGGCTGCAAATGAAAGAATTTTATTTGAAAAAGTAAAGAAAAATTATTATAGTGAAACAGATAAAGATTCTCAATTAATGTTATTACCAGATATAATAAATTTAACAGATAAACAAATGGGAATTGCTAAAGATAATATGGAAATGTTTAGAAAAGCTGGATTTGATTTAGAAGAATTTGGTGATAAAACAATAAAGTTAAGTGGTGTTCCAAACTTATGTATTGATATGGATACAAAACAATTATTTTTAGATATATTAGAAGAAATTAATACAGTTGCAAGAACAGCTAGAAAAGAAGTTGAAGATAAATTTATTGAAACAATTGCATGTAAAGCTGCTGATAAATGTAAAATTGTTTTAACACAAAAAGAAGTAGATAATTTAATGCAACAATTATTGAGTTTACCACAACCATTTGTTAGTCCAAATGGAAATCCAACAGCTGTAAGAATGTCTAAAATTGATATTGAAAAGAAATTTTCTAGAAGATAGATTATAAATTCTAAAATATAAAAATGGCATTTTAGTAATATATCAAAAAAATTCGAAATGGAAAGGTGAAAACAATGACTCAAAAACCTAAAATTATAGTTATATGTGGACCAACAGCATCAGGAAAAACAGCACTATCAATTCAACTAGCAAAAAAAATAAATGGTGAAATTGTTTCAGCAGATTCAATGCAGATTTATAAAGATATGGATATAGGAACTGCAAAAGTCACAATAGATGAAATGGAAGGGATTAAACATTATCTTATAGATAATGTTTCTCCTACAACAAGATATAGTGTTGCTAATTTTAAAAAAGATGCTTTAATAGCTATTAAAGAAATATTAAAAAAAGGCAAAACACCAATAATAGTAGGAGGTACAGGATTATATGTTGATTCACTTGTAAAAGGAATTGATTATGATGATACTGAAATAGATTTAGAATATAGAAATCATCTTGAAGAAATTGCAAAAACACAAGGTTTACATGAATTGTATGAAAAAGCTGTTCAAATTGATAGTGTTGCAATGGAAAAAATAAGTGAAAATGATAAAAAAAGAATTTTTAGGGTTTTAGAAATTTATCATTCAACAGGAAAAACGAAAACTATGCAAGAAATTGAATCAAAAAAAGAGGAAAATCCATATGATTATTATGTTTTTGCAATAAATATGGATAGAGAAAAATTATATGAAAGAATTAATAAAAGAGTTGATATAATGATTGAAAAAGGATTGGTTGATGAAGTTAAATCATTAATTAGTAAATATGATAAACTTCCTACTGCAATCCAAGGTCTAGGGTATAAAGAAGTTGTTTCTTATTTAAATAATGAGATTACATATGATGAAATGATTGAAAAAATTAAACAAGAATCAAGACATTATGCAAAACGTCAATTAACATGGTTTAAAAGAAATAAAGAAACAATATGGATTAATGGCTTAGATGATATGCAAAATAATTTGAATATTATTTTGGAGGTAATTAAAGGTGAAAAATAAAACTAAAATTCTAATAGTAATATCATGTGCTTTTTTAGTTTATTGTGTGTTCCTTTTTATAAAATTAATATCTAATCCTATAGATACTTTTATTGTTGAACAAGGGAAAATTTATAAAGAAGAAACTCAAGATGGATATATAATAAGAGATGAACAAATAATTGAAAATACAGAATCAGGTGGAAAAATAGTTCAATTAAAAGCAGAAGGAAAAAAGGTTGCAAAAGGTGAGGCAATTTATAGATATACTTTACAAGATGAAGATGAATTAAATAGAAAAATTAGTGATTTAGATAATCAAATACAAGAGGCTCTAAAAAAGGAAAATACAGTTTTCTCGACAGATATAAAATCTTTGGAAAATCAAATTGAGGAAAAACTTGAAAAAGTTTATGAAAATACTAATATTCAAGAAATTGAACAATATAAAAAAGAAATAGGTGAAAGTGTCACTAAAAAAGCTAAAATAGCAGGTGATATGACTTCAACAACATATATAAAACAATTGATTCAGCAAAGAAGTGAATTAGAAAAAAGTTTAAATTCTAATTCAAAATATGTATATTCAGATAAAAGTGGAATTATATCATATAAAGTTGATGAACTTGAAAACACATTAGTTACAAGTGATTTTAATTATTTAAATAAAAGCTTTTTAGATTCATTAAATCTTAAAAGTGGACAAATAATTGCAACAAGTGAATCTAAAGCAAAAATTATAAATAATTTTAAGTGTTATATTACCTGTGTTTCAAAATCAGAAGAAGCTGAAAAATCAGAGATTGGGAATAATTTAAAAATTCGATTACCAAATTCTGAAGAAATTCCAACAAAAATTGTGTATAAATCAGAACAAGGAAATGATGGAACATTATTGGTATTTGAAATTGAACAATCAGTAGAATCTTTGATAGATTATAGGAAAATAACTTTTGATATTATATGGTGGAGTGATTCTGGAATCAAAATTCCAAATACTGCTATAAAATATGAAGGAGATCTTGCTTATGTAATCAGAAATAAGGCAGGATATGAAGAAAAAATATTTGTTAAAATTCTTAGACAAAATGATAATTACTCTATTGTTGAAAATTATTCAACATCTGAATTACAAGAGGCTGGATATGATATTAGTACATTAGATAGTAAAAAATCAATTGGTCTTTATGATGAAATTATTATCAAAAAATAGTAATATTACAAAAATATTACAGAAATGTTACAAAAGTATTATTTTTATATTACAAAGTCAAAAAAGTATTGACATGTGAACTAAAAAGATGGATACTTATAACAAGCTAACAAATGAGAAGTTAAATTTTTAGGAGGTATATTATGTCAGGAGCAATAATGAATAAGGTGTGGGATTTATTTGGAGTAGATCCATCATCAGATACAGAAGATGAAGAATATGAAATGGATGATTATGAAAATGAAGGGGAAGAGGTTGAATCTAAGGGGCTCTTTGGATCTAAACGTAACAATAAAATTGTAAGTTTACCTGCAATGCAACAAATTAAAATGGTTATATCTCAACCAACATCATTTGAACAATCTGAAAGCATATGTGATTTATTAAAAGAAAAAAAATCTGTTATAGTAAATCTTGAATATGTTAATAAAGATGTTGCAAGAAGAATAATAGATGTTATTAGTGGAGCTGTTCATGCATTAGATGGACATATTCAAAAAGTATCAAATTCTATATTCTTAATTGCACCATATAATTATGATATTACTAATGAAATGGCAAGGGAAGAAATTAAAAGTAAACTTTCTGTTTCATGGTTAAAAAACAATAGTATGAATGATTAATCAGAGAAAAATGGAGGGAATGTGTATGATTACACCACTAGATATAGAAAACAAAAAATTTTCCAGAAAAATGGTTAATGGTTATGATGTTGAAGAAGTAGATGATTTTCTAGATCAATTAACAAGTGACTATGAAGCAAAATGTAGAGATATTTCTGAAAAAGACAGAAAAATAGCTCAATTGGAAAAAGATTTAGTACATTATAAAACAATAGAAACAACACTTCAAAATACATTGGTTATTGCTCAATCAGCTGCTGATGAAGTAAAAAATACAGCAAAACAACAAGCAGATCAAATTATTAGAGAAGCTGAAGGTACAGCAAAATCTTCATTAGATAGTATAAACCAATCTATAATTTTGAAACAAAGAGAAAAAGATGAAATGGAAAAACAATTTGACATATATAAAGCAAAAATGGAATCTCTTTTGATATCACAATTAGAACTAATAAAAGATATGAAAAAAGATAATTAATATGTACTAAAACAGGGGAGTTTTTTCCTCTGTTTTTTACACAAAGAAATTTAAATATTAAAAAAATATTACAAATTTGTAATTTTATTACAAAAATATTAAGAGTATATTACAATTGTGTTAATTATATTGACATATCTAAAAAAAAAGAATATAAATATACATGTACAAATATGAAATAAGAGGTTTTTATGAGAGTTATTAGTGGAACTGCGAAAGGAACAAAATTAAATTCAATAGAAGATTTATCAACAAGACCAACATTAGATAGAGTTAAAGAATCTTTATTTAATATTATTCAACCACATATTGATGAATCTGTTGTGTTAGATTTATTTTCTGGTAGTGGTGCGATTGGAATTGAATTTCTGAGTCGAGGATGTAAGACAGCATATTTATGTGATAATTCAATTAAAGCAATAAATATGATTCGTCAAAATTTAGAAAGAACAAGATTACAAGACAACGCTGTAGTTATTAATAAAGATTATAAAAAATGTTTACAAGATTGTTCAAATCATAATGTTTCATTTGATATAATATTTATTGATCCACCTTATAAGGATGATATTGCTGTTGATGCAGTCCAAATGATATTGTCTTTAAAATTATTAAAAAAAGATGGCATTATAATAATAGAAACCGATGAGAAAGATAGAGAGATTAAAAATTTGGAAAAACTAGAAATACAGATTTATGATATCAGAAAATATGGAAGAGCAAATCTCATATTTTTAAATTGAAAGGGGCTAAATCATGGAAATATTTACTTTATTAGAAGAATTAGAAGACATATTAGAAAATTGCAAGTCAGTACCTTTTTCTGGCAAAAGTGTTGTTGATAAAGAGGAAATTTTAGAAATTATTAAGGAAATTAGACTTAAATTACCAGATGAATTAAAACAAGCTAAATGGATTAAAGAAGAAAGACAACGTATTTTAGTTGAGGCTCAAAAAGAAGCTGATGATATAGTTAAAGAAGCTGAAAATAGAATCATCTCAATGATAAATGAAAATGAAATAACTAAAAAAGCATATGAAAAAAAGGCTGAAATTATTGAAACTGCAAATGAAATGTCTAGAGAAATTTCAAAAGGAACTAAAGATTATGCTGATAATATTTTGCAAGGTTTGGAAGTTTCTTTAGAAGATGCTTTGAAAATTATACAAAATAACAGAAAAGAACTTAAATAAACCGGGAAATAGTGCACGGTTGGATTAGGGACGGTTGGAAAAGTTGACCGTTCTTATTTTTTTGAATTATATTTTTAAAATGTGGTCAGATATCATTTTAAAAATTTAAAATAATGCATGACCATATTTTAGAGAGATTTTTAATGTACATAAAAATAATCTTTCGAGAAAATGAAAAGAAAGGACTGAAGATAAATAATGGCAAAAAAAAGAAAATCAACACCTAAAAAACAAAAAAGAAAAATGAATTTAGATACTGCAGTTGTAATATTAATGGTTATAAGTATTTTAAGTGGTGTTTTAATATATTTTAAATCAGGATATATAGGTGAATATTTAAGTAATTTATTAGGAGGAATTTTTGGAATTGTTAAATATGTAATTCCTATTGGATTATTTGCGGTTTCAATTTTATTAGTAAAAAATAGCAAAGAATATGTAACATCAAAATTGATACAATATGGAAGTATACTTTGTTGTGTTTGCACAGTTTTAAGTATATTTGAAATAGCTGTCACCAAAAATTTATATTTAAATGATGATGTCCAATCTTTTATGGAAAGAGGATTTTTCCTTGGAACAAGAGGTCAAGGTGGTGGTGTTATTGGAGCATTGATTTCATTTCCATTGATTAAATTATTAGGAATACCTGGTACAGTTATTTTAACTATAGGGTTATGTTTAATTTTTATTGTATTTATGTTTGGATTTAAACCAACTGAATTTATAAAAAATATGATAGATGGAATTAAAGAATCAAGAGAAAGAAATGATGATGAAATTCAACAATCTGGAAAAAATCAATCACAAGAACATATTGAAACTAAAAAAGAAAGAAAATTAAGAGAAAAAGAAGAAAAACGTAAACAAGCTGAAGAAGTAAGTCAGTTACAAATTAATTTTGGTAAAGATGATGGTGATAGAAAAAAATTTAAGCATGGTGAAGATGATTTAATGCCAATTGGTATTAGAAGACCAGATAATATGCCTGCTGAAGATCCTGAATATATTCAAGGAAATCTATTTAAACAAGAAGATGAGAAAAAAGAAGAAGCAAAAAGAGAAGTTTTACAATTAGAACATGCTGTTACAGTTGCTGATGAGGAAAATTATGAATTTCCACCAATAAATTTGTTAAGTAAAAGCCCTAAAAAAACAAATAAAGCAGGTGCTAGAGCCCTTACAGATACTGCAGCAAAATTACAAAAAACATTATATAGTTTTGGAGTATCTGCTAAAGTTGAAGATGTTTCTGTTGGACCTGCAATTACAAGATATGAATTAAAACCTGCTGAAGGTGTTAGAGTTAGTAAAATTGCAAATTTGGCTGATGATATTGCTTTAAATCTTGCTGCTGAAACAATAAGAATTGAGGCTCCAATTCCAGGAAAACAAGCTGTTGGAATAGAGGTCCCAAATAAAGAAAAAGAAGCTGTACATTTAAGAGATGTTGTTGAAACAGAAGAATTTGAAAATAATAAATCAAAATTAAGTGTTGCATTAGGAAAAGATGTTGCAGGAAAAGTTGTAATTGCTGATATTGCTAAAATGCCACATGTATTAATAGCTGGTTCTACAGGTTCAGGTAAAAGTGTGTGTATTAATACAATAATAACAAGTATAATTTATAATGCTAAACCAAGTGAAGTTAAACTTGTAATGGTTGATCCAAAGGTAGTTGAACTTTCTGTTTATAATGGAATTCCACATTTATTAATTCCAGTTGTAACAGATCCAAGAAAAGCTGCAGGAGCACTTGCATGGGCTGTTCAGGAAATGGATGATAGATATAATAAGTTTGCAATTAAAGGTGTAAGAGATTTAAAAGGTTATAATTCTGCAATGGAAAAAGATGGAGAAGGTGGAAAATTACCTCAAATTGTTATAATAATAGATGAGCTTGCAGATTTAATGATGGTTGCTGCAAAAGATGTTGAAGATGCAATTTGTAGATTAGCTCAAAAAGCAAGAGCAGCAGGAATGCATTTAGTTATTGCAACACAAAGACCTTCTGTTGATGTAATAACAGGATTAATTAAAGCAAATGTTCCATCAAGAATTGCATTTGCAGTTTCTTCTCAAGTAGATTCAAGAACTATTTTAGATATGGTTGGTGCCGAAAAATTACTAGGAAAAGGTGATATGTTATTTTCACCTGCAGGTTCTTCAAAACCTACAAGAATTCAAGGTGCATTTGTTTCAGATGATGAAGTTGAAAAAATTGTTGGTTTTGTTAAAGCAAATGGAACTGCAACTTATAGTGAAGAAATTTTGGAAAGTATTGAACATAGCAATAAATCTGATAAAGAATTAGCTGAAGAATCAGAAGATGATGACACAGATCCATTTTTAATGGAGGCTATGGATGTTGTTGTTGAAACAGGTCAAGCTTCAACATCATTTATACAAAGAAAATTTAAAGTAGGATATGCTCGTGCAGGAAGAATTATTGATCAACTAGAAGAAAGGGGAATTATTTCTGGATATCAAGGAAGTAAACCACGTCAAGTTTTGATGACAAAAGAAAGATTAGAAGAGTTAAAAATGTCAACTTCTCAAGGATCTAATGAACAATAATATTAATTTGATATTGTAAAGGAGAATTTAAAATTGGATGAAAAGAAGACATTACTATCTAAATTTAATATTAAAGATTATAAAAATGAATTAGAAGTAATTTTAGAAGTAAAAAGATTTGAAGATGAAGCAAAAAACCTTATTTTAAGTATTTTTTATAAACTTGATAATTTTTATAAAGATTATTCAACTGTAAAAAAAGATGCAGAAATCAAAAACAAGGTTTTAGAAGAATATATAAAAATAATAAAAACAAAATGTAGAACAATACAGTTAATAAAACCACAGGAATTAATAGAAGGCAAAAAATATTATGTTGATAAAAAAAATGGTGAAATAAAATGTATTCCAAATGAATTAATTTTAGCATATGCAATTTATGAATTAACTGAAAAAAATATTCCAGAGGAAAGATATTTATTAGATGATTTTACTAAAGTATGTTTTACTAATATTTTAAATAAAGGTGAAACAATTAATGCAATAGAACCAATTAGAGATTTTAATGGGTGGTCATGGAATATTCAAATAGAAAATAATGAAAATATTGTAAATAATTTAATATATCAAAATATGCTGATTTTATTTGGATATCAATTTATGCATGAAAATTTATATAAATCAAATATTTTAAATTTACTTGAATTAAAAGCTAAAGATGAATATGATGAAAAAGGTGTTAATTTCCTAAATATATTATTAAAAACATGTATTATTTTATATAATAATCAATCTGAAGAAAAACATGAAAAGTGTTTAAAATACAAGAAAAGTTTGATTAGTAAAAAAAATATGTTAAGTAATAGAAAAGAATATGTTCAGGGAACAAATCAAAAAAGTTCAGGTATTAGTAAAGAAATCAGAGAAATTGATGAACTTCTTGGAGATATTAATTTAATTAGAAAAGAATATGCAAAAATGATTCAAGAAGATAGAAAAAAATATTTTTGTATTAGTGATTTTGTTGAAGATAAAGAAGAAGAAAGAAAAAGATTGTTAGAAAAAATAAAATCAAATAATAAAATTTTAAATGAAGGAAATTATTTGTCAAATCATGATGATTATGAAGAAACTTTGAATTTATATAAATCTATAAATGATAATAAAATTAAGGTAAATTATGTAAGTGAATTAGAAATACTTCAAAAAAGTTTTTTAAGCTGTATTAAAGAAAAAATAAGAAAAATTGATAATAAAAAAGATTTATATGATATATGTGTTCAAGTTAGGTATTATTGTAATTTATTAATTAATAAAAAAGATGATATAATATCTCATGAAAAATTATCAGAAAATGTAAAAGAAATTTTAAGTGAATTAGTACAAAAAATGATTGATTTGAAGTTAGTTGAAACAGGGTTTAGTTTATTTAAATTAAATTATGATATTATTGAATATATTTTTAAGACAAAAATAATAACACTTGAAACTATTAATTTAAGAGTTAGTTTTAAACAAGAAGAAAAAATAGAAGTTGAATATTATGATTCTAAAATTTTAGAACATAAAGAAATCTTTGAGATACCATCTGATGATGAGATTACTAATAAAAAAGATAGAAAATTTAAATTATTTAAAATAGGAGGATAATGTATGAATATTACTTTTCTTGGTGCAACCAAAACTGTAACAGGATCAAATTTTTTAGTAGAAGGTGCAGGAAAAAAATTTTTAGTAGATTGTGGATTATTCCAAGGTCAAGCAGCTCTTGAAAAACAAAATGAAGATCCATTTGAATTTGATATAAATGATATTGATTTTATGTTGTTAACACATGCACATATAGATCATTCAGGTAGAATTCCAAAATTATATAAAGATGGTTTTCGTAAAAAAATATATGCTACAAAAGCAACATGTGATTTATGTGCAATAATGTTGCCTGATAGTGGACATATACAAGAAATGGAAACTGAATGGAAAAATAGAAAAAAATTAAGAAAAGGTGAACAAACTAAAGAACCAATATATGATGTTCAAACAGCTTTAATGTCATTAGAATTATTTGAACCTGTAAATTATGATCAATTAATAGAAATTGATGATGATATACATGTTAGATTTAATGATGCAGGACATATGTTAGGATCTGCTATAATTGAAGTATGGATTAGAGAAAATGGAGTTAATAAAAAGGTAGTATTTACAGGAGATTTAGGAAATAATGATATTCCATTATTATCAGAACCAACAATGATTGAAGATGCAGATTTTCTTGTAATGGAATCAACATATGGTGATAGACACCATATTAGAAATGACAGAAAAGCAGAGGATTTTGTAAATATTGTTTCAGATACAATAAGAAATGGGGGAAATGTAATTATACCTTCATTTGCAGTTGGAAGAACACAAGAAATTTTGTATGAATTAAATAATTTAAAAGAAAGAAAACATGATAATGATTTCTTAAGAAAATATGAAATCTTAATGCATACACCAGTTTATGTAGACAGTCCTCTTGCAATATCTGCAACAGAAGTATTTAAAGAAAATATGGAATTATTTGATGAACAAACTCAAAAATTAATTCAAAGTGGTGATAATCCATTAGAATTTCCCGGATTGAAATTTACTGTAACAGCTGAAGAATCAAAAGAATTAAATGAAAGTAATGAATCATCAATAATAATCTCTGCAAGTGGAATGTGTGAAGTTGGAAGAATAAAACATCATTTAAAACACAATATTTGGAATCCAAAAAATACAATATTATTTGTTGGTTATCAAGCTCCTGGAACACTTGGAAGAAAAATAGTTGATGGAGCAAAAACAGTAAAAATTTTTGGAGAAGAAATCTCAGTAAAGGCAAGAATTGAATATATTGAAGGATATTCAGGACACGCAGACCAAGAAGGTTTATTAAATTTTGTATATTCATTTTTGAAAAAACCAGAACATATTTTTCTAGTACATGGAGAACCAGAAGGACAGAAAGTATTATGTGACAAAATCACAGAAACAACAAACATCCCAGTAACAATTCCAGGATTTGGAGAAAAATATCAATTAGATGAAACAATTAAAATGATAGATAAAGTAGAACAAAATTACGACCAAAAATATTTAAGACTTCAAGTTTTAGACAGAATGAAAACATTAAAAGAAGAATTAGAGGATATGGAAACAATTGTTAAAGAAGATTTACAATCAAGTGATACAAATGATACAGATTTGGTTAATTTAAATAATAGAATTAAAGAACTTGAAAAACAGATTGTTAGAATTGTTGAAGGGTGAGAAGTTGGTGAATTGTTTAAAAATTATCTAAAACAGAACAAAATAGAAACAAAAGAGCTTAAAATAACAACAAAAAGTACTATTTTGCTTGACAACCTAAAAAAAATATTATACAATACGAATCGACATAATTAAGATTACATAATAACAATTATTTTATGATTCAATTTTGGACAATTGGGGACGCGTCCCAGATTGCTCAACCTATTATAAATAACATTTATAATATTAGTTTCTAATTTAAGTTTTATTCAACAAAAATTTATATATTTTATTAATTTATGGTGTTGAAGCAAATTTTAAATTTGACTTCAACATCTTTTCTTTTATATAATTTCAAAATTAGCTAAAATTTAATATTTATAAAGGTTTATTTAATTTTAACTTTAATAATATTGAAGAGGATGATATTTTGCCAAGAGCTAGAAGAAAATTTGGTACTAAAGGATTAAATCATTGCATAATGAGAGGGATAAACAAAAGAGATATATTTTTTGATGATCAAGATAGAAAAAAATATTTAAAACTATTGAAACAAAATAAAGAAAAATATAAAATATAAAAACAAGATTGTACAGAGGAGGTAAAAAATGGCTACAAAAATAAAAACAGTATTTGTATGTAGTAATTGTGGTTATGAATCAAGTAAATGGCTTGGAAAATGTCCAGGGTGTAATGAATGGAATAGTTTTTACGAAGAAAAACTAAGTAAGTCAAATGAAAAAATAGGAGGAAAAAGTATTGAAAAGAAAAGTTGTAAACCACTTAAGTTAAATGAAGTAGTTGGTAAAGCAGATACAAGGGTATCTACTGGTTTTGATGAATTAGATAGAGTTTTAGGTGGGGGATTGGTTAATGGTTCATTGGTGTTATTAGGTGGTGAACCTGGAATTGGTAAGTCTACTTTAATTCTTCAAATTTGTGATAAAGTTAAAGGTGATGGAAAGGTTTTATATGTTTCTGGTGAAGAATCTGCTGAGCAAATAAAGATTAGAGCTGATAGATTAGGAATTAATAATCAAGATTTGATGTTTTTAGGAGAAACTGATATTGATGTGATTCAAACAGCAATTTTAGATATGAATCCAAAACTTGTTATAATTGATTCAATTCAAACTATGTATTCAGATGAGATTACATCAGCACCTGGAACTGTAAGTCAAGTTAGAGAAATTACTGCAAGGGTTATGAAATTGTGTAAAAGTAATGGTATAACTACAATTATAATTGGACATGTTACTAAAGAAGGAAATATAGCAGGACCAAGGGTTTTGGAACATATGGTAGATACAGTTTTATATTTGGAAGGTGAAAGATATTTTTCATATAGAATTTTAAGAGGTGTAAAAAATAGATTTGGATCAACAAATGAAGTTGGAATGTTTGAAATGGCAAATGAAGGAATGGTTGAAATTTCTAACCCATCAGCTGTTTTAATTTCAGATAGAGATGACAATCCATCAGGTTCTGTAGTTGTTGCAAGTATGGAAGGAACAAGGCCTTTATTAATTGAAATTCAGGCATTAACAACTCCTAGTGTTTTTGGAATGCCACGCAGAAATGCTAATGGAATTGATTATAATAGATTAACTTTGTTGATGGCTGTTTTAGAGAAAAAAGCGGGGTTTAATCTTGGAAATCAAGATGCATATGTTAATGTGGTTAGTGGAATGAAAATTAATGAACCAGCAGTTGATTTAGGAATTATTGCAGCTGTTACTTCAAGCTTTAAAAACTTGAGTATTTCAAAAGAGATCGTTGTAATAGGTGAGATAGGTCTTACAGGTGAAGTAAGAACTGTCAATTTAATAGAAAAAAGGTTGAAAGAAGCCGAAAAATTGGGATTTAAGACATGCGTTATTCCAGAAAGTAACAAGAAACTATTGAAAGATAAATACAAATTAGATATAATAGGGGTCAAGAATATTAATGAAGCTTTAAAAGCAATTGGTTTAAAATAAAGATGTGTCCCATATTGCACGATGTGTGCAATTGGGATGCGTCCCCAATTGTACAAGGAGGTTACTCAAAATGAAAGATGAAAACACAATGGTAGATATATTAAAATTAATAGCGCCTGGAACACCGTTTAGAGAAGGGTTAGAGAATATTTTGAAAGCAAAAACCGGTGCATTAATTGTAATTGGAGATAGTAAAGAGGTTATGGATATAGTTGATGGTGGGTTTAGTATTGATGTTGATTATTCACCAGCTAAATTATATGAGCTTGCTAAAATGGATGGGGCTATTGTTTTAAGTGGGGATTTGAAAAAAATATTGCTGGCTAATACACAATTAATACCATCTTCAGAAATAATTACAAGTGAAACAGGAACAAGGCATAGAACAGCTGAAAGAACAGCAAAACAGACAGGTGAGCTTGTTATAAGTGTATCTCAGAGAAGAAATATAATTACTTTATTTAAAGGTAATTTAAGATATGTTTTAGAAGATACTTCAAAAGTTATAACTAAGGCAAATCAGGCTTTACAAACTGTTGAAAAATATAAAAAGGTTTTTGATAGTAAATTAAATTTATTAAATGAATATGAATTTAATGATATAGTTACATTAGAAAATGTTATTATAGCTTTACAAAGGGCTGAAATGGTTATGAAAGTTGCAGAAGAAGTTAGAAGAGCAATTTATGAATTAGGTGAAGAAGGAAGATTACTTCAATTACAATTAGATGAATTGGTTGGAGATTTAGAATTAGAAGAATTATTTATAATTAAAGATTATATGATTCCAAACAAAAAGAAAACTCCTGATATTATATTAAATGAAATAAGAAATATCACACATGATGAATTAACAAAACCACAATTAATTGCAAAACTACTTGGATATGAAGATTTTGATAATTATGATGAAGTTGGTGTATTTACAAAAGGTTATAGGGTTCTTAATAAAATTCCTAGAGTCCCTAGTAATATTGTTGAAAATCTGGTTAAATCATTTAAATCATTTCAACATATTCTTGCAGCCGATATTCCAGCATTAGATGAAGTTGATGGAATTGGAGAAATTAGAGCAAGAACAATTAAACAAGCTTTAAAAAGAATGCAAGAACAATTTATTTTTGATAATCTTATGTTATAAAATAATTAATTTAATTGACTATTTTATTCAATTATTTTCTGAAATCACACTGTTTTTAAGATTAGATAAAATTTTAAAAAATAGTAAAAAAGGTATTGAAATTTTAATTAAAATAAGATTATAATATGTTTATGAAAAAAAGAAATACTGTTTTTAATCAAAACTGTAGATAAAATGGAGGAATTCAAATGAAAAAAAATTGTTTAATATTTAGTATAGTTATAGTTTTAGTTGCAATTTTAGTGTTAGGTGCTTATTGGATAAAAGGAAAAACTTACAAAGCAAAAAATCCTATTGCAACAATTCAAATTGAAGGTTATGAAACACCAGTAAAAATAGAATTAGACCCAGCATCTGCTCCAAATGCAGTTGCAAATTTTATAAAATTAGCTAATAGCGGATTTTATACAGATTATGAAATGACAATTGGAACAAACCAAATATCAAGTAATGTAACAATTGACAATATGGCAAAAGTTTCTAGAATAAATGGACAAACTGATAATGATTATGTTTATGGAATTAAAGGTGATTTTATAGCAAATGGAAGTAAAGATAATTATATAAGAAATGAAAAAGGTGTAATTACAATGATGAGACAGGATTATTCTTATTTTGGTTATACAGAAGAAGGATATAATTCTGCAAATTGTAATTTCGCAATTTTAACAGATGATATTTCAAATTATAATGGATATTATGCTGCTTTTGGTAAAGTTGTTGAAGGAATGGATGTAATTGATCAAATTTCTAGTTCAAGAGTAGATGAATCTACAGATGAAAATAATACTGATGAAAATGCAGATAATAAAACAACTACAACATCTGAAAACAAAGAAGGTACTACTGATGAAAATTCAGAAAAAGAAAATGAAGAATCTAAAGTTAATACAATTAAAATAAAATCAATTACAGTAGATACTTTTGGAGCTGATTATGGTAATCCAGAGATTGTAAATTATGAAGAAAATTATAAGAAAGTTCAAGAAATTTATAATCAATATTTTAATGGAAGTTCAAGTACTGTAAATGAATAGCTTTTAAGAACGCAATCAAAATTAATTTGATTGCGTTCTTAAAAATTAATTTCACAACCAAGCAAAAAAATACAAAAAAAATATAAAAAAGTGGCAAAATCTGTTGACTTTCAATTCAAAACAGTATATAATTGAAAGGCATGTAAGATTAGCGATGAAGTAAGATGTGGCTACATCCTTTGAAACAGTAAGGATGGAGGGAACTCTTATGGAGTATGTCGTGGCTTAGACCAAGGCGGTAAGTTATTTAAAATATTTAGACTTCAAAAGATAAAAAATGCTTTAATATATATGAGCAATATAATAGAGAGTAAATTAAATAATTAATTAATCAAAATTATAATGCAACATATAGAAATTAAAAGCATATTTTTATTGCCAGAAAGTCATGCACTTATCCCAAGAAAAATCATGCCAAAACTTGGGTTTAAAAAATAGAGTTTAACAAAACACCAGGGTGCGTTTATAACTTCCGACCAAATAAAAATATTTTAAGGAGGGAAAATTACATGGCAACAGTAAAAGGAAATGCGGTAGCAAGTGAAAAAATCAGAATAAGATTAAAAGCTTATGATCATGTAGTATTAGAACAGTCTGCTGAAAAAATAGTAGATACTGCTAAAAAAACAGGAGCTAAAGTTTCAGGTCCTATTCCACTACCAACAGAAAAGGAGATTATAACAATTTTACGTTCTCCACACAAACACAAAGATTCAAGAGAACAATTTGAAATGAGAACACATAAAAGAGTTATAGACATTCTTTACCCAACACAAAAAACTGTAGATACTTTAATGAAAGTTGAATTACCTGCAGGTGTTGATATTGAAATCAAATTATAGTTCTAAATTAAGATTAGTGTCTAACAAATAAAAATAATTAAAAAATTGAATTTGATAGTATTAATCTATATAAAAAAGAATTCTAATGTGATTCAAATAAATCAAATGAAAAATAATTTAAAGAAAGAAGTTAGAACTAAACTTACAATTTAAAAGTTCAACAATTTCTTATTATATATAGTAAGAAAATCAAAACCAAGCTGATTGAAAAATTATCAGCCAATAGTTAGGAGGAAATTTTAAAATGAAAACAATTATAGGAAAGAAAATTGGAATGACTCAAATATTTGATGAAACAGGAAAAGTTATTCCAGTAACAGTAATTGAAGCTGGTCCTTGTGTAGTAGCACAAGTAAAAACAGTTGAAACAGATGGATACAATGCTATCCAATTAGGATTTGGAGATGTAAAAGAATCTAAATTAAACAAACCTGAAAGAGGACATTTTGCAAAAGCTAACTTAGGTTTGAAAAAACATTTAAGAGAATTCAGAGTAGAAGATTTTGAAGATGTAACAGTTGGAACAGAAATCAAAGCTGATTCTTTTGAAGCAGGAGATAAAATTGATGTTCAAGGAACAACAAAAGGAAAAGGATTCCAAGGTGTTATTAAACGTCATGGACAATCTAGAGGACCAATGGGACATGGTTCAATGTATCATAGAAGACCAGGTTCAATGGGACCAACATCAACTCCAGGTAGAGTTTTCAAAGGTAAAAAATTACCAGGACATATGGGAAGAGTAACAGTAACTATCCAAAACTTAGATATAGTTAGAGTTGATATGGATAAAAATGTTATCCTAATAAAGGGTAGTGTACCAGGAGCTAAAGGTGCAATATTAAAATTAAGAAAAAGTGTAAAAGCATAAGGAAGGAGGATTAAAAAATGCCTAGTATAGACGTATATAATGTAAAAGGTAAAAAAGTTTCAAGTGTAGATTTGAAAGAAGAAATATTTGGAATTGAACCAAATGAAGCAGTAGTACACAGTGTTTTAGTTAACTATTTAGCTAACCAAAGACAAGGTACTCAAAGTACAAAAACAAGAGCAGAAGTTCGTGGTGGTGGTAGAAAACCATGGAGACAAAAAGGAACAGGTAGAGCAAGACAAGGAAGTATCAGAGCTCCACAATGGATTAAAGGTGGTATAGCTTTAGGTCCAAAACCTCGTTCATATAAATATACAATTAATAAAAAAGAAAGAAGATTAGCTATTAAATCATTATTAAGTTCAAAAGTATTAGAAAATGAATTAACAGTTGTTGATACATTTGGATTTGATTCAATTAAAACAAAACAAATGGTTAATGCTTTAACAAACTTAAAAGTTGAAGGAAAAACTTTAGTATTATTACCTGAAAAGAACGAAAATGTTCAAAAATCAGCTAGAAATATTGAAGGAGTTAAAACTTCATTAGTAAATACAATAAATGTTTATGATTTATTAAAATACAAAAATTTAGTAGTAACTTTAGATACTGTTAAAAAATTAGAGGAGGTGTATGCATAATGATGGCAGAAGATATTATAATTGCACCAGTTGTTACTGAAAAAAGTAATGATGGATTACAAGAAGGTAAATACACTTTCAAAGTTAACAAAAAAGCTACAAAACCCGAAATAGCTAAAGCTGTAGAAAAATTATTTAATGTTAAAGTTTTAAAAGTTAACACAATTAATGTTAGCGGAAAAACAAGAAGAGTTGGAAGAAACTATGGTAGAACATCAGATTGGAAAAAAGCTATTGTAACAATAGATACAAACCCATCTAATACAACATATTTAACAAAAGGTGGAAAATCTAAAAAAGTTTCTAAAAAATATAATGATACAATCGAAGCTTTCATGGGTGCTTAAGAAAAATAATTTAAGTACATTTTATCGAGAAATAACTCGGATAATAAAAAATATCTGCAGATAGAGCAGGAAAAAATCTATCAAATAAAAATTAAGGAGAGAATTAAAAATGGGAATGAAACATTTTAGACCAACAACTCCATCATTAAGAAATATGACAGTTTCAACATTTGATGAAATTACTAAAAAAACTCCTGAGAAATCTTTATTGACAACAAAAAAGAAAAATGCAGGAAGAAACTCATATGGTAGAATAACTGTTAGACATCAAGGTGGAGGAAACAGACAAAAATACAGATTAGTAGATTTTAAAAGAAGAAAAGATGATATGACAGCAACTGTTTTAGGAATTGAATATGATCCAAACAGAAGTGCAAATATCGCTTTAATAGAATATGAAGATGGAACAAGAGCATATATCTTAGCTCCAATCGGATTAAAAGATGGAGATAAAGTAGTATCAGGAGATAAAGCTGATATCAAACCAGGAAACTGCATGAAAATTGAAAATATTCCAGTTGGTACTATGATCCATAATATCGAATTAAATCCAGGTCAAGGTGGAAAATTAGTTAGAGCTGCTGGTCAAGAAGCTCAATTAATGGCTAAAGAAGGAAAATATGCACATGTTAGATTACCTTCTGGAGAAATGAGATTAATATTAGCAGTTTGTAGAGCAACAATCGGAACTGTTGGAAATACAGATCATGAAAACGTTAAATTAGGTAAAGCAGGAAGAACAAGACATTTAGGTAAAAGACCTGAAGTTAGAGGTTCTGTAATGAACCCTAATGATCACCCTCATGGTGGTGGTGAAGGTAGAGCTCCAGTAGGACACGCAGGTCCAATGACTCCTTGGGGTAAACCAGCACTTGGATATAAAACAAGAAAGAAAAATAAACAATCTGATAAGTTTATTGTTAAGAGAAGAAAATAAGGAGGGAAATTAAAACTATGTCAAGATCAAGTAAGAAAATGCCATTCGTAGCTCCAAAACTTTTAAAAAGAATTGAAGCAATGAATGAAAGCGGAGAAAAAACAGTATTAAAAACATGGTCAAGAGCTTCTACTATTTACCCACAAATGGTTGGACACACAATAGCTGTTCATGATGGTAGAAAACATGTACCTGTTTATATATCAGAAGAAATGATAGGACATAAATTAGGAGAATTTGCTCCTACAAGAACATTTAAAGGACACTCAGGAGATAAAACAACTAAAAAATAAAAATTCTTAAATAAATAAGGAGGTAAGAAAAGTGGAAGAAACAGTTATCGTTCCAGAAGCAGTAGCAACTCTTAAAAATGCTAGAATTTCAGCTAGAAAAGTTAAAATAGTAGCAGATTTAATTAGAGGAAAAGATGCTAAAGAAGCTTTAGCTATAGTTAAATTTACACCTAAAGCAGCATCTGAAGTATTAGAAAAATTATTAAAATCAGCAATTGCAAATGCTGAAAACAATCACGGTATGTCATCTAATAATTTATATGTTGCTGAAATCTATGCAAACCAAGGTCCAACAATGAAAAGAATTAGACCAGCTGCAAAAGGTTCAGCAGTGAGAATTAGAAAGAGAACATCTCATATAACAATTAAATTAAGAGAAAGAGCATAATGGAAAGGAGGAATTATTAACATGGGACAAAAAATGGATCCACATGGATTAAGAGTTGGTGTTATCAAAGATTGGAGTTCAAAATGGTATGCAGATTCTAAAAATTTTGGAGACTATCTTGTAGAAGATAACAAAATTCGTAAATATGTTAAAAAGAAATTATATGTTAGCGGAATTTCAAAAATCGAAATTGAAAGAACAGCTAAATTTGTTAGAGTTAATGTTTATACAGCTAAACCAGGTTTAGTAATTGGTAAAGGTGGAAACCTTGCTGAAACATTAAAATCAGAATTAGAAAAAATGATTAACAAAGATGTTAATTTAAATATTGTTGAGGTGAAAGAAGTTGACCTTGACGCACAATTAGTTGCTGAAAATATCGCAGGACAACTAGAAAGAAGAATTTCATTCAGAAGAGCAATGAAACAATGTATGCAAAAAACTATGAAAGCAGGTGCTTTAGGTATTAAAACTGCAGTATCTGGAAGATTAGGTGGAGCAGACATGGCTAGAACAGAATTCTATAAAGAAGGTACAATCCCACTTCAAACTTTAAGAGCTGATATTGATTATGGATTTGCTGAAGCAGATACAACATATGGAAAAATTGGTGTAAAAGTTTGGATTTATAAAGGAGAAGTTCTTCCAGCTAAAAAAGCTAAAGTGGAAGGAGGAGAAAAATAATGCCATTAATGCCAAAAAGAACAAAATATAGAAAACAACAAAAAGGTAGAATGAGAGGTAAAGCAACAAGAGGTAATACAGTATCAAATGGTGAATATGGTCTTCAAGCAGTTGAAGGTGGATTAATCACTTCAAACCAAATTGAAGCAGCCCGTGTTGCTATGACTCGTTACATTAAAAGAGGTGGTAAAGTTTGGATTAAATTATTCCCAGACAAACCAGTAACAAATAAAGGTATCGGTACTCGTATGGGTAAAGGTAAAGGTGCTGTTACATATTGGGTAGCAGTTACAAAACCAGGAAGAGTAATGTTTGAATTAGCAGGTGTTCCAGAGGAAACTGCTAGAGAGGCTTTAAGATTAGCAGCTAATAAATTATCTGTTAAATCTAAATTTGTAAAAAAGGAATCTGAATTAGGTGGTGATAATGATGAAAATAAATAAAATTAGAGAAATGTCTTCATCTGATCTAGAAAAAGAATTAGGAGAATTAAAATCAGAATTATTCAAATTAAGATTTTCATCAAAAACAAATGGTTTAGAAAATCCTATGAAAATTAGAGAAGTTAGAAGAGATATAGCTAAAGTAAAAACTGAATTAAGAAGTAGAGAAATAGCTGAAAATAAATAATTAATGTATTGCAATGATATGTATTGTAATTCATGTAAAACAATTCTAAGAAAGGAGATTGTAACATGGAAAAAAGAAATGATCGTAAAGTAATGATCGGTACTGTTGTTTCTGACAAAATGGATAAAACTGTTGTAGTTGCTGTTGTAACTAATGTTAAACACAAAATTTATAGCAAAATCCAAAAAAAGACATATAAATTAAAAGCTCATGATGAAAATAATGAATGCCATGTTGGAGACAAAGTAAAAGTTATGGAAACAAGACCTCTATCAAAAGATAAAAGATGGAGAGTTGTTGAAATAGTTGAAAAGGCAATAATAAAATAAGATATTTTAAAGAGTAAGATGATTTATAAAGGAGGGAATTACTAAATGGTACAACAACAATCAGTATTAAAAGTAGCTGATAATACAGGTGCTAAAGAAATAATGGTTATTAGATGTTTAGGTGGTTCTTATAGAAAATATGCAAGAGTTGGAGATGTTATAGTTGCTTCTGTTAAAACAGCAACACCAGGTGGAGTTGTTAAAAAAGGTGACGTAGTTAAAGCTGTTGTAGTTAGAACAAAAAAACCTATTAGAAGAGCAGATGGATCATATGTTAGATTTGATGAAAATGCTGCTGTTATATTAAAAGATGATGGTACTCCAAAAGGAACTCGTATCTTTGGACCAATAGCTAGAGAATTAAGAGATAAAAATTATATGAAAATTTTATCACTAGCTCCAGAAGTTCTTTAAGAGTCAATTGATTATAATCTTGAATTAAAGAGGTGAAAATATAAATGTTAAGAATTAAAAAAGGTGACACAGTTAAAGTTTTATCAGGTAATGATAAAGGTAAAACAGGTGAAGTTTTAGAAGTAATACCAAAAACACAAAAAATTCTTGTTAAAGGTATTAATATAAAGAAAAAACATACTAAACCTAGAAGAGCAGGAGATGAAGGTGGAATAATATCTTCAGAATTCCCAATTCACTCATGCAAAGTTTCAGTTGTTTGCCCTAAATGTGGTAAACCAGCAAGAATAGGTTTTGAAATGGATAAAGAAAATAAAGTACGTGTTTGTAAAAAATGTGGTGCTAAATTAAAATAAGAAAGGAGGTCTATTGAGGACTTATGGAAAAATTAAGAGAACAATATGAAAAAGAAGTTATACCAGCAATGATGAAAAAATTCAATTATACATCAGTTATGCAAGTTCCAAAATTAGATAAAATAGTTATTAATATAGGTTTAGGTGATACTAAAGAAAATCCTAAATCATTAGAAAATGCAGTAAATGATTTAAGTATAATTACAGGTCAAAAACCAATTATAACAAAATCTAAAAAAGCTATTGCTGCATTTAAGTTAAGAGAAGGAGTTAACATTGGATGTAAAGTTACTTTAAGAAAAGGTAAAATGTATGATTTTGCATACAAATTATTCAATGTAGCACTTCCAAGAGTAAGAGATTTTAGAGGAGTTTCAGCTAATTCTTTTGACGGAAGAGGAAATTATTCAATGGGTATTAAAGAACAATTAATATTCCCTGAAATTGAATATGATAAAATTGATAAAATCAGAGGTATGGATATAATATTTGTTACAACAGCTCAAACTGATGAAGAAGCTAGAGAATTGTTAACTTTATTAGGAATGCCTTTCAAAAATTAATTAAAAAAAGCTATTTTTAATTAATTTTAAAGAAATCTAAAAAAGGAGGAAAAGCTAAAATATGGCTAAGAAATCTTTAAAAGTAAAACAACAAAAAGAGCAAAAATATAGCACACGTGAATATAATAGATGTAAAATTTGTGGACGTCCACATGCATATATTAGAAAATTTGGGATTTGCCGTGTATGTTTTAGAGAATTGGCACACAAAGGTGAAATTCCAGGTGTAAAAAAAGCAAGCTGGTAAAAAATATTCAGCTTTAGATTAGAAAAAAGGAGGTTTAGAAATTGATAACTACTGATCCAATAGCAGATATGCTTACAAGAATAAGAAATGCAAATAGTGCAAAACATAAAACAGTTGATGTTCCATCTTCAAATATGAAATTAGCTTTAGCTAACATATTATTAGATGAAGGATATATCAAATCATTTGAAGAAATCAAAAGTGAAAATAATCAAGGTGTTATTAGAATCACTTTAAAATATGATGAAAAAGGTAATAGAGTAATTGATGGATTAAAAAGAATTAGTAAACCAGGTTTAAGAGTTTATGCAGGTAAAGATGAATTACCTCAAGTTTTAAATGGTTTAGGAATTGCTTTAATCTCTACATCAAAAGGAATTAAAACAGATAAAGAAGCTAGACAACTTGGCTTAGGTGGAGAAGTTTTAGCTTATGTTTGGTAATATATTATAAAGAAATAAAAGAAGGAGGGAAAACCATGTCAAGAATAGGAAATAAACCTATAACAGTACCAGCAGGTGTTGAAGTTACATTAGATGGTAACCATATTACTGTTAAAGGACCTAAAGGAACTTTAGCAAAAGAATTACATAATAATATGGAAGTTACATTAGATGGTAATGTAATTACAGTTAAAAGACCTAATGATGAAGCTTTCAACAGAAGTTTACATGGATTAACAAGAACACTTATTAACAACATGATAGAAGGTGTATTAAATGAATACTCTAGAACATTAGAAGTTAATGGTGTTGGATATAGAGCACAATTAAAAGGTAAAAAATTAGTAATGAACTTAGGATATTCACATCCAGTTGAAATGGATGCTCCAGAAGGAATTACTTTTGAGGTTCCAAACCCTAATACAATTATTGTAAAAGGTGTTGATAAAGAAACTGTTGGTCAAACAGCAGCTGTTATCAGAACAAAAAGACCACCTGAAGTATATAGAGGTAAAGGTATTAAATATGCTGAAGAACATATTAGAAGAAAAGAAGGTAAAGCAGGTAAAAAATAAAATTTTTTATCTGTCTAACCTACATAATTTTATTATGTATTTAGTAGAAAATTTATTAATAAATCAAATAATTAACCAATCGAATAAACTAATGCTGTTACATTAGTTAGAAAGGAGAATAAAAATGGTTTCTAAAACAGATAGAAAATTTGAAGTTAGAAGAAGACATATAAGAGTTCGTAGAAAAATTAGTGGAACACCTGAATGTCCTAGAATGTGTGTTTATAGAAGTAACAACAACTTATTTGTTCAAGTAATTGATGATGTTGCTGGAAATACATTAGTTAGTGCTTCTACATTAGATAAAGAAGTAAAAACAAAACATTCAAATAAAGAAGCTGCTAAAGAAGTTGGGGCTTTAATAGCAAAAAGAGCTTTAGAAAAAAATATCAAAACTATTGTTTTTGATAGAAGTGGTTATGTATATCATGGTGTAGTTAAAGAATTAGCAGAAGCTGCTAGAGAAGCAGGTTTAGAATTCTAATTTTGAAACTAATCAATAAATGAATGAAAAGTATAACTTACTTAAATTAATGAAGGAGGGAAAATTAAATCAATGGAAAATACAGTAGCAGAATTAAAAGAAAAAGTTGTTGCTATAAACAGAGTTGCTAAAGTTGTTAAAGGTGGTAGAACTTTTAGATTTAGTGCTGTAGTTGTTGTTGGTGACGAAAATGGTCATGTAGGTGTTGGAAATGGTAAAGCAGCTGAAGTTCCAGATGCTATCAAAAAAGCAATTGAAGAAGCTAAGAAAAATTTAGTTGAAGTTCCAATCGTAAAAACAACTATACCTCATGAATTTGTTGGTACTTTTGGTAGTGCAAAAGTTATGTTAAAACCGGCTACAGAAGGTACTGGAGTTATCGCTGGTGGAAGCGTTAGACCAGTTCTAGAACTTGCAGGTTATAAAAACATCAGAACAAAAGTTATAGGAACAAATAATCCTAGAAACGTTGTTTACGCTACAATTGAAGGTTTAAAATCAATGAAAACTATTGAACAAGTAGCTGCAAAAAGAGGTAAAAAAGTAACTGATATATTATAATATTATTGTGTAGAAAATTTTAACAATATGTTAAATTTTCTAGACAAAATATTTAATAATTTAATTTGTAAATTTTTATTGAAATAAAAAAATTTATAGTATATACTAAATATAATTAAAATTAAGGAGGTGTAACCGCGCAATGAAATTAGATGAATTAAGCCCAGCACAAGAAGGAAAGACAAGAACTAGGGTAGGACGTGGAATAGGTTCAGGACTAGGCAAAACTTCTGGAAGAGGTCATAAAGGTCAAAAAGCTAGATCAGGTGGCGGAGTAAGAAGAGGTTTTGAAGGTGGTCAAACACCATTATATAGAAGATTACCAAAAAGAGGATTTACAAACATTCATGCTAAAAATTATACAGAAGTAACTTTAACAATGTTAAATAAAGCTACAACTGAAGAAGTTACAGCTGAAAGTTTAATATCTGATGGAATCATCAGTAAAGCTAATGATGGTATCGTAGTAATAGCTACAGGAAACTTAGAGAAAAAATTAGCTGTTAAAGCTAAAAGATTTACTAAAGCTGCTCAAGAAAAAATCGAAGCTTTAGGAGGAAAGACAGAGGTGATTTAATTGTTTAACACCATTAAAAATGCTTTTAAGACTCCAGATGTAAGAAAAAGAGTGTTATATACATTATTATTAATAGTAATATTTAGATTAGGGTGCTATATTACAGTACCAAACGTAGATACAGTTGCATTATCAAGTTTAAGCCAAAATGGTTTGGTTGGGCTTATTAATACAATTTCAGGAGGAGCCTTTTCAAGGTTATCCATATTTGCAATGTCAATTACTCCATATATCACAGCATCAATTGTTATTCAATTATTAGCTATGATAATTCCTTCTTTAGAAAAACTAACTAAAGAAGGAGGAGAAGAAGGTAGAAACAAAGTTAACAGATACACAAAAATCTTAACTGTTGTTCTTGCATTAATTGAAGGATTGGGATTATTTTTCTCATATAGATCAATATTTATAGGTGCATATGCAACATCAGGATTTGAAAGATTTTTAACAGGATTTGTGGTTGTTTTATCTTTTATGGCAGGTACTTCATTCCTTATGTGGTTAGGAGATCAAATCACAAATAAAGGAATTGGAAATGGTATATCAATTTTGATATTTGTTGGAATCGTTTCTGGATTACCAACAGCTATACAAAGTATTTCTGAAAAATTATTATTAAATGGTAGATTTAGTACAGCAAATTTAATAATAACTTTAGCAATATTAATAGGTGCTTTGATTTTAGTTTCAGGTGTTGTATTTGTACAACAAGCTGAAAGAAAAGTTCCAGTACAATATTCTAAAAAAGTAGTAGGAAGAAAAATGATGGGTGCACAAAATACACATATTCCATTAAAACTAGCTATGGCTGGGGTAATGCCAATAATTTTTGCTTCATCATTTATGACATTCCCTGCTATGATTATACAAATATTTAAACCAGAAATTGCAAGTCAATCAGGCTTTTTAGCTGGATTATTTAAATTATCAATTGCAACTTCAACAACAACATTAGCAAATGGTGTAAAAGTTCCAATTGGATATGTAATTGCAAATGCGTTAATTTATTTGTTACTTATTGTTGGATTTACATTTTTCTACACATATGCAACATTTAATCCTGCAGAAGTATCAAGCAATATTAAGAAAAACGGTGGATTTATTCCAGGAATAAGAGCAGGAAAACCTACAACTCAATATTTGTCATCAATAATTTCTAAATTGACATGGGTTGGTGGATTGTTCTTAGCTTTAATTGCTATAATACCTATGTTTGCAAGATTTGGAGCTTTAGGAGATTTAAATCTAGCCTTTGGAGGTACATCAATACTTATTGTAGTAGGTGTAGCATTGGAAACTGTTCAACAATTAGAATCATACTTAGTAATGAGACATTATAAAGGATTTCTTAACTAAATCCTGTACTATAATAAACAAATGAGGTTGGAAGAGAGAATTTTTATATCACTTCCAACTTCAAAATTTGTTTATTATATAATTTTTTAAATGACTAATATAAATTTAGTTATTTAAAAAGTTATATAATATACCCAATATGGAAGGTTCTGTTTGGGTAAATCTATAAATTATATAATAAATATGCCTGAGTAGAACCATCACTATTAGGCAAAAAAGGAGACGTGAACATTATGATTATAATTATGTTAGGTGCACAAGGAACTGGAAAGGGAACAGTAGCAGGAGTTTTAAACAAACAAAATGGTTGGGTTCAATTATCAACAGGAGATATATTTAGAGAAAATATATCAAAAGGAACAGAATTAGGAATTGAAGCTAATAAATATATTTCAAAAGGATGTCTAGTTCCAGATGAAATTACAATATCTATGGTTGAAAAAAGATTAGATGAATTAAAAAATGAAGAAGGTATTATATTAGATGGATTCCCAAGAAATATTGAACAAGCAAAAAAATTAGATGAGATTTTAGAATCTAAAGGACAAAAAGTTGATTGGGTTATTAATTTGGAAACTCCTAGAGATGAAATTATTGAAAGAATGATGAATAGAAGAGTATGTCCAAAATGTAAAGCAACATATAATTTAAAATTACATCCTTCTAAAGTTGAAGGTATTTGTGATAATTGTGGAACAGAATTAGTTATAAGAGCTGATGATAGTGATGAAAATGCTATTAAGAAAAGATTAGAAATTTATGATACACAAACCAAACCAGTAGTTGATTTTTATAATAAAAAAGGAATTGTAATTGTTGAAGAAATAAGTGAAAGAATAAATAGATTTGCTGAAGATGCATGCAAAGATTTTATGAGTAAAATTCAAAAATAATCTATAACACTGTTGCAAATCTGCTACTAAAAATACAGAAATATATATTTATTACATAGTTCTATATTTTTAGATACTCGAGTTTTTGAGAGTTAGTAAAGATAGTATAGTATTTATGATGATTTAAATATAATAAATGTGTATAAATGATTAGTGTAAAAAGGAAGTAATGAAATGGTAACTATAAAATCAAAAAGTGAAATTGAAAAAATGAGAGAAGCTTGTAGGGTTACAGCTTTGGTTCATGAAGAAGTAAAGAAAAATATTAGACCTGGTATTACAACTTTGGAGTTAGACAAAATTGCTGAAAAGGTTATGAGAGAAAATGGAGGATTTCCAGCTCAAAAAGGATATGACCCTGGAATTAAAGGTGTTCCACCTTTTGAATATGCAACATGTATATCTATTAATGATGAGGTTATTCATGGAATACCATCTAGTAGAGTTAAATTAAAAGAAGGCGATGTTGTAAGTATTGATACAGTTGTTTTAAAAGATGGTTTTAATGGTGATGCAGCAAGAACTTATGTTGTTGGAAAAGGAAGTAAACCAGCTTATGATTTATTAAATGTAACTGAACAAGCTTTTTATGAAGGTATAAAATATGCTGTTAAAGGAAATAGAATTGGTGATGTTTGTCATGCAATTGGTGAATTTGTAAAGAAAAATGGATATTCTGTTGTAAGAGAATTTCAAGGACATGGAATTGGAAGACAAATGCATGAAGATCCAGGCATTCCAAATTATGGTAAACCTGGTAGAGGAATAAGACTTGAACCTGGTATGACTCTAGCAATTGAACCAATGGTAATTCAAGGAAAACCAGATATTTTAGAGCTTGATGATGGATGGACAATTGTAACAGAAGATGCAAGTTTATCTGCACATTATGAAAATACAATTTTAATTACAGAAAATGAGCCAGAAATATTGACTTTATTATAAAATTATTATATAATATAAAAGCTATTATGGAATAATTTGTAAAACAAATTTACAAATTATTCCTAAAATAAGAAAATTAAATCAATTAAGTTTAAAAAATCGGGAGGTTAAAATGGCAAAAGAAGATGTTATTGAATTAGAAGGAACAGTTGTAGAAGCTTTACCTAACACAAATTTCAAAGTTGAACTTGAAAATGGACATCAAATTTTAGCTCATATCTCAGGAAAACTTAGAATGAATTATATCAAAATTCTTCCTGGAGATAAAGTAAAAGTTGAGTTATCTCCATATGACTTAACAAGAGGAAGAATTACTTGGAGAGCAAAATAATTTAAAATTAATATACAAAAGCAAATAGTGTTTAAATAATTTATGAGGTGCGATGTGAGATGTATATAATTACATTTAGCCTGTATGTTCTATACGTCTGACCTCACGCATCATTAAAATTATGCAAACACTATATGTAGGTTATTGTAACAAATATTACAGGAGGTGTAGTGAAATGAAAGTAAGACCATCAGTTAAAAAAATGTGTGAAAAATGCAAAGTAATCAAAAGAAAAGGTGTTATTAGAGTAATTTGTGAAAATCCTAAACACAAACAAAGACAAGGATAATTTTTAGGATAAAATTGGTATTAACACAAATTATGATAAGCGGCTGATAAATTATTTAATTTGTGTTTATATAAATATTTTATATTGCTTAAAGATTAATATAGTTAAGAAATCCGAATTAATTATATTAATGCATTTCACCTTTATTCAAATATAAAATAATAAAAATAATAATATAACAAAATATTTTGGAGGTGCTAAAATAATGGCTCGTATATCAGGAGTAGATTTACCTAGAGAAAAAAGAGTAGAAATTGGTTTAACATATATTTATGGAATTGGATTACCAAGTTCACAAAAAATATTAAAACAAGCTGGAGTAAACCCAGATACTAGAGTAAAAGATTTAACTGATGACCAAGTACAAGCAATCAGAAATGCTATGGAAGGTTATTTAGTTGAAGGTGACTTACGTAGAGAAGTTGCTCTTAATATTAAGAGATTAACAGAAATAGGATGCTACAGAGGATTAAGACATAGAAGAGGATTACCAGTTAGAGGACAAAGAACAAAAACTAATGCTCGTACAAGAAAAGGTCCTAGAAAATTAGTAAGTAAAAGTAAAAAATAATTAGGGAGGTAAAACATAAATGGCTACTAAAAATGTAACAAAAAGAGTTACTAGAAGAAGAGATAGAAAAAATATCGAAAAAGGTATGGCTCATATCCATTCTAGTTTTAATAATACAATAGTTACAATATCTGATGTTCAAGGTAATGTTTTATCTTGGGCAAGTGCTGGACAATTAGGATTTAAAGGTTCTAGAAAAAGTACACCATTTGCAGCTGGAGAAGCAGCTGAAACAGCAGCTAAAACAGCTATGGAACATGGTTTAAAATCAGTAGAAGTATTTGTAAAAGGACCAGGAGCTGGTCGTGAAGCAGCTATAAGATCATTACAAGCTGCAGGGTTAGAAATAAGCAGTATTAAAGATGTAACACCAATACCACACAATGGTTGTAGACCACCAAAAAGACGTCGTGTTTAATAAATTATAAGTGAAATATTAAGGAAGGTGAAATTAATGTCAAGATATAGAGAACCTGTTTTAAAAAGATGTAGATATCTTGGAATCAGTCCAACTGTTATTGGTATTGATAAAGAATCTAATCGTAAACCAGCAGGTAATAAACATAAAAAAGTTTCTGAATATGCTATTCAGTTAAAAGAAAAGCAAAAATTGAAATTTATATATGGAGTTGGAGAAAAACAATTTAGAAAATATTATACAATTGCATATAACAAAAAAGGAAATACAGGTGAAATATTACTACAAATATTAGAAAGTAGATTAGATAACATTGTATTTAGATTAGGATATGCTAGAACAAGAGCTGAAGCTAGAATGCAAGTATCACATGGTGCTTTCCAAGTTAATGGACATAAAGTTGATATAGCTTCATATATCGTAAAACCAGGTGACGAAATTGCTGTAAGAGAAATCAGAAAAGATAATGGTACAATTAAAGCTAGTGTTGAAGAAACAGCTTCAAGATTAGTACCATCATGGTTAGAAAAAAATATTGATAATTTATCAGGTAAAGTGGTAAAAGAACCATCAAGAGAAGATATCGACTACCCAGTTGAAGAACATTTAATAGTAGAGCTTTACTCAAAATAATGGTTGTAAATGTGTTAAAGAAAAAATTACAATATTTAAACGGTTTTGTTTACAAAATATGGACAAATATGAAATTTTACTTTAAGACTGAATTTAATAAAATGATTAATTATTAGGAGGTAAAAATGATAGAATTTGAAAAGCCAAATATTAAATGCTTAGAGATCGACAATGAAAAAAATTATGCTAAATTTGTTTGTGAGCCATTAGAAAGAGGATATGGTATTACAATAGGAAATTCATTAAGAAGAATATTACTTTCATCATTACCAGGAAGTGCAATAACTGGAGTTAAAATTGATGGTGTATTACATGAGTTTTCAACAATACCAAATGTAGTAGAAGATGTACCAGAGATAATTGTTAATCTAAAAAATGTAAGATTAAAATTAGATAAAAATGAAGAAAAAATTCTAAGAATTAACTTTAAAGGAGAAGGTGAAGTTACTGCAGGAGATATAATTACTGATGGAACAGTTGAAGTTTTAAATCCAGATTTACATATAGCTACTGTTTCAGAAGGTGGTTCACTTGTTATGGAATTAACAGCTGAAATGGGTAGAGGATACAATACAGCTGAAAAGAACAAAAAGGAAAACCAACCTTTAGGAGTACTTCCAATAGATTCTATCTACACACCAGTTAAAAAAGTTAATTATTCAGTTGAAAACACTAGAGTTGGACAAATGGTTGATTATGATAAATTAACAATCGAAGTTTGGACAGATGGAAGTTTAAAACCATATGAAGCTTTAAGCTTAGCTGCTAAAGTTATGACTGGACATTTAGACTTATTTATAGATTTATCTGAAGCTACAAAAAATACTCAAGTAATGATTGAAAAAGAAGAATTCAAGAAAGAAAAAGTATTAGAAATGGCTATTGAAGAATTAGAATTATCTGTTAGATCATTTAACTGTTTAAAAAGAGCTAATATTTCTACAGTTGAAGATTTAACAAATAAAACTGAATCAGATATGATGAAAGTTAGAAATCTTGGTAAAAAATCTTTAGATGAAGTAACAAATAAATTACATTCATTAGGATTAGATTTTGCTAAGGAAGAAGAATAAAATCAAAATTTTACTTATTAATAAAAAGAGAGGGTGAAAAAAGTGGCAATTAACAGAAAATTAGGTAGAACTACAGATATAAGAAATGCTATGTTAAAAACTGGTTTAACAGATTTAATTTGGCATGGTAAAATAGAAACTACAGAGGCTAGAGCTAAAGAATTAAAATCATTAGCTGATAGCATAATCTCATTAGCTATAAAAGAAAAAGATAACTTTGAAACAGTTGATGCTAAAGTCGTTAAAGCAAAATTAGATAGCAATGGTAGAAAAGTTACTGAAGTTGTAAAAAGTAAGAATGGTAAAGAATATACAAAAGTTGTTAAAGAAGAAACAACTGAAAAAAGACAAAAAGATATGCCATCAAGACTTAATGCAAGAAGAAAAATGATGAGAATGATGAATAAAGTTAAAGATAGCGAAGGAAATAACGTAGATTTAACAACTAAGTTATTTAATGAAATCGCTCCTAAATATGAAGGTAAAAATAATGGTGGTTATACACGTATTATTAAAAAAGGACCTAGAAGAGGAGATGCAGCTGAAGCTGTTATATTAACTTTAATTTAATGAAAAAAAGATCGTAAGAACTATACACCAAAAAGTAGAGTTCATACGGTCTTTTTTTTATGCATTAAAAAGTTAGTTACTAATTTACCATTAAATTGCAAAGTACGTTAAGTAAAATATATTAAATGGAATGAACCGAATTAAACACCTAAATGTCTAAATAATATAAGAAATAATTATAAGGGCATTATCTATGGTCTAAAGCATACCTTATACAGCTTACTAATAAATTATTAACACTGACGTTATTTTCCTTGGCAATTTTAAAAATCTCGTCAGCCATATCTTCAGTTGTCCTTATAATTATTCTTCTATTAGCATTTTTTTCTTTTTCTATAATAAATTTATCATTATTTGTAGTTTTCATTTAAATCACCTCAAATCATTTTTTTCTTATATTGTAACCAAAATAAGCAAATAATAATATTGCCAAAAAATGACAACATAGCTATTGCAAATTCCAAAATTTATTATTATAATTTATTTAATATAAATTTACAAAAAGTTATGTGAGTTATGTGAACCAAAATTAATTATAATATGTCTAATGAATATGGACAAGGAAAATAAATGGAAAAGGGGAGAAAATAATGGATTTAGTAGAAGAGGCAAGATTAGGAAATAATGAGGCTTTCGAACAACTAATAAAAGAAAATAAATTAAAGATGTATAAAGTTGCTAAATCAATTTTGAAGAATGAAGATGATATTTGTGATGCTATTCAAAATGCTTTAATGAGTGCATATTCTAATTTAAATAAGCTTCAAAATAATAAATATTTTTCAACATGGTTAATACGAATATTAATCAATAAATCATATGATATTATAAATAAAAATCAAAAGTCATATTCTACAACAACTGATATAGATGAATATAATTCAGATGAAAATTTAAAATCTTTTGATAGTTATAATTCAGAATCATTAATTGAAAACGTATTATGTGAATTAGAAGATGATTTAAAAACAATTACTGTTTTATATTATTATAATGATTATTCAGTTGGAGATATTTCAATAATTTTAAATATTCCTGAAGGTACTGTAAAATCAAGGCTGTCGAGAGCAAGGAAAAAAATATATGAGATTATTAAAAGTGAGGAGGATGTTTTATGAATAGATTAACTGATGAAAAAATGGATAAAATCATAAAAGCAAAATTTAAAGATGATAATGAAATTCCATCTAAAGTTAATTCTGTTTTTGAAAATTTGGGCTCAAAATTAAATAAAGACAAAATTGTGAATTTTAAAGAAAAAAGTAATTCAATAAAAAATAAAACAAATGTAAAAAATAAATCTATAAAAGAAAACAATTTTGATAAAAAAATAGTTCATGATAATTTTTATAAAAAAATTAATAAGATTTTAGGTATTGCTGCTGTTACATTAACTGTTATTTTAGTTGGTGGTACTACAATTTATTTAAATAATAATTCTAAAAAAATTAATAATAATGAACCTGAAGTAATTGAGTACACTAAAACATATCTTGTGAAAAATGAAAAATTGAAATTATCTAATGAAACAATTCATAAACAGGTTGAAAATGGATATGTTTTAGCATATATGTTGGGAAAACGTGATATTGGAATTAATTTAACATCAAAATATTGGAATATTTATGGTAAAGAAGTTCTTTCAACTGATTGTTATAAAGTTGATGGGATTGATGAAGATATTGAAGATATTTTTATAGGTGAGATCGGTGGATATGGTGTTCCATATGTATTTTTATTAACAGAAAAAGGTACGATTCAATATATTGATTTAGATTGTTATAAAAATAATGTATTTTATTTTACAGCAAAAAAATTAGAAGGATTAGATAATGTTGTTGGATTTGAGCAAAAGACAAGGAAATATTCATATTCTGATACTGATTATGAATATGTAAATGCAATAAGAAATGATGGATTAAGAAAAGAAATCGAAATTGGAGTTGTAAATAATTGGAATGATAATAAAAAGGTAAATTATGATAAACTAAATGAAAAATATATTAATGCACATAATGGAAGTAATATTATAAATGATAATAAAGGAGATTTTAGAGTTGATAATATAACATATCTTTCTATTAATGGTGAAAAAGAATATGTTTATTGTAAGAAAAATGACAAATTTTATAAAGTTAAAAGAAGTGATATGTCTGAACAATGTTTAGCCAGTGGTATTATTGGATATATCCGTGATAATGCAGATGGTAGACTTTCTGTAATGCTTTCTAATAATTATGAAATATATAGTTTAGATAAAAATATTGTTTTTAAAAATAGAAATGGTGAGATTATAAATTATGTTAATAATAATGTAGATAACAAAAATGAGGAAGAATCAAGTGATATTATAGATGGTAATAATAATAGTAATGTTAATTATACAGAAGAAACAAATCATAAAATAATAAAAAAATTATCTCCAAGTGGATGGGCTGGAAGTTCAATGCAAGAAATTAGATTATATGATAATGGTGATGTATATCAGGTTACATATAATGGAGAAGGAAATACAGAACAAAATATTATTTCATCTGAATTAATTGCAAAAAATGCAGATACAATTGAAGCAATAATGAGTGGTCAGGTTTTTGAAGGTATTACTGTAAAAGGTAAAAACTTAGAGATAGTGGAAGAAAATATTGCACAATGGATATCTTTTGAAAAAAATTAGAAATAGTTTTTAACTGAAAAATCAATTAAAAAAATATTTAATTATATTTTCAAGTATGGTATAAAAAAATTATAAATAAAATTAAAAGGAGAATTTACAAATGAGAAAGAAAACGGTGTTAATAATAACAATATTATCAATAATATTAATACTTTTAACAGGATGTGAATTTAATTTTAAACAAAATTCAACTAAAGAAGATGAAGAAACAAAAGTAGAAAAAAATCAGAATGATGAGTATACAGCTGAACAATTAGAGAAAATGGCATTAGATTATTATGAGGCAAAAACAGGGTATAGACCATCATATGTATCATCACAAGAAAATGAAGATGGAACTATATCAATTCAATTATATGATAATTTAGATGGTCATAATAGTACATCTGATTGGTATACTGTTGATAAAAAAACAGCAGTAGGGAAAGATATTTTAGAAAATAAAATAGATTTAAAAAATGTTCCTGAAAAATCTGAAAATGAATACAATAATAATTTAAAAGAATCTTTTAAAGTAACATATGAAACAGTTGGGGTAAGAAATATAACTGTAAAAGGTGCTAGTTTTGTATGTAATCAAAATGAACCACATATAACAGGGATAAATTCAAGTGCAGGAAAAAAGATAGAAGATTATATAAAAAATTGGTACAAAACAGTTTGGAAAGATATAGCAGATCAAACAGATGATGAATATATAACAGATATTTTAGAACAAATTGATAAAAATAATAAAGATTATCCAGAAAGTCAATCAGGTGAGATAGGATTTAAACAATCTGTTGAAGTGATATTTTTAAATAATGATATTGTTACATTCCAATATGTTTTTGATGGAGGACTTGGAGGCTCAAGTTGGAAAAAAACTAGTGGTGCATCATTTGATCTAAAAACTGGGGAGAAAATTAATATTAAGGATATAGTTATATCAAAAGATAATTATATTTCTGAATGTAAAAAATATGTTTTTGAACAATTAAAAAATGATTCAAGATATTCAGAAGTAATTGAAATGCATAAAAATGATTATGAAGAAATAATAAATAAAAATATAGAACAACTTGATGGATATTTAGTTAAAGATGGTATTGTGTGTGTTCAAATTCCTAAGTATGAAATTGCAAGTGGAGCTTCTGGTGAATTTAAATATACTATCCCATATAGCAAACTTAAAAATTTAATTGATAGTAAATATATTTTTTAGATAATTATAAAACTTTTCAGAAAATTTCTGATATAAGTAAACAAAAGAAAAAGCGCAAAATTTGCTATGAAAATTTTAAAAAAACATTGATTTTCTGGTAAAAATGTGATAATATTATAAACATAATATATAAGCGTAATAAGAGAATAGTAATAAATCAAATTTTATTTCAGAGAGATTATGGTTGGTGAAAATAATCTAAAATCGTTTATGAATCTACTCTTTAGCTTTTAGTGAAAACTAAACCGAGTAATGCAAGGTTATAAGCATTAAAGATATGTAAAATTAATTTATATAAAAATATTAAATGATAAAATTATTTTAGTTAAAGTATTATTTAATTATAAAATGTAAATAATGTTACATAATTAAGGTGGCACCGCGATAATATCGTCCTTATGATATATTTCATAAGGACGTTTTTGTATGATATTGGTAATTATTTTGATAAAATTAAACTTAATTGAAACTTACCTGTCCCCAATTGTGAAAAATGGACAATTGGGACGCGTCCCCAATTGTTCAAGGAGGTATAAAAATGATAGACATTAAATTTTTAAGAGAAAATCCAGATGTTGTAAAAGAAAACATCAAAAAGAAATTTCAAGACCATAAATTACCATTGGTTGATGAAGTAATTGAATTAGATGAAAAAAACAGACAGGCTAAATTAAAGGGTGATGAGTTACGTGCTAAACGTAATTCTTTAAGTAGTGAAATTGGTAATCTAATGAGGAATGGAAAAAAGGATGAGGCTGAAAAGATTAAGGCTGAGGTTCAGGAGGTTAATAATTTATTAGTTGAAAATGAAAGATTAGAAGCGGAATATTCTGAACAAATTACTGAAAGAATGATGAAAATTCCTAATATTATTCATGAGTCTGTTCCAATTGGTGAAGATGATAGCAAAAATGTTGAGGTAAAAAAATATGGTGAACCTGTTGTTCCTGATTATGAAATTCCATATCATGGTGAGATTATGGAAGCTTTGGGTGGTTTAGATTTAGATTCTGCTCGTAGAGTTTCTGGTAATGGTTTTTATTATTTGATGGGAAATGTGGCAAGACTTCATTCTGCTGTATTAACATATGCTAGAGATTTTATGATTAATAAAGGGTTTACTTATTGTATTCCACCTTATATGATTCGTTCTGATGTTGTAAAAGGTGTTATGAGTTTTGAGGAAATGGATGCAATGATGTATAAAATTGAAGGTGAAGATTTGTATTTAATTGGTACAAGTGAACATTCAATGATTGGTAAATTTAAAGGTCAAATTCTAAAAAAATCTGATATGCCATATTGTATGACATCATATTCTCCATGTTTTAGAAAAGAAAAAGGTGCACATGGTATTGAAGAACGTGGTGTTTATAGAATTCATCAGTTTGAAAAACAAGAAATGATTGTTGTTTGTGAACCAGAAGATAGTTATAAATGGTATGATAAAATGTGGTCATATACTGTAGAATTATTTAGAAGTATGGATATTCCTGTTCGTACACTAGAGTGTTGTAGTGGTGATTTGGCTGATTTGAAAGCTAAAAGTGTTGATGTTGAAGCTTGGAGTCCACGTCAAAAAACATATTTTGAAGTTGGAAGTTGCTCAAATTTAACTGATGCACAGGCTAGAAGACTTGGAATTCGTATTAAAGGTGAAAAAGGAAATTATTATGCACATACTTTAAATAATACAGTTGTTGCTCCACCTAGAATGCTTATTGCTTTAATTGAAAATAATTATCAACCAGATGGAAGTGTTAATATTCCTGAAGTTTTACGTCCTTATATGGGTGGATTAGAAAAAATGAAAATTAAAAAGTAATTGAAAGATAGTTAAAAACTGCTAAAAAAATAAAAAATATAGATAAAATGTATAAATAAAAAGAGGAGGAATTGCGAGATGTTAATTAAAAATCCACAATTCGAAATATCAGCTGTTTCAACAAAACAGTATCCAACAAATGGACTTCCAGAAATAGTTTTAGTTGGAAAATCAAATGTTGGTAAATCATCATTTATAAATACAATGATTAATAGAAAAAAATTGGCAAGAACTAGTAGTGAACCTGGAAAAACAAGACAAATTAATTTTTATAATATGGATAATAAATTTTATTTTGTTGATTTACCTGGATATGGTTATAGTAAAATGTCAAAAGTTGAACAAGAAAAAGTTAATAAATTTATTGATGAATATTTACATGTAAGAAAAAATATTTCATTAATAATTTTGTTAATTGATATAAGACATGAACCAGGAGCAAATGATAGAATGATGTATGATTACATAATACGCTCAGAATTGCCATTTATGATTTTATGTAATAAAGCTGATAAAATAGCTGTTACAAAAGTAGAAAACGCTGTGAAATCAATTCAAGATGATTTAAACCCTATTGGAGATTTTTGTTTTATGCCATTTTCAGCTGAAAGAAAAATTTATAGTGAAGATGTTTGGAATGTTTTAGAAGAATATATTAATTTAACAGATAATAAGTAAGTGTTTAAATAACAATTGAATATTATTAAATAAGTAAAAGAATGAGAATTTATAATATTCTCATTCTTTTATATGATATAAAAAAATAACTGTTTTTTATAAATAATATTTATTGTAAGCAAAAATAAATAGTAATTTAAATTTATAAAATTATTTTAATTAACAATATTTTTTCTTATCTTTATCTCCATTACAAATAAGCATAATTATTCTAACTATTAATAAAAGTAATACAGTTATGATAATTGCAATGAAAGCACCAAGACCTAATGTTGAGAAAATTGTAGTAAGTGCACCAACAACAATTCCAATTGCGAATGCTAAAACAACTGATAGAATATATATTATTAAATCAACACAACATCTAAATGGTCTTTTATTTTTTTTGCAACAGCAAATATCTATTTCATGATCCATAGAAATTCACCTCCTATAATATATAATATGAAACATTGGATAAAAGTTGACAAAATTCGACATGACATTTTTCAGGAAAAATTGGAAAAATCAAGGAATTGTATTGACAAGGAGGGATAAGTTAGAGTATAATAATATTCGTATGTAAAAGGGTTAAAGAGAAAACAAACCCCTAGGAAAAAACATCCAATAAGGTAAGATTGATACCGGAAGGAGGGGAATTATATATGCCAGAAGTAAAAAATAATGGTAACTTAGAAGAAGCACTTAAAAAGTTTAAAAGACAATGTGCAAGAAATCAAGTATTACAAGAAGTTCGTAAAAGAGAACACTATGAAAAACCTAGTGTAAAAAGAAAGAAAAAATCAGAGGCTGCTAGAAAAAGAAAATTTTAGTAGTTTGTTAAAGGTGCAAGTGTTAAGCTTGCACCTTTGTGATATTATAGGAGGAAAATAAAATGTTAAAAGAAAAATTAATGTCAGATTTAAAAAATTCAATGAAACAAGGTTTAACAATAAGAAAAAATACTGTTCAAATGGTAAGAGCTGCTATATTACAAGTTGAAAAAGATAAAAAAATAGAATTAAATGATGATCAAATTTTAGAAGTAATAGCTAAAGAATTCAAAAAAAGAAATGATTCATTAGCAGATTATGAAAAATCAGGAAGAGAAGATTTAATAGCACAAATAAAAGAGGAAATGGCAGTATTAGAAGAATATTTACCTAAAAAATTATCTGAAGAAGAATTAACTGAAAAAGTAAAAGAAATTATTTCTGAAGTTGGTGCAACATCTATGAAAGAAATGGGAATAATAATGAAAACAGCAAAAGAGAGATTAGGTGTAACAGCTGATGGAAGAATGATTAATGAAATTGTAAAAAAATTATTAGCATAAAAATGTACTCAAAGAGTGATAAATCTCTTTGAGTACATTTTATATATATTTTTTTTATTCAAAAATTTTAGCAAATAAACTAATACACCATAAACTGGCAATACCAACTAAAATGTAAATAATTTTTGATAAAACAGAACCTTCTCCAAATAAGAAGTCAACTAAATTAAAATTGAATAATCCAACTAATCCCCAGTTTAAACCACCAATTATTACAAGAATTAATGCAATTGTATTTATAATTTTCATTTTTTTATCTCCTTTCATTGTTTTATTCTTAGTGTGTGTAATCAAAAGAAAATTTATTCGAAAAAATTTAAAAAAACATTGTAAAACAGCATATATTTATATATAATCAGTTCAGTGAAAAATATTTATTCTTGAATAAAAATACTAAAATATCTAAAAATAAATATAGTAAAAATAAAATATAATATTACAATTATAAGTATGATAATTAATTTAAGAATATATTGAGAATTTTCAGATATTAAAAGAAAGGAATGATATTAATGAATTACAAAAAGGAAAATGTAAAACAAGGTGTCACAATTCATAAAATAGAAACAAATAAGTTTAAAACAAATTTATTTGCTATATTTTTAACCACAAAATTAAATAGAGAAAATGTAACTAAAAATGCATTATTAACAGCTGTATTAAGAAGGGGAACACAAAAATTGCCAACACAAGAAGAAATAAGTAAAAACCTAGAAAATATGTATGGTGCAAGTTTTGATTGTGGTGTTGAAAAAACAGGAGATAATCAAGTTATTAAATTTTATTTAGAAAGTATAAATAATGAATTTTTACCAACACAGGAAAATTTAAGTAAAGAATGTTTAGAGATTTTGATGGATATTGTTTTTAATCCATATTTGGAAAATGGTAATTTTAAACAAGAATATGTTGATGGGGAAAAAGAAAATTTAAAACAGATTATTGAAGGAAAAATTGATAATAAAACAAGATATGCATTTGATAGATGTATTGAGGAAATGTATAAAAATGAACCATATGGATTATATAAATATGGTTATATTGAGGATTTAGATAAAATCGATTCAAAAAATTTGTATGAATATTATTTGGAATTTATAAAAAATGTTAAAATTGATATTTTTGTTTCAGGTGAGTTAGATGATAAAATTGTTGATGAAATAAAAGATAATGTAATTATTAAAAATTTGAATGAAAGAAATGCACAATATAATATTAATAAAGAAAATGAAATTAAACAAAAAGTAAATGAACCAAAAGTAATAACTGAAAGTATGCAAATAGCTCAAGGCAAATTAATTTTAGGATTAGATGTTTTAGAAAATAAAAAAGAAAGCAAATATGCTACATCAGTTTATAATGTGATTTTAGGTGGAAGTGCAAATTCTAAAATGTTTCAAAATGTTAGAGAAAAAGCTAGTTTAGCATATACAGCAGGTTCTAATTATTTAAGACAAAAAGATAATATATTTATAAAATGTGGAATTGATATTCCAAATTATGAAAAAGCATTAAATATAATAAAAGAACAATTAGAACAAATGAAAAATGGAGATTTTACAGATGAAGATATTCAAAATGCAAAAACTATAATTTCAGCTTCAGTTGAAAGTATTCCAGAATCTCAAGATTCAGAAATAACATATTATTTTTCACAAGAATTATCTGATGAATTTATATCAATTGAAGATTATGTTTCTAAAATAAATGATGTTAATAAACAACAGATAGTTGATATTGCTAATAAAATCCAAATTAATACTATTTATTTTTTAAAAGATTAAATGTAATTGATATATGACATAAATATTATATTTTTTTGTGTATTGTTAATAATATTATATTTTTTTATTTAATTAATAAAATAAATGAGTTTGTTTTTTTATTATGTTTATTAACAATATAGTAAAAACAAAAATGAAAGGAAAATGAAAATATGAAAATTATTGAAAGTACAAATATAAAAGAAAAAGCATATTTTGAAAAATTGGAAAATGGTTTAAATATAATCATAATTCCTAAAGCAAATACAAAGAAAAAATATGTTGTATGGGGCACAAATTTTGGCTCAATTGATAATAGATTTATAATGCCACAAACAGGTGAAGAAGTATTTATTCCAGACGGTGTTGCACATTTTTTGGAACATAAAATGTTTGAACAAAAAAATGGAAGAAATAGTTTAGATGTATTAATGGCATTAGGATTAGATGCAAATGCATATACAACAAATGATCATACTGCATATTTATTTGAATGTTCTTCAGATAAGTTTTATGAAGGACTAGATGAATTAATGGATTATGTTCAAAATCCATATTTTACTGATGAAAATGTGGAAAAAGAAAAAGGAATAATTGGTCAAGAAATAAAAATGTATGATGATGATCCAGGTTTTCAATTATATCTTAATACATTAGATTGTTTATATCATAAAAATGCTGTAAAACTTGATATTGCAGGAACAATTGAATCAATTAGTAAAATTAATCCAGATGTATTATATAAATGTTATAACACATTTTATCACCCAAGTAATATGACATTAGTTGTATGTGGAGATTTCGTACCAGAAAATTTATTAGAAGAAATAAAGAAAAGATTGTTACCAAAAGAAAATCAAGGTGAAATTAAAAGAATATATGAAGAAGAAGAAGAATCAATCAATATGCCTAAAAAAGAAGTAAAAATGGAAGTAAGCACACCAACATTTATGATAGGAATAAAAGATATTGTACCAGGTGATGAGGATATTGTTAAAAAACATGTAACAATTCAAATATTATTAAATATGTTAATAGGAAAAAGTTCTGAATTATACAAAGAATTATATAATTCAGGAGACTTACTATCTGAACCTGATTTTGATTACGAATTTTCAAAACAATATGCACATGTATTAATTGGAGGACAATCAAAAAATCCAGAAAACATATATGAAAAATTTAAATCAGAGGTTCAAAAATTCAAAGAAAATGGACTAAATGCAGAACACTTTGAAAGAATTAAAAGAAAGATATATGGAGATTATGTAACTGATTATAATAGTGTATCAAACATTGCCAGAATGTTTTTAATAGATAATTTCAAAGGAATTAACAGTTTTGATTATATCGAAAAATTTAATAATATATCAAAAGAATTTGCAGAACAAATTTTAAAAGATGTATTTGATGAGCAAAAAATGGCAATTAGTGTTGTAAGACCAAAATAGGGCGTGTACAATTGAGGACGCGTCCCAATTGCTCATTTGGCATAATTGGGGACACATCTATCTTTATTTTTAATGTTATTATTTGCCAAATGTTACAAGGTTTATAGGTAAATCCTTTATTAAAAACCTAAATATATTATATAAGGGGAAAATATGGTAATAAAAACAGGAATAATCCCATCAATTGCATTTGAAATATTTGGAGTGCCTATATATTGGTATGCAATATTAATAGTATCTTCAATGGTAATCGCACTTTTATGGTGTAAAAAACAAGATGGAAAATTTAATATTAAATTTGATGATATTCTTGATTTAGCAATAATTGTTTTACCTATTTCAATTATTTGTGCAAGATTGTATTATGTAATGTTTTCCTTAGATTATTACATAAAAAATCCTTCAGAAATTTTTAATATAAAAAATGGAGGATTAGCAATTTATGGAGGATTAATAGGTGGAATTATTGTAATATTGGTGTTTAGTAAAATAAAAAAATTGAGGGTTCTGGATATTACAGATTATATAGTTCCAATAATAGCTTTTTGTCAATCAATTGGAAGATGGGGAAATTATATAAATATTGAGGCATATGGGTATGAAACAAATTTACCAATAAAAATGGAAGTTATTGAAAATGGTATTATAAAATATGTACATCCTACTTTTTTATATGAATCAATATGTACAATGATGATATTTATTATATTGTCGATTTTAAGTAAAAAAAGAAAATTTTCAGGAGAGATTACATATTTATATATAATTTGCTATTCTTTTATAAGATTTTTTATAGAAGGATTAAGAACTGATAGTTTAATGTTATTTAATTTTAGAATTTCACAGATTTTGTCATTGGTGTTATTTGTGTTATTTAGTTGCATTTTGATGTATAATAAAAAGAAAAATAAGGTTTTGTCGAAATAAGTCATTTTTTGTCAAATAAAGGAGATGAAAACATTAATAAAATGGCTAAAAATACAGGATTTTTGATTGACTAAGGATATTAAAATATGGTATCATAAGTATAGATGATGTATACGAAAGATTTAGCACATATAATTAAAAAGGAGAGTTGGTTAATATGTTAGACGAAAAAATCCGTATAGCAAGGGACAAGCTAAACGAAAGCATAATAACTGGAAAAGATTATAGTGAGATATATAATTTGAGTGTAGAATTAGATGAATTAATTGCAAAATATTATTTGAAAAAAGAAGAATCACCAAAATAAAAGTAGATTAAAAATGACAATATAATAAAATATTATTTGAAAAATATTGACTTTATTGTCAAAATGAGGTATGATTAATGTATAGCATGAATATTTAATTTTATTAAATAAAAGGAGGAAATTAAAATGTTAAATAAAAAAAGTATAAAAATAATAAGTATAATATTAATTGCTGTTATAGTATTATTCACAATCGCTAATGCAACTTGTATGGCTGTTACAATTCCAGATCCTGATGATAATGCATCTGTAGGTGGAATTAGTACTGTTGTAAGAACAATATTAGGAATAATTAAATGGGCAGGAGCTGCTATAGCAGTTGGAATGTTAATGTTTATTGGTATTAAATATGTAACAGCATCTCCAGATGGAAAAGCAGAAATAAAGAAAACAGCTATTATATATGTTTTAGGAGCAGTATTAATATTCTCAGCTAGTGCAATATTAGGTATTATTCAAACTAACTTAACAGTAACAGGGACAGATTCAGGAAATAATGCAGGTTTAAATGAAAATATTAAAACAGCAAGTATAGTAACAATTGCAGAAACAAAATAATTAAAATAAAGGAAAAAATTATGAAAAAAAGTTTTTTGAAAATTAGTGTAATAATATTTACCATAATGTTTGTGCTTATTAATATGACTAATGTTTCATATGGAGGAAATGATAGTACTAAAAATAATAATCAAGAACAACAAAGAGGTATTAGAGATGATTTATATGGATCTCCAAATACAACTTTAACAACTGCTGCTTCAAAAATAGCAGGTGTAATTGAGTATATAGCTCTTGCTTTTGCGGTAGGAATGTTAATATTAAAAGGTATTAAGTTTGTTACTTCATCTCCAGATGGAAAAGCAGATGTAAAAAAAGAATTAATACCATGGTCAATTGGTGTTGTGTTATTATTTACATTAATAATGTTTATAAATCAAGTGGTAATACCATTAGCACAAGAATTTAAAGGATAATCATAATTTATTAATACATAAAAATCACCTAAATAACATAAAGTTATTTAGGTGATTTTTATGTTAAAAAAAGTAATTATATCAATAATGGCTTTAAATATACTAATAACAAATATATGTATAGTAAAAGCTGAAGAATCAATTCAAGAAACAAATGATAGAATTCAAATACAAAATTTAGCAAATTTAGATAATACAGTAGAATCAAGTAATAATGTATCTTCAGAACCTGTATTAAACTCGAGAATAGCAGTAGTATATGACAGAAAATCTGGTAGAGTGATATGGGGAAAAAATGAAAATAAAAAAAGTGCAATGGCATCAACAACCAAAATTATGACAGCAATAATTGCAATTGAAAATTCAGATCTAACACAAACAATAACAGTATCTTCTAAAGCAGCTGGAACAGGTGGGTCTAGGTTAGGATTAAAAAAAGATGATAAGATTACAATGCAAAATTTATTATATGGATTAATGTTAAGGTCAGGAAATGATGCAGCTGTAGCAATTGCAGAAAATGTAGGGGGAAGTGTAGAAGGTTTTGCTGAATTAATGAATAATAAAGCTAAAGAACTAGGATTAGAAAATACACATTTTGTGACACCACATGGATTAGATAATCCAGAACATTATACTACAGCATATGAACTTGCTAAATTGGCAGATTATGCATTAAAAAATGAAGTATTTGCAAAAATAGTTAACACAAAAAACTGTACAGTAATAATAAATGATTCTCCAAAAAATATTTCAAATACTAATGAGTTATTAGGAAATCTAGAAGGAGTAAATGGAGTAAAAACAGGATTTACAAATAATGCAGGGAGATGTCTTGTGACATCAGTGGAAAGAAATGATTTTGAAATTATTACTGTTGTTCTTCAAGCAGATACAAAAAAAATTAGAACTTCAGATAGTATTAAATTAATAAATTATGTTTATGAAAATTATGAACTTGTAAATATAAAAAAAATTATTGATGATAAATTTTATAAATGGAAAGAAATAAATGAAGATCGTATAAAGGTTAATAAATGCAAAAACAGTAATATGGACTTATATATTACAGAACTTCAAAATGATACTATTCCTATGAAAAAAACAGATAAAGATAATATAAATGTTGAAATTAATAATTTATTTTATTTTGAGGCTCCTGTTGAAAAAGACACAATAATAGGAAATTTAAAAGTTAATTTAAATGGTGAAACTATTGATGTAATTGAAATTAAAAATAAGAATTATATTTTAAAAAGAAATGTGTATGATTATTTGAAAATTTTTGCTAAAGTACTTTAATTTTTTATAGCAATTTAAATAATGATATGATATAATATTAACAATGTAAAATAACATTAACTGTTTATATTTTTAAATTTCAATTTTATAAATACAGTTAACAAATAATTGAGGCAATAAGGAGAAAGAAAAATGCAAAATTTGATACAAGATCTAAACAATAAACAACAAGAGGCAGTACTTCAAACAGATGGGCCATGTTTAATTATAGCTGGTGCTGGAAGTGGAAAAACAAAAGTTTTAACACATAAAATAGCATATTTAATGGCAGAAAAATATATAAAACCTTGGAACATATTAGCAATAACATTCACAAATAAAGCTGCAAATGAAATGAAACAAAGGGTTGAAAACTTAGTTGGTGATGCAGTAAATGATATGTGGATAGGAACTTTCCATTCAATATGTGTACGTATTTTAAGAAAATATATTGATAGAATTGGATTTGATAGTTCTTTTATAATATTTGATACACAAGACCAAAAAACATTAATAAAAGAGTGTTTAAAAAATCTAAAAATAGATGATAAAATGTTTACAGATAGAGCAGTGTTATCTGAGATAAGCAATGGAAAAAATGAGATGCTTGAACCAAAGGCATATGCTACAAAATATGCAGGTGATTATAGAAAAGAAATAATTGCACAAGTATATGAATTATACCAAAAAAGATTAAAGGAAAATAATGCAATAGATTTTGATGATATTATAAATTATGCAATAAAAATACTAACAGAAAATATTGATGTATATGAATATTATACAGACAAATTCCAATATGTTTTAGTTGATGAATATCAAGATACCAATAAATCTCAATTTATGCTTATTTCAATACTTGCTTCAAGACATGGAAATATTACAGTTGTGGGTGATAATGATCAAGGAATTTATTCATTTAGAGGTGCTGATATTACAAATATTTTAAATTTTGAAAAAGATTTCCCTGGTACAAAGATTATAAAATTAGAGCAAAATTATAGATGTACAGGAAATATTTTGAAAGCAGCTAATGCTGTAATAAAAAACAATCAAGTAAAATATGATAAAAAATTATGGACTCAAAATGATGAGGGAAATTTACCATCACTATATGTTGGTGATGATGAATATAATGAAAGTAATTATATTGTTAGTCAAATAAATAGATTAAAAAGAGAGTATTTTTATAAATATTCTGATTTCGCAGTATTATATAGAATGAATTCTCAATCAAGAGCAATAGAAGATATTTTAAGAAGAGAGAAAATTCCTTATAAAATCATAGGTGGTCAAAAGTTCTATGAAAGAAAAGAAATTAAAGATATTATTTCATATCTAAGATTAATTTTTAATACTTCAGATAATTTGGCTTTAAAAAGAATTATTAATGAACCAAAACGTGGAATTGGAAAAACAAGTTTAGATAATATTCAGGAAATATCTGAAAAAACAGGAATTTCAATGTATGAAATAATAAAAAATGCTGAACAATATGGATTAAACAGAGTATATGCAAATTCTAGAGAATTTATTGATGTAATTGAAGAATTGAGATTAAAACAAGATAAAATGTTAATTTCAGAGTTAGTAAAAGAAACATTAAATAAAACAGGGTATACAAAAGCTTTAAAAGATGAAAACACAATTGAAGCTGAAAGTAGAATTCAGAACTTGGACGAGTTTTTAACAGTTGCAATGGAATTTGAGGAAGAATCTGCTGATAATACATTACAAGAATTTTTGGAAAATATGACATTAACAACAGATTTAGATAATATGCAAGATGAAGATGATAGTGTTACTTTAATGACATTACATAGTGCAAAAGGTTTGGAATTTGAAACAGTATTTTTAGTTGGAATGGAAGAGGGAATATTTCCAGGATTTAAATCAATTGGAGAACCACAAGAACTGGAAGAAGAAAGACGTTTATTTTATGTAGGAATTACAAGAGCAAAAAGTTTTTTATTTTTAACATGTGCAAAAAGAAGAACAATTTTTGGTTCAACAAGTTATAATCCTATTTCCAGATTTATAAAAGAAATACCTGAAGAATTATTAGATGGATATGAAGAAGCTTTTACTCCTAAGACAAGTGGATTTGAAGATAGTGGATATAAATGGGAATATGGTCAAAATAGAGGATTTGGAAATAATTCAAGTGTAAAAACATATAGTATGGATTCATATAAAGTTCCTGTTGGAGCTAGTACATCATCTGGTTCAAAATTTGGTGGAAATGCATATGGTTCAAGAAATAACTCTTTTGGAAATAATAGTAATTCTGAAGAAAATAATAATAAAAAAGAAACAAATAAATTTGCATTTAGAACAGCTGAAAGTTTCTTGAAATCAATTAATAATCAAAATAAAACAGTTGATGTTTCACAATATTGTGCAGGTCAAAGAATTTATCACAAAAAATTTGGAGAAGGTGTTATCACTAAAGTTGAGCCTGAAGGTGATGATATGAAAGTTGAAATTAGTTTTGATAAATCAGGTAATAAAAGATTGATGGCTAAATATGCAGGATTACAAATTTTATAGTTATTAAAATCATAGTTTTTTATTTAATTTAAAAATGTGTTCATAATTGTACAAAAAGTACGATTATGAGCACATTTTAATTATATCAATTATACATAAATTTGAATAAAAAAATTAATTTTGTAAATAATTAAAATATATAAATTAATTTGAAAGGAATGATTACAATGGCAAATTTATCACAAGTTGAACTTCAAAATTTAAGACATTTAATTGGAGCACATGAGACATCTTACCAAAAATTGAACACATATGCATCACAAGCAGTTGATCCACAAATTAAACAAATATTTACAAAATCAGCACAAGATTCTTTAAATACAAAACAAAAATTAATGTCTTTTTTAAATAATTAAATATTTGTTAAATGTGTATATATTTATGTAAAGGATTTTCTTAAAAAATGTGTTTAAATCAAAAAATAATAAGATTAAAAATTGGGGGTGTCTTTATGGACGAAAAAACTATGGTTAATGATATTTTAAATGGTGTGAATTCAGAGTTAACAACATATCAAAATGTTATTTCACAAGCTGAAAATATGCAATTAAGACAAACAATTCAACAAATAAGAAATAATGATGAAAGTTTTCAATATGAATTATATAAAATAGCTCAAACAAAGGGATATTATAAACCTGCTCAACAAGCAACTGTTACTGAAATTCAAACTGTTAAAAACGAATTACAATAAAATTATTAAGTTCAGCCTCTTTTAGAATCAAATCTAAAAGGGGTTGATTTATTTTTTAAAATGGTATAAAATAGAAGAAGTATGAACAAGAGAGAGGAGAGTGTTTTCGATTAGTAAGATAAAAAAAGGTATAATACATTTACGTGTTTGGATGAAGATTGTCATACTAGTAAGTATTGCCATTATTTTAATAGTTGGAACAATGTTGTTTTTTTACAAACCTACATATCAGGTAATTTATAATGGAGAGTTTTTAGGATATATAAATAATAAAGGAAGTCTTCAAACTAAAATAAATGAATATATCAAAAATGGTAATGGTGATTCAAATGTTGCTTTTGTACAAATTCAGACAATGCCAAAATATGAAATGTGTTTATTAAAAAGAGAAGTAGGAACAAATGATGAAGATATTTATAATAAAATAGTTGAAACAGGGGTATCTTATTATAAGTATTATACTATGATGTTAAATGGAGAAGAAAAATATAATTTAGCAACATATGATGAAACAGAACAGATTATAGCTAAATTAAAAGAAAAAAATACAAATAATTTAGATAAAATAAGTGTTGTTGAAAAATATAATACAGATTTAGTTGATTTTTCAGATGTTGATACTTGTGTTGAAGGTTTATATGAGAAAAAACCAGTTGTTGTTGCAACAAGAAATAATTATGCTAAAAGATCAAATAATGGAGCAATAGGATCTTCAAAAAATGTAAATAATTCATATAATAAAGTTGATTTAGGAATTTCACTAGTTCAACCTGTATATGGAAGGATATCTTGTAGATTTGGAAATCAAGGTTCATATTATCATACAGGATTAGATATAGCAACAGCAAATGGAACACCTATTGTGGCTGCTGCTGATGGAACAGTTACATATGCTGCATACCATTATAGTTATGGTAATTTATTGATAATAACACATGCAAATGGTGTTCAAACATATTATGCACATTGTAGTAAATTATATGTTTCAGTAGGGTCTGTTGTAAGTCAGGGTCAAACAATTGCAGCAGTTGGAAGCACAGGAAATTCTACTGGACCACATTTACATCTAGAGGTTAGGGTTAATGGAACTGCACAAAATCCTCAAAATTATTTATATTAATTATTAATAAAGAGAAATGTTTAATTATTGATAACAAATTTTATATTTAATATAATAAAAAAAGATATGTTCTAAAATAATGTGTTAACATTAAAATTGTTAAAATATTTTAGAATATATCTTTTTATTTAATGATATGTAAAATATCTTATTTTGCGTTTGAAAAAAATTTAAGACATGTTTTGATTGCATTATTTTTTATTGTAATTTTACCACATTCAGTAAGTTTTCTAGCAAATAGTTCAGAATTATCAACATATGTACCAAATTCAGTTATTAAAGTATATAATTGTTTAATACTTTTATGTTCAACGTTTATATCAGAAATACATAAATAATATGTGTTTTGATAAAAATATAAAATCATACTTTTGGCTATTGTATAAAAACCGTCTAATTTAGAAATGAAGTTAGAAAAATTACAAAAATCATCAAAAGTATTAAATTTATAAATTATATGTTTAGATTTCATATCTAAATTTTTCCTTTTTATTTTTAGGTTTTTATTTTTAACATGATTTTTAGATGTTGTATCAATATTTTTTCCAAATCTTGTGACAGTTAAAATAAAGTTTCCGTCAGACATTGCTAATGCTTCAATACGAAGTTTATAATCTTTTGTAACAAATCCAACTTCTTTTTCTGCCTCATCTAACATATCTAAAAATAAATTTTGAGTTTCTTGTGAATTAGACATGAATGAGTGGAAATCTATGTTTTTTTCAATTAAATCTTGATTATTTAAAGTTATTCTTATTTTGTTTTCATTAAGTTTTTCAAATTTCATAGTAATCCTCCTAACTTTATTTGAAATGTATTACTATTATTATTATACAATATAAAATATAAAAAATAAATGGATAATTTATGGTTGAAATGTTAAATTTTTCTAATAGTATTATATTACAAACTTGCAAAAATGTACTTGATAGTATAACATAGTTTTTACAAAATGTAAATAATTTTTAAAAATTGGTATTGACTTTTTTTATGTTTTTTGTTATTATAAATATCGTTATTACAGTATAATAAATTTAGAAAATAAATTGTTGTTATACATTAATTGCAGGTATGATTTAATGGTAAAATGCAACCTTGCCAAGGTAGTTATACGGGTTCGATTCCCGTTACCTGCTCCAGTTTTAATATTAATTTGAAAAACGTTTTTTTTGTGTACTAAATTAATATTATAAACATATAATATAAAAACGGCGATATAGCCAAGTGGTAAGGCACGAGTCTGCAAAACTCTGATCCCCGGTTCGAATCCGGGTGTCGCCTCCAAAAATAGAAATCCATAAAATACTTGAAATTATAGTATTTTATGGATTTTTTTAGGAAAATTCATTGAAAATATAGTGAAAATGTGTTATAATAAATTGAGTTGATAAAAAGGAGGAGATTTTTTATGGAAAAAAATAAAAAGATATATAAATTTACATCAATAATATCAATTACAATAGTTTTAACTTTAATGTTAAACCTAATTTTACCAAAATTTACAATCGCTGATAACGAATATCGTTTATCATTAAATTATAATACTGAATCTAAAGAATTAGTAGCACAAGCAAATATTGCAGAAGAATGGGTTAATAATAGCACTTTATATTGGATAAAAACAACAGAAGAAGTTCCATCAAAAGATGATTTAGATAAAGTAGCAGATTGGTGTATAATGAATTCAATTTCAGATTCTGTAACATTAGATTCTGTTAATGTATATAAAACTTTTAAACCTAAAACTGATGGACAATATTATGTTGCTATATTAATTAAAGAACAAGATGAAAATGGAGCAGAAGTATATAAAAAGGCTTTAATTGCTAGCTATACAAGTAATGGAATAATCGGTAAAGATTTAGATGATATTAAAGGTGATAACCAAGGAACAGAACCAGGCGGAGATCAAAAAGATGATAACCAAGGAACAGAACCAGGTGGGGATCAAAAAGGTGATAACCAAGGAACAGAACCAGGTGGAGATCAAAAAGGTGATAATCAAGGAACAGAACCAGGTGGAGATCAAAAAGGTGATAATCAAGGAACAGAACCAGGTGGAGATCAAAAAGGTGATGACCAAGGAACAAAACCAAGCGGAGACCAAAAAGGTGATGACCAAGGAACAAAACCAAGTGAAGACCAAAAAGGTGATGACCAAGGAACAAAACCAAGCGGAGACCAAAAAGGTGATGACCAAGGAACAAAACCAAGCGGAGACCAAAAAGGTGATGACCAAGGAACAAAACCAAGTGAAGA
>CAKOWZ010000006.1 GCA_934129745.1 uncultured Clostridia bacterium
GTCGCTATAGGGCTCGAACCTATGACCTCCTGCTTGTAAGGCAGATGCTCTCCCAGCTGAGCTAAGCGACCATTTTTTGTTTCATTTCCTTCGACTTGTTTAGTATACTAGATTTTATTTTAATTGTCAACAACTTTTTTCAATTTTTTTCAAATTTTCTAGATTTTTTTTGAATAATATTTTTCAATTACATAATTTAAATTTGGAATGCAACAACTTTTCCTTATAATAATTTGGTAGCTTCTGTTTTATCTGTTGCATTTCAAATTAATAATCTCATATATTATGTTTTTATTTTTAATTACCAGAGATAAATTTAATTATTAAAATTTTTCAAACATCGTTTTATGTTAACCCTTAATCACATTTAATCATCAACTTACCTTTAGATATGTCCCACATTGCCCAATGCGTGCAATTGGGACGCGTCCCTAATTGCACATTATTTTAAAATCTCTATTGCACGTTTTAATTGAGTATCTTCATTTTTGTCTACACTAGTATGGCCTTTCCATTCATCAGGTAATTCAACAATTTCGTCAGGTGTAATTCCTACTTTATTTAATTTATTGTGGTTTGGTGTAAAATATTCTTGTATTGTAATTTTTAGTCCTGTTTTTTTATCTTTTAATAAATAAATACCTTGAATGACTCCTTTTCCATAAGTTTTAGTTCCTATTACTTTTGCATTTGTGTTTTCCTTAACAGCTGCTGTTAAAATTTCTGATGCACTTGCTGTGTATTCGTCAACTAGGATAACTATTGGAACATTAATTATAGGTTCTTTGTTAGATTTTGAAACTTCTTCATTTTTATTTTTATCTGTTGTTATTAACATTGTTGAGCCTTTAGGTACTATCATTTCTGCGATTGATAATGATTGATCTACTAATCCTCCTCCATTTTGTCTTAAGTCTATAATAAGTGATTTTATTGATTTAGATTGTAGTTCTTCATATGCTTTTTTAAAATCATCTGCTGTTTCTCCTCCAAAAGAACTAATTTTGATGTATCCTATATTATTTTCTAATTTTTCTGATTTTACTGTTTTAAATTTAATTTCTTCTCTTATAGCCTCAATTTCTTTTTCTTTCCCATCTCTTTCAACAGTTATAACAACTTTTGATCCTGCTACACCTTTCATTTTGTTAGATGCTTGTGTTAATTGATCACCTGTATATTCAACTCCATCTATTTTTTTAATCACATCACCTGCCAAAATTCCAGCTTTATGTCCTGGTGAATCTTCTATTACTCCTATAACTAAAATTTGATTTGTTTGGGTATTTTGAGCAATATATAAACCTACCCCAACATATGAACCATTAACATCTTCTTGTAATGATTTTATTTCTTCTTCATTTAAATATTCTGTATATTGATCTCCAACACCAGCAACATATCCTTCTAATGCTCCATCTATTAGTTTTTGTTCATCATATTCTCCAACATACAATTTATCTAAATCTGATTTTATTTCATATAATTTATCATTTAAAGAAATATCTTCACCATTATTTGTTACTCCTGAAAATGAATTTAAAATATTTCCTGCAATTTTCCATGCTATATTATTACTTTTTTTAATTTCAATTTTTGGAGTACAAATTTGGCTTAATATAAATGTTGTTGCCATACATGTTATTACAGCTGTAATTAATACAGTCATAAAATATTTAAAAAATTTACTATTTTTTTCTTCCATTACACTACCTTCTCCTGTTTTAATTATATATATTTTTTTGATTCTTATTCTTTTATTTTACAAATAAATTTTATAATTAAATATAAAATTCACTTATATTTCATATTTTCATGTCACACTTTTCCCATTCAAAAAGGGCAGTTTTATTGTATTTTCTGCCCCGTTTGTTTTCTATCTATAAATAATTTAATGGATTTGTATGAGAACCATTTACTCTTACTTCAAAATGTAAATGTGGTCCTGTTGAATTTCCTGTTGTTCCTACAGCTGCAATAACTTGTCCTTTAGAAACTGTTTGTCCAGCTGTTACATATAATTGACTAGCATGTGCATATCTTGTTGTAATTCCATTACCATGACTTAAGATAATGTAATTACCATATCCACCATTCCATCCATAATTTGCTAAAATTACTGTTCCACTTTCTGCTGCAACAATATTTGACCCTGTTGTTGCTCCAATATCTACACCTGTATGGAAATCTCTTACTCCAAATAATATTCTATATCCATAAGGAGATGTTATTCTTGAGCTTGATGGACAAGGCCATCCAAGTTTTCCTCCTGTATATGGTGTTGTATTTGTTTGACCGCCATTACTTGAATTTGATCCAGATGTATTTGTATTATTTTTTGATGCTTCTTGAGCTGCTTTTCTTGCTGCTTCTTCTTTTGCAATTGCTTGTCTTTCAAGTTTTGCATATTCTTCAGCTTGTGATTTATATTCTGATAATTTTTTTTCTAATTCTTTTTGTTCATCTGTTAAATTTGCTGCTTTTTCTTCTTTTTCGGCTTTTAGTTTTTGCAATTCAGCTGTTTTTTGTTCTTTGTCTTTTTTCACTGTTTCAACTTCTGTTTTTTCACTTTCAAGTGATTTTTTTAATTCATTTACTTCAGTAATTAATTTATTGTCATATTCAGTAATTTGTTTCATCATATCTTGATTAGATATAAAATTCATTAATTTTCCTGATAAGACTACATCTAGAAAAGTTGTTTCTTTTTTCATATACATAGCAACTAATCTATCTTCTAATACTTTTTTCTTTTCTATTAATTCTTTTTCTTTTTGTGAAATTGATTCTTCTAATTGAGTTAATTTAGTATTTAGCTCTTGTATCTCATTTTCATAAGTCAAAATTGAATTATTTAAATCAGCTACTTCTTGAAGAACTTCATCAATTTCTCCTGATACATTATCTAATTGTTCTTGTGCCTGATTTGAATTTTGTGTTGCTTCTTGTTGTTTTTGATTATAATATGTACTACTTTCTGCTGTAACTTTTAGTCCTACAGAACTAACAATCATTAGCAAAATTGAAATTGAAATAATTTTACTTAATTTTTTCATTTTAAAATCAAATCCTTTCTTTGGTAAAATATTAAACTTTAAGATATTTTTTCATAGACAAAACACTACCTAAAACACCAATTCCTATTCCTATTACTAAGAAAATTAGCATTAATTGTGGGAACATTTGGTCAAATTGTAATAAGTTTTCCATTCCACTACTCATATTACTTATTTCTTTTAACCATCCATTAAGTGCATTACTTATTATTCCATTTTTAATCCAAATGTATAATCCACCTAATAATATAATTGATATTACAGATGAAATCATTCCAATTATAATACCTTCAACTATAAATGGTGCTCTAATGAAATTATTTGTGGCACCTACATATTTCATAATTGATATTTCTTTTCTTCTTGCATGAACTGTTAATTTAATTGTATTTCCAATTATAATTATTGAAAATGCAACTAATCCTCCACCAATTGCTATTAGAAAAATACTAACTCCTTTATTAAAATGTGTTAACATTTCTGCTGGACTTTTTTTGGTTTCAACTTTTTTAGTTTCGACTTTTTGATTGTTTTCTTCTGTTTCTGTAATTGTATAATTACTTTCTGATGTATTTGTCACATTTTTTAATGCTTCTATTTTTGGAATAACCTCTTCTAATTTGTCTAAACTTGTTAATGTTACAACAAATGACTCTGGAAATGGATGTTCACTTTCTGTATATCCTTGAAGTTCTACAGCACTTTCACCTAATCTTTTTACTGCTTGGTGATATGCTTCTTTTTTATCAATAAATTTTATATTATCAGGATTTATATTTTCAATATTTTTTAATTCTGATTTAAGTGTGTTTTTTTCTGATTCTGTAATTCCATCTTTTACATATACATCAACTGAATATCCACTTTCCATATTATTTAAAATTGATTTTATATTCTCACCTATTATAAAACACATTCCCACTGTAATCATTGCCACAACCATAATAATAATCGCTGAAAAAGTAGATTTTTTATTTTTACCTATGTTTCGTATTCCATCTCCGATTAAATAACTAATTAAATTATAACTCACTATCATACCCACCTTTTTTATCATCTCTGATAATGTTTCCATTATCTATTTGTATAACTCTTTTTTTCATTTTATCAACAATATCTTTTGCATGTGTTGCAACAACAATTGTTGTACCTCTTAAATTAATATCATTTAAAAGATTCATGATTTCCCATGCTGTGTCTGGGTCTAAGTTTCCTGTAGGTTCATCTGCGATTAACATTGATGGATTATTTACCAATGCTCTTGCTAAAGCCACTCTTTGTTGCTCTCCACCTGATAATTCATTTGGATATACTTTTGATTTATCACTTAATCCTACAAGTGATAAAACCATTGGAACTTGTCTTCTTATATGTCTTGGTGTAGCTTTTACTATATGCATTGCAAATGCTACATTTTCATAAACTGTTTTATCTGGCAATAATCTAAAGTCTTGAAAAACAACTCCCATACTTCTTCTTAAATATGGAATTCTTTTTGCTTTAAGAAATGTTGTATCTTTTCCATTAATGATTATATTACCTGATGTTGGTTCCTCTTCTTTTAATATCATTTTAATTAATGTTGATTTTCCAGAACCAGAGCTACCAACTAAAAATGCAAATTCTCCTTTATCTATTTTAAAATTGGCATTGTTTACAGCAACTGTCCCTGTATCATAAGTTTTGCTGACATTTCTAAATTCTATCATAATCTTTCTTCCTTTTGTTAAATTATAGTTTTACATATTAATAATAACAATAAACTTGTTTATTTGCAATAGGTTTTTTTGAAATTTTTTGTTATTTTTTTAGGTAAAAAGCTGATTATTGCTGGATTTGTTATAGTTTTGTTCCAAAAAAAAATTCACAAAAAATTCACAAATCATTATTTTTTTCTTGCTTTTAAAGCTTTTATTTTAATCCCCTCTTGTTTAAACATTTTTTCATGTTCTGTTTCAATATTATCCCAAAATTCAGGATGAATTTTTAATGTTTCTTCTAAATCAAATGTTTTATCAATAATTTCAAAACCTGCTTCTTCAAAATACATTAAACTTGCATTAAATAATCCGTCATCATCTGTTTTGAAATATATTTCTCCTTCATTTTTCAAAAATTGCTTATATTTTTCTAATTGTCTTGTATGTGTTAATCTTTTTTTTCTATGTTTCCCACGTGGCCATGGATTACAAAAATTAATATAGATTCTGTCAATTTGATCTTTATCATCTAAAATTAATAGAATTCTTTCAATATCATATCTTGTTAAATATACATTATTAATTTGTATGTTTTTTTCTGTATAAACTTGCTCAATATTTCTTTTTGCTAAACCTAACATCGCATCTACCATATCAATTGCAATATAATTAATATCTTGATTTTTTGACGCAATTTGTGAAATAAATCCTCCTTTACCACATCCTAATTCTAAATGTATTGGATTATCATTTTTAAATAATGTTTTCCATTTTCCTTTATAATCTTCTGGATTATCAATATAAAAACTACTTGCTTCTAATTCTTCTCTTGCCCATGGTTTAAATCTTATACGCATATTTTTCTCTCCTTTTTGATTTTAAGCATTTTATTCTCATTTTCTTATTTTTCCTATTTATTTTCTAGCATTTTCGTCTTTTAGTATCTTTTTTCGGTTCTTTTCTCCCAATATTTTACAACATATGATAATTTTAGTCAACCATTCAAAAGTTTGTATTATTACACTATTTCTATAAAAAATTTAAAGCAAAACTTTTTATTGAAAATTTCACTTTCATATGCTATAATTCACATAGCAAAAAAATGACAGGAGATGACAAATTTGAAATTAAACACAGATAGCGAAACATTAGCTGAAAACAAAGTATTAATATTATATATATTAGATCAAACAAATAAACCTATAACAAATGATAATTTATATAAACTTGTATTAACAGCAATTGACATGAATTATTTTTATTTTCAGCAATTTTTATTAGATATGATAAACACAAAGTTTGTTGTATCATATACAAAGGAATCTCAAGAAGTATATGAACTAACAGAACTTGGAAAAAGTACTTTAGATTTAACACTAGATATATTGCCTGGTATTGTCAAATTAAAAGTTGATACTAATTTAAAAAGCACTTTAGAACAAGTTGAAGAAGAACATTCTGTTGTTGCAGAATATACTCCTAAAAATGAAAATAATTATTTAATTAATTGTAAAATTGTCGAAAATAATGAAACTGTTTTTGAAATAAAAACATATGCTTATTCTCGTGAGCAAGCAAAAGATATTGTTGATAATTGGAAAAATAATGCTCAGGAAATTTATCCTAAAGTTCTTGATTTATTACATAATCTAAAACAAAAATAATGTGTGGTGATTAATCTGTCCACACATTATTTTATATATTTTATTGTTTCATATGTTTTATTGTTTCTTGATAATTATCAGTTTTAATAATTCCTGTTCCTGAAACAATAATCTCAGCTCCAGCATTTTTAACTAAATCAATATTTTCCATATTAATTCCGCCATCAGCTTCTATTATTAAATCCATATTTTTTTCATTATTATATTCAGATAGTTTTTTAATCTTATCAATTGTTGATTTTATTAATTGTTGTCCACCTTTTCCTGGTTCTACAGTCATAATTAAAACAACATGAACAAATTCTAGAATATCTAAAATTTCATCAATACTTGTTTCAGGTTTAATTGAAATTCCAGCTTTACAATGATTGTTTTTTATATAATCTAATATATCTATTAATTCATTTTTATTAGTTATTGATTCATAATGAATTGTAATTATATTAGGATTATATGGTAAAAATAAATCAATATATTTATGTACATCTGATACCATTAAATGAATATCTAATGGTATGTTTGTAATATTATTTAAATAATCACAATATTCTAACATTTTTTCTGTTGTATCATTTTCAACAAATTTACCATCCATAACATCTATATGAAAATAGTCTGTTTTAGCTGTTTCTAAATTATAAATTGTTTTTATTATTTTTTCTTTTTCTACATCAAGAATTGATGTTGATATTTCTACCATTTATGTTTCTCCTTTTCCTTTAATTCATTATATAATCTAACATATGTTTCATATCTTTTACTGTTTATTTTTCCCGCTTCTAAAGCTTTTTTTATTCCACAATTTTCTTCTTTAATATGTGTACAACCTACAAATTCACAATCTTTAATATATGTAACCATATCTGTAAAATAATCTGCTAGATTTTCACTTTGAATTTCATATATATCAAATGTTGAAAATCCTGGTGTATCAGCTATATATGAATTATCATTGATTTTGTATAATTTTATTGATGTTGTTGTATTTTTTCCTCGTTTGTTTTTGCTACTAATTTCACCTTCAGATGTTAAAATATCTTTAAATATATTATTTATTAGAGTAGATTTTCCAACACCTGAATTTCCTGAAAATGCAGTTATATTATTTTCCAATAATTCTAAAATTTTGTCTATTCCTTCACCTGTTTTTGCATTTGTTTTTATTACTGTATATCCTATTTTTTTATACACATTTTCAATTTCATTAATTATTTTATCATTTACTAAATCAATTTTATTTAAGCATATTATAGGTTTTATATCATTATATTCTGCAAAAACTAATTGTTTATCTAATAATAACAAATCAGGTTTTGGCATTTTCATTGATACAACAAAAATTATTTGAGTTAAATTAGACATTTTAGGTCTTTTTATATAATTAGTTCTTTCTAAAATTTGATTTATAACTCCAGTTCCATCATTTTGGTATTCAAATTCAATTTTATCTCCTACAATTGGAGTTATTTCATCAATTTTAAATTTTCCTCTTGGCATACATTTTATGTTTTTTTTAGCTTCTAAATCTTCTACTTCATATATATTTGAAACACAACTTGTTATTAATCCTTTTGACATATAGTCTCCTTTATTATTTAACATCTAGAACAGTATTATTTCCATTCATATCTATTTGTTCATTTGCATATCTAACTTCATCAATATAAACTCTTACATTAGCAACACCTTTTGCTTTTATTGTTTTAGTTATAATTTCTGTATTTTCTGGTACACTTTGTTTATATACATCTTCATCATCAACATTAATTCTAACTGTAACATTTTTAGGTGTTTTTTTATTTTCATCATCTTTTTCTGATGATTCTGGTTCTTTATATCCAGTTATAGATTTAACATGTACATTAATTGTTGCTTCTTTTAATTCTTGAATTTTATTAACAGTTAAAGTTATTTTAGTTCCTTCTGATACAACAGTACCTGGTTCTAAATTTTGTTTTAATACAACTCCATTAGTTTTTGATGTATCTTCTGTTGTAATAACATTAACCTCTAATCCAGCTTCAGTCAATTTTTTCTTAGCTTCTTCAACATCTAAATCTTCAACAGATTCAACAGTTATTTTTTTAGGTCCTTTACTTACATATAATGTTACTTCTGTTCCAGCAGGAATTTCTTTACCTTCATCAACTTCTTGTCTTATAACATAATTTTCCTCAACTGTAACACTTTCCTCTTTTTCTTCTTTTACTTCTAATTCATATTTTTTTAATTCTGCAGTAGCTGTTTCTATATCCATACCAACAACTTTAGGCATTTTTACAACTTTAATACCTTTACTTACTGTTAATTTTACAGGACTATTTTTCTCTTTATCATAATTTGATCCTTCTTCAGGTTTTTGAGATATAACTTTTCCCTCTTCAACACTATCACTATATACTTCTTCAATATCATATTTAATACCTAAATCATCTAATTTCTTTTTGGCATCTTCAATTGAAAGTGATGTTACTCCTGGTAATGATATTCCTGATTGTTGGCTTGCTGATGGATTAAATCCTAATATGTTTGATGCAATTTTATAACTTGCCCATGGAATCAATATACATAATAAAATTATTCCTAAAGCAATTCCACCTATAACCACTGGTTTCATTTTTGGATTTTCTTCTAAATATTTTTTTAATGATTTTTTTTCATTTTGTTTTGATGTATTTGTATTATTTGCAGAATTTCCATTTCTTCTTACAACAGTATTATCATTGACATTACTTCTATTTTTATATTTATCTTCATTCATCATATTTCCTTGTATTGTTGGAATTACTCTTGTAAAATCACCTGTATTTCCTTCATTTACAAAATTCCCATTAGGATTTTTTAATGCCATACTTAAATCTTTCATCATTGCTGTAGCTGAAGCATATCTTTCACTTGTATCTTTTTTCATAGCTTTTAAAATTATGTCATTAACTGCCACAGGTATATTTGAATTTAATTTAATTGGTGGTATTGGTTCTTCTTGCATATGTTTTAATGCAACAGATACTGGTGTATCAGCATCAAAAGGAACTTTTCCTGTTATCATTTCATACATTACAATTCCTAATGAATATAAATCTGATTTTGCATCAGTATATCCACCTCTTGCATGTTCAGGTGAAAAATAATGTACAGAACCTAATGTTGTTCCAAAAGCTGTTATTGTTGAATTTGAAACAGCTTTTGCTATTCCAAAATCTGTAACTTTTGCTATTCCATCTTCTGTAATTATTATATTATGTGGTTTTATATCTCTATGTACTATTCCATTTTTGTGGGCCATTTCTAAAGCTGAACATATTTGTATTGCAATATTTACAGTCCATTTCCATGGTAATGCACCTTCTTCTGAAATTATTTGTTTTAATGTTTTTCCTTGAATTAATTCCATTACAATATAATAAATATTATATTCTTGACCAACATCAAATACAGATACAATATTAGGATGTGTTAGTCTTGCTGCTGATTGAGCTTCTGTGTTAAATCTTTTTATAAACTCTTCATCAGTAGTAAACTCGTCTCTTAAAACTTTAACTGCTACATATCTATTTAAGATTGTATCACGAGCTTTATAAACTGTTGCCATTCCTCCGCTTCCAGCTTTTTCAATAATTTCATACCTATTTCCTATTATTCTTCCTTCAATATTCATATGTGATTCTCTCCTTATAAAATAATTACAGCTGTAATATTATCTAATCCGCCATTTTCATTTGCTTCATTTATTAATCTATCACAAGCCACAATTGGATTTTCATTAATTATTTCAACTATTTTTTCATCTCGTAACATATTTGTTAATCCGTCTGAACACATTAATAATATATCATCTTTTAAAAATCCTTTAACCATAACATCTGGTTCTACATATGTTGCACATCCTAATGCTTTTATTAGCATATTTTTTTTAGGATGATGATATGCTTCTTCTTTTGTTATTGTACCATCTGATACAAGTTTTTGAACATAACTATGATCTGTAGTAAGTCTTCTGAAAAATTGATTACGTTTTCTATATACTCTACTATCACCAACATGTCCTATATATACCTTATTTTGGATTATTAAACATATATCAATTGTTGTTCCCATATTTTCTAATTCTGGTATTTCTCTTGATTTTTCATATATAACCATATTTGCATATTCTATTGCACTTTTTATTAAATTTAGAATGCTTTCTCTATCATGTTCTATTAAATCAAAATTATTTTTTATATAGTTTTTTGATGTTTCAACAGCTAATTTGCTAGCAATTTCTCCGCCTTTATATCCTCCCATTCCATCTGCTACTATAAATAATTGTATTTTATCTTCAGGTGATGAAATGTAAAAACTATCTTGATTCATATCACGTGCTTTACCAATATCTGATTTTCCAAATGCTCTCATATTTCCTCCTTTAATTGTTCTTTCGTTTATCCATATATATTTTATATTATAATTAAATTTTTTACAATAGATATTGATGTGTTTTATTATATTTTTTATAGTTTAATTATATAAAAAAATATGTATATTATGTATAATAATTATTCTGTTTCTTTAAGATTTTTTCTTCTTAATTGACCACATGCTGCATCTATATCTGAGCCTAATTCTCTTCTAATTGTTGCCACAATTCCGTTGTCATTTAAATAATCTCTAAATTTAATTATATTTTCATTTGAGCTTTTTGTAAATTTTCCATTTTCAATTTTGTTTATTGGTATTAAATTAACATGACATAACATTCCTTTTAGTAATTTAACCAGATTTTTTGCATCTTCTAAATTATCATTATTATCTTTAGCTAATGCATATTCAAATGAAATTCTTCTATTAGTTGTTTTTATGTATTGTTTACATGCTTCTAATAACTGAGAAATATTATATGCATTATTTACAGGCATCATAGCACTTCTTTTTTCATCTGTTGTTGCATGTAATGAAATTGATAAAGTACATGGTATGTTTTCTTTAGCCAAATCATATATTTTAGGTACTAGTCCACTTGTTGATACACTTATATGTCGTGCTCCTATATTTAGTCCTTTTTGATTATTCATTATTCTAATAGATTTTATAACATTATCATAATTATCTAATGGTTCGCCAATTCCCATATATACTATATTCGAAATTTTGTCATTTATATCTTGTTCAACTGCTAAAATTTGCTCAACAATTTCTCCTGCTGATAAACTTCTTATAAATTTGATTCCTGTTGATGCACAAAATTTACATCCCATTTTGCATCCAATTTGTGATGATACACAAACTGTTTTTCCATGATGATATTCCATTAAAACTGTTTCAATTGCATTTCCATCTAGAACATCAAATAAATATTTTTTTGTTCCATCTGATGATTCTTGTTTTCTTATAATTTTGTAATTACACATTGTGTAATTTTGTTTTAATTTTTCTCTTAGAGCTAATGATAAATTTGTCATTTCATCAAAACTTTTTACTTTTTCTACATATAGCCATTGAAAAACTTGTCCTGCTCTATATTTCTTTTCTCCCATTTCTTCAAATTGTTTTTCTAATTCATCTAAATTATAATCTTTAATATTTTTCATGATACAACTCTTTTCTTTTATTATTTATTTTTACAAAAGTAAAAGCAGTTTATATGATTATAAACCACTTTAATTTTTGTTTCTTTCGTGTTTTCATGTATTATATATTTTACCATTATTTACTATGTTCGTCAATACAAAACAGAACAAAAGTTTTATTTTTTTGTTTTTTCATCAATTAAAATTTTTATAAAATATTTAATTATTTTATAAAAAATAATCCGAAAAATATGTAAGCATATCTTAATGCTTTTTTACTAAATAAAATCTTTCTATAATAACATATTCCTTCATTTATAGCACTTATTTTATCTGCAATTGTTATAACATAACTTTCTATGTATTTAGGAAATTTGATGGTAACTGGCCACATATGTTTTAAAATAATATCTTCTTCTTTTTCAGAAATTTCAAAATATTTTTTCGCATTTTCTAATGCTTTTTTTGGATGTGTAAAAGCATGAAAATCTTTTCTTCCATTCTCTTTTTTTCTCCAATCATATAAAAATAAATCATGAACCATTCCAGCTCTTGCAGCAGCTTTATAATCTAAATTTAATTTTTTACAAATTCTATAACTAATATATGCCACATTTTCACAGTGTTCATAACATGAACATTCATAATGTTGTCTAAATTTTTTCATTTTTTTAACTGCTTCATTTTGAGTCATTTCACTAATAATCTCATAAAACTCATCTTTATTTTTTTCAAATTCTCTCATAAAAAACAAACTCTCCTTATGTATTAAATAATCTGTTGTTTTTTCATTTTACTCATATTATAATATACTGTTTCAAAAATGTAAACATTATTTTTAAATTAATGATTGTAAAAAAGAGGATTATATGACATATTAATCCTCTTTTTTACAATTAAAAAACATTAACAGCTCTTAACGAATCTTTTTCTTCAATATGTTTCATAATAAACTTACATTTTTCAATTTCATCAACTGCTTTTCTAAAATCTCCCATTTTTAAACTTGCATTTGCCGAAACCATTTGTAATTCAACTTTTTCTAATTCATCATGTTCAATAAAACAAGCATAAAAATCATACTTGCTTTTCCATTTATCATGAATTTTTTCAAAATCATTAATATAAGATTTCACAATATCTTTATCAAAATTTTCTTCATTATTATTTTCATTATTAATAATGTTTTTATTTTCACTTAATATTTTATTTTCAAGTAAATCAAGTTGTTCACTAATTTCGTCAAAATTTTTTTGAGTAAATTTTTCTAATCCAATATCAGCTCCAATAATTACAATTAAAATTGCAAACACTATAAAAATTTCTTTTTTAATTTTAATCACATCCCTTATAAATTATGAATCAAAAATCATGCACCTTTTTTTTGAGAGAAAATTTGACCTTTCCCATCAATTGTTACAATTAGTGCATCTTCAGGCTTATACCCAAATTTATCAACTTGTTTTTTTAGCCAATTATAATCTTTTCCTATACATCTTAAATTGTGTTCCATAATTTTTCCATCTAAAACTAAATCATATGGAATTCCTTCATAATCTGGTTCAATTCCAAAATCTTCTGGAATTGTGTTTCTTTTGTTTGGTTTTTGAATTACATTAATTTGACCACTTGTTTCAAGGATTGCATATTCTACATCTCCTAAATTCATAATATTATTATCTCTTAATCTTTCTTGTAATTCATTTAATGTAAATCTTTCTTTTCTAAGCTCTTGTTCATCTATTTTCCCTCTATATATTAATATTGAAGGTTTACCACATACCAATTTTCTAAAATTCATAAATTTCATATTTAATATAGAAATTACAAGATGCATAACTAATAATCCTAATATTGGAATAATTCCATTTGTAATTGGAATTCCACTATTTGCAAGTGGAGTTGAAGCCAAATCAGCAATTATTATTGATGTTACAAGTTCAAATGGTTGTAATTGCCCTATTTCACGTTTTCCCATTAATCTCATTACAGCTAAAACTATTATATAAATCAGAATTGAACGAATAAAAATAACTAACATAATCTCAAGCCTTTCATTTTTTCTTTTATTTTTCCAATTTTCCAAAATTTTTATGCATGAAAAAGCATAATAAAATTTTTTTAGTAAATAATAAAATTGAAATATTTTTATATGATTTGATTTATGAATTTTCCAGAATTTTGAGATTTTACATGTTAATCATTAAAAATATTTATTTAATTATTCTTTTTATTAATAAAGGAGGTTATTCATATGTCAGATAATCAAACAAATACAAAATCTAACAGTGGTGTTAATACAGTTTGGCAAGTTATTGGTAGATTAATTACTGCTGCCATAGTACTTGGTATTACTGCATTTTTTACACCTGGATTTTCAATTAATAATATTTGGGCATTAGCTGCTGCTACAATTGTTTTAACTGTAATAGATTATTTAATAACAAAATTCACTGGTTTACATGCTAGTTCTTTTGGTAAAGGATTTGTTGGTTTTGTTCTTGCAGCTGTTGTTTTATATGTTACACAATATTTTGTTGCAGGTTACTCAATTTCTTGGGTTGCAGCAATTATTGGTGCATTAGTTTATGGTGTTGTTGATTATTTCTTACCTGGTGATGAAGAAATGTAATTAATAAAAAATGTCTAAAAATTTATATAATGTTTTTATAACATCATATAAATTTCTAGACATTTTTTCTTGTTATTATTTTATGTATTTGATTCAAAATTAATTACGTTCATTATATAATTTTGTTGCAGTTTCAGGACTATCATTTCCTTCTTTATTTTTGATAGGTGCAAATTCTTCCTCTCTTTTTACTCTCAAAATGCTTATATCATCAAATTTTGAGAATGCATCAAAAATAAATGATTCAAATTTATAAACATTTTTATCATTTGGAACAACTAAATTTCCATTTTCATCTAAATATTCAGATTTTTTTTCAGCAATATGATATGGCATTTGTACATCAGCTAATTTTTCTAATGCTTCAATATTAAATAAATGGCTTAAAATATTAACATCGCCAAAAACTAAATCACCTTTTTCATCAGTTTCTTCAACCATTTCTTCAGGTAATTCTGAATACTCAATAATTCCAGGTTTACCATCAATTTTACAAAATACTCCTGCTTTTTCTCTTGGATTTGTTTTTATTACTGATTTTGAAGCTATTTTATTATTTTGAGAAATAGTAATACCAACTAACAATGGATCTACTATTTTTAATAAAATATTATCTACTCCACCAACAAAGACCCATTCAACACCTTTATTTTTCATATCTTCAAGAATTCCATCTTTTTTCAAAGATTTGTAAATACTTCCATTACCATCAGATGCTTCTTTTATTAATTTATCTTTATTTATCAATAATGTACCTTTTTTTGATGAAACTAAAGGTGCTTTACCTTGTTTAAATAATTTAACACTTTTTTTAGGATATCCAAAATAATTATGTTCTTCTAAAAAAGCTAAAGTTTGATCATTATTTTCTTCACTTGTCATAATATACCAAGGAATTACAACTCCATATTTTTCATTTGCTTTTTGTAAAGATTCAACAATTATTTGGAATAAATACTTTTCTCCTGTTTTCAAACAAACTTTAAAAGTTCCTTTAGGTCCAGTATGGCCAAGTCTTGTTCCTTGACCACCTGCCATTGTTATTACAGCATATTTTCCTGATTTTATAATATCACTTCCTATATTTTTATATTCAACAAATTTATTTTCATCTAATTTATTTATATCAATTGCAGAAATTTTTTCTATTTTCTTATTTCCAATTTCAAATGTTTTGTTTAAATTATTATACATATCAATAACTTGTTCTATATTTAAATTTAAAACTTGATCTATTAATTTATCTTTTTCATCTTGATTTAATTTTTCCAACCAATTTATAATATTCTCTTGATTGTATTTCTTTAGTATTTCAATTGCCATTTTTTCTTTTTTCATTTCCATATGTTTACCTCTTTTGATATTTTTTGTGTAAAATAAAATAATTTTTATTTCATTTTACGCTCATATTAGCACATTTGTTTTAAGAAATCAAGTTTTAGTTTTCATAAAGTCCTGGTACAATAAAAAGTAAAACAAAATTATTTAGTCCCCAAATATTTTATTTTTTTATTAATTACAAAATAATACAAATCAATCCACCACTTCCCTCATTAACAATACGTTCCAAAGTTTCTTGTAATTTAGCTTGAGCATCTTCAGGCATTCTACATAATTTATTTTGTAATCCTTCATTAACCAGTTCATGTAAATTCTTTCCAAAAATATTTGACTCCCAAATTTTCTTTGGTTCATTTTCAAATTCTGAAAGTAAATAATTTACAAGTTCTTCAGATTGTTTTTCACTTCCAACAATTGGAGATACTTCTGTTTCTATATCTGCACGAATCATATGAATTGATGGTGCAGTTGCTTTTAGTTTTACTCCATATCTTGAGCCTTGTTTTACCATTTCTGGTTCATCTAAAACAAGTTCATCAATTGATGGTGTAACAATTCCATAACCTTTTGCCTTAACTTCTTCTAATGCATATGCAATTTTATCATATTCTTTTTTAGTTTTTGAAAATTCGGCAATTGTTGTAAATAAATCACCTTCATTTGCAATTTCAACTCCAGATATTTCAGTAATTATTTTGTAAAATAATTCATCATGTAAATTAATAGAAATATTTACTTCACCTGTTCCAAGTTTAATTTCATTTAAAACACTTGTATTTATAACCTCAGTATTTTGAAGCATTCCAACAGTTGTATCAACATTTTTTAATATTCTAGCATTTGAACATGCATCTTTTATTTCAGAAAATAGTTCTTTTTTTAGCCAATGATTTTCATCTAATCTATCTGCCCATTTTGGAAAATTAATATTAATTCTTTCAATAGGAAATTCATATAAAATTTTACTAAAAATATTATTAATATCATCTAATTCTAAATTAGAGCAATCTGTTGGAATTACTGTTGTTTCATATTTTTCCTCTAATTTTCGTGCAAGACCTTTTGTTGATTCAGAATATGGTGAGTCACTATTTAGAAGAATTATAAATGGTTTATTTAATTCTTTTAATTCACGTACAACTCTTTCTTCTGCTTCAATATAATCTTCTCTTGGAATATCTGTTATACTACCATCTGTTGTAACCAAAATTCCAATTGTTGAATGTTCCTGAATTACCTTTTTTGTACCTATTTCTGCTGCTTGTTCAAAAGGAATTTCATTTTCTGACCATGGTGTTTTTACCATTCTTGGCATATCATCTTCAAGATATCCAATTGCATTATTTACTAAATATCCAACACAATCAACAAGTCTTGTTTTTAATGAAATATTATTTCCAATTGAAATTTCAACTGCTTCATTTGGAATAAATTTAGGCTCAGTTGTCATTATTGTTCTTCCACCTGCACTTTGTGGTAGTTCATCTCTTGCTCTTTCTTGTTTGTATGTATTGTCAATATTTGGTATTACAAGTAAATCCATAAATCTTTTTATAAATGTTGATTTTCCTGTTCGAACTGGACCAACTACTCCAACATAAATATCACCATCTGTACGTTTGGCAATATCTTCATATAGTTTAAAATTATTTTCCATTTATAATTCCTCCTTAAATGTTTGTCTATTTAAACTTTACTAATTTATATTATGGAATTGATTGGTTTATGACTAAAAAATAAAACTATGATTAATTTTCATAGTTTTATTTTTATATTACAATAATTATATATTTACAATATTATTTATTTACATTATTTTTATCATGTTTTTTATTTATTTTTCATGTTTAAAAAAATTATATTTTTACTATTTTAATTATTTAAAATCATATTCATATATTCATTACCAATTTCAACGATTTCTTTAGCTTGTTCAATTGTTTTAGAATCTTTAAAATTTACTCTTTCTAAAAGTTTGTTTAAATAATCATTTTGTTTCATTATAATATAACTATTTTTAAAATTAAAATCAAATATATAAGCAACATGTGAAATCCAAAGATCTCCAAAAGTTTTTCTATTTTTATAATCAATTAAATGATCTTCTTTAAATTCTTTAATTGTAATTTCAGAAAAACTTGAATTTTGCATTTGTTCATCTGAACATCCATAAATATTTTCCATTGTATCTGTTAATAAAACATGAAAAATATCTAATTTATCACTATCTCTAATTATTTTTGAATGAATTAGTTCTTTTTCAGTAAGTCCATTTTCAATACAATTTCTGTTATGATTTAAAATTGCAATTTTAATTGTTTTATAATATTTTTCATCTATATTAAATTTTTTAATTAAATTATCTTCAAACAATATTTTAACACCATATTCTCCATGATTAATACTTTTTTTATCATTAAAAGTATTGAATTTTCTTACTTGTTCAAATCTTCCTATATCATGTAATAATCCTATTAATTCAGCTAATTCAACATCTTCTTCTGATAAGCCAAGAGAATTTGCAATTTGTTTACTTAGTTCTGCAACTCTCAAAATATGTGCTACTTTTAAAGCAATTTTCCCATCTGTTATATCATAATTTGATACATATTCTTTAAAAACTTTTTTTGCATTTATTATATCTATCATTTCTATTTCATCCTTTCTACTACATTAAAATTTCATTATTTCTAAATGTTCTAATAATATTTTTAATCCTATTATAATTAAAATAATACCTCCAGCAATTTCAGCTTTACTTTCAAATTTATCTCCAAATCTATTTCCAATTTTTACTCCAATTAATGATAACACAAAAGTTATTATTCCTATAACTGATATTGCTAAAATAATGTTTACTTCAAAAAATGCAAATGTTACTCCAATCGTTAGTGCATCAATACTTGTTGCAATTGCTAATATTAACATTGTTTTTACATCAACTTTTGAATTTTCTTTATCATCTTTTTTATCAAATATAGCTTCTTTAATCATATTTCCGCCAATAATCATTAATAAAATAAATGCTATCCAATGGTCAATATTTTTTACAAATTCACTAAATGTTGTACCTAAAAAATATCCTAACATTGGCATTAAAGCTTGAAAAACTCCAAAATACAATGCAATTAAAATTCCATCATTCCAATTCATTTTTTTCATGGATAAACCTTTGCATATTGATACTGCAAAAGCATCCATTGCAAGTCCTATACCTATAAAAAATATTTCAAAAAAGCTCATTTTTTTCCCTCCATTAATTGTCTTTTTCATTTTTATTCTTTTATATTAAGATATATTCTCTATATTATACAATATAAATTTAAACTTTTCTAGAGATTTTTTTAAATTGTTATGAAACATTTTTGGTTGGGCAATTTTGCTTTATTTTAAAAAACATTTACCCAAACTTTCTCGGAGAAAAGAATTAGTATTTTATAAAAAAGTAAATCCCGACATGAGAATTAAAACATCCAACTACAGTAATTATCGTAACACTACACATAAACTTACCACAAACTTTACCGCGTTTGGAGGGTTTACTTTTTTAGAAAATAGCTAATTTTTTCTCTCGGTGCTACCCTCAAAATGTTTTTTAAAATAAAGCAAACTTGCCCAACCAAAAGTATTTCATCTACACGCATAATTTTAGAAAAATTGTAAATACTATCCATACAAAACAAATAAAATAGAAAGGACCTTTTCATAAATGAATAAAATAAAAGAATTATATAATAAATTCATAAAATATCATCCAACTGAAAATTATAATTTTTTCCTTCAAACAGAAAACATCAAAAATATTGCAAAAATTCCTGTATCACCTGCAAAAGACTTGGAACCAACCAATTTTTCAGATAAATTAAGTGAAAATTTAGATTTTTTAAAATTTAAATATAATAGTTTAATAAATAGTGATATTGTAATTCGTGAATTTGTATTAACTGCTCAAAATAAAGAATATAATGCTGCACTTATATTTATTGATGGTATGGTTGATACAGCTATTATTAATGATTCTGTTTTACATCCTTTAATGCTTAGAAATAGAGCAAATACTTATACAGGTGAAAAACAGGTTGTTGAAGAATTTAATAATAATGATGTAATTATTAGAAAAATTAAAAATTTTAATTTAGATAAATACATTTTTAATCATTTAATACCACAAACAGATACTAAAAAAATCGAAAAATATGAAGATGGTATTTCTGGTATTAATATGGGAAACTGTTTACTTTTAGTTGATACTTTAAAAGTAGGTTATGATATTGATGTAAAAGGTTTTAAGCAAAGAAGTATTAGTTCTCCACAAAATGAGCTTGTTGTAAGAGGTTCTCAAGAGGCTTTTGTTGAAAATATTAGAACAAATACTTCTATATTAAGAAGGATTATTAATAATGAAAATTTTGTTATTGAAGATTGCTCTGTTGGAACTATTAGTAAAACCAAAATTGCTATATGTTATTTAAAAGATATTGCAAACAATGACTTAGTTGCTGAAGTCAAATATAGAATCAATAATTTAGATGTTGATTATTTAATATCTTCTGGTGAATTAGAACAATTAATACAAGATAGTAGTTATAGTTTATTTCCCCAATTAATTGCTACTGAAAGACCTGATAAAACAACAACACATATATTAGAAGGACGTGTTGCAATAATTGTTAATGGTTCACCATATGTTTTAATTGCACCTGGTGTTTTGTCTGATTTTTTGTCATCTCCTGAAGATACAAATTATAGATTTCAATATTCAAATATGCTTAGACTAATAAGACTTATTGCATCTTTTTTTGCATTATTTTTACCAGGAATTTATATTGCAATTACTACTTATCATCATGAATTAATTCCTACTGAATTGTTATTTACAATTGAAGCAGCCCGTGAAACAGTACCTTTTCCGACAATTTTTGAAATATTATTAATGGAAGTTTCTTTTGAATTAATACGTGAAGCAGGAATCCGTGTTCCAACCCCAATTGGTCCTACAATTGGAATTGTTGGTGGATTAATTTTAGGTGATGCTGCTGTTAGTGCAAATTTGGTTAGTCCAATTTTAATTATAATTGTTGCAATTACTGCAATTTGTTCATTTAGTATTCCTGATTTATCATTAAACTTTGCAGTAAGAATTTGTAGATTTTTATATATTATTCTTGGATATATGGCTGGATTTTTGGGAATTGCTGTTGGTGTATTTTTACAAATTTTATTCATTTGTGGTCTGAAATCATTTGGTTGTCCTTATGCAACACCATATATGGTAAGTAATAATAAATGTTCTTCAACATCTTACTTTTTACCACCTATTTGGAAAAGAGAAAAACGTTCAAGTATTTTTGCACCTAAGAAGAAATATTCACAAGGTAAATTTAGTATGTTGTGGAAAAGGAGTGGAAATTAATGAATATTGAAAAAATAGGCTTATTTGAAGCAATTGCACTTATTTCAATTGTTATGATAAATAAAATTATTTTAAACACCCCAAAAGAAATAATATCATCAATAGGTTCATCTGCATGGATAAATGTTTTTTATATTTCAATAATTGCAATAATATTTGTTTGTATACTTGCTAAATTATTTAAAAATTTCCAAGGACATGATATATTATATGTTTCTGAGTATTTAGGTGGAAATACCTTAAAAAATATAATTGGAATTCTTCACTTTTTATTATTATTACTAGTTCCAGTTTTTGTTATAAAAAACTTTTCTGAAACATTAAGATTAATATATTTTCGTTCATCACCAACTTTATATATATTATTGTTTTTTATAATTTGCAGTATGATAGCAAATCGTTTTTCATTAAAGGTTTTATCAAAAGTAAATTTAATATTAATGCCAATTATTTTACTTAGTATAATTATAATATTAATATCTTCAATAAAAGATTTTGTTCCTGAGAGAATATTTCCTATATTAGGATATGGAGTTAATAAAACATTTTTTTCAGGTTTAAGTAATTTATTTAGTTTTTCTGGAATAGGATATTTACTTTTTCTTAATCCTCTTATTGATAAAACTAAAAATTTTAAAAAGATATCTATAATATCTATTACAATATCTGCATTTTGCCTATTTTTTAGTGTGATTTGCATACTTTTATCACTTTCTTATACTTTTCAAAGTGGAGAAAATTTTTCACTTTATTTACTAACTAGAAATTTATCTTATGGGAGATTTGTACAAAGAGTTGACGCAATATTTATATTTATTTGGATATTATCAACTATATCTTATATTTGTATTGCTATGAATTTTTTATTATATATTTTTAAAAGATTGACAAATATAACTGATACCACTCATATTAATTTTACTTTACACCTGATCATTCTATCAATACTTTTATTACCTATTAATCAAAGTATTGTTACTAAAGTTTTAGGTACTGTAGTTAGAGATTCTGTATTATGTTTAACTTTTGGAAGTAGTATAATCATTTTAATTTTAGCTAATATAAAGAAAAAAACAATTAAGAAAATGAGAAAGGAAGTGAGTACTTATGAGAACTAATAAAATTTTGCTTATTTTATGTATTCTTTCAATTATTGTTATATCACTTTCAGGGTGTTATGACTCCCGTAATATAGAAAATCTTGCTTATGCAACTGCTCTTGGTTTAGACATTTCTCCAAATGATATGTTACTAATAACTCTTCAAATTTCAATTCCTAGTTCTAGTTCTGATAATGGAAGCAGTCAGTCTAACAAAACTGATACAATAACTGTTGAATGTTCTAGTATAAGTTCTGGACTTTCTTTAATTAATAGTTATGTTAGTAAAGAAATTAATTTATCTCATTGTAAAGTTATTGTCTTTTCTGAGAAATTGGCTGAGCAGGGAATTTCTGAACATATTGATACATTAAAAAATAATATTGAAATACGTTCTGATTGTAACATTATTATTTCCAAATGTAGAGCAAAAGACTTTATTGAAAATGCTTCTCCATCTTTTGAAACATTAACTGCAAGATATTATGAAGTTGCATTATCCTCAACTGAATATACTGGTTATACAACTTCTACTGAATTGATTGATTTTTTTGGTAATATGAAAAATGATTTTATTCAAGCTAGTGCTATTTTGGGTGGAATTAATAATATTGATCCAAGTTCTAGTAATTATAAAAATAGTAATAGTTCTGGTAATGAATCTAATCAAATTTCTGAAAATAGCTCGAAAAATAATTCTGGAAGTGGTTCAGAAAATAACTCTGAAAGTGATTCCGAAAGTGGTTCTAAAGAAATTTCTAAAAATAATTCAAATAACAATTCTGATATTAATTCAAATATACAGCCACTATCATCTGATGGAAATTATGTTGCAGGTGAAACACCAATTACAAATTCAAATTCAATTGAAACATTTGGAACTGCTGTATTTTATGATGATAAATTAGTTGGAGAACTTACAGGAATTGAAACATTATGCCATTTAATAGTTACTGGTACTTTAAATAGATGTACCATTTCTGTCCAAAATCCTTTTGATATAAATTCAACTATTGATTTATATATTCATCAAAAACAGAAACCTAAAATAAATTTGGATTTTATTAATGGTACACCATATATTTCAATTGAAGTTTTTCTTGAAGGATATGGTTTAACATTAAATAAGCATATTGATTATAGTTCTCCTGTCACATTAGAACAAATAAATAAATCTGCTGAACAATATTTGAAATCTGAATTAGAAAACTATTTATACAAAACTTCAAAAGAATTTAAATCAGATATTGCCGGATTTGGGAAATATGCTTTATCTAAATATTTGACTATTGATAAATGGCATAAATCAAATTGGCTTGAAAATTATAAAAATTCTTTTTTTGATGTTACAGTAAATGTTAATATAAAATCTGGATATGAATTTAATAATGTACCTTAAAGATTTATAATCAATTTTTATTAGTATATCTTAAATATCATAACAGAATTATATATTATTATAATAAATATTATTAAATCTATAGGAGGAAAAATTTGAAAGTTTTAGTATGTATTTTTAGTTTTTTGGTTTTATTTAAAAATATTTCATACTCTGTTTATGAATATAAAGTTAACCAAAATATTATTGGTAGTCTTGCAATTGCAATTTTAAATATAATATGTATTATTTTTATTAATACTGTACTATTTTTTTCTAAATAACATAAAAGTTTGAGGTTCCTAAAATGCCTGATATTTGAGCATTTTAGAAACCTTATTTTTTTGAAGATTTTTAAAATATTCCTATTTTTTTGCTAATACATATTATATTGTAATTAATCTAAAACTCTAGCAAAAGAAATTCTTCTAATATCTTTATTAGCTTCAATAACTTTTATCTTCATTTTCTCACCTATATTTAATATATCTCCACTATTCTCCCCTATCAATTGTTTATGTTCTTCATCATATATGAAAAACTCATTACCTAAATTTTCAAATCTAATAAGTCCTTCAACAGTATTTTCAAGTTCAACAAATACACCAAAAGATGTTATATTAGAAATAATTCCTTCATATTCTTCTCCAATTTTAGAGCTCATATATTCAGCTTTTTTAACATCTATGCTATCTCTTTCAACTTTTTGAGCAATTTTTTCTCTTTCTGATGAAGTTTTAGCATATTTAGTTGCCTGTTCTGAATATTTTTCTATATCATCATCTGATAAAACATAATTTCTTTCTATATATTTCGAAATAATCCTGTGTATAAATAAATCTGGATATCTTCTAATTGGTGATGTAAAATGGCAATAATATTTGCTTGCAATACCAAAATGTCCACGATTTTCACTTTCATATTGAGCAATTTTCAATGTTCTTAAAATCAAATTTGATACAACTCTTTCTTCTGGTTTTCCTTTCACTTCTTCTAAAACTTGTGCAAATGCTTTTGGATGTATATTATCTTTATTTGCTTTAATTGAATATCCCAAATTCCAAATAAAAGTATTTAATTCTCTTATTTTATCAATATCTGGTTCAGGATGAACTCTATAAATAAATGGTGCTTCAAGCCAATAAAATTTTTCTGCAACTGTTTCATTTGCAATCAACATAAATTGTTCTATAATTTCATTAGCAAATGTAATTTCATATTTTTTGACATCAATTGCAATTCCATTTTCATCTAAAATTATTTTACTTTCTGGAATATCTAATTCTAAGCTTCCATCTTTTTCTCTTTTTGATTTTAGAATTTCTGCCAATTGTTTCATTAATTTGAAATGATTAAAATATTTTTCATATTGTTTTACAATTTCAATATCCTGTTCTGATAATTCATCTGAATCTGATTCCAAATATTTTAAAATTTTATAAACATTTGCATAAGACATCCTTTTTGTAACTTTAATAATACTTTTTCTAATATCTGATGAAATAACTTGTCCTTTATCATTTATTTCCATAATAACAGATAAAGCAAATCTATCTTTTCCTTCATTTAAACTACATATACCATTAGACAACTCTTTAGGTAACATTGGAATTACTCTATCCATCATATATACACTTGTCCCTCTAATAATAGCTTCTTTATCTAATTGAGAGTTTTCTGTAACATAATTACTAACATCAGCAATATGGACTCCAAGAACATAATTACCGTCTTCATTTTTTTCCACACAAACAGCATCATCTAAATCTTTTGCATCTTCACCATCAATTGTAAACATTTCTTTTTCTCTTAAATCTAACCTTGTTTTTAAATCTTGATTTGTTAAATTTAACCCTAATTCTAAATCTCCTTTTGTTTTAATAGAATTTCCACTTATAATTTTTGCTTCTTTTAAAACTGGTTCTGGGAATTCATATGGTAAATCATATTCTTTTATAAGACTTAACATATCTACACCTGCTTGGTCTTTGTTTCCCAATATTTCAACAATTTTTCCTTCTACTTTTTTTCCTTTTTCTGCAAATTTAGTAATTTTAACTACAACCTTTTGATTATTTTTTGCTTTTCCAAAATTACTTTTTGAGATAAATATATCTGAGCCAAATTTTTTGTCATCTGGTACAACAAATCCAAAATTTCTATTATTTTGAAATACACCTACTACTGTGTTTTTCTCATGTTTTAGAATTTTTACAACAATTCCCTCTTTATGTTGTATAACTTCATTTTTTGTTTTAACAGATTGATTTATCACATTTTTTTCTATATTAAATTCACCTATTTCACTTTTTTCTTTTTTAGATTTAGTCCCTACATATTCTTTTCCTTTTGATTGGATTTTTTTATAATCTTCAGATTCTATTATTTTTACAACAACCTCATCTCCATTTAAAGCACCATTTACATTATTAGGTGAAATAAATATTTCTTCTTCATCATTTCCATTTACAATTTTAACAAAACCAAATCCTTTTTGTTTTAAAGAAATAATTCCTGTTTTATATATGTTTTCATCAATTAACATATATTTTCCTTTTTTTGTTTCCTGAACTTTCATTTCATTTTCTAATTCTTTTAAAATATTATGAAATTCAGAATATTTTTGTTTTGGAACACCTAAAATAAATGCCATATCTTTAGCTTTCATAGGTACATATTTTTCATTACTCATAAAATTTATAATATTCTGTTTATTTTCTGTTTTTATGTTTTCTTTTACATTCTCTTCCATTACAAACTTCTCCTTAATCTATTTTAAAATTAAATCAAGAAAAGATAGTAAACCCATAGCCTACTATCTTTTCACATACCAAATTATTCAAAAATTACATAACATACAATATTCCTAAGATAACAGAAACAACAATAAAGGCTGCACCTAGTAAAATTGTTGTTCTTTTCATTTTACCTTCTTTAGTTCTTCCTTTATTTTTCTCATAAAAATTATTAGTTGAAGAACCCATAATTGCTTCTGAAGCTCCATTTGAATCTTTAGTTTGTACAGTAGCTATTATAATTAACGCTATACAAATTATTATATAAATTGCTAATACTATATATTTTAATACTGCCATTTTTACACTCTCCATTCATATATTTTTCCTTTGCTAATTGTAGCATACATTTTTTTTAATTGCAATTATTTTTTATTAAAATAATGTTTTTTATTTTTGTTAAACTAGTATTTCAGCCTTATTTAAAAAATAACTAATTTATTAAGCACTTTCCATTCCTGTATCTTTGTTTGTTCTAATTCTTTGGTTTGTTTTTCTTGAAGTTTTATTATTATTAATAAAGACTTTTGGCTCTTCTCCATTTTCTACTGTTTCTTTAGTAATAATACATGTTTCAATATTAGGGTTTGATGGAATTTCAAACATTATATCTCTCATTATATCTTCAAAAATTGAACGAAGTCCTCTTGCACCAGTTTTTCTTTCAATTGCTTTATCAACAATTGCTTCTAATGCTTCATCTTCAAAATCAAGTTGAACACCATCTAATTCAAACAATTTTTTATATTGTTTAACAAGTGCATTACGTGGTTTTGTAACAATTTGCATTAATGCTTCTCTATCTAAATCTTGCAAAGTTGCAACAATTGGTAGTCTTCCTACAAATTCTGGAATTAAACCAAATTTTAGTAAATCTTGAGGTAATAATTCACTAAATACTTTTGCTTTATCTATTTCTTTTTGGCTTTCAATTTTTGCCCCAAATCCAATAGATTTTTTTCCGATTCTATCATTTATTAATTTATCTAGTCCTTCAAAAGCACCACCACAAATAAATAATATATTTTCTGTATTTATTTGTATAAATTCTTGATGTGGATGTTTTCTTCCTCCTTGTGGTGGAACTGATGCTACAGTACCTTCAATAATTTTTAATAATGCTTGTTGTACACCTTCTCCACTTACATCTCTTGTTATTGATGGATTTTCTGATTTTCTTGTTATTTTATCTATTTCATCTATATAAATTATTCCTCTTTCTGCTTTTTCAACATCATAATCAGCTGCTTGAATTAATTTTAATAAAATATTTTCAACATCTTCTCCAACATATCCAGCTTCTGTTAATGTTGTTGCATCAGCAATTGCAAATGGAACATTTAACACTTTTGCTAATGTTTGGGCAAGTAATGTTTTTCCACATCCTGTTGGTCCTAGTAATAATACATTACTTTTCTTGATTTCAACATCACTATTATTACTATTGTTTTGTTCTAATATAAATTCATTGTTACTAATTCTTTTATAATGATTATATACTGCAACAGAAAGTGTTTTTTTAGCTTCTTCTTGACCTATAACATATTCATCTAATACTTTTTTAATTTCTTGTGGTGTAGGTAATTTATCTCCATCATCTAAAGTATATGCCATATCATCATCTTCATATAAGTCTTCATCTATTATTGTATTACAAACAGCAATACATTCATTACAAATGTACACTCCTGGTCCTGCTATAATCCTTTGTACAGCTTCTTGTGTTTTACCACAAAAAGAACATCTAATACTTTTGCTTGGTTCTTTAATATTTGGCATTTTCACATTACATGAAATTTAAATTTTAAAATTTGTTTTTCACATTACATAAAAATTTAAATTCTAAAATTTAAACTCATATTCTCCTTTCTCATTTTATAAAAACATATTATTTTCATATAATAAATTATGCTCTTTTTTCCATAATACCATCGATTAAACCATATTTTAAGGCTTCTTCAGCTGTCATGTAGTTATCTCTTTCAGTATCTCTATTAATTACTTCTAAAGGTTGCCCTGTTCTTTCACTTAATAATTTGTTTAATTTCTCACGAGTTTTTACCATATGGTCTGCATGGATTTTAATTTCTGTAGTTTGACCTGAAAGTCCTCCACCACCAATTAATGGTTGGTGAATTAATATTTCTGCATTTGGAGTTGCAAATCTTTTTCCTTTTTCACCAGATGCTAATAAAACTGCACCCATACTTGCTGCCATTCCTATACATATTGTTGTAACTGGGCATTTGATATAATTCATTGTATCTACAATTCCCATACCATCTGTTATAGATCCACCTGGACTATTTATATATAATGAAATTTCTTTATCTGGGTCTTCAGATTCTAAGAATAACAATTGTGCAATTACTAAACTTGCTGAAGTTGGATTTACATCTTCTCCTAAAAATATTATTCTGTCTTTTAATAATCTTGAGAATATATCATATGATCTTTCTCCTTTTGATGTTTGTTCAACAACATATGGAACTAAACTATTTCTCTCTAACATAACTTTCCTCCTAATTCAATTATTTACAAATATTTTTATTATATAACTACTTATATAATAATTTTATAGTTTCATACATATTTTTGTGTATATTTTTAATTAATTTATTAACTAATTGCATTTTATACTATTATACTTATTTTTTCAATAGTTTGTTGCAATTATCTTTTTTATAATTATATTAATTTATTTACTAATCTTTTTTAACAGGCATAAAAAGTTAGAGATTGAACAACCTCTAACTTTTTACAATTATTTCTTATTTTATTTTTGCATTATCTACTACAAATTTTATTGCTTTTTCTGCTACTATATTTTCTTTTATGTAATTAATTAAATGTTGATTATTTTTTAATTCATCTGCATTTCTGCCATAGTTTTCAGCCATTTCTTTGATTTTTTCTTCTATTTCTTCTTCACTGGCTTCAATTTTTTCAGCTTTAACAATTGCATCTAAAACTAATCTGCTTTTTACTGAAACTTTAGCTTGTTCTTCAAATTCTTTTCTCATATCTTCTTCAGATTTTCCAACCATTTGTAAGTATTGTTTTAAGTTTAATCCTTGATATGATAATCTTGTTTCAACATCTTTCATCATGTTGTCAACTTCTGTTTCAATCATTCCTGATGGAATTTCAATATCTGTTGCATCACATACTGTTTTTATTGCATTTTCTTCAGTTTCATATTTTTCTTTGTTTGCATTTTCAGTTTCTAATTTTTCTTTAATACTATTTTTTAATTCTTCTAATGTATCAAATTCACTAACATCTTTAGCAAATTCATCATCTAATTCTGGTAATTCTTTTCTTTTAATTTCATGTAATTTAACTTTAAATGTAGCATCTTTTCCAGCTAATTCTGCTGAAAAATATTCCTCTGGGAATTTAACATTAATATCTTTTTCATCTTCAATTTTCATACCGATAATTTGATCTTCAAATCCTGGAATAAATGTTTTGCTACCAATTTCTAATTCATGATTTTCAGCTTTTCCACCTTCAAAAGCTACTCCATCAACAAATCCTTCAAAATCAATAACTGCAATATCTTTTTCAGCAACTGGTTCATTTTCAATGCTTACTAATCTTGAGTTTTTGTTAGCCATATTGTTTAATTCATTATTGATATCTTCGTCAGTTACTTTGTATTCAACTTTTTTCAAAGATATTCCTTTATATTTTCCTAATTTAACTTCTGGTTTAACTTGTACAACTGCTGTAAAGATTAATTCTTTTCCTTTTCCCATTTGTACTATATCTATTTGTGGTTTGCTAACAACTTCTAATTTGTTTTCTTCTACTTCTTTTTCAAATATTTCAGGTACTATTTCATTAAATGTATCTTCATAAAAAATTTCAGGACCATATGTTTTTTCAACTAAAGCCATTGGTGCTTTTCCTTTTCTAAATCCTTTTATATTGAAGTATTTAGCTGTTTTAGCATATACTTTTTTCATTCCTTCATCAAATGTTTCTGCTGGAACATTAAATGTTAATTTTAATTCATTTGTATTTTCTGTGTTTTCTACTTTAATACTCATTTTAATTACATCCTTTCAAATATATCTCTATTCTCTTTTATGTTACTCATTTTTCTGAATAACTAAGCTTACTTATTATATCACATTTTTCTAATTTTGCAATACTTTCCACTACATTTTTATCAATAAATTCAGAATAATTTCATTTAATTTTTAATAATTTAAAATCAAGATAATCTGCACTTATCAAATGAAAATTAATTCCACCTACATCACCTTCAATTGCATCTTTATGTGAATTTCCATGTAAATGTCCATAATAACAATCCTTTATATTATAATCTTTTAGTGTTTTATAAAATTCAAGATAATTGTTTCCAAGCAATTCTTTAGATTGAATTGGAGGATAATGCATAAATGCAATAATTTTTTTATTTTCACCATAAGTTTTAATTCCATTTTTTAATGATAATTTCAATCTTTCATTTTCTCTATTTATCATTTTTCGATTTTCTTCTCCATCTTGTAGTATCCACCCTCTTGTTCCAACAATTATTATATCTTCAACTAAATATGAATTATTATACAAAAATTCTACATTTTTAAAATTATTATTTTTGATAAATTCATTCATTTTGTTTAATGTTGACCACCAATAATCATGATTACCTTTTAACATAATTTTTCTTCCAGGTAATTCATTTAAATATTGAAAATCTAATTTTGTATCTTCAAGATATGTTGCCCAAGAAAAGTCCCCAGGAAGAATAACAGTGTCTTTTGGTTTAACTTTTTGGTTCCAATCTTGTCTTATTTTTTCATAATGATTGTTCCAATTATTTCCGAAAATGTCCATTGGTTTATTTTGTTGAAATGATAAATGCAAATCAGCTATTACATATATTGACATATTTTATTCTCCTTTTTATGAATTGTATTTTAATTAATTATTTGGTTAAATTCATATTAATTATATAATTAAATTTATATCAATTATTTAATTATTTACTGGACTGTTTGTTTCATAAAATATTTATTAGATATAATATTTAATAAATATTTTATTTAAATAACTATATTATTTTTATATTTTAAATTATTCTTCTCCAAGTTTTAGATTTGGAATAGCATTTAAATATAAATCAGATCTTTTTCCATTTATGAAATTGTAATATCCTGCACTTGCTATCATTGCAGCATTATCTGTACATAAAATAGGCTCAGGATAATATATTTTCATACCATGAGTTTCTTCTAATTCTAAAAATTTTTTTCTTATATATGTATTAGCAGATACTCCTCCTGCTAATGCAATTGTTTTTATTCCTAATTGTTCTGATGCTTTTAAAACATTATCTATTAAAACCTGTGTTACATTTTCTTCAAAACTTGCACATAAATCAGCTTTATTTACATCTGGATTTTTATGATGTAAATTTATTATAGCTGTTTTTATTCCACTAAAACTAAAATCTAAATTATCAAAATGAGTTTTTGGTAATTGTATATTAGCATGTCCTTGTTTTGCAAGTTTATCTATTTTAGGTCCACCTGGATATCCTAAACCTACAACTCTTGCGACTTTATCAAATGCTTCTCCTATTGCATCATCTCTAGTTTTTCCAAGTATTTCAAATTCTTCATAACTTTTTATATGTACCAAATGTGTGTGTCCACCTGAAATTATCATACATAAAAATGGTGGTTGTAAATCTTTATGTGTTATATAATTTGCTGCAATATGACCTTGAATATGGTTAGTTCCAACTAATGGAATATTTAATGTATAACTTAATGCTTTTGCATATGATACCCCTACTAATAAAGCACCAACTAAACCTGGACCATATGTACATGCTATATGATCTATATCCTCAAATTTAATATTAGCATCTTTTAGTGCTTGTTTTGTAACCTCAGAAATAGCTTCAACATGATTTCTTGATGCTATTTCTGGAACCACTCCACCATATTGTTCATGTATTTTTATTTGTGAATTAATAACATTTGATAATACTTCTCTACCATTTTTTACTACTGCAACTGACGTTTCATCACAACTTGATTCAATTCCTAATGTTAGTATATCTTTCATTTATTTACTACAAAATACTTTTTATAATTTAATTATAAAAAGTATTTTGCTCTCCTTTTATATAAATAAGATTTAGGTTTTTATTTGGTTTTACCTATAAACCTTTTTTAATTTTTAATAATAAATTTTTCTGTATGTTAATTATAATTTTAAATATTAATATATTCCAAATATTACCAAAATTGATTTTAAATCAATTTTAAAAATATTACCAATTAACAAAAATAAACCTTTAACTGCACCTTCAATACAAGGTGTTATTATATACCCTGCAATTCCTGTAACCCAAAGGGCAATAAAAATAATATATAATAATTGCTCATTTCTATCAAACCATTGTCTTGCATTATATGATAAAAAATGATTTAAAATTTTTGATCCATCCAATGGTGGTAATGGTATTAAATTAAATAATCCTAGTCCAGTATTAATTATGATTAATTCCATTATAAAAACAAAAATTATAAAATATACTCTAACTGGTAAATTTATTAATACATTAAATTTTAATAATAATGCTAATACTATTGTTGAAAAAATAGCAATAACAAAATTCATTAATGGTCCTGCAAATGACACAATTGCTTCTGCTTTTGTCATAGATATATTTCTTTTAAATTGTCTTGGATTAATTTCAACTGGCTTTCCCCATCCAAATCCTGCAACAATTAATAATGCAAATCCAATTGGATCTATATGTTTTAAAGGATTTAATGTTAATCTTCCTTGATTTCTTGGAGTATTATCTCCTAATTTATCAGCTGCAAATGCATGTGCAAATTCATGAAATGTAATTGCTATCAAAATTGCAAATACTGATATTATCAATGTAATAATACTATTCATGTTTGTTAATCTATTAACAATATTTATTAATACAAAGATTCCTAAAATAATATATAAAATTCTTTTATCAAAATTAAACATAATCTTCCTTATTGTGTTGTAAAATTTAGGTTTTTTCGATTAACCTATAAACGAATTTATGCTAAAGGTTTCATTGTTGGGAATAATAATACATCTCTAATTGAAACAGCATCTGTTAAAAGCATTACTAATCTGTCAACACCAATTCCTAAACCACCTGTTGGAGGCATACCATATTCTAATGCTTGAATATAATCTTCATCCATCATTCCAGCTTCTTCATCTCCAGCTTCTCTTGCTTCAACTTGTTTTTTAAATCTTTCATATTGATCAATTGGATCATTTAATTCTGAGAATGCGTTTCCATATTCACGTCCACCAATAAATACTTCAAATCTTTCTGTTAATCTAGGATCTGAAACTTTTCTTTTAGCTAATGGTGAAATTTCAACTGGATAATCATATATAAATGTTGGTTGAATTAATGTTGATTCAACATATTCATCAAAAAATAGGCTTATTACATCTCCTCTTGTTTCTTTTGTTGGGTCAGGAATTATTAATCCTTTTTCTTTTGCTAATGCCACTGCTTCTTCATCTGAATTTATTGTATTAAAATCTATTCCTGTTACTTCTTTTATTGAATCTATCATTGATATTCTTTTCCATGATGGTGTTAAATCAATTTCTTGTCCTTGATATGTAATTTTAGTTGATCCTGTAATTTTTTCTGCACATCTTGATATTATTTCTTCTGTTATATCCATCATATCATTGTAATCTTGATATGCAGCATATAATTCAAGCTCAGTAAATTCTGGATTATGTCTTATATCCATACCTTCATTTCTAAAAACTCTTCCCATTTCATATACTTTATCAATTCCACCAACAATTAATCTTTTTAAATTTAATTCTAATGCTATTCTTAAATACATTGATATATCTAATGCATTATGATGTGTTTCAAATGGTCTTGCAGAAGCACCTCCTGAAATTGTATTTAAAATAGGTGTTTCAACTTCTAAATATCCTTTTTCATCTAATATTGCACGAATTTCTTTTATTATTTTGCTTCTTGTTTCAAAACTTTTTTTAACTTCTGGATTTACAATTAAATCAACATATCTTTGTCTATAACGTAAATCTGGATCTTTTAGTCCATGGAATTTTTCTGGTAATGGTCTTAATGATTTTGAAAGAAGTATTACTTCTTTTGCATGTACAGAAATTTCCTCTGTTCTTGTTTTAAAAACAAAACCTTTAATTCCAATAAAATCTCCTATGTCATAAGTTTTAAATGCTTTATAGCTTTCTTCTCCTAATTCATTTATACTTACATAACTTTGAATTCTTTCATCACAATCTTGAATTGTTACAAAAGAAGCTTTTCCCATTATTCTTTTTGCAATTATTCTTCCTGCTACTGCTACATCTTTTTGATCAAATTTTTCGAAATTTGCTTTTATTTCTCCTGCTGTATTTGTTCTTTCATATTTTGTTATTTGATAAGGATCTTTTCCTTGTTGTTGTAACTCAGATAATTTTTCTCTTCTTACTTTCATTAATTGATTTAGATCAATTTCTGGTTCTTGTATATTATTTGTTTGATTTTCGCTCATAATATTTCCTCCTTGTTCTTATATCTATATTTTTATAAACTTACAATATTATATATTAAAATCCTTAGAAAGTAAATAGTTTGAATTAAAAAATGATTGACATAGTTTGAAATTAAAAATCAATTAGTTTAAAACAAAAACTACCTATTAAAATTTTTATTTAATAAGTAGTTTTTGTAGTACATTTTATATTAATTATTGTATAATTAATTTCATTATTTCATTTTATATTATTATTTATTTAATTTACGATATCTTGTAATCATGAAAATTACTATTCCAGCAATTGCTATAGCTAATACTGCATAAAAAGCTCCTGCTTGTGGTATATTGTCAGGTAATTTTTCTGCTGTAACTTTTACAGGTGTTGTAACTGTTGCTGTTGATGGTCCATTTTGTTCTACTGTAACATCTTTGTCATAATTTTCTGTTGGTTTAAATGTTCTTGTTATTTTACGAATTCCACCATCTGAATCTGTAATTGGTTCCCATCCTTCAGGAATACTAGATTTTTCTATTGGTAAATTATATGTTATTGTTATTGTAGTACTTTTATCTGAATTTACTGTTTTTTCAAAATTAATTCTTCTTAATGTCCATTCTATTGTTGGTGTTTGTATATCTTCTCCACCATCTTTTCCTGTTAATTTTACAGTTTCTTTTACAGCTCCATTATCTTTTGGATTATTATATGTGTCAAATGGATATACTTTTTCAATTACTTTTTTATTATTTGTATCTGGGTAATACCATCCTTCACTATTTGCACTTCCATCATTTTTCATTTCTACACCATTTGTTGCTACAATTTCTTCGTCTGTTTTTGATTTAATTATTGCTATTGCATCTGCATCTTTTTTAGCATCTTTGTCTTCATCTTCATAATATGGTGGTAAATAAGTACTTCCATCTGAACTCATTTTACCTTCAACACTTTTTCCTTCTGATACAGCTCTATAAGTTAAATCTGTTTTAAAATCAGGAATTTCTTCACCTACATTTTCAAAATAGAAGTTTTTATCTTCTCCTATATACATGATATAAGATTTATTTTTTACTTTTGCTGTTACAGTAATATATTCTTGGCTTGTTGCTTTTTCAAAATCAGAATATTTGATATTGTCTGCTGAAGCATTTGTAGATATTTTATAATCTGTAACCATATTAGAATCTATTTTCTTTAAAATTTCTTCATCTTCAAATGATGATTTATCTGTTAAAACATAACTTGTTTCAGTATCTGTATATCCATCAATTTTAGGATATGTTACTGTTACTGCTGTACTTATATCATCTTTTGATACATTTAATTGTTCTGCTAATGAAGCTTTTATTTCATTTTGAGCATGAACCCAACCATCTGCACTTATGTGTGTTTTTAAATTTTTATAATCTCCTAATACATAACTATCATCAATATCACCATGTATTAATGTTAATATTGAACTTGCATCTCTTGCATCTAATTTTCCATCACTATAAGCACCATCTTTTATTAATGCATTATTACTTAAATTATATAAAGGAATTTTAATTTGATGTGCACTTGTTTTTTTAGTTAATAAATTGTCTTTCATTTGTTCTGTAAGATTTAAAGCATATAAGCTTAAAATTTCAGTTGAATTGAATTGATATTCATTAAGGTCTTTTTTTTGTAATTTTTTATATTCTTCAGGCCATAAATTTTGTTCCAATTCTTTTCCCGTTTTTTCATAGACAATTGTAGCATTTACAGATTTGCTACATGCTAAACAAGTAAATAGCATTATAACAGTTAATAAAACTGCTGTTATTTTTTTAAAAATTTTCATATGTTTTCCTCTCCTTTTTCACTTTTGTTTTATACACTATTATTATAGTTCTTTTTGTCATTTTTAGTCAATATATTTATTAAATTTTTTTTATCTATTTTATTTTACAATATTTTTCCCTAAAAATTCCTATTAACCTACTTTTCTCAACTCCTTGGCATGATTAATTGCATTTAAAGTTACATCTCCACTAGAAATTCTAGCTATTTCATTTATTACTTCTTGTTCATTTAATAATTTTATATCTGTAAATGTTTTTTCATTTTTAACTTTTTTACTAATAAAATAATTATAATCTCCTTTTGCAGCAATACTCGGTTGATGTGTTACACATAATACTTGATGTTTTTTAGATATTATTTTTATTTTCTCACCAACTAATTTTGCAGCTTTTCCACTTATTCCGGTATCTATTTCATCAAAAATTAAAACAGGTACTTTATCTGAATCTGCTAGCACTGTTTTTATTGCTAACATTATTCTTGATATTTCTCCTCCTGACGCAATTTTTGCAAGTGGTTTTGGATCATCACCAATATTTGTTGTAATCATAAATTCTATTTCATTTAATCCATTTTCTGTAAATTGTTTTTGTTTATTAAATTGCTTATTTACTGAAAACTTCGCATTTGGCATTTCTAGATCTGATAATTCTTTATTAATATTTTCACTTAAAGTCCAACTATATTTTTCACGTAACTTATCCATATTATTACACATTATAAACATTTTATCCTCTATAATTTCCAATTTCTTTTTAAGTTCATTATTATGTTCTTCACAATTTTCAATATTAAAAATTTCCTGTTCCACATTTTCTTTATATTTAAGTATTTCATCTATACTATTTCCATATTTTCTTTTTAATGAATAAATTAAATCTAGTCTTTTTTCTACTTCACATCTTTTTTCTTCATCAAATACTAATTCACTTTTCATGTCTGATATATCTCTAGATAATTCTTGAACTTCATAATATATGTTTTTTAATTCTATTAATTTTGTTTGATATTTTTCTCCTAGATTTTCTATTTTATCTAAACATCTAATTGAATTATTAATAGCTTCTATAGCATTATTTCCTAAATTTTCTTCTGTTTCCATTAAATTACTATATATTTTTTCAGAATTTTTTATCATTTTGTGTAATTCATTTAATTCATCTTCTTCATCATTTTGTAAATTAGCTTCATTTATTTCTTGTAATTGATATCTTAATAAATCTAATTTACGTTGTTTTTCTTTTTCATCACCATAATTGTTTTTTAATTTTTTTTTTATATTATTATACTCATTAAATAATTCCATATATTTATCTTTTTGTTCTAAAATTTCAGAACCTATAAAATTATCTAAATATTTGATATGTTCTTGTTTTCTCATTAGTGTTTGATTATCATTTTGTCCATGTATATCTATTATATTATTCATAAATTCTCTTAATTCATTTACAGTAACTAATCTTCCATTTATTTTGCATGTATTTCTACCATTTTCATAAATTTCCCTTGATACAATTATACTTCCATTATCTGAGTTTTTGTTATTTGGTAAAAATAAATTTAATTCTACAAAAGAATAATTTTCCCCTTTTCTTATCATATCTTTTGAAAATCTATCTCCTGAAATTATACCTAATGAATCTATGATTAATGTTTTTCCGGCTCCAGTTTCACCTGTTAAAACATTAAAACCATTATTAAATTCTACCGTTAAATCTTCTATAATTCCTATATTTCTTATATGCATTGTTGTTATCATACGCAAACCTCCTTTTGTCGAACCTGTGTTTTTATTATACTATTTGAAATATTGAATGTCAATATATTTTTAAATAAAACTTATCGACAAAAATCGACACCTTATTGATTTCATATAATAGAATAATTTCCATTTAAAAAGAAATACTAATAAAAAAAGGAAGGATTTGATATTATGTACAATTTTAGAACAGATTTAGCAGATGAAAGACGTGATATTTATAAAAAAGCAAATAAACTCGAAAATATACCAGGAATTGAAACATTTGAAACTCAAGTAGATAATAATATAAAAACAAATATTGTTAAAATAATTAATTCTGAAGGAGAAAAAGCAATTGGAAAACCAATTGGAACTTATGTAACAATTGACATCAAAAATTTAAAGATTGCAACAGATGATGATGTTGAAAAAGCTTCTGATTCTGTAAAAAATGAGTTAAAAAAAATAATAGACTCTCATTGTGAAAGTCAAGATGAGATTTTAGTAGTTGGCTTAGGAAACCAATTTGTGACACCTGATTCACTTGGTCCTAAAGTGGTTTCTGAAATTGATATAACAAAACATTTTATAAAATATACTCCTCAATTTGTTGAACAGGGAACAAGGTCAGTATGTGCAATTGCTCCTGGAGTTCTTGGAACTACTGGGATCGAAACATCTGATATAATTAAAGGTATTGTTGATAAAATTAAACCTAAAATGTTAATTGTTATTGATAGTTTGGCTTCTAAAAGTATTGAAAGAATTAGTAGTACAGTTCAAATTTCTGATACAGGAATTGTCCCTGGTGGTGGAGTTGGAAATTCAAGGCAAGAATTAAGTGAAAATACAATTGGTATACCTGTTATAGCAATTGGTGTTCCTATGGTTGTGGAATCTGCTGTTTTAGTTAATGATTGTTTAGATTTGTTTATTGGTAAATTACAATCTGAAGCAAAATCTAATGATTATTTAAATGCTCTAAAAGAAAATGATAATTATGATGAAATTAAAGAAAGTTTAATTCCAAGTGGTTATAATATGATTGTAACTCCTAAAGAAATTGATGATTTAATTGAAAATATGAAAGATGTTGTTGCAAGAGCAATTAATTTTTCAGTTTAATATTTTTTTAATTATTTAGTAACTTTTTATTAAACAATAATATTTTAATAAAATAAAAAGCAATGTTTAAATCATAAAATATGTTTTAACTCATTGCTTTTTTCCAGGTTATTTCTTTTTGATTGCTAATATAACAAGCCAATTTTCTTTGTCATTGTTATAACAGCTGTGAGATTCTCCCTTATGGCATATATGTGTTGAATCATTGTCAATGTCACGATAAATTTCTGAGTCTTTTATATGTTTATGTTCTTTAATTCCACTATTTGGACTAAGCCAAAGAAAACATATTTCAAGTTCAGAATCCCTGTATACAGGTTCTTTATAGACATTTCCACTTTCAACCATAAGTGGATCTAACGGAATCATTTTTTTATTTTTGAAAATCTTCTGAAAATCACTTTCTGACCGTTTACCTCTGGAAACCATATTATGGTCCCCCTTTCTTTAAATTTGATGGATATATTATATCATTTTTGACTAAAAAGTCAATATTTTTAATGTAAAATACATAAAAATAGAGTATCAAGAATGTTTCTAAAATCTTTGATACTCTAATCTTTTCTCAATTTGGTGACCCGTACGGGAATCGAACCCATGATTTGGCCTTGAGAGGGCCACGTCTTAACCGCTTGACCAACGGGCCATGTCACTAATTTATATTACTTTATATTTATAACATATTTCACACAAATTAGTCAATGGTTTATAAACACATTTTTAAAATTTCTTTTAATCTCTCATCCCTTTTTGTCAAATACAAAAATCCAATTAATCCTTCAAATGCAGTAGAATACATATAATCAGTAATATTTGCATTTTTAGGTAAATGATGATTTTCAGCATTTCTAGCTCTTCTAACAATATCTTTTTCTTCATTTGTTAGATTTTCTTCAATTTTTTTTAAGATATCAGCTTGTGCTTTAGCTTTTACGTATTTTATTGACTCTAAATGTAATTTATGTGGTTTTAATTTTGTATTATTAACTAAATTTGTTCTAATAAATAACTCATAAACAGCATCACCAACATATGCCCAAGTTAATGGTGATAACATATTTACATCAATTTCATTTTTTTCTCTATTTATTAATTCCATTATTAAAATTTCACCTCTTTTAATTTATTTTTTTATTACTTAATTATTATAATTAAACTTTTTCTATAGTAATTTTGCCAATTTTTCCGCTTCTAAACTCATCTAAAATAATTGTAGAAACTTTTTCATAATCAATTCTTCCTCCAGATAAAATAGCGCCTCTTTTTTTAGCTATCATATCTAAAATACTTACAAACTTACTATTTTCATCTATATAATTTTCTGAATTACAATTATCAAACTCATAATCTTCCTTTAATTCATCATTATTAATTATTTTTTCATTATTATTAAACAATTCTTCTACTTTTTTAGGATCTAGTTTATATCTTTCAATTATATTTGTTCTATAATTTTTACACAAAAATTTTACTAATTCAAAAGCGATTTCAGTTTTTTCTAAAATATCATCTTTAATAGTTCCAGTAAAAGCTAAATGCATTCCTACTTCTTGTGATTCAAATTTTGGCCATAATACACCTGGAGTATCCATTAATTCAATTTCATTATCAACCCTAATCCATTGTTTTTGTCTTGTTACCCCTGGTCTATTTCCAACTTGTGCTGTATTTTTTTTAGTTATTCTATTAATAAAAGATGATTTTCCTACATTAGGAATTCCTAAAATCATAATTCTTATAGATTTTCCAATTCTTCCTTTACTTGCAAATTTTTCTTGTTGTTCTTTATACACTTTTTTAACTGCTTTTATAACATCATTTATTCCTTTGCCACTATTAGCATCTGTAACCACAGCAGGAATTTCATTATTTTCAAAATATTTAACCCATTTTTTTGTTTCATTTTCATCTGCTAAATCTGCTTTATTTAAAATCACTACTCTTTTTTTATTTTTAGAATATTGTTTTACATCTGGATTTTGGCTTGAAATTGGTATTCTTGCATCAAGTACCTCTATTATTACATCTATTAATTTTAAGTCTTCTATTATTTGTTTTTTTGTTTTAGCCATATGGCCTGGATACCAGTTGATAACAACCTTTGATAAACTTTGTTGATTATCATCACATTTCTTTTCTGCTCTAATTTTTCTTTTTTGATACATATCCATTTTTATCACTTCCTTTATTTTCTGCATTTATCTTTACTTTAATTTACATTATAATACCACAAAATTACTAATTTTAACACTATTTTTATCAAAAAATGTAAATAGTAGCAAATACTACATGTTTCTATTATATCATGTATCTTAAAAACAATCTATAATCTCACCAACAATTTACTCAAATTATTATACATAATTCTTCCCAATCCATATACTTTCTCTAAAAACAAAAAAGCAGATAAATTTACCTGCTTTTACATTTTACTAAAAATCATTATCACACTTTAAAATCTTAATGTGCACTTATCAAGCTAAAAGTCTTACAAATACTACATTCCTTGCAAATAGCCAATCTTCCTCCAAAAATCAACTTCAAGGTCTCAATAAACTCATCTTCCTCAACAATCAAATGAACAATAATCTTTTTGGGCAACAAATTTAACAAAGCATTTAAACAATAGTCCTTACTTGAAAAAGTAATATCAGACAAATATTTAGGATGTTCAAACTGATTATCATATACTAAAATATTTTGATTTTCATCCAACAAGATCGGCTCTTGCTCAGAATAAATAACATGAATAATATTACTTCTATTTTTTTGAGAGCTAATATAACCTTTTAATAATTCAATAAATTCTTTATATTCCTTATCAATCACAAATTTATTTACAGCTATATCAACACAATCTTCAATAAGAGAACTATATTCAAATAATCTAAAATTCACAAAACCATCTAAAATAAAAAATTTATGTGTTGAAATATATTCAATTAAACATGACAAAATTTTTTCTTTACGTATACAAAATTCTTCTGTTTCTCTATCTTCAAGTATTTCAAAGCAATTATCAAAAATCATATTTTTTTCTATTGTATCAAAATAGAAGAAATCACAATTAATAACTCTTTTTACAATATTTTTTTCATAAAACTTTAATATACAATCAGTTAATATTTCAGAAATTTTAAACACAAATAATTTTTCATCATTACCAGTATAATGAATTATTATGTTTTTATAATATTTGAAAATTCTCTGAGAAATATATATATTATCCATTTCTATTTTTTGAAATTCTATTAGTAGATAATCTAAAATTTTATCATTATTATTTTTTATGCAAAATGATTTCATTGAAAAATCCCCTTTCCAATACATATGTATATTATCTACTAATTTTGGGTTAGTTATACATATATTATTCAGGGGATTTTTATTTTGAAAGTTGTACTTTTTAATAGGTTTATTTTAAATAAAATTTAATACCTAATCTTTCAACTTAATTATCTTATTATCTAAATAATCTAACTTATTTTTCTCACCATTAAAATTAAATTTTAAACTATAACTACATAATTGTTGATTTTTCATTTTAAACTTTTTATTAATATTATTAATTCCATATTTTCCATCACCTAAAATAGGATGACCAATATGTGCCAAATGAGCTCTTATTTGATGTGTTCTACCTGTATGTAATTCAACATCTAATACAGCTAAATTATTTTCAAAATCTTTTTTAATAATTATATATGATGTAATAATTTTTCTATATCCTGTTTTAGGAATATCTGAAATATATACCATAGATTTTTTATTATCTTTAAATAAATAACCTTCTAAAACTTTACTATCTGGTTTAGGAATTCCAATTACAGTACATCTATAATGTTTTTCAATATTCTGATTTTTAAACATATTTAAAATAATGTCTAAACTTTCTTCATTTTTTGCAAATAAAACCAATCCAGTAGTATTTCTATCTAATCTATGACATGGTTTAATAAATTGATTTTTATACATTTTTTCAGCATACACTTCCATGGAATTTTCTCCAGTAACCTCAATATCTGATGGTTTATTAAAAACAACAATATTATCATCTTCATAAATAATATCAAAATTTTTTTCAGAGTTTTCTTTATATAATAATTTATCAATTACATATATTTTAATTTCATCTCCATAAAAAACTATCTTATTTTCTGAAACTCTAATTCCATTAATTCTTATATCCTTTTTTCTTAATGCTTTATTAAATGTATTATTTGTTAATCCATCAAAATTATCAAATAAAAATTGACTTAATTTTTTTCCATTATATTTTTCATTAACTTTTATAACTTTCATTTTTATCTTTATTCCTCATATTTGTTTCTTTATGTTCATTATATGTATCAACAAAATAAATAGGTCTTTGTTTTGTTTCGTAAAAAGCTCGTCCTAAATATTCTCCAATAATTCCTAAAAATATTAATTGAATTCCACCTAAAAATAAAATTACAACCATTGTTGAAGCATATCCTGGCATATCTATTCCATAAATCAAGGTTTTTGCTATTATAAAAATCATATAAATAAATCCAATTAATGATACTAAAATTCCTATTATTGCAGACCATCTAAGTGGTGCTGTTGTAAAAGATGTTAATCCATCAATTGATAAATCTATTAATTTTTTATAATTCCATTTTGTTTTACCAGCAGCTCTTGGATCTCTATCATATAAGATTTCCTTTTTATTATAGCCAATCCAACTAAACAATCCTTTTGTATATCTTTGAGATTCACGAATTTGTTTTAATGCTTCAACACAACGCCTATCTAGTAATCTAAAATCTCCAGTATCTTTTTGAATTTCAATTTTAGTTACACTTTGTAATGTTTTATAATACATTTTAGATGTAAATTTTTTTAACCAAGATTCCCCTTTTCTAGATCTTCTTTTTGCATAAACATCATCATATCCTTTTTCCCAATATTCAATCATTTGAGGAATTAATTCTGGTGGATCTTGTAAATCTGCATCTATTATAATAACTGCATCACCTTTTGCATAATCAAGTCCTGCTATCATTGCAATTTCTTTACCAAAATTTCTTGATAAATTCACATAAGAAACTCTTGAATCTTTTTTTCTTAAATCTTTTATTATATTTAATGTATTATCTTTACTTCCATCATTAACAAAAAGTATTTCAAACTCATAATTTGTAACTTTATTCATTAAATTATTCAATCTTTCATATAACATATTTAATACATCTTGTTCATTATATGCTGGTACTAATATTGTTACTAATTTTTTATCTTCCATTTAATATCATTCCTTTCGTTGCATTTAATGTCAACACATATAGTATAACATAATTTATAAAAATTTCAATACCCGAATTTAGACATAAATAAGTGATTTAAGTTTAATTATTCTCAATTTTATCAATTCCCCCATCCAAATTATACACATTCATATATCCCATTTTATTTAATTTTTTTAAAGCTTTTTTACTTCTACCACCATATTCACAATATACAATAATAATATTATTTTTACTTTTAACATATTTTTCAATTTCTTTTTCACAAATATCTTGTAATGGAATATTTACAGCATGTTTTAAATGGTTATCATAATATTCATCTTTTGTACGAACATCTATTAATACAATCTCAGAATTTTCTTTAATCATATTTTGCATTGTTGTGAAATCAATATCATTTCCACAAGTACGAACAAATCTATTTTGTAATTTATAAATTAATTTTTTCAAAATCCTCACTCCAACAAACACAATGCTTTTTATTTAATTTTAGGTATTAATATTATTGTTATTTACTTATTTTAATAAAAAAAGCATTGAAAATACTATATTATATAGTATTCTCAATACTTTTTTATGTTAATTTATTTATTTTCTTTTACATTATCTAAATTAAATTTTTGTTTTTCAAAAATTCCTGTTAAAGTAGTTATAATTGCTACATAAATTATTAAAGAAACAGGCATTACCAAACTATTTACAGGATATCTTGTAATAGCAATTATTGCAAAATATAATAATTCAGCAATAATTATCATTAAAACAGATTGTAAAATAACTTTTCCAATTCCTAATTTTTTAAATCTTATAGCCATATAAATTAATATCAATATTGTAGATATTATAACTGGTATAATATAAGGTTTTACTAAATCTCTTAATTTAAAGTTTGAAATTTCATTTACTTTTACATTTTCAATAGTATTTTCTGTTCCATATTTTTCATTGATTTTTGTATTTAATTTTTCTTTTTGTTCATCATTAATTTCATTTGTTTTTATTATAACTATATCTTTGAAATCTCCAGCTTTTTGTATTTCAACTTTTGAATTTTGAAAAACTTCATCAGTTATTGTTTTAATATCATTTATATTAAATTCTTTTCCAATACTAATTTCTACTAAACTATATCTTTTATAATTTCTATCTACATTAAAACCAATAGCAGCAACAACTATCATTCCAATAATAATTATAATTGCAAGTACAGCTAAAACTTTATTTTTCATAATTACTTTCATTCCCTTCTTTAGTTCTATTTATTTTTGCTTTTAACAATCATAGCTTTTGTTAAAATATTATTAACTAATTCAAATAAAATTAATCCCCAGAATCCAACCATTCCAAAGTTAGCTATTTCTTGAATATTTCCAAAAGGAATTATTATAGATTTTGCAAGTATAGGAATAATTGCTGCTACAATTGTGAAAATTAATAAAGGAATCAACATTCTTGTATATTCTCCTGTTTTTTCATTAAACACTTTTTCACTTATTTTTTCAGTTTTTAGAATTTGTGTTAAATATATAAATTGTAAAATCAACATTCCAACAAATGCAACTATTGTAGATATTGAAATTTCTATTTTTGTAAATCTTAAAGTCAATAATATTAATGAACCTAAACCTACAATACTTAATTCTCCTAATAATCCTTGTAATTTATATTTAATTAACAAATATACACACATAACTATTAATAAAACTGCAAAAACACTTATTACTCCAGTTTTATTTATATTAGATTTAATTCCCTCACTTACATAATTTGCATTATATGTTATTGGTAAATCTTCAGTATCTATTAACATTTTTACTTTATCAATACTTAATAAAGCACTATCTATAACTTTATTATCTGTTGAAAAATTACCCCATAATTGTACAGAACCATTTACAGCAGACTCTAAAAATTCCTTTTCCTCAATAGATACAATTGATGTACCATCTACAAGTAATGAAACCTTATTTTCTGTTGTTGTTCCATTTTCATCTACTGGTGCTACATAATTATCATTTAATTCTTTAAATTTTTTAACAGCATCTTTACTAAATTGTATTTCTATTTTTACAGCAGAACCATATCCTGAAGATTTATTTGAGTCATCAATAGATGTTTTAAAATTCTTTATACTATTTTTGTCTCCAATAACTTCATTTGTTTCATCAATTTTTAATTCTGTTTTTCCAGTTTTAATTACACTTCCTATTGTTGATAATTCAGAACTTTCAGGTACTTCAATAACTATGCTTCCTGTTTGTTCATCTAATCTTAATTCATAGTTTTCCATTCCAACTATTTTTAATCTTTTTTCAATTATTTGTTTAGTTTTATTGTAATTCTCTACTGTATAAATATTTTGTTCAGCTTGTCCATTTTCTGTTTTTGTTTCAGATTGGTCTTCTGATGCATTTTCATCAGTATTTTGTGTTTCATTATTTTCTTGAGAATCACCCTCTGAATCAGAATTTTCATCTTCTTTTGTATCTTCTGAAGAATCCTCTGATTTGTTAACATCTAATTTTACAATAATACTTCCATCTAAATCTTTTCCAAGAACATAGTCAGGTAAAACATTTTTCATAACATTGTTTTTCTTAACATAAATTCCTCCTAAAGATATTAAACAAACTAATACTATAACTAATATTGCTAAAATTGATTTTAAAGAACCTTCTTTTTTCACTTTTATTCCTCCCATTTTACAGTAATTTTGTGTCATTAATAATTAATTCAAACCAAATATTTAAAAATTTTGCTGCATGTTTACTCATGATTGTTCTATCAGTAAAAATAACAAAATAATCTAATACAGGTGAAATACTTGTATCAATTGTTAAATCTAAAATTACCTTTCTGTCTTCTTTTGAAATAATAAATTTTGAATCAGTAACAGCATAATTTACTTTATCATGCTTGTCAAAAGTTGAAATATCAGTATTTACAACTCTATCTCTATGAGCATCTGATTTATCTGCTAAAATCAATGCAGCAGAAATATCACTAACAGCTGTTCCTGTTTTCTCATCATGATTTCCAATGGCAGACATAATTTCAACTCTTTCTTTTGCATCCATTCCCATATCTTTTAAAATTTGATATGCAATAATTGCTCCTGAATGAGCATGATCTGTTCTATTTACACAATTTCCTATATCATGTAAATACCCTGCAATTCTGGCTAATTCAACTCTTCTTTCATCATATCCTAATGCTTCTAGCAAATCACCTGCTCTTTTTGAAACTATTCCAATATGTCTAAAAGAATGTTCAGTATAGCCTAATGCATTAAGCTCTTCTTGTGAGCCTAAAATTAATTGTTGTACATCTTCATTTTTCTTTATGTCTTCTAAAGTTATCATATTATTCCTCCAATTTCTTCTAAATTTTATATTAAAACTTTAAAAATATCAACCATTTTTATAAAATTATTTGTGAAATTTTTGTAAAAACTATTTATGTCTATTTGTTCCTATATTTACACCTATAATTCCACCTATTCCACCTAAAAACATTCCAACTAAAATCATAATTATTGATTCTAAATTCAAAGAAAATCCACATAATATTATACTTGATAAAATATATAACATTATAAAATATATTCCTCCAACTAAAACTCCATTTAAAATTCCTTTTTTATTTGTTTTTAAGCAACAAATTGATGTTCCTATTAATAAACTAATTCCAGTTATTGTTATTATTACAGGTTTTATAGTATTTTCCTGAATATCTGTGTTTGTAAGTATTATAGCATATAAAAACATAAATACAATACTCAAAATTAATGAAATCACACATCCTTTTATAATAATGATAAAACCACTGTTTTTATTTATTTTTCCAATATTATTCATAAACATTCACATTCCTTTCTGTTTTTTGCAAATAATTTTATTTCATTAAATAATATTGTTTTTTTTGTATTTTAGAACTTCTTGTTTTATAATTTTTTATCTTAAAATTCTTATTCTATATTTTTTATAAAATAATTTTTTATCTTATAATTCTAAAAAAAATACTTACCAAAACAATTTATATATAGTTAACATATAACAGCACTAAAAATATTGTTTGATAAGTATTTCTTATTTTAATTTATATAATCTTTAATTTTAAACCTACTATTTATAAGTTATTAATTATCAGATTGTTCTCCTTTATTTTGTTCTGTATTATCAGTAGTTGATTTTGTTTCTTCACTTTTTTCTGTATTTTCGTTAGTTGAGCTTGTTTTCTCTGTTTTCTCTGTTTTTTCAGTATTTTCAGTATTTGATTCTTCATTTAAATCATTTGATTTATCTGTTTTATTAATACTTTCAACAAAGTCTAAAATATTACGATTAACTCCATTATAAATCATGTAATAATTATCTTTATTATTTTCTTGTTCTTTATACACTCTTGTTAAAACATTTCTAATTATAACTTTCCCTGTATTTGAAATAATTCCATAATTATTATCTTTTTTTACAACAATACCATTAATTTCTGGAATAATCAACACATTTGAACTTGAATTTGATTCAGCACAACCTATATTTGTAAATTTTAAATCAATAACAACAGAACCATTTGTATTTACAAATCCCCATAAATCATCTTTTTTTACAGGTATTAATTTATCATAAATAACATATTTATTATTTAATCCATTATTTGTATATTTAGAAATATCTAATCCTATTTGTTGATATTCACAATTTAAAATAGTATTATTTTGTCTATCCACAATTCCATATTTAACATTTGTTTTTGTATTTGATGAACTAGAACTATCTTCACTAGTATTATTACTTCTACTTACAAGATATAACTCATCATTAATTGGAGTAATATCAGCATATTGAGGTGATATTATTGTTTCTTTTGTTATATTTCCATTTTCATTTTTTAATTGAACAATTCCTTTACCTTCTTTATTTTCAACAACAAGTTGATTATATTGTTCCATATACTGAATATCTGTATGTTTTGGTGTAACAAGTTCTGTTGTTGTAATTGATGTTACTTTGCTTTTTTTATTATAAGATGATGAAATAGTTCCAACTCCAAGTTGACCATTACTATCTTTTATAATAACTAATCCATATTTTAATAATTTTTTATTTGCACTACTTGTATCCCAAACAATTGATGAATCTTGTACAAATGTTTTTGATGAAGATTGTCCATAATAATTTATTAAATTATCTATAGATATGATATTATATTGATTTTTTGCAAATGAAATTTGTGTATTTAGTGCTATTTCACACGAATCAATTGGTATATAAATTTTTTCATTTTCTTTAATAATCTCATAATCTAAATCATAATATTCAACTTCATTTGTTTCATCCAAAACTTTGTAATATGATTTAGAACCAACTTTAAAAAATGTAGTTTCTTGAACTGTTGAATTTGTTACATAACATTGATTATCATCTTCAACATCTTTATTTCCACTTCCATATTTATATCCACCTGCTAAAATTGTTGTCAAATCTTTTACACTAACATATGTGACATTATTTCCATCAACATTTTTACTAATCAAATAATTTTTAGCATCATATTTTTTATTATTAACAATTAAAGATACTTTACTATTTCCTAATGTAGAAACTATTGCTAATAATGCAACTATAATAAAAATTAAAACTATTAGTGCAATTCCTCCACCAACAAGAATTTTCTTATTTTTGCTTTCATCTATATTGCTATCTTGTAATAAACTCATAAATTATTCCCCCTATTCTTTTGTATAACCATATTTTTTATAGAACTCATCTCTAAAATTTGCAAGGTTATCATTTTCTATTTCTATTCTAACCTTTTCCATTAATTTAGTCAAGAAGTATAAATTATGAGTTGATAATAATCTAACACCTAAAATTTCATTTGTTTTTACCAAATGGCGTATATATGCTCTTGTATAATTTTTGCAAGTATAACAATCACATTCAGGATCAAGTGGAGTAAAATCTCTTTCATAAGTTGCATTTCTTACAACAACTTTTCCATTCCATGTCATAGCTGTTCCATTTCTTGCAATTCTTGTAGGTAAAACACAATCACACATATCTATTCCAGAAATAGCTGCTTCAATTAAATAATCTGGTGTTCCAACTCCCATTAAATATCTTGGTTTATTTTCAGGCATTTTAGGAGCTGTATATCTTAAAATATCTAAAAATTCTTCTTTTGATTCTCCAACACTAATTCCACCTATTGCATATCCTGGTAAATCAAGTGAAATCAAATCTTCCAAACTTTTATCTCTTAAATCTTTGAAAAATCCTCCTTGAATAATTCCAAACAATGATTGTTCATCAATATTTTTATGAGCATCTTTACAACGTTTTGCCCATCTTGTAGTTCTTTCCATTGATTGTTTTGTATATTCATAAGAAGCACCATGTTCTACACATTCATCAAATGCCATTATAATATCTGCACCTAAATCTTCTTCAGTTTCCATTACACTTTCAGGTGTAAATAAATGTTTACTTCCATCTAAGTGTGATTTAAATTCAACACCTTGTTCAGTAATTTTGCGTAATGCTCCTAGACTAAATACTTGAAATCCACCACTATCAGTAAGAATTGGTCTATCCCATTTCATAAAATTATGAAGTTTTCCAGCTTCTCTTATAAGTTTACTTCCAGGTCTTAAATATAAATGATATGTATTTGATAAAATAATTTGTGCACCTATTTCTTTTAATTCCTCAGGTGTCATAGATTTTACTGTTGCTTGAGTTCCAACAGGCATAAACACTGGTGTTTGAATATCTCCATGTGGTGTATGAATTACTCCACGTCTTGCACCTGTTGATTTATCAATATGTATTAATTCATATGTTACAGCATGTTTTTTTTGTTCCATTATTTTTTCTCCTTATTTGTCTTATTTTCTTATTATTAAACATTTTAATATATAAACATCGCATCTCCAAAGCTGAAAAATCTATATTTTTCCTTAACAGCTTCTTCATAAGCACTCATAACAAAATCTTTTCCAGCTAAAGTTGAAACAAGCATAATTAATGTAGATTCTGGTAAATGAAAATTAGTAATCAAACAATCAATACATTTAAACTTATATCCTGGATATATAAAAATACTTGTATCACCTTCAATTTCCTTAACAAATCCATTTTCATCAGCAACTGATTCCAATACTCTACATGATGTAGTACCAACTGAAATAATTCTACCTCCATTTTTACGAGCATTATTAATTTTATCTGCATCTTCTTGTTTAATATAATAATGTTCTGAATGCATATTATGTTCTTCAATATTTTCAACTTTAACAGGTCTAAAAGTACCAATTCCAACATGTAAAGTTACATTTGCAATTTCAACACCTTTAGCCTTTATTTTTTCCAATAATTCATCTGTAAAATGTAAACCTGCTGTTGGTGCTGCTGCAGAACCTTCATATTTAGCATAAACTGTTTGATATCTATTTTTATCATTTAATCTTTCTTTAATATATGGTGGTAAAGGCATTAAACCAATTTGATCCAAAATTTCATTAAAAATTCCATTATATACAAATTTAACTTTTCTATTTCCATTTTCCATTTGTTCTAAAATCTCTGCTTTTAATAATCCATCTCCAAAAGTAACTATTGCCCCTTTTTTCAAACGTCTACCTGGATGAACCATTACTTCCCAAATATCTCCTTCAATCCTATTTAATAATAAAAACTCAACATTAACACCTGTATCTTCTTTAACTCCATATAATCTTGCTGGAATAACTTTTGTATTATTTCTAACCAAACAATCTCCTGGTTGTAAATAATCCAAAATATCTTTAAAAACTTTATGTTCAATTGTTTTATTTGTTTTATCTAACACCATTAATCTTGATTCATCTCTTTTTTGAATTGGTGTTTGTGCTATTAATTCTTCTGGCAAATTATAATTAAAATCTGTTACTTTCATTTTTATTTCACTATTTCCTCTCTTTATTTTATAATAATAACTTGTACTATTATACAAAATTTTAACCTAAAAAGCAAGTGCAAAAAACCGGAGTTACACAAATCAATATGTAACTCCAATCATCTACAAAATTTAAGATAATTTATATCTAAAATTAAATTATTTCAAAGCCAAACTACATCTATGACAAATAGTTGGATTTTCTTTATCATCACCAACAGTAGTAGAATACATCCAACATCTCTCACATTTTTCACCATCAGCAATATCAACTTTAATATCAAATTTTCCCTCATTAATTTCTAATCCAGAAACAATAAATACTGTTAACAATAAATCCTTATTTTCAGTTAAAAATTTAAACTCATCACCTTCAGCAAAAATAATAACTTTAGCATTTAAAGAATGGCCTATAACCTTAGCAGCTCTAGCTTCTTCAAGTTTTTTTGCGACACTTTCTTTTAATTGTAAAATCTTATCCCATTTTTCTTCTAATTCTTTATTTTCAAATTTAGAATTTACTTCTGGGTAAAATGCAAGCATAACACTTTCAGCATTTTCATTTGACTTATGTTTCATATATTTCCAAATTTCTTCAGATGTAAATGCAGTCATTGGAGCTAAAATTCTAACTAAAGCATTTAAAATCTCATACATAGTAGTCTGAGCAGCTCTTCTTTCTTTAGAATCAGGTTTTGCTGTATATAATCTATCTTTTATAATATCTAAGTAAAAATTACTCATATCAACAACACAAAATGTATTAATTGCTTGATATGCTTTATTAAAATCATATTCATCATAAGCATTTGTACATTCTCTAATTAACTTATTTAATCTTATTAATGCCCATTTATCAATTTCTTGTAAATCTTCATAATCAACAGGAGAATTTACATCAAAATCATCTGTATTTCCTAAAATATATCTAGCTGTATTACGTATTTTTCTGTAAACTTCTGAAACTTGTTTTAAAATTTCCTTAGATAATCTTACATCTGATTGATAATCTGAAGATAAAACCCATAATCTCAAAATATCTGCACCATATTGTTCAATGACTTCTTGTGGATCAATACCATTTCCTAATGATTTATGCATTTGTCTTCCTTGGCTATCTACTGTCCATCCATGTGTTAAAACTTGTTTATATGGAGCTTTTCCTGTTACAGCAATTGATGTTAATAATGAAGATTGGAACCATCCTCTATATTGGTCAGCACCTTCTAAATATAAATCAGCTGGGAATGGAATTCCTCTTTGAACTAATACACTTTGATGTGTTGAACCAGAATCAAACCACACATCCATTATATCTGTTTCTTTCTTAAATTCTGTACATCCACAATTCTCACATTTTGCATTTTCTGGCATTAATTCTTTTACATCTAAATCATACCAACAATTTGTTCCTTTTTCTTTCACTAATTTTTCAACTTTTGCTAAACTTTCATCAGTAACATATTCTTTTTCACAATCTTTACAATAAAAAATTGGAATTGGAACACCCCATGTTCTTTGACGAGAAATACACCAATCATTACGTTCTTCAATCATTTTTGAAATACGATCTTCTCCCCAACCTGGAATCCATTTAACATTTTTAATTTGTTCTAATGAATCTTTTCTAAATTTATCAATTGATGCAAACCATTGCTTTGTTGCTCTAAAAATTATTGGTTTTTTACATCTCCAACAATGTGGATATGAGTGATTTATTCTTTTTTTAGCTAATAATAAATCATTTTCATCTAACCATTTAATTATTTCTTTATTTGATTTTGCATAAAACATTCCAGCAAAAGGACCAGCTTGTTCTGTTTGATGACCTTTATCATCAACACAAACTATCATTTCAAGCTCATTTTTTATTCCACATAAATAATCTTCTTTACCATATCCAGGAGCTGTATGAACTTCACCAGTACCTGTTTCTAAATCAACATCAACTGTATCAGGACTACCCATTACTACTTTTGATTCTCTATTTATAAATGGATGTTTACATCTTACTCCTTCAAAATCTGAACCTTTATATCTATTTATTACAGTATAATTTTCAATTTCTGCTTCTTTTAAAACTGGTTCAACACGTTCAGAAGCAATTACTAATTTTTCTCCATTTGCTTCAATCAAACTATATTCAAAATCTGGATTTACAGTTATTCCTGTATTTCCAGGTAATGTCCATGGTGTTGTTGTCCAAATTACAAAATATGTATCTCTTTCGTCAAACAAACCTTTACCTTCAATTACAGGGAATTTTACATAAACTGTATCTGAATCAACATCCTTATATTCAATTTCTGCTTCAGCTAAAGCTGTTTCACAATCTGTACACCAATAAACAGGTTTTAATCCTTTATAAATATATCCTTTTTGATACATTGTACCAAATACTTTTAATTGTTCAGCTTCCATTTGTGGTTGATATGTAATATATGGATTTTCCCAATCAGCCAAAACTCCTAAACGTTTAAAACCTTTAGTCTGAGTTCCTATATATTCATCATTAAAACTTTTACAAGCATCTCTAAATTGAGAAACTGGAATTTCATCTCTATTTAATCCTAATTTTTCAATTGCTTTTCTTTCAGTTGGCATACCATGTGTATCAAACCCAGGAATAAAAGGTGTATAAAATCCTTTTAAATTTTTATATCTTACTATAGTGTCTTTTAAAATTTTATTTAGTGAATGTCCAATATGTATTCCACCATTAGCATAAGGAGGTCCATCATGTAATACAAATGGAGTTTTTCCTTCATTTTTCTTTAACATTTTTTCATATAAACCATTTTCAAATACTTCATCAAAAATTTTAGGTTCATTCTCAGGTAGATTTCCTCTCATTGGGAAATCTGTTTTTGGTAAATTAAGTGTTTTACCATAATCTTTCTTTTCTTCGCAATTTTCACACATTTCTTATCTCTCCTTTTTATTATTTTTACTATTTTTTCTTTTATTTTGGCTTTTAATTTGTATTAGAACATATACTTTTCTATTTTATATTGCAATACATATACACATATCTTAAATGTAACTGTTTAAAATTAAATATCAAAAAAGCTATTTGTCCTAATACAATTAGGACGAATAGCTTTAAAATCCGCGGTACCACCTATTTTAAAAGATTTATTAATCTTTTCTCTTAATTTCTTTTAACGCAAGAATACGATTTAGCTTAATAGTTTAACATTAATATTAATATTAATATTTTAGTATTAGTATTAACATTAACATAAATGTTAGCATTACTATTTATATCACTTATTGATTCAAATAACTTTCAGCTAAATAACCTAAAGGTGATAACAAATAATCTATTATCTTACTAGAATTCCACCATTCTCTAGCTCTCTATTAGTTTTACTTTATTTGTGTTGTCCTTTACATTGTTTTTATATTTTGTAAAATTTCTAATGTTCAAAATTTATTTGTTTTTTAACATATTTATATAATAACATAATATTTTTGTTATTTCAAGAGTTTAAAAGACTTTTATTTCATATATTCAAATATTTTTATTTTAAAATATTTACATATTAGCCATTAATTCTTCAAATCTTTCTGCACTAATTACTTCTTTTTCAAGAAGTTCATTTGATATAACTTCAAGTGCATCTAAATGATTTGCTAAAATTGTTTGTGCTTTATAATCTGCTTCATTAACAAAAGCTTTAATTTCATTTCCTATTAAATCAGTATATCTATCACCAAGTAGTTCTAATTGATATGGATCTTTTTCTAAATTAATGTGAACTGGTCCAACACTATCACTCATTCCATATACAGTTACCATATTTTTAGCAATCTCATTAGCGATCTCTAAATCATTGCTTGCACCTGTTGAAATATCATTTAAAACTAATTTTTCTGCAGCACGTCCACCCATTAATGCAATTAATTTTTCCAACATTTCATTTTTAGATATATATGCTTTATCTTCATTAGTTTTATACATAGTATATCCGCCTGCCATACCACGTGGTATAATAGAAATTTCCTTAATATCTTTTTGAGTTTCCAAATAATGACTTACTATTGCATGTCCAGCTTCATGAACTGCAGTTCTTCTTTTATCTCTTTCAGATATAACTCTATTATGTTTTTCAAGTCCAACAGTTACTTTTTTTAATGCATCTTCAATATCTTTGTTAGTAATACCGTCACGTTGTCTTATTGTTGCAATTATTGCAGCTTCATTTAAAATATTGGCAAGTTCTGCCCCTGAGAAACCTGCTGTATCTTCTGCAATACTTCTTAAATTAACATCTTGTGCAAATTTCTTACCTTGTGCATGAATTTTTAAAATAGCTTCTCTTCCATTTAAATCTGGTAATCCAACTGTTATTTGTCTATCAAATCTTCCTGGACGTAATAAAGCTTTATCTAACATCTCAGGTCTATTTGTTGCTGCTAAAACTATTATTGTTTCATTTGTGTCAAATCCATCCATTTCAACTAATAATTGGTTTAATGTTTGATTATTTTCAGTTTCAGCACCACTTGAAGATGTTCTTCTTGAACCTATTGCATCAATTTCATCTATAAATACTATACAAGGAGCAACTTTTCTCGCTTTTTCAAATAATTTTCTAACTCTTGAAGCGCCTAGTCCTGCAAACATTTCAATAAATTCTGAACCACTCATTGATATAAAAGGAACATTTGCCTCACCAGCAATTGCTTTTGCTATTAATGTTTTACCTGTACCAGGATTACCACATAATAATACACCACGTGGTACTTTTGCTCCCATTTTTGTGAATTTTTCTGGGTTTTTTAAAAAATCTACAATTTCTATCATTTCTTGTTTTTCTTCATCTAATCCTGCAACATCTTTAAATTTTGTTTTTATTTTTTGAGTTTCAGAATCATATATTTTACCTTTTTCTCCAAGTCCTTGCATTTTCATAACAACTATTACCAATATCACTAAAATAATTGTTGGTAAAAAAGATATAATTCCTCTAATAATTGATAAAAAAACATTTCTTTCATTTTGAATTAAATTTATTTTTATTCCACTATCAGATTTTTGTTGTACTAATTCTATAAAAGAATCTACACTTGGTATTAAAACCTTTTTTTCTTTATCATCATTTACAATTTTTACTTTAGCAACATCACTACCTTCTGTCATTTCAATTTTTTCAATTGTTCCATCATTTATATTAGATAACAATTGTGTATATGGCATATTTTTATCTTCATTTTCTTTATTAAAATTCATAAAAAAGATTATTCCTGCTACACTAATAATAACAAGTAATACTATTGTTAAAATGATACCAATATTTGATTTTTTATTATTATCATTATTTTTTAATCCCATTAATTTTTCTCCTTTTGTATTATTTTCTTCATGATTATAAATATTATTCAATTTATATTATTTAAAATTCGCCAGGAATAAATATTATTTTTATCCTGACAAATTTTAAATTAATCTATAAATATTTTATCATATAATTGTCTCATTTTTTATATGTATGTTATGCTTCTGGTTCTTTATTTTCGCTTCCAGAATTATTTCCGCCATCATCTGGTTTATTTGGTGTTGAAGGATTTGCTTTTTCTTCAGCTTTTCCAACAACAATTGTTATTCTAGCTTGTTTTGAAACAATTGCTCCTGCATTAACACTTTGTGATATTACTTTTCCAACCTTAGATGTATCTGATGTTGTTTTATGTTCTACAACAACAGTAAGTTTACCTAATGCATTTTTTGCTGCAGTTTCTGACATTCCGACTACATTTGGTACAGTAATATCTGTATCTGTTTTTGATTGTTCTGGTGGAGTAACTATTGATGGTTCTGGTGTTGTTGGTTCTTTATGAACATCACATTTTTCTGTTATTACAGAATATTTATTTCCACCATCTGTTTTCCATTTTGCATTTGCTTCTTTTTCAGGCATTGCTAAACCATATACAGTTTTCTTACTTGGACAATATTCTGTTGCAAGTTTATTTGTTTCTGTACATACTTCAAACGAATTATGACCTTCACATTTTCCTGGAATTGCTCCTTCAACAAAATATTCTGTATATGTATCTGTACATGCATTTGTTGCAATTTTACCAGATTTTTTACATATGTTTGCTGTTACAACATTACTTGGTTGTTCAAATTTCTTTCCTTCTAAATCTGCATGAACTTTTTTCATTACATTTGCCCAAATTAAAGTTGCTGGACTTCCTCCATAACTAGTTATATATTCACTTCTATCATATCCAAACCATGTTGCTCCTGTATAATATGGAGTAAATCCACATAACCATAAATCTACTTGGTCTTGTGTTGTTCCTGTTTTAGCTGCAACATCTATATTACCCATTTTACATGCTTTTGCAGTTCCATATTGTCCTTCAACAACTTGTTTTAATAAGCTTTTCATAATATAGGCATTTCCTTCACTAAAAACTCTTCTTGTTTCTTGATTACTTTGAATAACTACATTTCCCTCAGAATCTTCTACTTTAGTATAAAATGTAGGTTCTATATATACACCATCATTTGCAATTGTTGCATATGCTGCTGCCATTTGCAATGGACTAATTGTTGCTGTACCTAAAGCTAAAGATATATTTGAATCATTTGTTTTTCCTGTAGCTTCAGATGCTTTAACTAATGAAGTTATTCCCAATTCTCTCATAAAATCTATTGCTGCATCAGGAGTTAATTCAGTAATAACTTTTGCTGCCACAATATTTGATGAAACCTCTATAGCTTGCCTTATTGTACATAATCCTGAATAACTTGAAGACGCATTATTTGGTGAATAATTTTTTCCAAATGTTGTTTTAGAATTGTCATATACTGTTCCTGCAGTAATTATTCCTTTTTCTAATGCTGGTCCATAAACACCTATTGGTTTTATTGATGAACCTGGTTGTCTTGCACTATTTATTCTATTTATTCCTATAGCATCAACATCAGTTCCTAAACCACCCATACATCCTACAACTCCACCTGTTTTATGGTCTATTATTACCATTGCAGATTGTGTATGTGCTCCTTCATTTTTTGTTGAAGCTTTTACATATGTTTCAGCTTTATATTCTGTTTCTACAATATCTTGTATTGATTTCTTTTGTGTTGTATATATTTTTAATCCTCCACCAAATACACGATTTCTTGCATATTCCTTTGACATTCCTTTTTGTTCTACTAAATCATTAATAACTTCATCAACAGCAGCTGATACATAGTAATCTTTAATTGTTGAACTTGGTAATTCACCTTTTTCAAATTTTAATCCTTCATCAACTTTTGCTATTGCTTCATTATATTGACTATCATTTATATATCCTAATTCTTTCATTTTTCCTAAAACAGTTTTTGTTCTTGATTTCATTCTTTCAGTATTAGGATTTTCTCTATATGGATTATATTGAGAAGGGCTGTGTGTTACACCTGCTAAAAATGCGCATTCTTCAATTGATAAATCACGTGCTGATTTATTAAAATAATACATTGATGCAACTTCAACACCACATATATCTCCACCACTTGATGCAAGAGGTATTAAATTTAAATATAATTGTAATATTTCTTTTTTATCTAACATTTTTTCAATCTGGTATGCTCTTGACATTTCTCTTATTTTTCTTTGCATACCAGCTTTACCACTACTCTCTTTTTCATTAGTTATATTTTTAACTAATTGTTGTGTAATAGTACTTCCACCAAAACTTGATTCACCTGAATGTGTTACATATGTAAGAGTTGCAGCAGCTGTTCTTTTTATATCAACACCTTTATGTTGATAAAATCTTTCATCTTCTATTGCAACAAATGCTTTTGGCAAATATTCACTCATATCATCTATACTAATGATTTTTCTATTTTCTTCTCCTGATAATTCAGCTATAACATTTCCATCAGCATCATAAATCAATGTATTTGATACACCTATTAATAAATCATCTCTTGTTAAAGCAAATTTATCACTAAAAACAATACCTGCAAAAATACCACCAAAAATCAAAATCATTAAAAATATTAATGCTATAACAATTAATATAACTTTTTTTGCCATTGGATGTTTATTTTTTGTTTTTGTTTTTTTGCCTTTTCTTATTGGTCCGTTTTTTTGTGTATTATTACCTGTTTTATCATATTGTTTAACTGGATTAATTCTTGTAGAATTATTTGTACTTGTTCTTTTTTTTACATTCTTTCTTCTACCATTCATATTTTTTCTCCTTTTCCGACAAAATTCTTAGTCAAACTTACTTCTTAATTATATTACAAAAACATCAAAATTGAAAGTCTTTTTTTAATTTTATTTATATTATATTAAAACACTATGCTTGTATTAACACTTATATCAATTTATTTTTTATATAATACATTTATGATGTCTTCATAACTTGTAACCATATTAGCTCCATCTCTTATTAATTCATTAGTTCCAACAGAATTATAATTATCAATATTTCCAGGTACAGCAAAAATCTCTTTTCCTTGTTCAAGTCCAAAATCTGATGTAATTAAAGCACCACTTTTTTCTTGTGCTTCAACAACAACAATTCCATCAGACAATCCACTAATTATTCTATTTCTTGCTGGAAAATTCATTTTATCTGGTTTTGTTCCAATAATATATTCTGTAATTATTAGACCATTATTATTTATAATTCGTTCATATAAATTTTTATTTTCATATGGATATATATAATCTAATCCACATCCTATTACTGCAATTGTATTTCCTTTTGCTTCTAATGCACCTATATGTGAAAATTTATCTATACCTTTAGCAAGTCCACTTATAATACATATATTTTCTTTAGATAATTCATATCCAATTTTTTGTGCAATTTTTGCTCCATATAAACTACATTTTCTACATCCAACAATTGCAACACTATTCATTTTTAATAATTTTATATTTCCTTTTGCAAATAAAATAACTGGTTTATCATACATATTTCTTAATTTACTAGGATATATATCATCAAAAATGGTAATAATTTTAATATTATTTTTTTTAATATATTCTTCATATTTTTCTAAATTTTCTTTATATTTAGAATCATATATATCATTTATACTATTTTCGTTAATAATAATTTTTTCATTATTTTCATGACATAATTCTTGTAATTCATATTTATCTAAATCCCATATATTTTTAGGTGATTTAAACTTTTTTAATAATTTTTCTTTTTGAATACATGTTAATTTTTCAATTCTTGAAAACCAAATCCAATATTTAATATCTTTTTCTTCCATAGCTGTTTTGCATAATCAAATTTATATAATTATGCTCTCCTTTCTTTGTAATTATAAATATAAAATTCAGTCCCCCATTTTAAAATTTTTATTTGTTTTTTGCTGCTTTAACAACATTTGTCATAAGCATGGCAATTGTCATTGGTCCTACTCCTCCTGGAACAGGAGTAATATAAGATGCATTATTTTTAACATTTTCAAAATCTACATCTCCAACCAATTTTCCATCTTCTGTTCTATTTATTCCAACATCAATGATAACAGCCCCATCTTTTATCATATCTTGTGTAACAAATTTTGGTTTTCCAAGTGCAGCTATTAAAATGTCTGCATTTTTAGTAATTTGTTTGATGTTTTTTGTTCTAGAATGACACATAGTTACAGTTCCATTTTTTCTTAGAATACATTGAATTAAAGGTTTTCCAACAATATTGCTTCTTCCAATAATTACAACATTTTTTCCTTCTATTTCAATATTATATTCTTCCAACATTTTTATAACTCCAGCTGGAGTGCATGATACAAAACAATCTTCTCCAATTGATAGTTTTCCAACATTAATTGGGTTAAATCCATCAACATCTTTTTTATAATTTATTTTGTTAAATGCTTGATTTATATCTAAATTTGAAGGTATTGGACTTTGTAAAAGAATCCCATGTATATCATCTCTTTTATTTAATTTATCAATTGTTTCTAATAATTCTTCCATATCTATATCTTTATCCATTAAAAATTCTTCATAATCTATACCACATTCTTCACATGCTTTGCTTTTATTTTTTACATAAACCTTTGATGCTTTATCATCTCCAACCATGATTACTGCTAATTTAGGATTTATTCCTTTATTTTTTAATTCCACCACCTCATTTTTTAATTCACTTCTTATTTTTTTTGCAAGTTCTTTACCATCAATTATAATCGCCATTATTGTTCCTCCATCATTTTTTGTTTTATTAACTATATCTAATTATAGAACATACGTTCACAAGTGTCAATATATTTTTACCATTTTTTTATTAATTCGTATGTCAATTTTCTCCTATTTTCTACATAATTTGACAAACTTTCATTTTATATTTAATTATCATTTTTTCCTTATAACAATAATTTTATTTAAACTAATCATTTTCATTTATAACAATATAATACTACAATTAATCATTGCATATATTACATAACATCTCAAATCAAATTATAATCAACTAAAATTAATAAAATTTCTCATCTGCTGCAAAACCTGAACACTTAAAGCAATACTTTTTGCATCTAATCCATATAATTTTTCAAGTTCTTCAACACTTCCATGTTTAACAAAAACATCATCATATCCATAACATTTTAGATGAACTCCTTCAATTCTAGATTCATTAATCATTTCCATAACACTAGTTCCTAATCCACCATGTAATATACCATCTTCTATTGTAATAACATTTTTAGTTTTTCTAATAGATTGTTCAATTGTATAAAAATCCAAAGGTTTTAAAAATCTAGAATTAATAACATCACAATTAATTCCTTGTTCTTTTAACAAATCACTTACTTCAACAGCTCTTTCAACCATTTTACCAATACCAATAATTGTTAAATCATCACCATTTCTTAATACTTCAGACATACCTAATTTTACATCTTCACATTTATCAAATTTAATTTTTCCTTCGCCACCTCTTGGATATCTTATAACTACTGGTGAATTTAGATTAATAGCAAATTCAAGCATTTTTTCTAGTTCCTCAAAATTTTTAGGAGCCATAATAGTAATATTAGGAATCATTGAAAAAAACGCCATATCAAAAAGTCCTTGATGTGTTTCTCCATCATTACCAACAATTCCAGCTCTATCAACACACATTACAACAGGCAAGTTTTGTAAACATATATCATGAATAACTTGATCAAAAGCCCTTTGGTAAAATGATGAATAAATTGACACAACAGGTTTATATCCCTTTTTAGCCATACCAGCAGCCATACCTAAAGCATGTTGTTCTGCAATTCCAACATCAAAAATTCTAGTTGGAAATTTTTCTTTAAATTTTTTTAATCCTGTTCCATCAATCATTGCAGCAGAAACTGCAACAATTTTTTCATCTTTTTGAGCCAATCCAGTTAATTTTTCACCAAAAACCTTTGAATAATCAGTTTGTTTTTCTTTTTTAGTTTTCCCAGTTTGTATATCAAAACTTGAAGTACTATGAAATCTATCAGGATTTTCTTCTGCAAATTTATATCCTTTTCCTTTTTTAGTAACAACATGTATTAATACTGGTCCAGATATTAATTTACTAGTTCTTAAAACACTTTCCAATTTTTCAATATCATGTCCATCAACTGGTCCAAGATATGTAAAACCAATATCTTCATAATACATTTTTGGAATTACCATTTGTTTAATACTTCTTTTTATTTTTTGTGTAAACCTAACCAAACTTTTACCACCATGTGGAATACGTATAATTAGTCTTTTAATTCTATTATTAGTTTTAGTATAAAATCTTTTTGTTCTTAATTTACTTAAAAAATACGTTATACCTCCAACATTTTTAGAAATACTCATCTCATTATCATTTAAAATAACTGTAATATCAGAATTACTACTTCCTGCGTCATTCAAGGCCTCTTGAGCCATTCCACCAGTTAATGCTCCATCACCAATTACACAAACAACTTTTGTTTTTCTATCATCTAATTTATTAGCCCTTGCCATACCTAAAGCAACTGATATTGAAGTTGAACTATGTCCAGTATTAAAACAATCAAACTCTGATTCAGATGTTTTTGGAAATCCTGCAATTCCATCTAATTTTCTTAATGTATTCATTTTGTCTTTTCTTCCTGTAAGAATTTTATGTACATAAGTTTGATGTCCAACATCCCAAATTATTGAATCTCGTGGTGTATTAAATACACTATGTAAAGCAATTGTTAATTCAACAACTCCCAAATTTGAAGCTAAATGGCCTCCATTTTCTGATACAATTTTTATAATAAATTGTCTTAACTCTTCAGCTAATTTTTGTTTATCTTTTAAATTAAGTTTTCTCAAATCTTTTACACTATTTACTCTGTTTAATATTTCAGACATTTGAAACTCCTTTTGATTTTTATTTTCTTGTTATTATCACTTTTATTTAATTATGTAGTTATCTCTGGCCATTTTTTTATATCATATTTTTTCATAAAAGTAAATGTAAATTAAATTTATTATTTTTTTATTATTAAGGTTCACAGATGAACAGAAATTGCATATACTTTAGCTAAAGGAGGAGAAAATAATGGATGGTTTATATGAATTTAATATAAAATCACCAATGGGAAACATAAAAGCATTAGTTAAGCTAATTCCTAATGGTAATATTTTAAGTGGTTATATTGATGTAATGGGAAAAAGAAGTGAATTTAATAATGGTGTAATTCAAGGAAATAACCTATCTTTGAAGGGAAATTTTTCAGCTGGTATGATGAAAATTCAATATACTATAATGGGAAATGTTAATGGAAATATTTTAAATTTATCAGCCCAAACAAATATGGGAAATTTCAATCTTCAAGGACATAGAATATCTTAAATCATTTTTAAAGGAGTACTTCAAATTTGAAAGTACCCCTTTTTACAAATATCACACTAATATAGTTAAATTTTTGAATTACATCATATTAACTATCAGATTTTAAATATCTCTATCTATTCCTTTTTTTGCTCCCCACATACAAGGTAATGTGCATTTAAACCCTGGAAATGTACATCTAGCGCCTTTAGAATATGGAACTAAATATTCATAAATCTCTGGCTTAGAATCTTTTGTTTCTTTCATGTATTTATCAAGGATTTGTTTAGTTTGTAAAGCTATCTCTAATTGTGCAGCTCCACATAATCTCTCCTGACATTTCATAACAAAATTTTCCACAGTTCCTCTTTCATTAATATTTAACATTAATCCTTGAGGAAACTCATCATCTAGAGAATAAATATCATCTTCCCACATTTTTTCAAGTTCTGTTCCTTTAATAATAGGAGGTACAAAATATTCATGATCTTCTTTAGGAATAAAAATTTCATAATATAATGTACGATGTCTTTGAGCCTGAGCAAGTTCAGCAAAAGTTCCTGTATAATTTACACAATAATTTTCGCCAAACTCCTCTTGTCTGTCTCTTTTAGCAAACAAAGAAAATGTTCTTCCTTTTACATCTGAATTAAGTTCAGGAACAATTAAATCCTTAATTTGTTCATTAAATTCAGCAAAAACTTTTTTTAATTTAACATTAAAAGCTGTATCTTCTGCTGATTTTATAAAATTTTCAAACCAATGAGCAATATAATTTAATTGACCAAAACTTACAGTATACTCCATAATTGTTGCTGGTGTGAAAACACTAATCAAATATCTCGCATTTTCCATAGCAAGTTTTTTGTTTTTCTTGTCATCTATTTCAGGATGTTTTTCTTTTATTACCTCTTGAAAGATTTTTATCCATTTTTCATATAATTTTTTTTCTTTTTCAGATGGTTCCATTTTTGTATATCTTGCTGATTTTTCTGATGTATTATAAATTTTTTCATTATTTAAAACCATTGCAAGAATTTTAGGAATCCCTTCTAAAGATAAATTATATGTAACATGTCCAAACACACTATGATGACCTGATTTTAGTGTACCATTAGCTCTTTTTTCAGTTTTTTCAGAAGGTTCTGAAAATAAAGTTTCCAAGCTGTCTGGCATATAACATATCCCTGCTGATTTTCCTGAGAAATCGATAGCCTCATTTTTAGGCATGTTATAACCTACTTTTGTTGATGCAAGTACATTGATTTTCATAAGTCATATCTCCTTTGTAAAAAAATATTTTTCTGGTTTTACAGATTTTTTATATTATAGCATTTCAAAATTTAAACTTCAATACAATTATTAACATAAGTCGACTTTTTTTGCTTTTCTTTTACTTTAATTTTTTGCTTTTATTTAATTTAATTTAAATCTTGATTTTAATTTAACTTCATTTTGCAAATTATCAAACTTCATTTAAACCACATTTATTTTTTACACTTAAAATCTTTAAAAAACTCTTTTACATGTAAAATCTTTACAAATATTTTTCACAATACTCCTTTACAGGACACTCTTCACACTTCGGATTCCTTGCGACACATATTTTTCTTCCATGCCATACTAGTAAATGATTAACATCACAAAAATATTCTTTTGGAATTAACTTAACTAAATCTTTCTCAATTTTTTCAGGATCAGAATTTTTAGAAAATCCCAACCTATTTGAAATTCTTTTTGCATGTGTATCAACAGCAATTCCCTGTGGAGAATTAAAAGCCTCTAACATAATAACATTAGCACTTTTTCTCCCTACACCAGGCAATTTGACCAACTCCTCCATTGATTGTGGAACAACCCCATTAAATTTTGTAACAATTATCTCTGCAGTTTTCTTAATATTTTTTGCCTTATTTTTATAAAATCCACAAGGATGAATTATTTCCTCTAATTCCTCCAAATCCATCTCACAAATAGCCTCAGGTGTTCCATATTTTTCAAATAACAATGGTGTTATTTTATTAACTCTCTCATCTGTACACTGAGCTGAAAGCATCACAGCTACCACCATTTGAAAAGGTGTCTCAAAATCTAAGCTACAAGTAGCCTCAGGATAATATCCTTTTAATCTTTCAATAATTTTTATCGCATCTGACTTTCTCATATTTTATCTCCTTTTAATGTGTTAATGTGCAATTGTGGACGCGTCCATTTTGCACACATTGGGCAATTGGGACGCGTCCACAATTGTTCATTTTCCAAAATTTAATAATTACATTTTACAACAAACTCGTTTATTTTTCAACAACGCCTGATATCAAACTGTTTTTACACTAACTGCTTTTTTCAGTGTGCAATTAGGACGCGTCCCCAATTGTGCAAAAAATAATCAAAAAATCCCTTGACTTTTCCCGGAAATTGGTATAAAATAGAAAAGCAATTAAATTGACATATGACTTGAAGGCAAACTTCTCCCCGGTAGTTTCACTTTGAGTTTCATATATAAATAAATTATTTTATGAAATGGAGGGTAATTTTTACCATGAATAATACTACATATGTTTTAAAAGGAAATGAAATCGAAAGAAAATGGTATATAATTGATGCTGCTAACAAACCATTAGGTAGAGTTGCAACAGAAGCTGCCAAATTATTAAGAGGAAAACACAAACCAACTTATACACCAAACATGGATGCAGGAGATCATGTTATTATACTAAATGCAAGTGAAGCAATTTTCACTGGGAAAAAATTAGATCAAAAAATTTACAGACATCATTCAGGATATATTGGTGGTATGAAAGAAACTACTGCTAGAGTAATGATGGACAAAAATCCAGAAAAAGCTATGATGTTAGCTATAAAAGGAATGCTTCCTAAAAATTCATTAGGAAGACAAATGATTAAAAAAGTAAGAATTTATGCTGGTAGTGAACATGAAAATGCAGCACAAAAACCAGAAATTTGGAATTTCTAATTTAAATTTAAGGGAGGAAAGAAAAAATGCCTAAAGCAAAATCAGAAAAAATAGTTTTCTATGGTACAGGAAGAAGAAAAAAATCAATTGCAAGAGTTAGATTAGTTGAAGGAACAGGTGTTATCACAATTAATGGTAGAAATATTGATGAATATTTCGGTGCTGAAACATTAAAAGTTATAGTAAGACAACCATTAACAGCTACAGACACAGTTACTAAATATGATGTTATTTGTAAAGTAATTGGTGGAGGATTCACAGGTCAAGCTGGAGCTATCCGTCACGGAATTTCAAGAGCTTTATTACAAGCTAATGGAGAATATAGACAAACTTTAAAATCAGCAGGTTTCTTAACAAGAGATCCTCGTATGAAAGAAAGAAAGAAATATGGTTTGAAAAAAGCAAGACGTGCACCACAATTCTCAAAAAGATAATATTTTATATTTCTTCGGAAATATTATTAAAAACCACAGGCAACTGTGGTTTTTTTGTATAATTATATTAAAAATTAATTAATCACTTCAATAGCATTTTTACTCTCTACACCTTCAAAATTATAATAAGTCTCAGGCACATCACCAACAATAACTGCTTCAGCTAACAAAACTTTGTTACTAATAGTTTCTTCCAAATTATTAAAAGGAGACAAAATCGTAACAGAACATTCAACATTTAAATAAATCCTATGTAAAGTCTGATTAATCCCTGCCTGAGAAAACTCTGAAGTCAAATCAGTTCTAACATTTCCAACAGTAGAAATCAAAATAGGTATATCTGGTCCTCTACCAGACAAAGTTTTCAAGCCTGTAAAAGTTCCCAATTTCAAAGAAAAATCCTCATTTTTATAATTATCTAACCTTTTTTGAATTTCAACTGCAACATCTGAAGTAATTTTATTAACATTAACAATATTTAATTGTATCATTTCAATATTACCTTGGTCATCTCTAATAACATTAGAAATATCTTCATATTTATAATTTTGCATTACACCTTTAGCCTCTTCATTTGCAACAATAGTTGAAGCTGATTTTGCCTTTTCAATACACAATAAATCAACAGTTGGTTCAATAATAGAAATTATACGATTTGCAATACACACACCTAAAATAACAATTATAGCTGTTTTCACAAGTTTTTGATTTATTTTTTTATCCAAATTATCGTTTGATTGTTGATTTAATTGTTTTTTAAAAGGAGTAGTTTTAAGTATACTACTCCCCCTTTTACCTAATTTAATTTTTGGAATAATCAATCTTTTTCTTGAATAAATTTTATCCATAACATTTTTTTATAAAAGCCCTTTCTTAATTTTACTTTTCTAAGCTTTAAGATTGAGAAAAATGAAACAAAATTTCCACATCCCAAATTTTTTCATTTTTTAACTTAACATTCACTATTCAAATTTAAACAAACTTTGGAATAAAAAGTTGTTGCCCAACATTAATTTTATTCTCATCTTCAATACCATTAACAGAAGCAATAGCAGTTATAGTACTTTTAAACTTTTTAGCTATATTCCACAAAGTATCACCTGGTTTAACAAAATAAACAACAATACTATAAATATTTTCCTCATTTGAATCACATGTTTCAACATTATCGATAACACTAACTTCCATCATTTTGCATATATCAGTTATTACATTTAAATCAGCACTAATCTCAATTGTACCATCAGACATCATTTCAAATCCCTGAGAACATATCTCAATATTACTACTTAAATTTGAATTATTAGAAATTCCTTGACAATCAACAGTTGTATTAAAAGGTATATTTTGAATATTAACATCCACCCTATTTGTTGTACCTGAAATAAATATAAATTTAGCTTGTAATTCTCCTTCAATTATAATTTTATCATTATAATTATTTTGCTTAATAATTTTAGGGCAAATTTCTAAGTTACAAATTTTAGAATTTTGTAATTCAGATATATTCATTTTTTCCTTAATAGAACAGCTAGAATTCAACATTTTTTTATCTTGCATAACAGTTATGTTTTTTTGACTTATATTCAAATTTTCTGTTGGACTATATAAATCCTGAATTATATTAAGCTCTTTTTTTTCAAATACATTACAAGAAATCTCTAACTCAACTTCAATATAAATCGAATGCTCATCTACATTATTTGGCTTAACTAAACAATTTTTTATTTCATAATTAACATCACATAAATTATCATCAGAAATTCCCTGCATATCAATAAATCCCATAACAGGAATTTGCCATTTAACTTCATTTACCCTATTATCATCAGTTAAATACATAATATTTACTTGCATATCAGATTTCACAAGGATTTTATTATAACTTGTTTTAGTCTCTTTATTAGTCATATTCAAATTAACTTTCATAATTTCTGATAAATTATCATTATTATCAATTGTTATAGTATCTTTTGCATATGCTTTTGTCATACCAGTTCCAAGTAAAGAATCCATTACAGCTGATGTGTTTAAAACCTGTACTCCATTATCATTTTCAACATCTTTTACAAATTCAATATTTTCATTTGAATAAATATTTACACCAATATCAATATTAGCTTTAATATTAACTTTTCTACCATTTAATATTTTACATTCAATTTCTCCTAAATTAATATTACTATCCATATTCATCCCAGAATTGATATTTTCCATTTCAATAATTTTTGTAAAATCAATAACAGTATTTATCCCTCTTACACTACTATTTTCATCATCAGCTAAATACATTATATATACTTGTACTCCACCATCAATTCTAATTTTTCCATCTAAAATTTCCTTTTTATAAATACATACAGTTCCATTTGTATTTATTGTACTTAATATATCTGGTTTAATATCAGGAATAATAACATCACCTTCGACAACTATACTCTCTCTGGTTTTTCCAATTATTTGGTTAACACATACATTTTCCTTTAATGTTTCTATAGCCATTTATCTTACCTCCTATTTTTTAGTTAGTAAATTATATTTGGCATTATTTGAAAATATAACCATATTAAAATAATTAGTTGAAAAATTTGCAAAAATAAAAATTTCTTATAATATGACTTTTCAAAAATAAAATATTTCTCATAATAAAAAAAGTGCAAAGACAATAAATCTCTGCACAAAAAACTGCTACAATGTAGCTTTTGCTCTTTTTATATCTTCAGCCAATGGTGGTAATAATGGATTATATTTTTCTCCATCAAAAACTTCAAGCTCAACAGTTCTAGTTAAAATATCTATATAACTCCATGTTGCATTTCTATCTTCATCATCATATTTTACAATAAACATATTAGGATATGCTTTTTCTACTGTAGCTTCTTTTTCAAACGATTTACTCCTTCCTAGGGACCCCTTAACAATTATTCTTTGTTTGTTTCCACTCATTTCCTCAATATCTGCTTTAATATTTGAAATATCATCTTTGCAAATCATTTAATAATCACCTACTTCTTTAAGATACTTTGATTATAGCATCTGCACCCTGAAATGTCAAAAAAGCATTTTCATTGTTTATTGGCTGTGTGTCGCTATTTTCAAGGTGTTTGCGGTTTTGTAGTCATTATATTACATTTATTTCACATTTTTATTACAGAAATATTACAAAATTTTTTCTTATTATTATGAAAGATTTTTTGAGGGACGTTTTTCTTTTTCTTTTAAAACATTTTAGGTTAGCACCAAGAGAAAAGAATTAGATATTTTCTCCGAGTTAGTTTGAGAGATTGTTTTAAAAGAAAAAGTAAACCTCCCCTCAAAAAAATCCTTTCCCAACTTTCTACACATTTCGACAAAATCCAACATAAGATATATTAATAGAAGGTGTTAAAATTGAGAAAAATAAAAAAAGGTGATATTGTTGGAAGAATTTCATATGGAAAAGATATTATTTTCATAGTTGATAAACTAATTAATCTAAATCATAACACACAAATTGCAATTTTAAAAGGTCTAACAATGAGAATAAAAGCAGATAGTCCTATTAATGATTTAGATATTATTGATAAAAGAATCATAAAATCAACAGAAAAAAATATTGAAAACAGAATTTTATCTCATCTAAATAAATATACTAAACATGTTAGAAAATCGAAAATTTACGGTAAAATTCTACATTTAGATGGTGATAGCAGATATTCCCAAAAATCTTTTAGATATTATAGAGAACTTGGAATAAATGCTATTGTTAAAAATATATCTGAAACCAGGCAACCATTAGTCGTCAAAAATTTATTAACCAAATATAACCCTGATATATTAGTAATTACAGGACATGATGGTATGATTAAAAGAGGTACTGGTTTTAATGATATTTATAATTACAGACATTCTGGATATTTTGTAAAAACTGTGACTCATGCACGAGAATGGGAAAATTATTCTAATAAATTAGCTATTTTTGCAGGTGCATGTCAAAGCTATTATGAGGCTCTTATTGAAGCTGGTGCAAATTTTGCTTCATCTCCTGCTAGAATATTAATTGATTTTATTGACCCTCTTATTGTGGCAGAAAACATTGCAATTGCTGATACAAAAGCATTTGTTACTATCAAAGATATTGAACATGAATTACGTGATGGACAAAAAGGAATTAGTGGAATTGGTGCATTTGGTAAAAAAATTATAATAGATTAAAAAAAATAAATGGTTCAATTTCTTAAAAATCAAACCATTTATTTTTATTATAATTATTCAGCTTCATTTACTGAAACTACTTGTTCTCCATTATAATATCCGCAACTTGGGCAAGCTCTGTGTTGCATCATCATTTCATGACAATGTGGACATTCAACTAAGTTGTTAGCATTTAATTTCCATGTAGATCTTTTTAAATGTGTTCTTGCTTTTGACCATCTTCTTTTTGGTTGTGCCATCTCTATTCCCTCCCTTATGTCTCTAGAATTGTATATTTCTATTTTAATTAATTTATACCGTTTATTTATGTCACTTTAAAATTATACAAGGATTTCCCTGTTTTGTCAATAGTTGGAGATAAAAAGTTTCTTCATTTTTTAATTTTTTACTATTGTTTTATTATATCTATCATAAATTTTTCCTACTTTTTCAATACTCTTAATCAATTCATCATATTCAATTCCTTTAGCATAAAAATATGATTTTTGATAAATCATCCAATGTTTTCTCATATCTTCATCATCTTTTAATAACTCTAAAATATTTTTCCAATCTTTTATTATATCTATAGATTCCCTATGTTCTGAAGTTAAATTAATTGCAGCTGTTAATAATTTTTTATTAATTTTTTCATCTTGTGTATTAATTAACATATATACATCATAAAAATCTCTGATTCTTGTACCTGTAATTCCTCTTTTTATTACAGCCTCAAACTTTTCTGCTAAAATTGTTTCAATATTATATGACCAAACTGGGATTTTTCTATCTTCTAAAGTTAAATTATAATCATATTCAATTTCTTTATATGTAATAGCATCACCAGTTGTTATATCAACCTTAAAAATAACAGGCATTGTATTTTTATATTTAGCTTCAAAAGTGGCTCTGTATCCATTGTAATCATCATCTTCTCTAATCAACTCAATTTTATTCATTTTGAAACTAATATCATCATTTAGCTCTATTTGACAAATTTCGTCTAAAATTTTTGTTGCATTTTCTTTTGTTAATTCAAACCCTTTTACTGTTGTATCCATATCCATAGTAGACCTACTAGACATTCCTAAAATTGCTGATATTAACATTCCACCTTTTAAAATAAAATTATCTTTATATTCAGAAACTGCAATTCTTTCAAGCAATCTTTCTAACATATATACCTGTAAAACAGCTTGTGGAGCGACCTTTTTTTCTTTTGACAAATTATTTATTTTTGCTTTAAAACTCATTACATTTCCTTCCATGTATTTTACCTCCATTATCCTTTTGTTTATAGTTACATTATAATCTTAATAAAATTATTGTCAATATATTTTTCCTTGGAATCAATACATAAAATTTAATTTTTTATTTACAATTAAAGACATAAAAAAAATTAAAGACATTTCCAAATTATAGATTTTTCTACATTTAGAAATGTCCTTAATTATCCTAATACATCCAAATATATTTTTAAAATTTTTAATATTCTAAATTTTTTTGCATATATATATAACAAATTTAAATTTTTATCATTACGTTTCATATATTCCTTTAAAGCTGTATTAAAAATCTGTGAGTCTATTTTATTTCTATCTCTAATAATATCACATATTGTTCTTTCCATATTATATATTCTTATTGATGTACCATCTTCAAATGTTTTTGTAATTAAACCTAACTCTAATTTTTCCTTATTTATATAATGAGAATTTAACATATCATTTGATATACGCATATTACTTGGAAATGTCATATCTAATATAAATGGAGTTCTATCTGTTAAATCATAAAAATACAAGGCAGTATTATGAGAGAAAATTCCAGATTTATATTTTTGACCCATCAAATAAAATTCATTTACATCTTTGTCTGGTTTAGAATATACACCTCTTGATAATTTGACTAGATATCCACTATTTACAAGATTTTTTAAATATTGTCTGTGGATTCCATTTTCATCAGCCATTTTTGATGTTAGGATTCCATTATTTTGTTCAATTAATTGTTTTATAACATCTGTTTTAATCATAATACTCACCTCCTTTTATATATGTATACCTTTTATGTTTATCCTTTTTGACAATTAAATACATTATGCATTCATTTTGTATTTATTTGTCGTATGACTTCTTAATACTTATTATACACCAAATGTATGTAATTGTCAAACAAACTTCTCTCTCCTATATTTATATATTCATTCAAAATTTTTTTATTACAAAAATTTTTAAACATTTTCCTAAAATTTCAAATGTGTCAAATCATTAAATTTTACATATACTAAATCAGGAGGTAAATTTATGTGTGGAATAGTAGGTTTTGTAAATTTAACAAAAGATATATCTAATCAAAAAAATACAATAATAGAAATGAATAATTCAATAAAAAAAAGAGGTCCTGATGAAGATGGATATTATTATGATAAACATGCAGTTTTAGGACATAAAAGATTAATTGTAATTGACCCTAAAGGAGGCAAACAACCAATGAGTGTACGATTCAATAATTCAGTTTACACAATTGTTTATAATGGTCAATTATATAACACCTCAGAATTGCGTAGTGAATTAGAAGATTTTGGATTTGATTTTTACACATATTCTGATACTGAGGTTTTGTTGAAAAGCTATATTCATTGGGGAAATGATGTTGTAAAAAAATTGAACGGAATTTTTGGTTTTGCAATTTGGAATTCATCTAAAAATGAGCTTTTTGTTTGTCGTGATCATTTTGGTGTTAAACCATTTTTTTATTCTATAAACAATAATAATTTTGTTTTTGGTTCTGAAATAAAAGCTTTACTAAAATTTCCAGGAATTGAAGCTAAATTAGATGAACAAGGAATTTGTGAATTATTTGGTATTGGTCCTGCACATACTCCTGGTACTGTAGTTTTCAAAGATATTTATGAATTAAAACCAGGACATTTTGGAGTATATAATTCAAGTGGTCTACATATTGAAAAATATTGGTCTTTAGTTAGTAAACCACATGAAGATGGTTTGAAAAAAACCTGTGAAAAAACTAAGTTTTTGCTTGAAGATTCTATAAAAAGGCAGCTTATTTCAGATGTTCCACTTTGTACCTTTTTATCAGGAGGTTTAGATTCAAGTATTATTACACTATATGCTTCTGATTATTGCAAAAATAATGATTTAGGAAATTTATCAACTTATTCTGTTGATTACAAAGATAATGATAAAAATTTTGTGAAAACAGATTTCCAACCAAATTCTGATAATTATTATATTAATATTATGAAAAATAAGCTAAATACAAATCATACAGTAATAATGCTTGATACACCTGAACTTGCATATGCATTAAAAGATGCGATGATTGCAAGGGATTTGCCTGGAATGGCTGATGTTGATTCATCTTTATTATTATTCTGCCAAAAGGTTAAACCTGAAGCAACAGTTTCACTAACAGGTGAATGTGCTGATGAAATTTTTGGTGGTTATCCATGGTTTTTCAGAGAAGATGCTTTACAAAGCAATACTTTTCCATGGTCAATTGCAATTTCTGAAAGACAAAATCTATTAAATACATCAATTAAAAATAAAATAGATTTAAAAGAATATATAGATTATAGATATTATGAAAGTTTAAATGATGTTGAAATTCTTGATAGTGATTCAATGGAAACTGCTCAAAAAAGAAAAATTTCTCATTTAACATTAAATTGGTTTATGCAAACACTTTTAGACCGTTCAGATAGAATGGCTATGTATAATGGTTTTGAACTTCGTGTTCCTTTTTGTGATTATAGATTAGCTGAATATGTATGGAATATCCCTTGGGAAATGAAGGCTTTAAATGGACGTGAAAAAGGATTACTTCGTTATATTATGAAAGATTTGCTTCCAGAAAAAATTGTTGAACGCAAAAAAAGCCCTTACCCTAAAACATGGAATCCAACATATTTAGCAACTGTAAGGGGAATGCTTTCTGAAATTATGAAAGATAAAAATGCCCCTATTAATAATTTGCTTGATAGAGATTATATTCTAGATATTTTAAACACTGATGGCAAAGCATTTACTCGACCTTGGTTTGGGCAACTTATGACAGGTCCACAACTTATGGCTTATTTGTGTCAAGTTAATATGTGGCTTGAAATATATCAACCTAAAATTGAGGTTTAGAAATTCTGAAAAAGTGTACTAATTCCTAAAAATTGATTAATTCTTCAAGAATTTAGTACACTTTTTTAATACATTTTCTAATAACTTCTCTAATACTTTTTTGAATTCCACTAGAATATTGCCCCTGCAGCCCCAAAAACACCTGCTGAAGCCAATCCCATAATAATTCCAGCTAGTATAACACCAGCCATAACAGCTATTACACTTTTCTTAAAATCCATATCTAAAAAACTTGCTGCTAAAGCTCCAGTCCATGCGCCTGTTCCTGGTAATGGAATTCCAACAAATAAAAATAAAGCAAAATATAAACCTCTTCCAGCCTTTTCTTGTAATTTCTTTCCACCTTTTTCACCTTTTTCATAACAAAAAGTAAAAAACTTACCTATGTATTTCTTATCTTTTCCCCACAACAAAACTTTTCTTGCAAAAAAATAAATTATTGGTACAGGGAGCATATTTCCTAAAACACAAACTATGTATAATTGCAGTGTTGGCAATGGTCCACCAAGCCATGGACCTAATCCAAATGGCACTGCCCCTCTTAATTCTATTAATGGTACCATTGACACCAAAAAAGTAACTATATATTTTAATAACATTATTATTCACTCCTTAATTTTTTATTAGACTTGATTATTGTACTATAATTTATACTAATTGTCTAGAAAATTTATTCATCTTTTTTGTGCAATTGGGGACGCGTCCTAATTGCACACTACAAGTCCAACTTAATTTCAATGTTTTTTTCATCATATTTTCTATATTTAACACCACAATAATCCAACATTTTTTTAGCAACTATATTTCCATCTGTTCCATTATATTTATCTGATTTGTAAATAACTTCCTTTATTCCTGATTGAATTATTGCTTTGGCACATTCATTACAAGGAAATAAATAAACATATAATTTTGATCCTTCTAATTTAGATCCTTTATTATTCAAAATCGCATTTAATTCTGCATGACAAACATATGCATATTTTGTATTAATAAATTCTCCCTCTCTATCCCATGGCATATGCTCATCATCATAACCATTTGGTGCACCATTATATCCTAATGATAATATTTTATTATCTTGACTTACTATACATGCTCCTACCTGTGTGTTTGGATCTTTACTTCTTTGAGCTGATAACATTGCAACTCCCATAAAATATGAATCCCAACCTATATAATTTTCTCTCTTTTTTTGCATTTTATCTTCTCCTTTTGTCTGTATATTTAATTATATTACGGATTTTATCATACAATACTTTATATTTCAATAAGAAAAAAACATTTTGAAACATTTTCAATGTACCTGTGACATATCTATTTTAAAAAACATATAAAAATTTTGGAACAATTTGAAGTAGGGCAATTTTGTTTCCAAAAAGCTTAAAAGTGTGCAATTGGGACGCGTCCCCAATTGCACACTTTTATCAGATATGTTTAAATTTAGTTTCTTCCACAGCATCCACAATTTGTAAATAATAATAAGAAAACAATTATAAAGAATAATATTTCACTATTACATCCATCTCCATTAAAAATTCCACCTAAAATTCCATTGTTTCCACAACCACAACCGCATCCGCAGTTTCTTCCTTCTTCTGGCATAATTTTCACCCTCCTTTTTCTTTTCATATTGTATAATATGTTTTTTCTGATAAATATGTTACATTATTTTTTTAATTTTCGAGTTATGTAAATTGTAAAATTTGATTATTTATGTTATAATACCCCCTAGATATTAAGATTTAAAAATAAAAAAGAAAGATTATGTTTATAAAATTCAGATAACACATAAATCAAAATTTATAAACATATTACATGAGGAATAATAAAAATGAATAAAATCGAACTACTTTCACCTGTTGGTGATTTTGATTGTTTAAAATCTGCTGTTCAATCAGGAGCTGATTGTGTATATTTTGGTGGAGAGCTATTTAATGCTAGAGCTTCTGCAAATAATTTTGATGATGAACAATTAAAAAATGCAATTGAATATGCAAAAATCAGGAATGTTAAAACAAATTTAACTTTAAATATTTTAATAAAAAATGATGAATTTGATGATGCAATTGCACTTGCAACAAAAGCATATAATTATGGAATTGACGCAATTATTGTTCAGGATTTAGGTCTTGCAAAAAAATTAATTAATCTATTTCCAGATTTACCAATTCATGCAAGTACTCAAATGACAATTCATAATTTAGATGGAGTTTTAGAAGCTGAAAAACTTGGATTTAAAAGAGTTGTTCTTTCAAGAGAATTAACAATGGAAGAAATTAAATATATTTGTAATAATTCAAATATCGAAATTGAAGTATTTGTTCATGGTGCTTTATGTATGAGTTATTCTGGACAATGTCTTTTATCTAGTATGATTGGAGCTCGTTCACGGAAACCGTGGTAAATGTGCTCAACCATGTAGATTACCTTATGAATTATTAAAAAAAATTAAAAATGCTGGATTCAATCAAAATATACAACCTGAATCTAGTCAAACTGTAATTGATAAAGGATATTTACTAAGTCCAAAAGACTTATGTTCTCTTGATTTATTGCCAGAACTTGTAAATTCAGGAATTACATGTTTCAAAATTGAAGGTAGGCTAAAAACACCAGAATATGTATCAACTGTTACAAGAATTTACAGAAAATACATTGATTTAGCACAATCCAATAAACCATATATTATTGAAGAAAATGATAAAAAAGATTTACTTCAAGTATTTAATCGTGGTGGTTTTTCTTGTGGATATTTAGATGAAAAACCAAATTTAGAATTTGTTTCTAAAAATAAACCAAATAATATGGGAATTTTATTAGGAAAAGTTCATAATTTTAATAATAGTAAAGGTTATGTAACTTTAAAATTACAAGATGATATTTCAATTGGAGATACTGTTAGTCTTGAAAAAGAAAAAGGAACATATACAATTTCTGAACTTATGATTAATAACCAAAATATTAGTAAAGCTAAAAAAGGTGATATTGTAAAAATTGGTCGAATAAAAGGAAATATTAAACTAGATGATAAAATTTTTAAAATGAGTTCTAAAGAATTATCTATTAAATCTAAAGAATTTATTGATAATGAAATTATAAAAAATAAAATTAATTGCAAAATAACAGTTCATAAAAACACACCTGTTAGTATGTGTATTTATACTGGTAAATCTGATTTTGAAAATATATATGATAATATAAATTTCACAATAACTTCAGATGATTTAATTCCTGTTGATTCAATAAAATCCCCTATTACATCTGAAAGGATTATTGAACAAATTAATAAACTTGGTGGAACACACTTTGAATTTGATAAAATTGATGTTGATTTAGATGATAAATTATATTTGCCTAGTATTAGTAAATTAAATCAATTACGTAGAAATTGTATTGAAAAATTGGAAGAAATTGTTTTAAATAGAATTCACAGAAAACCATATATGTGTCATAAAAATAATAAACCTTTAGACAATTCAAATTTAAAAACATTTGTGACACCTGCAGAACCTGTAATATTTGAGACTTCTTCAATGTCTGCACCACATTCAATAAAGAAATTTTCTATATTATTACACACATTAAACAAAAAATATAATTATACAAAACTACCTCAAGTTGATAGAATATATATTCCTTTAAAATATTTTTTTGTTCCAGAATTTGTACACACAATAGCACAAATAACTAATACAGCAAACACTTATATTTATATGCCAACTATTCTTAAAGATTTTATCATGAAAAAAGTTAGCGAGAAATTACCTGGAATATTAAAAAGTTATAAAATAAAAGGATTTGTTATATCAAATATTTCTCAAATTAATTTATTAGAAAATTGCCTAAAAAATTCTACTACTAATAATAACCTAAATGAATATGAATTAATTGGAAATTATACTTTAAATGTTTATAATGATTATACTTCAAAACAGCTAGAAAACCTTGGAATTACTAGTATTACTTTATCACCTGAATTAGATAAATTTACTTTAAATTCATTTGATAATACTCACCAATTATCTGAAAACACTAAAACAGAAGCTATTATTTATGGTAATTTACCTGTTATGACAACAAATTATTGTCTAATTTCAAGAAGTAATTTTTGTTTAGAGAAATGTAATAATAACTGTAATAATAGTTGGAATTGTAATTTACAAAAAAATAGTAAAATAGAGTTTTTCTTAAAAGATAGAATGAATATGAATTTTAAAATTCTCCCAGATTCTTTTTCAAAAACAACTACTATCTTTAATAGCAAAAAAAATAGTATTAATATTAATGAAATAAATGTTGATTATGTTAGACTTAATTTTATTGATGAAAATATTGAAGAAATTTGTGAGATTGTTAATGTTTTTAAAAATGGAAAGATTTTAGAAGGCAAAGATTTTACTAATGGTAATTTTAATAGAATTGTATAAAAAAAACCGAGCAATATACTTTGCTCGGTTTTTAAAATATTAGCCATGCCATTAAGCTACCGCATTTTTTATTCTTGCGCAATAGCCTTTAATTTTAACTTTGAGCTGATTTATTTTATTAACCAACTCCATGTCTCCTATGCTTCGTGGATTTACCACAATTTCGTCACATGCTTTTGAAGCATTTTCAGCATCTTCTAAAAGCAGTGGCCTTGAACTATTTTTTGTGATTTCATCAGCACTTTCCAGTGCTCTTAAAACCGGTTCAAAGCTCTTCATTATCTTTTCGATATGAGAAACTTCATTATCCCAAAAGACCTCTTTAAGCTCCTTCTTATTTTCAGGAGTTGGATTATTATATATATCCATTAGTCTTGAGGTTATAATTATTGAGAACACATACACTCCATTTGCAAATGCATATGAAGTTGATAAAATCTGAGTTCTGTCGATTTTAGATGCTGCTGTTTTAGTAATATACATATGATTTTTCCTTTCTGGATTGCCTTTGAATTATTGTTTCTAGCGTATGAGTCAAGTGTTGATGTTTCAAATTAGCTAATTCATAAAAGACCCCTCCTTAGCTAAATATTTTATATAAAATTTTCCACATCAAAAAAGATGTTTAAAATTTTTATTTCAATGTACCAATTAGTTTTAAATTTGAAACTAATATAAATATAATTTTCTTGACTTGTTTATTTTATCATGTATTATGTAAATTGTCAAGTAGAAATAATTCAATAAATAAGCCAATCGAGTAGGAGAAATATCATTAATTGATATTTCGTCCTCTCACACCACCGTGCGTACCGTTCGGTACACGGCGG
>CAKOWZ010000007.1 GCA_934129745.1 uncultured Clostridia bacterium
ATTTAATTATTTATTTAATTATTTATTTAATTATTTATTTAATTATTTATTTAATTATTTATTTAATTATTTATTTTTTGCATTTTTCCTTGAAAAATGCAAAAGTAGTTAGCTATTCGCTAACTACTTTATTTCCTGGCGGAGGCGAGAAGATTCGAACTTCCGCGGCCCTTAACGAACCCTAATTGTTTAGCAAACAATCCCCTTCAGCCTCTTGGGTACGCCTCCATTTTTATATAAAAACAAAAAAGTACAAACTTGCCGTTTGTACTTTTTCCTTTGTTTAGCAAGTTTGGCGGAGAGGGTGGGATTCGAACCCACGGTAGGCTACAAACCTACGCCAATTTTCAAGACTGGTGCCATAAACCAACTCGACCACCTCTCCGTTTGTTTAACAACAAATATATATTAGCATATTTAAACATGTTTTGTCAATACCTAATTTTAAAAATTTGTTTGTTTTTATTCCAATTTCTTATTCAATAATAAAAAGTCAATATCAGGCTTTGTTTTTTCTTTATTTTGTCCAATATTGACTTTTTTATTCTTTTTAATAAAATTATATGTCTATTATTTTATAATCCTTTATATTTGATTTTGATGCTTTTAATTTGTAATGTTATTTTTCATTTGTCAACCTTATTATAAAAAAATTATACTTTTATTTATACAACTTATGTATTATTTTTTACAAGCTCTATAATTCTTTCCAAATCATCATTTGATGAATACTGAATAATTATTTTTCCACTTCTTCTTCCTGCTTGTAAACTTACTTTAGTTCCAAAATAACCTTGAAAAGTATTTTCAATATCTTTAATTATAGCATTATGCTGTACATCTTTTTTAGGTTCCTTTTTGGCTTTTTTCATATTTTTTAGTCCTTGAACTTTTCTTTCAATATCACGAACACTTAGACCTTTTTCAATAATTTCCATTGCAATTTCGTATTGAGTATCAGGATCATCAAAATATAGTAATTGTCTTGCATGACCTTCAGAAATTTTGCCTTCTACAACTAAATCCATTACTTTTGAGTCTAAATTTAATAATCTCAATGTATTAGCAACTGCACTTTGACTCATTCCAATAGTCTCAGCTAAATCACTATTTGATAAGCCATATTCGTCCATCAATTCTTTATAGCTTTTAGCTTTTTCAATTGCATTCAAATCTTCTCTTTGTATATTTTCAATCAAAGCAATTTCCTTATTTCTTCTTTCTGCATCATCCCTTACGATACATGGAATTTCTTCTAAACCTGCTATTTTAGCTGCTCTCCATCTTCTCTCACCTGCAATGATTTCATAAAAATCATCTTTTTTTGTTACAATAATAGGTTGAATAACACCATATCTTTTAATTGATTCAGATAATTCATTTAAGCTTTCTTCATTAAAGTTTCTTCTAGGTTGATTTTTATTTGGTTCAATATCAATTATTTTAATTTTATGAACAACCTCTTCTCCATCTTTTACTTGTTGTTGAATTACTTCTTCATCAATTACATTATCATTAAATAAAGCCCCTAATCCTTTGCCTAAGCCTGTTTTTTTTGCCATTTAAATTCCTCCTATTTCTGAATTTTTGTTATGTTTACATAATTTTATTTCATATGTCTACCTTTTGATTCATTTACTTTTATTAATTCTTTTGTGAATTTTTCATAACATTTTGAACCTTTTGAACGAGCATCATACATACAAATAGGCATTCCATAGCTTGGAGCTTCGCTTAACTTGACATTTCTTGGTATAACAGTTTTGTATACTTTATCATCAAAATAATTTTTAACTTCTTTTACAACTTGGTTTGATAAATTTGTTCTCGCATCATACATTGTCAATAATGCCCCTTCAATTGACAAACTCTTATTCATTCTTTTCTTTACCAAATTAATTGTATTAATAAGTTGTCCCAATCCTTCAAGTGCATAATATTCACATTGAATAGGAATTAAAACACTATCAGATGCTGTAAATGCATTTAGTGTTACTAACCCTAATGATGGTGGGCAATCAATTATTATATAATCATAATTTTCCTTGAATTTATCTAGTTTTTCCTTTAATTTATATTCTCTCTGATTCGCAGAAACAAGCTGAACTTCAGCTCCTGCAAGGTTTATGTTTGATGGACATACTTCTAAATTTTTTACTTCTGTTTTTTGAATTGTATTTTCTATATCAACTCCATCAACTAAAACATCATATACAGAGAATTGAACTGATTTATCAACACCTACACCACTTGTTGCATTTCCTTGTGGATCTGTGTCAATTAATAAAACTCTTTTACCTTTTTTAGCAAGTGAAGCACTTAAATTGACTGCTGTTGTAGTCTTTCCAACTCCTCCCTTTTGGTTTGCTACTGAAATTATTTTTCCCACTTTTCATAACCCCCATATCTTTTTTCTTTCTCTAATATAATATAAAATCTTTTAATAGATGTCAATATAATTTTTCAAAAATTAAATAAACCTTTGTAAATTTTACAAAGGTTTATTTAAAACATTTTTATTCAATTGGCTCTTTTGAAGGCGTTCCAGCCTTTCTTGGATATTTGTTTGAAATATTTTCTATTTTTTTAATAATAATTATATTTCTTCCATAATCTGTACCTGGTAATTCAAATTTTTCAACAAGTTCTATTTTTCCCTTTAAAACTTCCAAAGCTCTATTAGATTTTTTTAATTCTTCATCAATGTTTGCTCCCTTCATACATATACAATATCCTCCAATCTTAACAAATGGTAACATGTATTCTAAGAGAATATTTAATGGTGCAACAGCTCTTGATGTTGCGACATCAAATTCTTCTCTATATTCCTTATTTTTTGCTATTTCTTCTGCTCTACCATGAATTGTATCTACATTTTTTAATTGATTTTGATTAATAACTTCATCTAAAAATTTTATTCTTTTATTTAGGGAATCCATTAAAATAAATTTTGTATCTTCTCTATAAATACATAATGGTAATCCAGGAAATCCAGCTCCTGTTCCAACATCAATAACTTTTGAATCTTTTTTTATATATTTTTGTATTGTTAATGAATCAACAAAATGTTTCATGATAATATCATTTGGCTCAACTATAGCTGTCAAATTCATCTTTTCATTCCATTCAATCAATAAATTCATATATTTATAATACTTTTTTGCTTGCTGTTCATTAATTTCAATATTTATTTCTTTACATTTTTCAATTAAAATTTTTGAAAAATCATCATATTTCACTTTTTTCATCTCCTTATTCACATTTTATGTTGTATTTTAAGCACTTTTGTTTCTATATTAATTCAAATTTGTATTTTTAGATTTTTCCTGTTCTATGTAAATATGTAAAACACTAATATCAGCTGGTGAAACCCCTGAAATTCTTGATGCTTGTCCTATTGATGTTGGTCTTATTTTATCAAGTTTTTGTCTTGCTTCTAATCTAAGCCCTTTAATATCTGAATAAACTATATCGTTAGGTATTTTCTTTTTCTCTAATTTCTTAAATTTTTCTACTTGAGATTCTTGAAGTTTAATATATCCTTCATATTTTACTTGAATCTCTACTTCCTCTGCTTCTTCCTCACTTAATTCTGGTCTTTCTGGGTCTATGTCCTTTAATTTTTTATAATTCAATTCACTTCTTTTTAGTAAGTCTATTAATTTTACTCCACCGCTAATTGTTGATGAATTATTTTTTTTCAAAAAGTCATTAACCTCAATTGTAGGCTTGATTACAGTTTGTTTCATTCTTTCTTTTTCACATGAAATTCTGTCTCTTTTTTCACAGAATTTTTTGTATCTTTCTTCAGATATTAATCCAACTTTATATCCAATATCAGTCAATCTTAAATCTGTATTATCTTGTCTTAATAACAATCTATATTCTGCTCTTGATGTCATCATTCTATATGGCTCATTTGTTCCTTTTGTAACAATATCATCAATTAAAACTCCTATATATGCTTGTGATCTATCAAGTATTACTGGTTCTTCACCTTTTAGTTTTAATGAAGCATTGATTCCTGCAATTATACCTTGTGAAGCAGCTTCTTCATATCCAGATGTACCATTAATCTGTCCAGCAAAAAACATGTTTTCAATTTTTTTATGTTCCAAACTTAGTTTCAATTCGGAAGGATCAATGCAATCATATTCAATTGCATATGCAGGACGTGTAAACTCAACATTTTCAAGTCCAGCAATAGTTCTATACATTTCAATTTGAACATCTTCTGGTAAAGAAGAACTCATACCTTGAACATACATTTCATCAGTGTTTCTACCCATTGGTTCTATAAAAATTTGATGTCTTTCTTTATCTGCAAATCTAACAACTTTATCTTCTATTGAAGGACAATATCTTGGTCCTGTTCCTTCTATTCTTCCAGAATATAATGGTGATCTATGAAGATTTCTTCTTATAATTTCATGTGTTTTAGCATTTGTATATGTTAAATAACAAGGTAATTGTTCAATTTTTTCATCTAATTTGTCTTCAAAAGAAAAAGCTGTTAATTTACTATCTCCTTCTTGTATTTCCATTTTTGAAAAATCTACACTTTTTCTATTAATTCTTGCAGGTGTACCTGTTTTAAATCTTAATAAATCTATTCCTAGTTTTTTTAATGTTTCAGATAATTTATTTGCTGGGAAAACTCCGTCTGGCCCACTTTCAAAAGATTTTTCACCAATATGAATTTTTCCTTTCAAATATGTACCTGTAGCTAAAATTATGGCATCAACATCATATATTGCCCCTATATTTGTTTCTATTGATTTAACCTTTCCATTTTCGACTTTAATATCAACAATTTCAGCTTGTTTCATATATAAATTCTCTTGTTTTTCAATTGTATGTTTCATTTCCATTTGATACATTTTTCTATCAGCTTGTGCCCTTAAAGAATATACTGCTGGTCCTTTTGAAGTATTTAACATTCTTAATTGTATAAGTGTTTTATCAATATTTTTTGCCATTTCACCACCTAAACAATCAATTTCTCTAACTAAATGTCCTTTTGAACTTCCTCCTATATGAGGATTACAAGGCATATTTGCCACTGCCTCTAAACTAATTGAAAACATAAGTGTTTTCATACCCATTCTTGCAGCTGCCAATGCTGCTTCACATCCTGCATGACCTGCTCCTATTACTGCAATATCATACTTTCCTGCATAATAACTCATTTTAATTACTCCTTTTTATTTTATTTATTAGTTTACATAATTTATGATTTTACTGTTATATTTTGTTTTCTATAATTATTCTTTTTATTTTCAGTTTTAAAGATATTAATTCTTTCCAACAACGAATTAGTTGTTTTATGTATTTTTTTGTCTTAAATTCGATTCTCGTGCTTTTGCTTAATAAATTATTTCTTATCTTTAGCAGCCATTTTTTAAATTAATATATTTTATATTTTATATTTTACATTTTACTTTCCTAAACAAAATTTTGAAAAAATTTCATTTATTATATCTTCAGAAACATCTTCCCCTGTTATTACTGATAAATCGCTTAATATTTGCTTTATTGGAATACTAACAATGTCAATTGGTAATCCTGAAGCATTTGTATCAATTGCCTCATTTACACTTTTCAAAGCTTTATCAATCTGATTTTTATGTCTTATATTTGTTATTATTATTCCATCATTCATTTCTATTTCTTTTGTTTTAAACATTTCAGATATTTTCTTATATATTCCTTCTATTCCATCTCCTGTTTTTGCTGATATTTTCAATATATTTGATGATGCTTCTTTTACTTTTTCATTATTTTCCAAACCTATATCTCCAATATCCTTTTTATTTAAAATAATAATTGATTTTTTATTTTTTATAATATTTAAAATCTCTAAATCCTCATTATCTAGCTCTTTTGAGCCATCAAATATGGCAATAATCAGGTCAGCTTCTTTAGATAATTTTAATGCTCTTTTTACTCCAATTTCTTCAATTTTGTCTTCAGTTTTTCTAATTCCTGCTGTATCAATTAATTTCAAAGGAATCCCTTCAATATTAACAAATTCTTCTATTGTATCTCTTGTTGTTCCCGCAAATTCACTAACAATTGCTCTTTCCTCTTTTAAGATTGTATTTAATAAAGATGATTTTCCCGCATTTGGTTTTCCCAAAATGATTGTTTTAACTCCCTCCTTTAATATTTTTCCATTTTCAAAAGTACTTGATAAATTAATCAAATCTTTTTTTATATCCTCTAAAACAATGGAAATTTTATTATTAGTAACTTGTTCAATATCATATTCAGGATAATCAATATTTGCCTCTATATCAGCCATTATATCCAATAATTTATCTCTGTTTTGATGTATTTTTTTTGATAAATTTCCCTCTAACTGATTTATTGATGCTTTTGCTTCATTTTCTGTTTTTGAATTAATAAGATCAATAACAGATTCTGCCTGTGTTAAATCAATTCTTCCATTCAAAAAGGCCCTTTTAGTAAACTCTCCTGGTTCTGCCAAATCTGCACCATTTTCCAAACATAATTCTAATATTTTCTTTTCTACAACAACTCCTCCATGTGAATTTATTTCACACATATCTTCTGTTGTATAGCTTTTGGGGCTAATAAAATATGAAACCAAAACTTCATCTATTTTTTCATTAGTTTTAGGATCAACAATATATCCAAATTTCATTGAATACCCTTTAATTTCATCATTTTCCCTTTTAAGTGGAGTAAATATTTTATTCAAGATTTCAAAAGATTTCTTTCCACTCATTCTTATAATACCTATTCCTCCATTACCTGTAGCTGTTGAAATTGCAGCAATTGTACTCATTTTTCACATTCCTTTCTTTAAATTTAAAAGTCAAAGCACGAAATCAGTTTATACTACATAAAACTAAAATCTGAACTTTGACTTCTGATTTTTTGTATTTAATTATTTTTTTGAGATTACAATTCTCCTGTTTGGTTCTTCACCAATACTATGTGTTGTTACATATTTACTTTCTTGTAATTTGCTGTGAATAATTTTTCTTTCATATGCTCCCATTGGTTCTAAAGTAATTGATTTTCCTGTTTTGCTAACAGTTTTAGAAACTTTTACAGCTAAATTTTCAAGTGTTTCTTTTCTTTTATTTCTATAATTTTCAATATCTAAAATTACTTTTATTCTTGAATTAGAATTTTTATTTGCAATTGAAGACATAATTGTTTGTAAAGAATTTAGAACATCTCCTCTATATCCAATTAAAAAACCAGAATCCTCACCATTTATAGTAACTTCTATATTTTGTTCTTTAATTTCTACACTATATTCAAATTTTTTGTCTGAGATTTTTTCCAATAATTCTTTCAAAAAATCTGTTATGCTATTTTTTGCATTTTCAAAATCTATTGGATCTATATTTTTTTCTTCATTATTTGTCTTTTTTTCCATAGTAATTTCTTTTACAGGTTCATAATTTTCTTTTACTGTAAGTTCAACTTTAACAACTCTTGGAGCTAATATATCAAAAAAACTTCTTTTTCCTTCTTCTAAAACTTTTATATCAACCATATTTTTTGATACTTTTAGTTCTTTCAGTCCTTTTTCTATTGCCTCATTTGTTGTTTTTCCTTCAGAAACTATACTTTTAAGCATTCTTCTCATCCTCCTTATTATCCATTATTTTTTCGATAATAATTCTTTCACCAATCATTAATGCATTACTTATAAACCAATATAAAGCCAAGCCTAATGGTGCGATAAATGCAATTGAAACAGTCATAATCGGCATAACATATAACATACTTTTGTTCATTTGAGCTACTGTATCTAACTCGTCTGGTTCTTTCTTGTCTTTACTGTCTTTATCTTGTTTTTTGCTTTGTGTTCTTGTATTTAATTTTATTGATACAAAAGAAGAAATTACATATAAAATCGGAATAATATATACTTTATAATCATTTAAATTTTCACTTGGAACTTTGCTTAAATCTAAACCTATAAAGTCCATATTTATATTTAATTTTTCTAATAATTCTTTTCTTTTTTCTAAATCTTCTTTAGATTCTTTTTGTTCAACCTCTTGTGAGTTTTTCCCAGAATTTTCACTATTTTCAGTGTTATCAGGTTCTTTTGTCTCAGTATTTTCAGAATTATTGTTTAAATTATTATTTTCTTGATTTGTTTCATTTTTCAATTGTTCATTAATTTTATTATAATCATCTCTAATTCTTGCAATTGTAGCAATTTCTATATATCTTGTTTTATTATTGTTATCATTATTTATTTCATTTTTATATTCTTCAACAACATTTTTAAGTTCTGGATGACTATCATTAGCTTTTTTCATGTATGTAAGTGGTTGACTTACCATGTAAAAAACAGATAAAATTATAACAATTTGTACAATTGCACTTAAACATCCACTAAATGGAGATATTTTTTCTCTTTTATATAATTCCATTGTTTCTTTGTTTAACATTTCAGGGTTATTTTTATATTTTAACTGTAAAGTCTTTAATTGTCCCTGAATTTTATTTGTTTTTTTCATTGAACTCTGTTGTTTTATAGTGATTGGCAATAATATAATTCTAAGTAATATAGAAAACACAATTATTGCAAATCCAAAATTGTTATTTAAAATTTCATATAAGAAATTAAGTAAATAACCAAATATATTTGATATTAATCCAAACATTTAATTCCTCCTCTTTATTTTATAGGATCATATCCACCTTTTGAAAATGGATTACATTTTAAGATTCTTATTATTCCTAATAAACCCCCTTTTACAATTCCATATTTTTCAATGGCTTGTACCATGTATTCAGAACAAGTTGGATAATATTTACAATGTATTCCCACTGCTGAAAACATAGGAGAAATTATTTTTTTATATCCTTTTAATAAAAAAATTATTATTTTTTTCATATATTTCCTTTTATTTTAGAATTTCTGCCTTTTTAAATATTTTAATCATTTCTTTTTGAATTTCATAAAAATCAGCTTTTTCTATATCAACATTTTTATTCCATAAAAAAACTATATTATTTCCTGTTAAAATTTTATTTTTTAGTAATCTATAATTTTCTCTAATTAGTCTTTTTGTGCGATTTCTCTTTACGGCTTTGCCGAATTTGGTATTTACAGCAATTCCAATAAAATTTTTTTCTTGTTTATTTTTTTTGATATAAATTGTCATGTATTTCCCGTGATAAAACTGACCTTTTGACAGAACATATCTAAATTCATAATTTTTTTTTAAAGTATCTATTTTCTTCATAATTCACTCTTTTTATTTTTAATTTTTAAGAATAGGCGGATTTCGCTCCGCCCTAATTAATTTGATGTTTTTAAGAAAAGCCACACTTTAATTTTGTGGCAAATTTCTTAAGCACATATTTTTTTTCTTCCCTTTGCACGTCTAGCTTTTAAAATGTTTCTTCCAGATCTTGTGCTCATTCTTTTTAAGAAACCGTGTTCTTTTTGTCTTTGTCTATTTTTTGGTTGGAATGTTCTTTTCATCTTATTTTGCACCTCCCTATGCGCTTTTTATAAATAACCATAATCGGAATATTTCAAAAAATTTTGTTAACGTTTCAATTATACAACAGGATTTGCCATTATGTCAATAGAAAAAATGAAAAAATAATGTTTCATTTTATTAATTTATTTTTCTTTTTCTATTGACTAAAAGATGTGGTTTTGATATGATAAACAAATAATAGGGCTGTATGGATTTGCGCCATTATTTTATGACATTTTTCGACAGTTTTTTAAAAAAGTTATCCACAGTTGTGGACATTTATCAACATATGTGGATAACTCTGTGGATAACTCATACACCCCAGTTATTTCAAGTATTTCGGAGGACAGGTAAAAATGCAAAATGAAGCAAATGAACTTTTAACAAAAGCAAAAGAACTTTTAAAAAATGAAACAACAAAAATATCTTATGAAACATGGATAAAAAATCTTGAAATAAAAACTGCAGATAATGGTAATATTATTCTAGTTGCTTCTTCTAGTTTCCAGAAGGAAGCAATTTATTCACGTTATCATGACTTATTAATAAATACTTTTAATTATATTACTAATAAGGACTGCAATGTTTCTATTATTTCAAAAGACGAAATGGAATCTGATGATTCTATGTCTTCAGATTTTGGCTCTAATTTGGGTAATTCTAACCCAACATTAAATCCCAAATATACTTTTGATACATTTGTTGTTGGTAATAATAATAGATTTGCACATGCTGCTGCATTAGCAGTTGCTGAAGCTCCTGCTACATCATATAATCCTTTGTTTTTATATGGTGGAGTTGGTCTTGGAAAAACACACTTAATGCATGCAATTGGTAATTCTATTTTAAGAAAAAATAAAGATGCTAATATTCTATATGTTACATCTGAAAAATTTACAAATCAATTAATTAACTCAATTAAAGACAATAGTAATGAACAATTCAGAAATAAACATAGAAATATTGATGTTTTATTAATTGATGATATTCAATTTATTGCTGGAAAAGAACGTGTTCAAGAAGAATTTTTCCATACTTTTAATGCTTTACATGAAAGTGGAAAACAGATTATTCTTTCTAGTGATAGGCCACCTAAAGATATTCAATTATTAGAGGACAGGCTAAAATCAAGGTTTGAATGGGGTCTTATTGCAGATATTCAAAGTCCAGATTATGAAACCCGTCTAGCTATTTTGAGAAAAAAAGCACAATTAGACAATATTAATATTGATGATGAAATTCTTTCTAATATTGCAAATAAAATTGACACAAATATTAGAGAATTAGAAGGTACTTTAAATAAATTAATAGCAAAAGCATCATTAACAAATAGTCCTATTACTGCTGAAATGGCAGAAAAAGCAATTAATGATATTATTGCTCAACAAGAAAAAGTATTTTCTGCAGAATTTGTTCAAGAAACAGTTGCAAAATATTTCAATATTGATGCAAAAGATATTAGAGGTTCAAAAAGAAATAATGAAGTTGCTTTTCCTAGACAAATTGCTATGTATCTTTGTAGAAAAGTTGCTCAAATGTCTTTACCTCAAATTGGAAAAGATTTTGGAAAAAGAGATCATACAACTGTAATGCATGCTTGTACTAAAATTGAACAAGAGATAAAAGAGAATTTAAATACAAAATTGATTGTTGAAAGTGTTGAAAGCTTATTATTAGCTGACAATAAAAATGATTAATTTAATTTTGATATAGTAACAAGTGTTTTTTATTAAATTTTTAATTTTAATTAAATAAATTTTAAAATTTTGATAAAAAATATTGTGAAAATTTATGAGGATAATTATAAAAAATTTTGTGCAATGTTTTTTGAATAATCCACAAAGTTATCCACATATTTATGTAAAACTGTGGATAACTTATACCGAACGCTGTATCTATATTGATTTCAGTTAAAACGACATTTTTCGACACGTTTTGTTTGGCGATTTTATGTTTGCTTTCGTGGCTTGTACTCCTTTTGTACCAACAGATTCAAGAGTTATCCACAGGGGGGTGTGGATAACGTGTGGATAAAATGTGGATAACTCAGTTATCCACAGGGTTACATAAAAAATGTGGATAACTTTCAAAGTTATCCACAGAGTTATCCACATCGGAACTCTTACGGGCACAAGGGTTTGACATAGTTATCCACATAATCCACAGGACCTACTACTACTACTACTAATATATATTATATTATATATATAATATATAGAGTAGAAATTTCAAAAAAATGAAAATTAAAAATGAATTAAATCATCAATTATTTTTAAATTATAAAATTTTAACTAAAATGAAAGGAATGTGATTAATCATGAAAATAATTTGTGATAAAGACAAAATACTTAAAGCTATTAATTCCGTAACTAAAGCGGTAGCTTCTAAAACAACAATGCCTATATTGGAAGGTATATTAATTCAAACAAATGATAAAGAAGTAAAATTAACTACTTATGATTTAGAAATTGGAATAGAATATATTATTGAAGCAGAAATTGAAGAACAAGGAGCAACAGTTGTTAATGCAATAATGTTTAGTGAAATTATAAGAAAACTTCCAGATACAGAAATAAAAATTTATATTAATGAAAACAATTTATTAGTAATTGAATGTGAAGGTTCTTTATATAAATTAGCAACTATGAATCCAAATGAATTTCCAGAATTGCCACAAATAAATGTTGAAAATACTATTGAATTAGAACAAAATGCTTTAAAAGAGATGATTAGAAAAACAATATTTGCAGTAAGTACTGAAGAAAATAGACCTATTTTTACAGGTTGTTTATTTGAAGTTGTAGATAATAAATTAAACTTAGTTGCTGTTGATGGATTTAGATTAGCTTGGAAAAGTAAATATTTACAAACTAAAGTAAATAATTTTTCAGCAGTAATTCCTGGAAGAACATTAAATGAAATTAATAAAATTATTTTAGACAATTTTGATATGATAAAAATAGGAATTGCTAAAAATCAAGCTTTATTTGAAATGGAAAATTGTAAAATTGTGACAAGATTATTAGATGGAGAATTTTTGAATTATTCTAATGTAATACCAAGTATGTGGGATACAAGAATTAGAGTTAATAAAAATATTATGCAAAATTGTTTTGAGAGAGTAAGTTTAATTTCTTCTTCAAGTATTGAAAAAGAGAAAAAATATCCAGTAAAAGTTTCTATTGATATTGGGAAGGTTGTTATTTCTTGTACAAATCAAACTGGAGATGCTAAAGAAGAAATGTTTGTTTCAACAGAAGGAAAAAATCTAGAAGCTGGATTTAATCCAAAATATTTTTTAGATGCTTTTAGAGCAATTGATGATGAAGAAGTATTTATTGACTTTGGTACAAGTATTTCTCCATGTATTATTAGACCTGTTGATAATGGAGATTATATTTATATGATTTTACCTATAAGAATGAAAGATTAGTGGATAAGTTATCCACAGATAAGGAACAATATGTTGATAACTAATTTGAAAATTCAGAATTTTAGAAATTATAATGAATTAAATTTGGATTTTAATAATGGAATTAATGTAATATATGGGAATAATGCACAAGGAAAAACTAATATTTTAGAGGCTATTTTTCTTACTTCAATTGGAAAATCTTTTAGAACAAATAAAGATAAAGAATTAATAAAAATGGGAGAAGATTTTGCTAAAATAGAAGTTGAATTTTCAAAGTCAGATAGAAATGGATCTATCAAAATTGAAATTTCTGATAAAAAAAATGTTTATTTAAATGGGGTAAAAATAAAAAAATTAAGTGAATTATTAGGAAATATGAATATTGTTATTTTTACTCCTGATGATATTAATATTTTAAAAAGTGGTCCTGCTCAAAGACGTAGGTTTTTGGATATTTTTATTAGTCAATTACGTCCAAATTATGTGTATTGTTTAAATTTGTATTTAAAAGCTTTAGAACAAAAAAATAATTATTTAAAGCAAATTAAATTTGAAAATAAGTCAGAAGATTTTTTAGATATTTGGGATGAAAAACTTGCTGATTATGCAGAAAGGGTTTTTAAATACAGATTTGAATTTATTGAAAAATTAAAAAATAAAATAAAAGATGTACATAGTATTATTACAGAAAATAATGAAAACATTGAGATTGAATATGTTACTGATTTTACTAATAAAAATGAATTTTTGAATAAATTAAAAAATAATAGAAAATTAGATATTAGTAAAGGTTATTCAGGTAAAGGTGTTCATAGAGATGATTTTAATATTTATATAAATAAAAATTTAGTAAATATTTATGGGTCACAAGGGCAACATAGAACTGCTATTTTATCTTTAAAAATGGCTGAATTAAAAGTGATTTATGATGAAATTGGAGAAAATCCTATTTTATTATTAGATGATTTTATGTCTGAATTAGATGAAAAAAGAAGAATTAATTTTCTTAGTAATATTAAGGATACACAAGTTTTAATAACATGTACTGATAAATTTGTACTTGAAAAAAATAAATTTAAATTATATAATGTAAAAAATGGAAAAATTATTTGATATTTATATTATAAATATTTATTATAATAATTTAAAATAATTATTTTATTGTTTTTTTATTATAATAAATAAAATATGTTTTATTATAATTTTATAAATAAATATTAAATTAATAAAATATTAAAAATATTTTTAAATTATTTTTTTAATAAAATAATATATAAAAAAAAAATAATAAAAATAATTAAAATTAATAAATAAAATATTAATTTTAATATAAATTATTTTACAAAGAAAGGAAAAGATGTAGAATGGAAAAGTTTGAACACGAGTATAATGCTGAGCAAATTCAGGTATTGGATGGTTTAGAGCATGTTAGAAAAAGACCTGGTATGTATATTGGTAGTGTTTCTATCAGGGGATTACATCATTTAGTGTATGAAATTGTAGACAACTGTGTTGATGAAGCTTTGGCTGGTTATTGTACTCATATTAAAATAGAAATTGAACCAGGAAATATTATTTGTGTTGAAGATGATGGAAGAGGAATTCCTGTTGATATACATCCAAAAACTAAAATTTCTGCTGCTGAAACTGTTTATACACAATTAAATGCAGGTGGAAAATTTGGTGGAGATAGTGGATATAAAGTGTCTGGAGGTCTTCATGGTGTTGGTGCTTCAGTTGTTAATGCCTTATCAACATGGGCTGAAGTTACGATTCAAAGAGATGGTGGAATTTTCCAAATGAAATTTGAAAGAGGTAAAACTGTACAACCATTAACAAGATTAGGTGATTCAAATAAAACAGGAACAAAGGTTAGATTTTTAGCAGATGATACAATTTTTGAAACATTAGATTATGATTATCAAACATTAGAAAATAGATTTAGAGAGATGGCTTTTTTAACAAAGGGATTATCAATCAGTGTTGAAGATAAAAGAGGAGAAGAAGTAAAAAAAGCTAATTTTTGTTATGAAGGTGGATTAAACTCTTTTGTTGAATTTTTAAATAAAAATAAAGAAAAAATTAATCAACAACCTGTTTATATTGAAAAAAATGATGGAGAGGTTCCTGTTGAAATTGCATTTCAATATACTACATCATATTCAGAAAATATTTATTCTTTTGTAAATAATATTAATACTGTTGAAGGTGGAACACATTTAGAAGGATTTAAAAGAGCTTTAACAAAAACATTTAATGATTATGCAAAATCTCATAATATATTAAAAGAAAAAGATGGAAATTTACAAGGTGAAGATATAAGAGAAGGTATTACAGCTGTTATTTCAGTAAAAGTAAGAGAACCTCAATTTGAAGGACAAACTAAAACAAAATTAGGTAATAGTAATGTTACTGGAATAGTTCAAAGTTTAGTAAATGAAGCTTTGGGAAATTTTTTAGAAGAAAATCCTAATATTGCAAAAGCTATTTTGGAAAAATGTGTAAGTGCTTCAAGAGCTAGGGAAGCAGCAAGAAAGGCAAGAGAGCTTGTTAGAAGAAAAAATGCTTTAGAATCAACAACTTTACCGGGAAAATTAGCAGATTGTAGTAGTAAAGTTCCAGGTGAATGCGAAGTATATATAGTTGAGGGAGATTCTGCAGGTGGAAGTGCTAAACAAGGAAGAGATAGAAAATTCCAAGCAATTTTGCCTTTATGGGGAAAAATGCTTAATGTTGAGAAATCAAGAGCTGATAAAATTTATAATAATGATAAATTACAACCAGTAATTTTAGCTGTTGGGGCTGGAATTGGAAATGATTTTGATATTACAAAAATTCGTTATGGTAAAGTAATAATTATGGCTGATGCTGATGTTGATGGTGCACATATTAGAACTTTATTATTAACATTTTTCTTTAGATATATGAGACCTTTAGTTGAAAATGGTAATGTTTATCTTGCTCAACCTCCTTTATATAAATTATCAAAAAGAGGTATGAAAGATATTTATTGTTATACAGATGAAGAATTAACAGAAAATTTGGCTGCAATTGGGAAAGATAATTTAAATATTCAAAGATATAAAGGTTTAGGTGAAATGAATCCTGAACAATTATGGGAGACAACAATGAATCCTGAAACAAGAATTTTGGTTCAAGTTACTTTAGAAGATGCAATGAAGGCTGATGAGATATTCACAATTTTAATGGGTGATGAAATTGCACCAAGAAGAGAATTTATAGAAGCTAATGCAAAATATGTTAAAAATTTGGATATTTAGTTTTATAAATAAATTATTATTTTATTAATTTATTATTATGTTTTTTAATTTAATAAAATAATGTAAATAATTGTAAATAATTCGAGGTATAATATATTAAAATATATTATACCTCGAATTATCGTATAAAGCTAATATTAATCTTCAGCTAAAACCAATATACATAGAGTATAACCTAATATATATTGCTATATAAATAAGCTAGTTACCACATATATTAATCAGTTGCTTGACTATAAATACACAATTAATAGCTAAATTCATCCAGACAGGGGACTATTATTAACCATTAGGATATATAAGAATAATCGTAACTCGAATATAATACCTATAATTTAACCATATAATTTATTAAGTTATATAGCTTACATACAAACATTATACTCTTCATCTCCGCAAAATACCAACCTAATTTTATTAAGCCAATATTCAACTTTGACCAAACATTAAAAATCGTATAAACTTTTAATGCTCTTGGTTAAACTAATATTAACCTTATAGTATTATTATAATCAATATTATTTTTTTTATACAAAAAATTTAAAAAAATAAATATATTTAATAAAAGTAATATTAAAATAAATGTATAGATAAATATTATAAAAAAACAAAATATGAAATAATGTAAAAAAAAAAATAAAAATATTTTTTGATTAATTCAAAATGTAAAAAAGTAAAATAAATTTGTACAATTTTGTGTGAAATATTTTTTTAAAATTTAGTTTAGAAAAAATAATAAAGTATTTATCTGACAACCAACAAAAATAATTAAATAAAGCTAAAAAATAAAATGAAATGTCGAATTATGTCGAAATATGTCATATTGTGTCAAAATGTGACGAACGAAAATCCTTGACATTTCAATAAAAATATGCAAAAATATAGACATGAAAAATGAAGGTAAAAAGAAAGGTAGGTGACAAAAAGTTTTTAGTAAAAATATTTCTGTTCAAGAATGGCTTCCGATACAACAAATATTTGATAATGGAATTATAAAATTAAAAAATGAAAACTATATTAAAATAATACAAATAATACCAATAAATTTTAATTTGAAATCACAGCTAGAAAAAGAAGCTATATTAAATTCTTATAAAATTTTTTTAAAAACGTGTAATTTTGATTTACAAATTTTAGTTCAGAGTAACAAAGAGGATTTATCTCATCATATTTCTAATATAAAAAATTCCACAAAAAAAGAAAATAAAAAATTAAAAGAAATTTCAGAAGAATATATTAAATATTTAAATCAATTAAATACAAAGAAAAAATCTGCAACAAAAAATTTTTATATAATTATAAGAAAAGAAAAAAATAATATTAATAATAATGAAAATAATATTTTTGAAGAATTAAATGATAATTATTTAAAAATAAAAGATTCAATAACAAGATGTGGCAATATAGCAATTGACATTAATAGCAGAGAACAATGTAAAAAGGTTTTATTTTCATTTTTCTATCCAAAAAGAGTGCTAAATTAGGAGGTGATTATTAATAAAACAAAATAGTGAAAATATTAATTTCATAAATGGAGTTTATTCTGAGAAAGATCAATTTTCACCAGGATATATAAATTTGACAAATCCAAAATATTTTGAAATGGATGGTACATATTATTCTTGTTTAATAATAACAGATTATGGAAGGGAAAATTTTGATTTATTATTAAAAAGTATAATAGATACTAATATTGATATTAATATTTCTTTTTTTTATGAAAAACAAGATAAATATAAAACAATAAAAGATTTAACTTATCATATTGGAAATGTTGGATCTGATTTAAAAGGGTTTAATGAAAATAGACAGGATATTGATATTGCAGCTTTTACATACAATGATGCAAAATACATAAGAAAAGAAATACAAATTAATAATGAGGATTTATATTTTTTATATGTTTATATTAATGTTTTTTCAAAAGATAAAAAAGAACTAGAATATGTCTTAAATAAAATTGAGGGAATATTACAAAGTAAAAATATGCAAACAAAAAGAGCATATTTTAGGCAAGAACAAGGTGTTGTGGCATGTTTCCCTTTTATGGAAAATTCCAAATATATCAAAGAAATTGCAAGAAGAAATGTTTTAACAAATGGATTAGTTGGAACCTATCCATTTATATCATCATCAATTTTTGATGATAATGGAATTTTAATTGGTACTAATATTTATAATAATTCATTGGTTTTTGTTGATAGATATAATAATAAATATAAAAATGCAAATATGTGTGTTTTTGGAACAAGTGGTGCTGGGAAATCTTTTTATACGAAATTATTAATACTAAGGTATAGACTTCTTGGAATTAATCAATACATTATTGATCCAGAAAGAGAATATTTAGATTTGTGTGAAAATCTTGGTGGTACAATTTTCAAAATTGGACCAAATTCTCGGTAATTATATTAATGTTTTTGATATTAGACAAGATAGTTTAGAAGATACAGAAAATGGATATTTAGCAACTAAAATAACAAAATTAATTGGATTTTTTAATTTGATTTTTGGAGAATTAGATGAAGAAGAAAAAGCAATTTTGGAGGAAAAAATAATTGAAGTATATAAATCAAAAAATATAACTTTTGATGATAATTCTTTATTTAAAATTAATAATGAAAATAATAATTTGATTTTTAAAAATGCAAAAGATATGCCTATTTTAGAAGATTTTTATAATATATTAGATAGTGAAAATACAAGAAAAATGAAAATAAAATTATTACCATTTGTAAAAGGATCTTTAAAATTTTTTAATAATTATACAAATATTGAAATTAATAATAAATTAATTCTAGCAGATGTCTATGAATTGGGAGAAGAAAATCTAAAATATGCTATTTTTTTGTTTACTGAAGTTTTTTGGGATCAAATAAAAAAAGATAGAGAAGTAAAAAAAGCAATTTATTTAGATGAAATTTGGAGGTTAATAGGAGTTACTTCAAATAAGGAAGTTGCATCATTTATTTATAAAATTTTTAAAACCATTAGAAAATATGGAGGTAGTGCAGTTGCTATAACACAAGATATTTCAGATTTGTTTAGTCTAGAAAATGGAATTTATGGAAAAAGTATTTTAAATAATTCAAGTATAAAAAACTTTTTTTCAATGGAAGAAGAAAATATAAATATATTAGAAAAATATTCCAACATTTCTGAAAAAGAAAAAATTGAAATTAAATCATTAAAAAGGGGAGAATGCTTAATGTTTGCAGGAGATGACCATTTATTAACAAAGATTGAAGCAAGTGAATTTGAAAAAAATATAATTTCAAAAAAATAAAAAGAGGTGATACTTATAAAAAATATATTAACTGCAATAGGGGATCCAAAGTTAAATTATGAACTTAAATCATTAAATAAATTTAATGTTATTGAAAATGACATACAATATCAAGATGGAGTATTTGAAATATTGGAAATTAATAATAATATTGATTTTATTATTTTAAATAATTTATTACCTGGTGATGATAATATTGAATATTTAATCGAAAAAATATTGAGTATTAATCATAATATAAAAATAATAATTATTTTAAATGAACATGAATTTAATTTAAAAGAAAAATTAATAAAAAAAGGCGTATATGGAATTGTTAGTAATAATAATATTAATAATATTTTAAATTTAATTAATAAAAATAATAATATGGAAAAATATAATGAGGAAATAAATAAAGAAATTGATGAATTAAAAAATTTCATGAAATTAAATAAAAAAAATGATTATGAAATTAATAATAAAATAATTTATTTTAATGATTTAAAAAATAATTATAATAAAAAATATATAAAAAAAGAAAATAAATATTATAAACAAAAAAATAATATTATTAAAATAATAAAAAATAAAATCATAATAATTTTTAACAATAAAAAAATAATATTTAATACAATAATAAAAATAATAAATTATATAAATAATAAAATAAAAAAATTAAATAAAGTATTATTTAAAAAACAAAAATATATTTATAATAAAAATTTAGATTTTGTTGAAAATATAGAAACTTTTAAATATAAAGATGAAAAAACAATTGCTGTATTAGGAAATAATGGCGCTGGCAAAAGTGTTACATGCGTAAGGATGGCAAAAGATTTTGCTCAAAAAAATAATAAGGTTTTGGTAATTGATTTCGATGTTCTTAATAATAGTTTACATACAATTTTAGGGGTGAAAAAATACCCAGAAAAAATAAAAAATAATTTAATTCAAAATAAAAATGAAAAATTAATAATTGAAGATCTAATAATTAAAATAAATAAAAATATTGATTTAATATCTGGAATAAATTTAATTTTTAATTCTAAAAATAAAATCACACAAGATAAATTAAATAATTTAATAAAAAACTTTTCGGAAAAATATAATAAAATTATTATTGATACTTCATCAGAATGTTTTTTTGATTATACAAAAGAAATCATGAAAATTAGTGATGAATGTATATTTGTTACAGAACCAAATTTGCTTGAAATTAGTAAAAGTAAGAGGCTCTTAGAAATATATGAAAATCAATGGGAAATAGATAGTAAAAAAATAAAAATATTATTTAATAAAATTACAAAAAGAAGTATTGATTATAATATTTTAAAAAAATTATATTATGGATATGAAATAATAGGAAATATAAAATTTAATAATAAATTAATTGAAAAAAATAAAATAATAAAAGTTATTTAATAATTTCTGTATTAAAAATAATTAATTCTAATACTTAATTAAATAAAATATATAATTTTTTCTTTGATTTAATTAAGTATATTTAATAAAAAAATAAATAATTTAATAAAAATATTTTTAATTATAGGTTATAAATTTTATTTTAAAATATTTAAAAAAAATAAAAGATAAATTTATTGTACAAGGAGGAGTTATGGAGGTCTTAGAAAATATAAATGAATTAGGTAATAAACTAGTAAATAATTTAAACATAGAAAATTTACAAAATAACTTTTTGAAAACAAATATAGGACAAATTGCTAATAATGCAATTGATATTGGACTAAAAATGATATTACCAGATACGGTTGAAAATGAGGTTATAGAAGTAAAAGATGCATTGATCTCAGGTGGAATAGATGATGCAATAACAACAGCTGTAGAAAATGCAATAAAAATAGGCAAAAAAGCTTTAGGAATAGAAGAAATAAATTTTGAAAGTGTTGGACAAGCAGAAAGTGCATTATTAAATGGAGATTTAAAAAAAGGAATATCTAATGGAATAGATTTTGTTATTGATAAATTAAATAAATCACAAATATTGCCTGATAAAATATGTAGCATAATTAAAAATGGAAAAGATTTAATATTAAATCAAACAACAAATGATATAAAAAATGATTTTAGTGAAGAAAAGAAGGCTGTTGAAAAAATTGAAAAATATATTTTGAATTGGGAAAAATGTTATAAAATGAAAGATTTAAATGGGTTAAATAAGGAATTTAACAAAATACAAAAACAAATGCAAAAAATAATTCCACTAGAAAAATTAATTAAAAATGTAAATAAAATAGAAAATATTAATGAACTAATAAAAAATAAGGATAATTTTGATTTTAGTAATGTTTATTTAGATTTGGCGGAAAATATTTAAAAAATAAAAAAATATTAATATATTAAATTAATTAAATATATTAATAATAAAAAATGAAAAATTAATAAAAAATAAATAATTATTAAATAAATAAAATAAAAAAATAATAAATAAAAAATTAATAAAAAAATTAATAAGCAAAAATAATTACAAATAAGCAAAAATAATTACAAAGATTTAAAAATACACTACATCTTGAAGCTACTTTATAAAACAAGTTATTTAATTGATTTCTGACTGAATTATTTCAAAAATAAAAAAATTGAATTAGTTTAATTAAATAAAAATAAGTAAAATAAATAAAAATTATAAAATTATTAAAATAAAAAATTAATAAATAATAATTTGAAATATTATTAATAAATAAAATTATATTTAATTTTGTAATCTTAACATCCACTTTTTTCATAAGATTTTTTTCTTTTATAAAGTGGCTTCAAGATGTAGTGTATTTAATAGAAAAAAAGATGAAAAATATTAAAAAAAGTTACGGAAATTTGGTTTTTATCCTTGCATAATTTTTTTCATTTTAGTATAATAAAGGAAGTGAAAAACAATAGAAAAGAGGTAAAAATATGGATTCAAATGACGGAAAAATTATACAACGTGATATTGAAACAGAGATGAGAACATCATACATTGATTATGCTATGAGTGTTATTGTTTCTCGTGCATTACCAGATGTAAGAGATGGTCTTAAACCTGTTCATAGAAGAATTTTATATGCTATGTATGAAGATGGAATTACTTCAGATAAACCATATAGGAAATGTGCTAATACAGTTGGTTCTGTTTTAGGACGTTATCATCCACATGGAGATTCTTCTGTTTATGATGCTATGGTAAGAATGGCACAAGATTTCTCATTAAGATATCCTTTAATAGATGGACATGGAAATTTTGGCTCTATTGATGGCGATGGAGCAGCAGCTATGAGGTATACAGAGGCTAGAATGGCAAAAATATCTGAACTAATGTTAACAGATATTGAAAAAAATACAGTTGATTTTATGCCAAACTATGATGAAAGATTACAAGAACCTACTGTTTTACCATCAAAAATACCAACATTGTTAATTAATGGTTCTTCAGGAATTGCTGTTGGTATGGCAACAAATATTCCACCACACAATTTAACAGAAGTAATTAATGGTATTATAAAAATTATAGATGAAGATGATGTTTCTGATGAAGAATTAATGAAAATTATAAAAGGACCAGATTTTCCAACAGAAGGTGTTATTCTTGGATTAGAAGGAATTAAGCAAGCATATACAACTGGTAGAGGTAAAATTACTGTTAGAGCAGAGGCTGAGATCGAAGAAATGAATAATAACAGACAAAGAATAGTTGTTACATCTTTACCTTATCAAGTTAATAAAGCAAAATTAGTTGAAAATATAGCTAGTTTAGTTAGAGAAAAAAGAATTGAAGGTATTTCTGATTTAAGAGATGAGTCTGACAGAAATGATAGAGTAAGAATTGTAATTGAATTAAAAAGAGATGCAAATGCTCAAGTTGTATTAAATCAATTATATAAATTTACTCAAATGCAAGATACTTTTGGAATTATTTTATTATCATTAGTTAATGGTGAACCCAAAATATTAACATTAAGACAATGTTTAAATTATTATATTGAACATAGAAAAGATGTTATTTTACGTAGAACTCAATTTGAATTAGATAAAGCATTAGCAAGAGCACATATATTAGAAGGATTGAAAATTGCATTAGATAATATTGATGAAGTAATTAATATTATTCGTTCTTCTTATGATGATCCTAAAGAAAGATTAATGGAGAGATTTGGATTAACTGATATCCAAGCACAAGCTATTTTGGATATGAGATTAAAAACTTTATCTGGATTACAACGTGAAAAAATTGATGATGAATATAATGAATTAATGAAATTAATTGCACATTTAAAAGAAATTTTAAATAGCGAAAGATTAGTTTTTGACATTATTAAACAAGAGTTAACAGAAATAAAAGAAAAATATGGTGATGAAAGAAAAACTAAAATTGTTGCAGCTGAAGGTGAATTTAATATTGAGGATTTGATTAAAGAAGAGCAAACTGTTGTAGCTTTAACACATTTTGGATATATTAAAAGAATGCCAATAGATACTTATAAAAGCCAAAGAAGAGGTGGAAAAGGAATTACTGGAATTGCAACAAGAGAAGAAGATTTTGTTAAACAAATATTTACTGCATCTACTCATGATACAATTTTATTCTTTAGCAATAAAGGAAAATTATATAAATTAAGAGGATATGAAATTCCAGAAGCAGGTAGAACTGCAAAGGGAACTGCTATTGTTAATTTATTAAGTCTTGATAATGGAGAAAAAATCTCTGCAGTTATTCCATTACAAAATTTTGCTGAAGGAAAGTATTTATTAATGGCAACTCGTAATGGTTTAATTAAGAAAACTTCTTTAGCGGAATATACATCAAGTAAAAAGACAGGATTATTAGCAATTACTTTAAAAGAAGATGATGAATTAATTGATGTTAGATTAACTGACGGTGAAGATAATGTTGTTTTAGTTACTAAAAAAGGTATGTGTATTACTTTTGATGAAAAAGATGTACGACCAGTTGGAAGAACTGCTCAAGGTGTTCTTGGAATTAGGGTTGATAATGATGATGCTGTAATTGGCATGGAATCTGTAATTGGGGGAAATAATGCTACATTACTAGCAATTACTGAAAATGGTTTTGGAAAAAGAACAGAACTTGATGAATATAGAGTTCAAAATAGAGGAGGAAAAGGTGTAATAACTTATAAAATTACTCCTAAAACAGGTAATATTGTTGGAATCAGAATTGCTAATGGTGATGAAGATGTAATGATGATTACTGACACTGGAACTATAATTAGATTAAAGGTTTCTGAGGTTAGTGTTCTTGGAAGATCTACTCAAGGTGTTACTTTGATGAGAACTAATGATGGTGGTAAAGTTGTTAGTATTGAAATTATTGAACCTGAAGATCAAGAAGTAGAAGATAAAACTGATAAAAAATAATATATAATAATGTATAATAAAAAACATAGCATATATGACTAATATATGCTATGTTTTTTTATATTCAATAATATAATGTTTTCTCAATAATATAATGTTTTTTTATAAATTATCTGCTAATAAAACGAATATCTTCTCCGAAAAATCTACAAATATTATAATTACCAATTAATCGTGATGTTATGCGTTCACCATATGTTTTATTAAGTATTGGTAAACTTAAATTAGTTGAAATTATTGTTTTTAGACATTTATTATTTTGATTTAATAATCTAGTATTTATAATATTAAATAATTCAGTAAATTTAATGTTATTTAAAGATTCAGTGCCTAAATCATCAATAATTAATAAATCAACATCTAATAAATTTTTATAAGTCATATCTGAGGATGTATTTTTATTAAATTTATAATCTATTATTGTATCAAGCATTATTGGTGCAGTTTGGTAAAGAACGGTTTTATCTTTTTCGATAATTTCTTTTGCAATACAACTAGATAAAAATGTTTTTCCTAAACCGGTATTTCCTGTAAATAATAAGTTTTTTTCGTTAGGGTCATCAAAATTATTTATAAAATTTATACAAATGTCTTTTATTAATTTTATATTATCTCTTGGAGAAATTTCTGAATTATATTTTTCTTTATTTATTTCATCTGAATATTTTTCTAATGAAAAATTGTCAAAGTTTTGTTTATCTAAATTAGCTATATTTGATTTGTTGTATTCTATATTAAAAATTTCTTGTTTAAGACAGCTACACATTTGATAATTATAATTTTCTTTTATATATCCTGTATCATTACATAATTTACATTGATAATTAGGAGATAAATAATCTTCTGGTAAATTTAATTTTTTTAGTATATAGGCTTTTTCATTTTTTAATAATTCGATTTTTTGATTTAATTCACTTAATAATTGTGCAGAGTTTGATAAAATCAATGATTTGGCTGTTGATATTCCAAGCTTAGATAGTTCATCATCTATTTCTTGTAATCTTGGATTTTCTATGTACAGTTGTTTTTTTCGTGATTCTAAATCTTTTTCTGCATATAATCTTCTTTTTTCATAATCTTTTAATAGTGTTGATAGAATTGCATTATTCATATAAACTCACATTCCTTTCTTATTTTTCTCAAAGGCATATATAGTAATTAAAGATATTTTAGGCATTTTGAAGAATATGTCATTTTATTTATAGTAAAAAGCTTTATAAAAAGGTTTATAAAGCTTCTTTTGTTTATGAGTATTAAATTTAATCAATTTAGTGTATTATACTTAAATTGTATATAACAATTGTATATAACTTTTATATATTTAATTTTTATATTATTTAGGTATATATTTTTTGGAAATTATTTGGCTTTATTATTAAAATCACTTAATTTCAAATTTTTTGTTCATAGGTGAACTCATATCAGGAGTAGAACCTCCAAATACATTGTTATTAATATAAAAATTATCCCAATTTGAAACTTCTCTTTGTTCATAATTTGTGTAACCTGTTTGTTTTTCTAAGTTTTTGATGTTCTGATTTTTCTTTTTACTTTCTAATAAATATGAGTTAACATCAGCTGGTGTCTTTAATTTTCTGTCATGCCAATCTGTGATTATTTTATCAAGATAATCAAAACTGAAACTTGTTTTTGAGGTGGTTTTTTTCAATGCTATTTCAATTATGTCAAAGTTATATCCATATTCTAGGTTCCATCTTGATACATAACCTTCTTCGTATTGAGATAATTGTCTATTTAAGTTTAATTTCTTACATATTGTGTTTGAAATATTTTTTAATTTTTCTTGTTTGTCAAAATATAATTCTAAGTCATTAAATGTTTTTATATTATTTTGAGACCATGATTCTGCAACTGTTTGAATATAATTTCTATGTAGTGCTGAACGATTAAAACAGTATCTAAATAAGGCAATCATTACTTCTTCATCAAATTTATATTTTTTGAACCATAAATCTATATCACTATACCATGAAGGTGACATAATTCCTTGAAAAAATTCATTGTTTATGTTTTCTATTGCTTTAGATCTATATTGATTTTTAGCTGTTTTTTCAAGTTCTTCTGGAGAAGATGTTATTTTTGGATTATATAATTTATGTAATTCAATTTCTTGCAGATTATTTAAAATATAACCAGTGTTTTTCTTAGTTATAATGCTTTGTTCTTCCCAAAATTTAATTCCGTCTTGAATTGTTTTTAATGGAAGTTGTAATTTTTTCGCTAAGTCATTTACTTTAATATCTTTTCCATATTTTGCCAAAAAGACCATATATAAGTATATTTTTATGTAATTTCCATCAGCATATGAAAGATATTCTGTAAAGAATACGTCTGGTAATGATGTTGTTGAAAATATAAAAGGTATATCATTTTGCTCTAATTTCATTTTACTCCCTCCATTGCAAATTTGGTCAAATTATATCATTAAAAATCAAATACTACAATACTGAAACAGAAATTTGTATTTTTTTATTTTCAATGAGTTAGAAATTTATTGCAAGTAGTGGGTTTGAGGTTAATTAAAGATGATATATAAGTAAAAAAATATGGAAAGGAGATTTTAATATTAGTGAAGAGAGATAATTAATTTGGAAAAATAGTTAGGGGGAGATATTTTATTTTTGATAATGGTGGTTGTTATAATTAATTTAGGAAAATAGTTAGGGGGAATAATTAATTTTGAAGAAATTGGTTAATGGGTGTGTTAACATAAATAAATTGGGCGCAGGTGATATTAATATGAGGAATTTAATGTGAGAATATAGAGAATGTATTAATATAAAAAAGTTAAAATATTTAATTAAATTGAATAAACAGGAATATATTGGAAAAAATATAACATAAGTGAAAAAAGGGGTGATTGCATGTATAGAAAAATGAATAAACAAAGTAAATTTAAAAAGTTTATGGTTATAATATTAATTTTAATTGTTGCGAGTTTAGTTAGTTTCAAATTATATAAAATATATGCCAAAATAGAAATACAGGATTATATGAATGTACAGGAAAATAATGAAATTACTGTTGGAGAAAAAAATAACCAAGATGCAACAATTAGCCAAATGCTTGATGTTACAACTAAAACGGTTGTTGGGATATCTAAATTAAAGGAAAATGGAAATACTATTTTTACAGAAAATGGTGTATCACAAATGGGAATAGGTAGTGGTGTGATTGTTTCAGAAAATGGATATATTTTGACTAATGAGCATGTTTCTGGAGTGAAGAATAGTAGTTGTTATGTTACTATGGAAGATGGGAAAGAATATAATGCTAATGTTGTTTGGTCAGATTCGAATCTTGATTTGGCTATTATTAAAATTAATATGAAATGTGTTAATTATGCCAAATTAGGAGATTCTGATATTGTTAAGGTTGGAGAGAGTGTGTATGCAATTGGTAATCCTATTGGTTTTGAATTTCAGAAGACTGTTACTTCTGGAATTATTAGTGCTTTGAATAGGACAATTATTTTTAGCGAAAATAGAGGTAATAATGTTAATACTAGTAGTAATAATAATTCTGGAAAAAATGATGTTTATATGTCAAATCTGATTCAAACTGATGCAACAATTAATCCAGGAAATAGTGGCGGACCTTTGATTAATAATAATGGGGAAATTATTGGAATTAATACTGTGAAAATCACGTCTGCAGAAGGAATTGGTTTTGCTGTTCCTATAAATGTTGTAAAACCTATTATACAAAAATTTGAGAGTGAAGGGAAATTTGATGAGGCAGGATTAGGGATTTTTGCTTATGATAAAAATGTTATTCCATATTTAGATTCTAATATAAAATTTGATAATGGTATTTATGTTGCTCAGATTTCTTTAGATTCTCCTACTATTAATAGTGGTTTACAGGTTGGGGATGTTATTACAAAAATTGATGATGTATGTTTGAATAAAATGTGCGATTTGAGAGAGTATTTGTATTCTAAAAATGTTGGAGATGTTGTTAGATTGAATGTGTTGAGAAATAATAAGGAAAAAGTGATTGAGGTTAAGTTGGTAAAGAAGTAATTATGTACAACTTTTTAGCATCAATAACGATTGATACAAACATCAATCAAGTTAATAAAATCATAGCATTATAGGTTTAAAATAGATATGTCACACATACATTGAAAATAAAATATTGAAAGAGAGTACCAAATGTTTAGTTGACGAAAAAACATATCGAACAGGAGGTACTCAATTTGGAACATTTTTTGAAAAGTTTGAGCAATTTATAGAAATTATAAAAAAACACACTAACTACAAATACATTGCAATTAGTGTGTTTCACGTTTTTTGATTTTTATAGATTGCTTATGATTTCTCGCAAAAATCAAAAAAATTGGTGCCGCCGAAGTAGTTATCTACAACTTTTTTTGGCTCTCATAACGATTGATACAAATATCAATCAATTTATTAAGATATATCATAATTTTTATAAAAAACAATAGGTATATTAAAAAATTTTATGGTTATTCTTGTAAATTAACAAAATGTACCACCTGAAATGGATGGTACATTTTGTTTAAAGAATAGTTTTTTATCCTATCCTCTATGGCGAGATTTTTTCCATGCTTCAGCTTCAGCTCTATCAATTTTTTTCATTTTTTTTCGTAAACTTGCATCTACTTTTGCAAGTCTCTTAGCAATTTTCTCTTCTTGTTCTGCTGATACCTCTTGTTCGCATATAGCGTCTGGTATATCAAAAGTTTCAAATTTAATCGCCATAACGTTTCCTCCTTAACAAATTTGTTTTCGAGTTATATCGCTATCCATAGGTATATCAATAGTACTAATACCATAGGTATATCTACACCAATAGCTAAAGGTAATGCTATTGTTCTTACTGTCCCAGATATTTTTTACCTTCTTTCAGTTCTTCCAGACCTTTTTGAGTATCTATTTCTATAGCTTCTGAAATTGATACATTAGCCATCTGCATAAATTTATATAAATTATAAAAAACAGATACTACAAAAAATGTCATTGAAACTGCCATACAATACAAAGTAATTAATGAAAGTGGAATACTCAATATAACTGATATGCCACTTATTAACAATACCTTTTCCCGTAACAGTAGTTTTTGCCACTTTTCCTTTAACATTTTTTAGCCCTCCTTAAAATAATTATTTTATAATAAATGTCTATACATCAACCTATAAAACAGGATTAAAAAGAAATTAACATAAGTATTTTATAATTTTTTACTTACTTTTTCAATAATTTGCCCAAAAATTTTTAGCAACTTTTTAAACATAAATCAATTCGCTAAAAACAATTTCTTCTGCTTGTGCCTTAATAGTGTTCATAGCACCAAACTTTTGAAATAAAACAACGGAGCTCTCACTTTTTACGGTGAAAGCCCCTAATTTGGTCAGTTATCTTTTGATTAAAGATCGTTTATGCTTATGCCCGCAGCTCTTGCAGCTGCAATTCTTCCTTCGATAGCACTTCTTATTCTTTTTCCGTCAAAGTCCGCACAAAACAGATACTGTGCCAGGTCTCTTTCTGCTTCTGACTGAACTACTCCGTCTCCGCAGTTGATTGCAAAGCAACCATTAAGCTCTTGAGCTCTTTGAGAATTATTCTCTACACCAGCCTTAATAGCCAGCTCCTTTAATTTAGAATCTTCCTCTAAAAGCCTTTTCCAAACCTTTTCATCTGAAATATTCATAAAATGTAACCTCCTCAAAATTCTTTGATGGACTGTACAATCGGTCTGACCACCTCCGACTGCAATCTACTGAGTTTATAGTTTTCCAAAAAGATTATAGCATAAATCTCCACAAAATGCAATTAATTGGAATAAATATTATAAATAACTTATGATATGATCACCCTATAAAATTAACTTATGAAAAGTTCACCCTATGATATAATGGAGGTATGAGAACTGTTATGTTCTTATTATACAATAAAGCTTGTGACTATTCAAGGGTGAACAAGTCACAAGTTAAAATATTATTTTTAGGGTGTCCTAATCAAAAATTATTGACATTTTTTACAAATTATATTTTTTTCAAATATTCTTCTAACTCTGGTAACTTTATCTTTTTAGCTAAATTAGAAATATACACATCATTAGAATAATTAAAAACTAGAAATGTAGTGTCTTTTACAATTACTCTATGTGGCTCAATATAAGAAATATTAGTTTTCTCAATTTTTCTAATACTGCCATTGATAAAAGTAGGAGTAACTTTAGAAAATTCACATATAAACTCCAGTCGTTGTTTTAGACATTCCTCAAATTGTAGTTCCTGCTTAACTATCTTCATTTCAAGCACTATCCTTTCATTATAATTTTATGATGATTTTTTCGCAAAAGAAAAAAATCAACCATTTCTGATTGATTTTTGTATCTATCTGTTTTATTAGTTCGAACATATAAATCAATGGTGCAACTGGAGGGATTCGAACCCCCGACCTTCCGGTTCGTAGCCGAACGCTCTATCCAGCTAAGCTACAGTTGCAAAACTATATATTATTATAAACGTTTTTTTTTATTATTTCAAGAGTAAATTAAATTTTTTTGAAAAAATTTAAAAAAAGTATTGAAAAATTGTTTTTATTATGTTATATTATATTAGTCTTTTGTTGTCGAGTAATTAAGATGGAAAGACAATTTGTTAATCGAGGCGTAGCGCAGTTGGTAGCGCGCGTGGTTTGGGACCATGAGGTCGCAGGTTCGATCCCTGTCGCCTCGACCATAAAAAGGAGCTTTTTAAAAGCTCCTTAATTTGTTTTAGTCTATTTTAAGTTTTTTTATTTCTCTAACTTTTTCAAAAATCCGCTATATTTATGATGCTACGTACATTATTACATTTAAATTATAAGAAGTAGTATTCTGTTAAAAAATTAGAATTTTTTTATCTGTTAATCTAACTCTCATAATTTTTTCTGTTCTTTTTTTCTCAATCTTACTAAATAATTATTCCTTGTTTTTAACTAATTCTTCGTGATAAAAATAATTTATATATTTAATTTTATTTTCATCACAATATTTTTCTATATTTTTAGAAAGTTCAATCCAGTATTGTTTATTTTTTTTATTATATATTTCATCATAATGACTTACTAAATCTGGATAATTTGATTTAATGTAACTTAATATTGTCTGTTTATAACTTCCTCTTAAATTTAAATTTTCAAACCAATATTCATCAATATATTCTTTGCTCACATCTATAATTTCTTTAACATTTGTGATATAGGGGAATATTGGAGAAATAAACAATACAGTGTATATTCCGTTATTATGAAGTTCTTTTAAAGTATGTAATCTTTCTTGTATTGAACTGGCATTGTCCATATCATTTTTGAAATTTTCGTCCAATGTATTAATAGACATTGATACTGTTAAGTTTTTCATTTGTTTTAATAAATCTAAATCTCTTAATATTAACTTTGATTTAGTTGAAATGCTTAATTCACAATCTACATCTACTAATTGTTTTAATATATTTCTTGTTAATTCGTATTTTTCTTCAAAGTGGTTATAACAATCTGTTACTGATGATAAAAACACTCTCTTGTTTTTTAGATTCTTTACATTAATTTTTTTATCGCATTGCTTTATATCAATAAAAGTTCCCCAATCTTCTTTATGTCCTGTAAACCTTTTCATAAAACTTGCATAACAATATTTGCAACCATGAGGACAACCAATATAAGGATTTATCACATAATCACTAGCTGGCAAATTAGATTTTGTCACATAGTCATTAACTTGTATTTGTTTTTCTATAATTTTCATGGATACGCCTACTTTCTTATTATTTTTATTTCACTATGATTATATAAAATATTTTTTAATTCTAAAAATATTTTAACCTAATTCGCTCCATAAATCAATGAGCAAGGAGTGAATTAGGTTAATTTCACTTGTCGTTTAGCCTGTTTTCTTCAAAATATCGAGATTTGACTCTCCAAAATGTATATGATAAAATTTAGGCACATAATGGAAGAAAGAGAAAATTATTCTATACTATTATTATTGCCAAAGACTGTTTTGACTACTGGAGAATATTTGGAAATAATGGATAGGTTATAGAAAAGAGGAAAAATTAGAATTTGTTTTAAATAACAAAAATTATTTAGAAGGTTTAATTACAAGAAGTACTTATCATTCAAATGCTATTGAAGGAAGTACACTTACTTATGCTGAAACTTATGCTATTCTTTACAACGATAATAGCTTTAAAATTGAAGGAAAAGAACCAATGGAAATATATGAGGCTATTAACCATAAAAGTGCCTTAGAATTGGTTTTTAAAAATTTAAAGAATAATGATGGTTTTGATGAAAGATTCATTAAAAAGTTAAATGAAACTATTAATAGAAATATAAAAGAAACAGAAGGATTTAGAACAGTTAAAGTATTTATTCAAGGTAGTGAGTATATTCCGCCAGATCCTGAAAAAGTTCCAAATTTAATGAATTATTTTGTTTATAATTATAATAATGATGAACAAGATATTTTTAATAAAATTGCAAGGTATCATATCGAATTAGAGAAAATACATCCTTTTGAAGATGGTAATGGTAGAACAGGACGATTACTTATTAATTATGAATTATTAAAAAATAATCTTCCACCTGTTGTTATTTCAAAAGATGATAGAGTTAAATATTTTGAATTTTTAAGAAATAATGATGGAATAGGTTTGGCTCATTGGCTAAGAGATTTATCTAATGTTGAAGAAGAAAGAATGAAAAAATTTGGATATAAATATTAAAAAATAAATGAGAATTAAATTTTTAATCTAATTCTCATTTATTTTTTGATTAAATTTTTAATCTTATTCTTATTTTAATTTTAATTAAAGTCTCAATCTAATCCCAAACCTTATTTAAAACAAAATCTTAAAACAAATTTTAAATCAAATTATAATTCAAATTACAATCTGAATCATAAATCAAATCATAAGTCAAATTATAATTAAATTTATACCCACTTATTTTCTACCAAAAAATATTCCCAAAACAGAAAACTTTTTATAAACTCCAATCTTATTAGGAACAAAATCAGGAGAAGGTGAGCATTTTGTTCTACTATCAAAAATAACAGAAATTGTTAAATAAAAAATATTAGAAATAAGCCATAACAATGAAAGAACATATACTGTAATTCCAGTTGTTTTAATCCTAAATAAGCACATTACTAATCCTATGATATTTAAAATTAATAAAATTAAATGACTTGCTAACAATTTTTTATTCGTTTTGGTCATTTTTGTAGTTTTAGAAAATTTAGGTGTAACTTCAAATTTTGTATTTCCAAAACCAAAAAATTCTTTTAAAACTTCTTTACAAAGTACAGGAGTCAAAATTGTTTCATAAATTTTATTCCATGTTGAGGACCTTTTATTTCCTTCAAAAATATCTAATGTAAATCTTTTTAAAATATAAGTAGGTAACCATATTGATATAAATGTTGCTAAATTACAATCTACAATAATTACTCCAAAAATACTGAAAAGTAGAGGTGTTAATAAATATACCATTCTTCTAACACCAAAAAACCAATAAGAAATACAAGATAAATATTCAATTTTTTGTGAAAATGATAATCCTTTGTTTTTTAATATTTTATATTTTTTTAAAATTTGTACACATCCTCTTGCCCAGCGAGAACGTTGTTTTACAAAACCAGATAAGTCATTTACTGCTGTTCCGTAAGCTTCTACGTTATTAAGAGCTAAGCATTTATACCCATTAGATTCGATTAACATACCAGTTGCAATATCTTCTGAAATTGTTCCTGTTGCAAATCCATTGCAAGAATCTAATGCTTTTCTTGAAAATAGAGTATTTGTACCACAGTATATTGCAGAGTTTGTAGCATTTTTAGCTATTTGAATTGAGTGATAAAAATATTCTTGTTCAAAAGGTATTTTATTTTCTAATTTAAATCTTAATTGGAAAATGTCTGGATTATTAAAACTTTGTGGTAATTGAACAAATCCTATTTCTTCCACATTTCCTGTATTTTCCATGTTTTCCATATTTTCTGTATTTTCCATATTTTCTATATTATTTTTTTCTGATAATTTTTTAGATTTTTTTCTTTTAATTTTTTCTGAAAATTTTGTTGTATTATCATAAAAAAATGGAAGTGTTGTAAGTAGAAAATTTGGTGTTGGTGCCATGTCTGCATCAAATGTTGCAACAAAAGGAGAAGAAATATGGTTTAATGCATGATTATAATTTCCAGCTTTTGCATTTTTATTGGTGATTCTTGATAAATAATTAACACCTAAATTTTCTGCTAATTTTTTTATGTTAGCTCTATTTCCATCATCACATATATAAATGTGAATTTTTGATTTGTCAGGATAATTCATATTTTTGCAAGCTGTGACAGTGTTTTTTAATAATGTTTCATGTTCATTTATTGTTGCAATTAAAACATCAATATCTGGATATTGAGTTATATTAGATAAATCTGGTATTTTGGGTGAGATTTTTTTCACACATAAGATATTTAAATAATATGCAAAAAAGTCTAAAGATTCCCATATTTCAATAAATAACACTAATATTGAGGATATTAGTGAAATTATCCCAAGAGTTGTGGGAATTGTAAAAAATATTCTGTAGATTATGTATGTAAATGTTAGTATCATAGTTATTGTATAAAATATAAATTTAAATAAATTCTTTTGTTTCATTTTGGTCTCCTTTAATTTTGGTTTATTAACTTAATTTTGGTTGTTAACTCGATTCTGGTTGTTAACTCGATTTTTATTAATTTAATTATCTTGTATTAAACTAATTTGTTTGTCACAACCAAATTAGTACTAACCTGATACAGTTATTATATAATAAGAAAATATGCTATGCAACAGAAATGTTATTATTGTCAATACAAAAAATATATTTTAACTAAAAAATAAATTTTCTTATTTGAACGATGTTAATACTGATTTGTAGCAATTAAAACAACAAAATTATTAACGCTTTTTTTATTTGTAACAAAAATGTAAATTAAAATTAATATTTGTAATATTTTGCATCAATATGTACTTCCGTAAACAAGTTTACCAAAAATCAAAGAATGGAGCCCAAAAGAGCTCTTGAATAAAATTATTTTCTTTTATAATATAAAAATAAAGAAAAAAGTGTAAAAGCTGAAAATAAAAATGTGGGGGTATATAAAGTGAAAAAAAGAAAATCATTATTAAAAATATTTGCAATTATTATGATAATTATTAGTCTAGGTTTTAGTTTTTTTGGAACAAATAATACAAAATATTATACTGATGAAATAAATCAAGCATTAAAAACTAATAGTCCTAATGTAACAAATGAACAAATTAGTGTAAAAATTAAATATTTAGATACACAAGGAAATGAGATATTACCAGAAGAAACAATAAAAGGAAAAATAGGTGAATGGTATGAAACAGATAGAATAAATATTCCTTGTTACAGAGCATATGGTGATGAACCTATTAATAAAAACGGATATTTTAAACAAGATAGCAAAGACATAATTTATGTATATAAATCAAGTAGTGAAAGTTATTCAATAGAACAACAAAATAATAATGTAACAATTGTATATGGTGATATGAAAGTTTCAGATGAATATGAACTTATAGTTGAAAGTTCTAATATGTATGATGAAAAAATTAGTAATGTAAAATATGAATTACAAAATGAAGAACAGTCAAGTTTATCAAGTGGAATTACAGAAAATGGAGATTTATATTTAGGAACATTAACTGTAAGAGAAGAAGGAAAGAAAAAATACATAATTAAGCAAATAGATGTACCTAGTCAATATAGAAAAATAATTGATGATGATATTTCTTTTACTTTAAATCAAACATGGGATAAAACATCAAAAAAATATGTGGTAAATGTCGAATATGACACAAATATAAAAGGATTAAAAATTGATGTTGAAAATAAAAAAATAAAAGTAAAAATTCAATATAAAGATGCAAAATATGATTTAAGTATAAAACAATTTGTATCTGAAATTGATGGAATAGAAAAAAATAATAATGAAATAAAAACAAGTTTAGATAATGATGGAAAAATTGTATATGTTAAAAATGAAGATATAGAAAAAGTAGAAAATAATCAGGAATTAGTTTTTACAATAAGAATTTATAATGAGGCTGAAAATAATGCAACAATAAAAGACATAATTAATGAAATCCCTCAAGGATTGGAATATATAAATAATGAATTAAATAATCAAAATGGATGGAAATTATATAAAATAAATTCATCAGGAGATTTGGAAGAAACAACAAATTCAAGTGAAGCAAAATATATAAAAACAAGTATTTTAAATAATACAGAATTAAAAGGTTTTGATAAACAAACAATGTCATTACCAGAATATAAAGAATTAAAAATAGCATTAAAAGTTAATGAAAATACATTAAATAATGAAAGAATTGCAACAAACAGAGTAAAATTACAAGATGATTTATTTGATGTTAACAAAGAAAATAATTCAGATGAATGTAGTGTATATGTAAAAAGATTTGATTTGAAAATAGAGAAAAATATTGTAAATGTAGTTGTTGAAAATAATGAAGGACAAAAAATTATAAATAAAAAATCAGATGAAGAAATATTAAAAGTAGATATACCAAAAAAAGAAATAGAAAATACCAAATTAAAAATAAAATATGAGATAAAAGTAACAAATATTGGTGAAATAAATGGATATGCAACAGAAATAACAGATTATTTGCCAGAAGGATTTGAGGTAATGTCAACTCAAACAACACAATGGGTAGTAGATGGAAATAAAGTAAAAACAAATTCATTAAACAGAAATCTATTACAACCAGGAGAAAGTAAATCAGTATTTATTGAATGTACATATAAAGTTAATAAAGAAAATATTGGTTCAAAAATTAATAGTGTAAAAATAACAGAATATGAAAATAATTCAGATTCTAAAGATATAACAGAAGATAATGAAGATAATGAAGAAATGGTAATTACAGTAAAAACAGGTGTTGCAACAATATGTTTTATAATAATTATTGGAATTCTTTTAATAAGTATTATAGTTACATTAATATTAAAAAAAAGAAAATAAAACAAAGTTGTATGTGGTCTGAATGTAAAAAAAGAAAATAAAACAAAATTATCAGTAAAAAAATGTTTTAAAACAATTAAAAAAATAGAAGGAGGAGAATTTAATGAAAAAAGCTATATATGTATTTATTAGTGTAATATCAATATTAATATTAATAAATATATTTTCTCCAAAAAAATCATATGGATACACAGAATATACATATGTTATAGATAGAATAGAGTGGCATTATTGCTTAAATGAATCAGGTGAAGCAATAAATGTATATGCTAATTTAAATTCAACAAATGAAGATATTGATACAGTAACAATTCCAGCGAAAATAGGAGAGCATACTGTTGTATCAATAGGAAAATATCCATATTATGAATATAATATTTTTGGAAATACAAGAGATGAAAAAATTAAAAAAGTAATTATACCAGATTCAGTAAAAGAAATAAAAAGATATTGTTTTATAAATTGTATGGCATTAGAAAATGTTGAAATTCCTAATTCAGTGGAAATAATAGGAAATAAAGCATTTTATCATTGTGAAAAATTAAAAGGTGAAGGGTTTAAATTACCAGAAAACCTTACAACTATAGAAGATTACGCTTTTCATAGTTGCTATAATTTAAATATAGAAAATATAGAATTTCCATCTAATTTAAAAAGCATAGGAAATTATGCATTTTATAATTGTAAAAGTTTAACAGGAAATTTGAATTTGCCAGATACATTACAAACAATAGGTAGAAAAACATTTGCAAATTGTTCTGAATTAAATGGAACAATAACAATAGGTTCAGGAATAACAAACATACCTGAAAAAGCATTTCAAAATTGTTCTAAATTAACAGGAAATTTAACAATACCAAATACTGTTACAGAAATAGGAGAATGGGCATTTAGTGGTTGTGAAGGATTAAATGGGGAATTAAATTATAATTCAACATGTGCAAATATCAAAGATTTCACATTTTCAAATTGTAATTTTAGTAAAATCACATTACCATTAACAGTTACAGAAATTGGGTCATTTGCATTTAATAATTCAAAAGATATATGGATAGATAATACAGAAGGAAATGTAACATTTGCAGGTATTTTCGGTGGAATGGGAAAAACTCCATATATACATTATAAAGATTGTAAACATACAATAACAATCACAGCTCCAGAAGGTGTAAAAGTAATAGACACATTAACAAACACAGAAATAACAACAGGTGAATATAGTTGTTTACAACCTATGAATTTATCAATAAAAGTAGAGGATATAAGCAAATATGCATATTTAAACATGCTAGTAAAAACAGATGGAAAATATGCAAATTCACAAAAAGAAGAAGAAAAAGTGGATTTATTAGATAATCCAACATATACACAAAACATACAATCATTAATAAGAAATAAGCAAATAATAATAACAGGACAAGATATAAAATTAGTAGATTTAAAATTAGTTCAAAGAGAATATATATCTGAAATAAATGGAAAAGAATTAACAAACAAAAGAGAACCAGTAATTACAAATACAGAAAATACATTAGAATATAGACATACAAAATATCCTGCAGAAGTTCAAAATGGAGATACAGTTACATATAAAATAAGAATATATAATGCAGGTGAAAATGATGGATATGCAAAAGAGCTAGTACAATATATAGGGCAAGGATTAGAATTTGATGTTAATAATGCAAATAATATAAAATACAAATGGACAGTTTCTGAAGATGGAAGAAAAATAACAACAACATATCTTGAAAATACAGCAATTCCTGCATATACAAATAATGGAAATCCAAGTTATGAGGAAATTGAATTTACATGTAAAGTAACAGCAGAAAAACAATTAGAAGATGATACAAGATTGGTTGTAGCAGGTGAAATAACAAAAGGAACAAGTGGAGAAAAAGAACTAAAAAAAGGTAATTTATCAATACCAGAATTATCAACATATAAAGAAGAAGAGGCTTATAATTCAAATTCAGCACAATATGTAAGAGGAACAGAAGAAGATGATGATTTTGAAAATGTAATTATAAAAAGAGAAATACCAATTGATTATACTATAAGAATAGAAAAAATAGATTCAGAAACAGAAGATATGTTAAATGGCGCAAAATTTGATTTATTAAATGAAAATAAAGAAGTAATAAAAACAGGTATAACAAAAAATGGTGGAATATTAGATTTTGGATTAATGAAAACATATGGAACAAAAGATGATGTATATTACATAAAAGAAACAGAAACACCAGAAGGGTACAGAAAAATAATACAAGATGAAGTAAAAGTTGTAGTACATAAAAAAATAACAGATCCAATAACAGAACAATATGAAATATCAATAGAATGTGATTTATTAGAAACAAAAGTAATTGTAGAAACACAAGATACAGTAATACCAATATATACAGAAGAACAATTATCAAAAATAGGAACAAATAGAAGTGTTACAATAGATGGAAAAACATATACATTTGGTAAATATGAAGATTATGAATTAAAAAATGATATAGAAATAACATCAGAAAATTGGAGCCCTATTAAAGAATTTGGAGGAGTTTTTGATGGTTGTGGTTATACAATTTCTAATTTAAAAATTACACAAAATGGAGATAGTGATAACACAAGATTTGGACTTTTTGCTGAAGTATCAGGAACAATAAAAGATTTAAATGTATCAAATATAAATATAAATGTTACAAATATAGAAAAAGAAGTACAAGAAAAAATAAGTGATGCTAGATTAGAATTAAATAATGCAACAACAACAGCTGAAAAAACATTAATACAAGAAAAAATAAAAGAATTAGAAGATAAATTAGAAAATAAATATAGTGTTGGTGGAATTGTTGCATATATGGAACAAGGAACATTACAAAACTGTACTGTTTCAGGAACAATAAATTCAGATACAAATAATGTAGGTGGATTAATTGGATATGGAGCAGATGGAAAATTATTGATAATAAATGGATGTACAAATAATTCTAATGTAATAGCAACAGGTTCAAAAGTAGGTGGATTAATAGGTGTTGGATTTGGTGCTTTAAGTATAGTAGATTCAACTAATAATGGAACTGTAATTGCAGGAAAATTTAATGCAGGTGGTTTAGTAGGATATGTTGAATCAGCTAATTATTCAGTAAGTAATGTAGTAGTAAAATTAGATAAAACAACAAATATTATAAGCTTAACAATAGAAAATAAAAGACATATAGGTGAATATACATTAAGCCTAAAAAATATTGATATAGATACATATGAATTATTAGATGGTGCAAAATTTAAAGTATTAGATAAAAATAAACAAGTAATAAAAGGTTATGAAAATATAGAAGTAAAAAATGGAGAATTACAAATAGCAACATATGATATAGAAGAACTTGGAACAGATACATATTATGTTGTACAAACAAAAACACCAGATGGATATATTGATGTTACAGAATATGTAAAAGTAACAATAAGTAAAGTATGGAATGGTAAAGATGAAAAATATGAAGTAGCAGTAAATATAACAGTTATAAATAAAGATGATTATGAAGATGATGAAAATGTAGATGATAGTCATTCAGATAGTAGAACAGATAAAAAATATGTAATAAAAGAAGCTGAAAATGTAGATTGGAAAGTAAATAAAATTTATGTAAAAAATTGTACCAATAATGGAGCAGTAAAATCAGTACTTGATAATACCGCTGGAATAATAGGATGCACAAAATGTATAGCAGAATTAGAAAATTGTACAAATACAGGAGAAATTACACCAAATTATAATTCAGCAAGTTATTCTGGACATGCATCAGGAATGATAGCACAAGCACAAAAACAAGATGATAGTACAGAAATAAGATTAACAGGATGTATAAATGAAGGAATAATTACAACTCAAAATGGTGTTTCAGAAGCTGCAGGATTTGTTTCATATACATTAGTACCTGTAATAATTAATAATTGCAAAAACACAGCTGATATAGGTTCTGAAAATATGAATGCACAAACAGTGGCAGGATTTATAGGAACAGCAAATGCAGATATAACAATAAAAAATAGTATAAATACAGGAAATATAATTGCAAATAATTCAATAGAAGCAGCAGGATTTTTGGCAAAAGAAATTAATAAGGATTCAACAATCGAAATAGAAAATTGTGAAAATACAGGAAATGTAACTGGTGGAGGTAAAGTATCAGGTTTCATAGGAATAGGAATAAACAAAAAAATAATAATAAATGATTCTAAAATAATTGGAACACAAGAAAATCCAGTGGTAATAAGAGCAATAGGATATACAGGCGAATTAGGTGGATTTATAGGTCTTGCAACATCAGATATATATATAAATAATTGTAAATCAGAAAATGTAAATATTAATATAGAAAAATCTGGTTATGCAAGTATAATGGTTGGAGAAATAGCTTCATTAGGATATAGAATTAATAATGATAAAATTGGAACAATAAGAAATTGTACAGCAAATAATATAAATGTACAAAGAGAAAACAATAATGCTACAATTGAATTTGGTGGTATGGTTTGTAAAATAATTGATAGTCAAATAAAAGATTTTAAATTAGAAAATTGCGAAATTAATAATTTAAAATTTAATGAAAATATGTCAGAATCAATTATAGGTGGAATGATAGGATTATTAAAAGGTGTAGATACTATTAATTTATCAAATAACAAAATTACAAACAGTATAATAGTATCAAATAATAGTTCAGATTCTACAAGAATAGGTGGAATTGCAAGTACAATCTTAGAAAGCCAAGGAATTATAAATATTGATAATTGCAATATTGAAAATACAGAAATGAAATCTGATAGAGGAAATTATATTGGAGGAATTTTAGGAAGATTAGATAATTCAAATAATGCAAAATTAAATGTTATAGGATGTAATGTAAATAAATCAAATATTTATAGTAAAAATGATTCTAATAAAATAGGAGGAATTGTTGGAGGAGTTCTTACAGGAAATAATGCAAATATTATTAAATGTAATTATAATGAATCAACAATAATAAGTGATGATACTAATACATCAAAAGCTGCAATTGCAGGTATTGTAGGATTTACAGATGTTGTTGCAAATTTTGAAGATTGTAATGTTACTAATTGCGATGTAACAGTAAAAGCAGGACATGTTGGAGGAATTTTATCACAAAATGTAAGTTATTCATATGGAACAGAAAATGAATTAAAATTAGATAATTGTAAAGTAATAAATACACCTCTTACAAGAATTGCAGATTCAAGTGGATATACTGAGCCAAGTAATATGGGTGGTTTAATAGGAGAAGTTATATCATTACCTACAACAATTAAAAATTGTAAAGTTACATCTGAAAATGAAATAAAACAAATATCTGGAAATCAGAATTTAGGTGGATTAATTGGATTAGCAAATAGTAAAGTTAATATTGAAAACACAGAATTTAGTAATATGATAATAAAATCATCAACAACAAATTCAAATCAAACAGGTGGTGCAATTGGTGTAAATGGTGGAGATTCTGTTATTAAAGGATTAAAAATAAAAAATATAAAAATTGATTCACCAGCTGGAATTGGAGGAGTTTGGGGTAGTCAAACTGCTAAAGCAACAATAGAAGATTCTGAAATTGGTAATATAAAAATTACTCATAATTCAACTAATGGATATATGGCATCACCAATTGGAGGTATTATTGGTGCAGGTGAAACAGTAAATATTAATAATATTAATATTTATGATATTAATATTGAAGGTAGTGATGTAAATACAATTCACATGGGTGGACTTGTTGCCGTTGGAAATACTTATGTTAATATTTCTAATTCAAATATTAGTAAAATTAGTTTAAAAAATAATTCTGCTGATAGTGGTGTTGTGCCAATAACAAGTGGTGTTATGGCAATAGCAAAAAATGGTGGAGAATTTGAAAATTTAAATGTAAGTAATATTCAAATTGAATCAAAAGGACATGGTACAGGTTTATCTGGTTCAGGAGATATTGAGGTAAATAAAAATGGTGGAACAATTGAAATTAATAAAGTAAAAATAAATATTAATTCAACACAAGATGCTGCACAAGGTGTTATGCCACTTGCAAGTATGGCTGTTGGAACAACAGAGGGAACAATAAAAAATGTTAAAGTTAAAAACGGAACAATTATTGTTAATTCAAATTTGAATGGTGTAATTGGTGGAATATTAGGATGTGGAAATACAAGTATAGATAATTGTGAAGTAAATAATCTTGATATTACATCATCAGCTAATAATGGAAATGCAGTTCAAATAGGAGGAATTGTAGGTATATGTAGTAATGTTGTAAATAATTCAAAAGTAAATGATATTTCAATAAATTCATCTGCAGTTGGAAATATTATTGGTGGAGGTGTTGGTAATGCTTCTGGCAATGTTGAAAATATTCAAGTAAATAATTCAAAAATAATTGCAAATGGAAAAGATAATTCTAAATCTGGAATAGGTGGATTAATTGGAATTCAAAATGGATTGATTAATTTAAATTCATCAAGTATTGAAGATGGTACAATAAAAGCTACAAATGTTAAATATGTAGGTGGTACAGTTGGAGTTTGTAATGCTGGAAATATTACAAATGTAGATGCAAATTCAATAACAATTATAAATAATACTCAAGGAGCAGGAACAGCAGGTATAGTAGGTGTTACAGGAAATCAAAGTACAGAAATTCAAAATTGTAATTTGATTTCATCAAGTATAACAAATTCAGGAAATATATATACTTTAGATTCATCAACAGGTGTAAAATTATATCAAGGTGGAACATCAGGAATTTTGGGTGTTGGAACAGGTTTAATTTCAGATTGTACTGTAAAAAATAGTAATATTGTTTCTAAAGAAGAAACATCATATGGTACAGGTGGAATTGTTGGACATGGTAATAATGTTAAAAATAATGCAACAGCAGTTGATAATTGTAAAGTAATAAATACTTGTGTAGAAGGAAAAGTTGCAGTAGGTGGAATTGCAGGTGCTGGAGTTCCAAGTATTAGTAATTGTTTAGTACAAGGTATTGAAAATGATGAAAATAGTGCATTAATTATTGGTGAAGATAATGTTGGCGGAATTTTAGGATTTGCAGGACAATTAACAACAAAGCCTAATATAGTAAGATTGGCAACAAAGTTAACAAAATGTGTGATACAAGATGTTAAGATTGTTGGAAAGACTTTGGTAAAAGAGGCAATTGGCGGAAATTCTTATTATACTGAGGGAGAAACAACACAATATGATACAAATGAAGGTTTTGTAAATACTAGAAGTGTTGTTGAAGTTGAAGAAAATGTTACTGAAGGAAATGCTACAACAGAGTAGTTGATGTAAAATAATTGAATCAAAGTAATTAATACAAAGTAAATGCTGAAAAACAGTAAAAATTACATTTTTTATATTAGAAATCTAAATGAAATAAAAACGACAAATAAATGTAAAAAAGGTGCAAAAGTATTGTTTCGTAAGGAAAAAGATTTTTGCACCCATTTTTATGATATTGACTTCCATAATGTAAATGTTAAAATTTATATATAAATAATTGAACAATTGGGGACGCGTCCCGATTGCACGCATCGTGCAATTTGGAAGCGTCCCCAACTGTTCATTTTTCTTTTTGTTCAACACTTCCACTTTCAAGTATTTTTTAATATTTTTTTGATGAATTTGCCTGCTTCTGTTAAATTTTCATTTATATTAGAAGGGGTCATTTGTGTGTTTTCATTAGTGGCTGGTGTTGTGTTTGAATTATTAGTGTTGCTGTTGTTGTTTTGGTTATTGTTTGAGTTAGTTAAATTACTTGAATTATTTGAATTGTTTAAATTGTTACCATGCTCATTTCCTGCGTTTTGGCTATTGTCACTACTTAAATAAGCAGTATAACCAGGAATGAGTATAGCAGAAGATTCATTTTTATTAGAGAAAGACCAGTAAACCCAGCTTATATTTTTAGAATTCAAATATTCAATCCATGTATTAAATTCATCAAAATAAACATTACCATTTCCAGAAGCATCAGTTAATCCACATTCTGAAACAAAAATAGGAATATTTTTGTCTAAACAATAATCTATTTTTTCCCTTAATTCATTTCCATGAGTTCCTGAATAAAAATGGCAAGAATAAACAATGTTTGAAAAATTCAATGGATTATCAGCAGCTTTATTAACTTTTTTGCACCAATCTGGTGTACCAACTATTATTAAACAATCTTTTGAATTTGCTCTTATTATTGGTATTATTTCTTCGGCATATGGTTTTATATCTTTATCCCATGTAACATCATTTCCATTAGGTTCATTACATATTTCATAAATAATATTTGGAATATTACCATATTTTTTAGATACCTCATTAAAAAAGTCCTGAGCTTCTTGTTTGTATATTTGAGGATTGTTATCATCTAAAATATGCCAATCAACAATAACATACATATCAAGATCAATAGCCATATCTACTATTTTATATACAGCATCTTTGTTTTGCTGCATATTATAAATATATCCTTGATGTTCTGAATTGTAGTGTGTATCAACATCTGTATACATTGCAATCCTAAAAACATTGATATTCCAGTCATCTCTTAATGTTTTTAAATTTTCATAAGTTATAATATCTGAATACCATTCAATACCATGACTACTTAAACCTTTTAATTGTATTGGTTCATTTTTTTGATTCTCTAATTTAGAGCCATTTGTATGAAGAAATCCATTATATGAAACAGTTGATTTTTTGATATTTGATTGTTCAGTTTCTGTGTTTTCAGAGATATTTGTGTTAGAATTTTTGCTTATAAAATTTTGCACAAATGATATATTAGAACGATTTTTATATATTGCAAAACCACAAATTAATATTAGTACAAATATGATTATTGCAAATATAATTTTAAATATTTTCTTCATTTTTTTTCATTCCTTTCTTGAAATTGTTTGGTTTATATAAGATGTGAGTTATTAATGTAAAAATTTAATGCTAAATAGATTATATAATTTTAGACCAAATTTAGCAATGGTTTTATTTTTTTTCAAAGAAGAAACATTTTCAAAGTCATAATTACTATATTCTTTTTTAAACAAAAAAACTTTTTGTGATTTTAAATAGTTTAATAAATATTTAATTGTATATATAGGTGATTCATTATTAAATCCTATTAAAGTTAATAACAATACAGGAAATGATATAGAAGAAAATATGCAAATTTTAATAGAAATGGTAATTTCAATGTTTTTTAAAATAAAATATAGAAGTACATTCCAAATAGTATTAAATATTGCTGTAGTGTAATCAATTATTCCAAATAATTTATTTTTAAAATTATAGTTTTTAGGAATTATAAAATTCATGAATAGACTCCTTTCAATAGATTTACGATATATATTAGATTTATAGCATATATTAAAATTGTGGTGTATATTAAATTTGTGACACATATTAAACTTGTGACATATATTAAATGCTAAAAATATGTTTTTATAGAAATTTACCTTTTTTATATCAATTTATATAAAACAAAAGAAAATTTATTAAAAATTATTTTATTAAATAACGAAGAGAACTAAAATTTGAAGAAACATCTGTAGAAATACCTCCTATTAAATCTCTTATATATGAGTTAGCTTTTGTTAAAGCATATAATGAACCAATACAAATTATTTTAGGCATAATCTCTGTTACAGAAAAATTGGTAGAAAAAATAATAAGTAAAATTAATGAAACAAGAGATTGTAATAACAAAAGTGATAAAATACTTTTAAACCATGATTTAAAAAACCAGGAAGTTGATGAATTTATTAATGTTATAATTGCAAATGGAGTAATTAAAACAAATACTTTTAGTATTACATATCTTAATGAATATGTAAATAATAAATTTAATAAATTAATTGATATAAAACTTTTTAGTAATCCATCCATTGAAAAAATATTAAGATTTTCTTGTGATGATACAATATTATTTAATTTTAAAATCAATTCAGAAAAACTTATATTACAATTAAAAATATTTTCTCCAATTTCTCTAATAGATAGTGAAATAAGTGAATTTATATTTATCAGTTGTTCCATTAAAAAATAAGATGAGTTTGATAATGCAGCAAAAATAAATAATTTAAATAAAAATTGAAATGGTTGTTCTGTTTGTGATGATGTGTAATGTGAAAAAGCATATCTAATAATGTAAAATAATGCAAAACCAATTAATAGTGAATTAGAAAGCAGTAGTAATCCAATGGTATTTGATGTACCAAATATTGATGATATAAAATTATCATGTAAAATATCTGTATCAATAAAAACAATATCATCTAAAATAGAATATAGATTATTATCTATTGATGAAAAAAGTGATGATAGAAGTGTATTTATTGTTGAAATTATTGTTTGAGTAATATTGGTTTGTGTTTCTGACATTTTAGTTTTGCTCCTTATATAATATTTAGGCTGTTAGAAAAGGTCCAGCCTATAAACCTTGTGATTTTATGTATAATTATTCTGGAACATTTGATAATAAATTTTGTATAGTTGATAAAACCAAATCAATAACCAGAATTAATGCATATGAAATAAGAGAAGTACGAATCAATTTTTTTCCAATTCTCATTCTTTCATCATCACCAAAACTGAATTTTTTCATAAACACACCTGAAGCAACAGCTACAGCGGCAGCAGGCGTAGAAAGACTTACAAGCCATGATTCGATTTTTTGAAATGCAGAGTTTAATGTTGAAATTAATTTTGGATAAGCACCATAAGAAATACATAAATTAGAAAGAATAATTGTAAATAATATTATTAAAATTAAAATCGTGTATATTCTGTTTATTAGAATAATTTTATTTTTATGGTTTTGTTGAGATAATTTTTTATTCATAGAATCAATCCTTTTTTAGAAATTTGGGTTTTAAAGAAAACCTATAAAACTTAAGTTTAGTAAAAAAATACAATTAATATTATAATAATTTACTAATTAAAAATAGATTATTAAAATTAAACAAATTACAAAAACAAATCTTCACTTTCAAAATATGGAATTAATTTTATTTTTTGAGGTGATAAAATTGTTTTACCTGTTGATAAAAAAGCCAAACAATTAAATGTATCTAAATTTTGTGTGAAAAAATTAGTATCATAAATAAAATCATGTTGTATAACAGAATTAAGGCTTTCTGTTATATTAGAATCTCTTGAATTAAGAGAACCTGTGAAATAATTATAAACAGTTTGTTTTGCATTTTCAGAAACACTTCTAGATACTTTTTCCTTATCTTCCTTTCCAATTTGTTTTTGAGCTTCTTCAATTGTAAAACAATCATCTGTACGAAGCCATATTTTATTAATTAAATTTTGAATTATGACTTTTACTGTTGACTCATTATTTAAAGTTTTTAATAATGATGTATAACTTTGTGTTGCAACAATATTAATACATTTAGCTTCTCTGCTTTGTGCAAAAAAATCTGCATCTGTTGATGTTACATATTCATGATATTCATCTGAGATAAATGCAACAGGTCTTGAAACATTATTTTTAGCTAATCTTGATAATACCTCTGTTTGAAAATCAAGTTTTAGATATGCAGCTATTATTTTTGAAAGATTTTTATATTCAGAAATGTTCAAATTTAAAACAACTATTTTTCCTTGAGAAATTATATCTGAAAGTCCATGAAAATTTTCTTCATTTTTATTAGGATTAAAAGTGTTCATTACATCATAATCAGACACAAAACAATTGGTAATTCTAGTAATTTCAGACTTCAAAATTGACATTGTCCTTTGATCAAGTTTTAAAAATTCATTTTCAAAAAATGTAATTGCTGTTAATAAATCATAACATTGTTTATCATTAAATTTATTTTTAAGAAAATCATTTTTTAGTATCTGAATTTTGGAATAATAGTAATCAGAATCTGTTATTAATTTATGAATTTCATTAAAATTAACATAGTTATTATTGTATAATCTACAAATTTTTATTGATTGCTCAAGTATTTGTTCTGCTTTATCTAGCCAATATGATTCAGAATTATTTTCAGAAAACAATAATAATATAGTCTTTAGTCTATTTGCTAAAATTGATGGCTTCAAATTTGGTTTATTTAAAGGATTATATTTGTATTTCCCGCCAAGTTCAATGACAATAAGGTCATCTAATCTATTAAATTGTTTGCAAAATTCGGTAACTTGATAATAATAATTTCCTTTTACATCTAAGATAAGCATTCCTATTTTATTATCTAAAGACGAATTTTTATAATAAATTAGTTGTTTTGTGAATGGATACATTGCACTACTTGTTTTACCTGAGCCAATAGTTCCTGTTATTAACATATTCTGATATAAGCCACTTTCTGGAATGAAAATTGGTTCATTTTGTGTGTTTGTGCCTATATAAAGTTGGAGATTATTTTGATTTATCATATTTGATGATTTTTGTATTAGTGAGTTATGATTATAGGTATAATTGTGTTTATGATTGTGATTATTGCTATGGTTTTTACCAATTAAAAAAATATCTGTAAACAGCAGGTTAAATATATTGCTTGATTCAAGTATTTTCTTAAATTTTTGAGATTTTTGCAATTTCGAATAAATTAAATTTGATATAATAATAAGATTAAAAATATTTAAAATTATGAAAATCAATTTAATAAAATTCCACATCATAGGTTGTTTTTGGCAGATGTCATATGGATATAATCCATATGGAATAAATACAGATTGTAATTTATAGATTGGATTAAATATGAAATATTCAATAATTAAGACTGGTAATATTGTGGTAAATGTAAATATAAGTCTTTTTTTCATGTTTGTATTGCTCCTTTGTTATAATGTTTTTAATTTTAATTTTGAGCCTTGCTTGTTATGCAAAATTTTTATATCTATAAATGTATAGATTGAATAAAAACTTATAAAAATATTAATAATAAGTAATATGAAAAATAAGTCTAATATTTTCATGTAAAACCTCCTTTCATGTTAGTAATTGCAGATATTCTGCAGTTATGCTTAAAATATTAGGTTTAATAGATGCTCTACATTTTTCTGTTACAAAAATTTTTTGATTATAAAAGAATTTAAAACTATATACTTTTTTATGTTTATGTGTTAAAATATATGTAATTTCTTGTTAAAGAAAAGGTAGGTGAATTACAATGGAAATAACAAAAAACACAAAAATAGGTGAATTATTAGAAGTTGCACCAGAAAAAGCTGAACTTTTATTAGAGGCTGGAATGCATTGTTTAGGATGCCCTGCATCTCAAGCTGAAACTTTAGAAGAAGCTTGTGAAGTTCATGGTATTAATGTAGATGAATTAGTTGAAAGATTAAATTCATAAGATCTAACTCATAAGATTAAATTAAATGAGAACAACTAAATGTATTTATAATATAACACATAAAATTGTATTTGTCACGAAAAATCGTTCAACAAGTTTCGACAAACTTAGACAAATACAATTTTGAAGATGTTAATACGAAATTGCAAAACGGTTGATATGACTGGACTTTGGGAAAAATTAAAACAGATATACAAAATAAAAAACAAAAAAAATAAAAAAGTTTTAAAAAAGTATTGACAAATTACAACAATTATATTAAAATAATAACTGCGTTAACCAATACATGTTTAATGCATTGTGCAACAGCACTAACTTGGGTCATTAGCTCAGGTGGTAGAGCACTTGACTTTTAATCAAGTTGTCCGCGGTTCGAATCCGCGATGGCTCACCAAATCTAGGATTTAAGTTTAACTTAAATCCTAGAAAATTAATTATTTAATATAAATTATTATATATTAAATATACAAGCAAAAAATAAAAATGGCCCGTTGGTCAAGCGGTTAAGACATCGCCCTTTCACGGCGGAGACATGGGTTCGATTCCCGTACGGGTCACCAATAATATTGCCACTTTAGCTCAGTTGGCCAGAGCACCGCACTTGTAATGCGGGGGTCCTCAGTTCGAATCTGAGAAGTGGCTCCATTATAAAGGTCAGTAGTTTTGATTAAATCTTAATTACTGGCTTTTTTATGCAATTTGTGAATTTTTGTAAATGCATAATAAATGTAACATGGGTTATCTGCATATAAAATGATAAAATATATGCAGATAACGTAAGAAAAAACAAAAAAATATGCAGAAAGAAGGTTTTAAATAAATTTTGTTGTTTCTCTTGATATACATAGGAAAAATCTGTATAATATTAAAATAAAGAGTATATAAGAAAGTATATCAGGAGGCAAAATAATGACTGAAAATAAAGTAATATTAGTAACAGGAGGCTCAAGAGGAATAGGAGAAAATATTGTTAAAGAGTTAGCAAAACAAGGACATAAAGTAATATTAAATTATAATAAATCTGAAGAAAAGGCAAAAAAAATAAAAAAAGAACTTAAAATTAATAATTATCAGATAGAAATTTTTAAAGCAGATGTAACTAAAAGAGAAGAAGTTTCAAACATGATTAAATTTTGTATAAAAACATTTGGAAAAATTGATGTTTTAATAAATAATGCAGGTATCTCACAAATAAAAATGTTTACAGATATAACAAATGAAGATTGGGAAAATATGATTCAAACAAATTTAACATCATGTTTTTATACTATTCAAGAAGCTTTGAAATATATGATTAATGAAAAAAATGGTTGTATAATTAATATATCTTCTATATGGGGAACAATAGGTGGTTCATGCGAAGTTCACTATTCAGCTGCAAAAGCTGGGTTACAAGGAATGACGAAGGCATTGGCAAAAGAGCTTGGCCCATCTAATATTCGTGTTAATTGTATTGCACCTGGAATTATTGATACTGATATGAATTCTAAGTTAAATGAACAAGATATTGAAAATATAAAAGAAGAAATTCCACTTGAAAAAATTGGAAAGCCAGAAAATATAACAAGTTGTGTGAAATGGTTGATAGAAGATGAATATACAACAGGTCAGACTATTCAAATTAATGGGGGTTGGGCTGTTTAGTGGTATTTGTTTGAAAAATATATTATATGATAAAAAATATATGATATTGATAAAAATATTTGGAAAATTGGATGAAAAAATATTTGAGAAAATGTTTAGTAAAAAATACACTAAATAATAAAAAGTAATTTTTATTATTTAGTGTATTTTTGTTAGTGTTTTTTATTTAATGAAATTTCTTATTTTAAGTTTTCATTATTGTTTTGTATATCTCTTTTATAATTTCCAGAAATTATTTTTGGAAGTTTTTCAAAAAAGTTACAAACAGTTTGTTTAATTTTTTTAGTCCAATAATTGAAACCTGTTGGTGCTAAAGCTATAGCTGTTTCATTACAGTTTTTGTTTTCGCCATTAGATTTTAATTGAGATGGATTAATTGTTGCAACAACTTGTGTATCCCCTGGAACTGTTTTAATTACTGCATAACAATTATTTGCAGGTTGATTTGCAGTTTGGTTTGTTGCTTGGATTGCTGTTTGACTTGCAGCATTATTTACTATTTGATTTGTAAATTTTGTGTCATTTATCTGTTGACCAGCAACATTTGCAATATCAGCAGGTTGTGCATTTGTCTCAATTTTTGCAAAAATATTTTTAGTAGAATTTGCTGTAGTAGAACTTTCAGCTGTAATATTTTTTTCTGAAACATTATTTTCAAAAGGAATTATAGTATCGAAACTATGTGGTACATCTTCTTTTAATTCCTTAGAAGTACCTGCATTTTTCACATTATTGGCATTTTCAAAATTACCAACATTACCAAAAGCTTTTTCAAAAAATGAAAAGCTTTCCTTATTTTGACCTTTATTTGTAACTATATTTTTTTCAATATTAAATACATAATTTTTTCCAAAATTATTATCCCATTCATTATTTTGGTTTTTGAAACAGAAATTTAATGTTTCAGCAGGTAATAATTTTAATTCTGCTTGATAACCTAAATCTGTTTTTGACATTTCAACTTCATTTACATTATTCCAATTTTCACCATAACCATAATGTAAATAAACTTTTTCATTGTTTCCTTGGTAAAATTTTCCTGTGTAAGAAACTTTTATTTTAGTATTTTCAACTAATTTATCAGTATTAAAATAAATATCTTTTACTAATTCCATAAAATCTCTCCCTTTAACTTATCTTTTGATTAACAACATTATATTATTAATGTTGTCTTAATTCAAGTATTTTCTACAAAAAAAATTAAAAAGTGATAAAATATATTTTAAGCTAATAAATTGGAGAAAAAACAACTATGTATAGACAGTGTTTAAAAGATAAAACTTATATTATATTGTCAAATTTTGTAATAATTTGACGTACGATTTTTGTTGCAATTTGCTCAATTATATGTTTTAATAATAACCATAAAAATTTGATTTCTATAATTAAATAAATTAAACAAATACATTATTTAAATTTAATGTAAAAAATCTAAAAAATTTATAATTAAAAATTAAATCAAAAAATTTAAAATCAAAGTGTAAAATTCATTACACAAAAAAATCAAAATTAATTGAAAACAACCAACATATATGCTAGAATAGGAGTGATAAATGAATACATATAAGCCAACTAATGATTACATGTTTAAACGTATATTTGGCCATAAAAAGAATGCAGATTTATTAAAGGATTTGTTAGAAGGAATTTTGCCTGATATAAAAATAGCTAGTTTGGAGGTTAAACAACAGGTATCACTTGAAAAAGAAATCATTTCAGACAAATTAGGAATACTTGATATTGTTGCTACCGTGGATGATGGAACTATTGTTAATATCGAAATGCAGGTTAAAGATTTTGAAAATACTGTTGATAGATCTTTGTTTTATGAGGCAGGTCTTTTTCATGAGAGTTTAAAAGTTAAGCAAGATTATGCTGAAATTCCAAAGGTTATAGGAATTTGGATTATGACTTATGATATTTTTAATGAAGGACCTTTTCATGAAAGAGCTAGATTGAGACGAGATTATGAAGATATTCTTTTAACAGATAAATTTGAGCTTCATTATATTCAATTGCCAAAGTTTAAAAGGAAATGTAAAAGAATTTCGAGCAAGTTAGATGAGTGGCTTACATTTATTATTAATAATAATTTGGAGGAAATCAGTATGATTAATAATGAGTATGTAAAAAAAGCTGAGGAAGAATTAGAATATCTAAATGGAGATGAGAAAGAAAGAGAACTTGCTAGATTGCGTGAAAAAGCAATTCGTGATGAAGCAGCTGCAATAGCTGGGGCTACTAAAAGAGGTAGAGAAGCTGGTTTAGCAGAGGGAATTGCTAAAGGTGTTGTAAAAGGTGCTGCTGCAGAAAAGGTTGAAATTGCAAAGAAAATGTTAAAGGAAAATATTGAAATTGACATTATTGTTAAAATAACAGGTTTGAGTAGAAAAGAAATTGAAAATTTATAATAGGTATTTAGTTTAGGTAAGTTTAATAATTAAAGTTGAAATCAAATTTTTAGAATAAATAAGAATTGTATTTTCTGGCATATGAAATATAATTCTTTTTTTGTGTGAGCGATTGTGCAATTGGGGACGCGTCCAAATTGTTCAAATGAGCAATTTGGACGCGTCCCCAATTGCACATAATTTTACAAAATATATTGTAATTCAGCGCCTAAATATGTTATACTAACTTCAAATTAAAAAACACAGATTAGAGAGGACAACGAAAATGAGCAATAGAAATAACAATAGAAAAAACAGTAAAAATACAAAAAACAGAAAAAAAACAACAAGAAATTCGAGAAGAACAAGATCTAGAAGAAATCAAAACAGAAAATTAAATTACAAAAAGGTTGCTGGTTGTATTTTAATATTAGTTTTACTTATTATGACTACTATAATATGTTCAAAAAAAATAATGACTAGAACTCAACCAACTGAAACAACTGAGGTCGCGGCTGTTGAGGAGAAAAAAGATATAACAATAAATATGGTTGCAATAGGTGATATTATGAGTCATACATCAAATTTTCAAGATGCATATAATAGTGAAACAAAGTCATATGATTTTTCATATGTATTTGAAGATATAAAAGATTACATTAAAAATGCGGATATTGCAATTGGGAATTTAGAGACTACATTTGCTGGAAAAGATGCTGGATATAGTGGATATCCAAATTTCAATACACCTGAGCAATTGGCTCAAAATATCAAGGATTTAGGGGTTGATGTTGTTTCAACTGCTAATAATCATAGTTTAGATAAAAAATATAATGGTTTGGTTAATACTCTAGATGAGCTTGATAAAGTGGGTTTAAGCCACACTGGAACATATAGAAGTGTTGATGAGCAAAATACAATTTTGACTAAAAATGTTAATGGAATCAATATTGCATTTTTGTCTTTTACATATGGAACAAATGGAATTCCTGTGCCAAAAGGAAAAGAATATTGTATTAATTTGATTGATAATAATTTAATTTTAGACCAAATTGCTAAGGCAAAAGAAACTAATCCAGATTTGATTTGTGTTAATATGCATTGGGGTGTGGAATATCAACTTAAACAAAATGCGACACAAGAGAATTTGGCAGATTTCTTGTTTAAAAATGGTGTTGATATTATTTTTGGAAGTCATCCACATGTTCTCGAACCAATGGAAAAACGTACAATTACTATGGAGGATGGCACTACAAAAGATGGTTTTGTAATATATTCTCTTGGGAATTTTATGTCAGGACAGGTTAGTGAAAATACTCAAAATACTATTATTCTGCAGTTAAAGATTACAAAACATGTTGATGATGGTAAAATTACAATTGATGATGTAAATTATGTGCCTATTTTTATGTATAATATGGGGTCTGGTAATGAAAAAAAATACAAGATTTTAGATATTAATAAAACTATTTCTGATTATGAAAATCAAAATGAAAATCAAAATGAGAATGAAAATGGAAGCAATAATAGCAACAATAATGACAACAATAGCAGCAGTGTATCTCAGGTTGTTTATAATAAAGTTAAGGATGCAAAAAACAAGATTGAGGAAATTGTTGGTAAACAAAGTGATGTTTAATGATAAATAAAAAAATTCGTGTTCAAAAAACACGAATTTTTTTACTGTTATTGCAAAGATTATAAGCTATGTTCCAAAATTAAAACATTAATCTTTTTTTGATTATGAAAATTTATGATAATAAATCCTTTTTCTTTAACCATAAAATTGTGATTGCAGTTGTAATTATCATAAAAATAGATAATATTAAAAATCCCCATTGATTATGTTGAAAAGGAACAAAAACATTCATTCCCCATAAACTAGCGATTAACGTAGGTATTGCAATTATAATTGTAATTGAAGTTAAGCGTTTCATTACACCATTCAAATTGTTTGAAATAATTGATGCATATGCATCCATTGTACCATTTAAAATATCACTATAAATTTTAGACATTTCAATAGCTTGTTTGTTTTCAATGATTGAATCTTCTAACAAATCCTCATCTTCTTCATATAATTTAATGATTCTACCTTTTAAAGTTTTTTCCATTACTGTTTCATTTGATTTTAAAGATGTTGTAAAATACACTAAACTTTTATCTAAATTTAACAATTTCAATAATTCTTGGTTTTGCAAAGTTTTTTGCAAGATATTTTCAGCAACTTCTGTTTCTTTATTAATTTGTTTTAATAACTTTAAAAAAATAGAAGCATTTTCATAGAAAAATTGAAATATAAATCTGCTTTTTTTATAAGTTATAATTTTTTTGTTAATCGAATTTTCAAGATTTGAAATTATTTTATTTTTCTTTAGAGAAACTGTTATAAAAAAATCATCTCTTACAACAATAAGCCCAACTGGCATTGTTGTATATACATCAAAATTATTGTTCTTCTCAAGAATTGGAACATCAACAATAAATAAAATTGTTCCATCATCTTCAAAATCAATTCTGGCTTTTTCTTCGTAATCTAAAGCATATCTAATAAAATTATCAGAAATTTTGGCTTTCTCACAAATTAATTTAATCTCCTTTTCAGAGGGGGAGACCATGTTTATCCAACAACCTTTTTCTATTTCTTTTTGTTCTGTAGTTACATTTGTTTCAATATTTGTATTATATATTTTTACCAAATTAATTCCCCCTCCTTTACTATGTAGTATTATAACATAGTATGAACTTATATGCAAGATATTATGTACGGTGTGCAATTAGGGACGCGTCCATTCTGCTCAAATGAACGCGTCCCTAATTGCACACCACGAAAAAAAGTGCATTTTGGAATTTTTAATCTCTTTTGATACTTAGCAAGTAATTATATATCTAATGTGCAAATTGATTAAAATCGAATTTAATGTGTCATAAATTAACCAATAAACAATTGCACATAAATTTTGCCATAAACAGGGCTATCAATCACTACAATACCAGTATAACTAAAATTTTTTTCTAAAATATTAGCTTTATGAGAAGGAGAATTTATCCATGCAGCAACAGCTCTTTCTGGAGTAGTATTACCTGCTAAATTTTCACCTGCAATCATATAATCAATTCCATAATCTTCTAACATCTCAAAAGGGGTACCTAAATTAACAGAAGTATGGGAAAAGTAATTATTTTGTACTAAATCAATAGCCTTTAAATAAGCAACATCTTGTAAACTAGACAAAGCCTTTAATTCAGTTAGCCCATTTTTTATTCTATATTTATTTATTAAATCTAAAGTTTCTTGTTCCTCAGCTGATAAATCAGCATAATCATCTAATACTAATTTTTCTACATTACTTTTAATATTCTGTTCAGAAAGTACAGCAGTTCTGTAAGTAGCAAAAGAGAAAGTATTAAGGATAAAAACAATCACAAAAATAAATAAAATACCAAATGTTCTTTTTGATATTTTCATTCTTGAAACACATCCCCTAAAAATAATATTCACATTAAATTTTTTATCTTAGGTAGTGTAAATATTTTATCCATTGTTATATGCTTCTATACTAAGAAACAACGATAATATTATATCACCATACAAAAATTATGTCAACACAACAAAACAAAAATTTCATAATTTACTCCTGTGAAAAAATGAAATAAACTATTCAAAAAATACAAAATATGATATACTAATTTTAAATTTAAGAATAGGAGAATGATAAAATGAGTAAAGAAAAAATAGGATTGATAGGAATAATCATTATTATGTTACTTTCAAGCATATTTGTAATGCCTAGTGAAACAATGCCAACATGGATAACGTTATTAATTACAAGTGCTTTTACTACAGTATATGTAATATATAAAAAAATAAAAAAAGAAAAAAATGTAATAATAAAAAGCAAATTGGATATAGCAATACTTATATTTATGCTTTCTCCACTTATTCCATTGATATTTAACACAGCAGTATCATTTAGCGAAACAATAATTGCTATATTAAGGTATTGGACTATATATGGAGTATATATTTTAGCAAGAAATTTAATTACAGAAGATAAAGAGAAAAAAATTATAATAAATGCACTTATTATAATTTCTGTAATACCAATTATACTTGGATATGATATGTTTTTTAAAATAAATTTATTTCAACCTATTTTAAGGTTTTTTAATATTAGTGCTTTTCATGAATATAGGATGATTTCTGTATTCGATTATGCTAATACTTATGCAATATATCTAAGTGTTATGACATTTTTAGCGATTGCACTGTTCTTAAATACAGAAGAAAAAAAATTAAAAATTTTATATGGAATATATATACTAATTGCAAGTATAACAATAATACTTACACAATCTAAAGCAACAATAGCACTTCTTGGAATCTTAATACTTATATTTATTTTAAAGAAATTAAAAGATAAAAAAACAGCTAAAAAATATATAGTTATTGGTGCATCTTTAATAATAGCATTTTTTATATACTTTTTTGTTGGCCTAAATTTCTCTAAACCTGTTGTAGTAAAAGGAAATCAGGAAGAATGGATTAGAGGTATAGAACCAAATACAAAATATGTAATTGAATTTGATGTAAATGCAGAGACAAATACACAAGAAGAATGTTTTGAAATACAAATAGATGAAGCAAATCAATATAATATCACAGAAATTAAGGGTAAGGTTACTTTTGGAACGTGTAATGATACAAAAAAAATAGAGTTTACAACAGGTGATAGTGTAGACCATTTAGCTTTATATATGAAAAATATGTCAGAACAAGAATTTACAATAAATGCTTGTAGAATAAATGGTGAAAAATATACTATAAAGTATCTAATGCTTCCAAATGGATTAGTAAGAATGTTTACAACATTTAATTTCAAAAATTCAAGTGTATGGCAAAGATTTGATTACTGGGGAGATGGTTTTAAAATAATAAAAGATAATTGGCTTTTTGGAGCAGGTGGAAATGCTTGGAATTTGTTATATGGTAAAGTTCAAGATTATCAATATTATTCTGCAAATGTTCATAGTAATATTTTAGATATATGGATGTCATTTGGAATAATTAGCTTAATTGCTTTTATCTCTATACTGGTACTTATATTAAAAAATGTAAAAGATATAATAAAAAATAGAAGTGATATAAAAGTATATAGAATGCAAGTTGCAATGTTAATAAGCATATTAATAATATTTTTACATTCTTGTATGGATATGGATTTTTCGTTTATCACAATAGGAATATTATTTTATTTACTTGTTGCCTTGAGTAGTTCAAAAGATAAAGAATTAAAGACAAAAAAGATAGAAATAATAGACTACATCATAGTTATTGCATTTGCAGTTATTACGACAATTAATATTTTGGGGCTTACATCAGACTTATTAAAAGAAAGCAATCCAAAACTAAGTAGTAAACTTTCGCCATGGAATGAACAATATATGTATAATGATATTGTGGGAACACAAAATCCTAATGAATATGATAAAGAAAATATGCAAAAAATGATAAAATATATGAAAAAAGAACCTTATTCACAACAACAACAATGGATAACCACATATTTAGCATCTAATATTTCACGAGGTTTAGAACAAGAAGGATATGAAGCAAATGTAGAAGGTATAGATTTTTGGATTGATTTTTGGAGAAACAATAAAATTGAAAGTAAATATGATTCTAATATGATAATTCAAAAGATAAATAATGAATTAGAAATTTTAATGGCTATGAATAATCTGGAAAATATAACAGAAGAAACAAAAAAACAAATGTTAGAAATTATAGAAATAGTAGAAAAAGATTATAAAGAATATGAAAATAACATATTAGAATATACAAAACACAAAGATACTAAAGAAGAAAGCGAAAAGAATCATCAAAAATATACGGAATTGTATAATAAAATATTAAAAATTAAGGAAAAAATATGATAAATTATAAATTAAATAAGGAATAGAGAATACAAAAAAGAGTATTTGATATACTCGTGTCTAGCATTGCAATCATTTTCACTTTTCCAATAATGGTAATAATTTTTATAATAGTAAAGATAGATTCTAAAGGTCCTGGTATATTTAAGCAAAAAAGAATAACAAAGGATGGTAAAAGGAGATATGAGTATTGTAGGTCCAAGACCAGAGAGAATTGAAATAATAGAAGATATTATAAAAGTAGTACCAGAATATAGAATAAGAGAGCAAGTTAAGTCAGGAATAACGGGATTATCACATATAGAGGGAGATTATTACACTAATCCAAAACAAAGACTAGAATATGATATTACTTATATGAGTAAATGGTCTATAAAAAATGATATTAAAATTGTTTTTAGAACATTTGGTAAAATAATAAAAGATGCTAGAAAAAAAGAAGAAATATAACTAGAAGGGAAGAAACTTTATGCAAAACATAGATAAGATAGATATAATTATGCCAGCTTATAATTGTGAAAAATATGTAGTACAAGCTATAAACTCGGTAAAAGAACAAATCTACAAAGAATGGAGATTAATCATTGTAAATGATTGCTCTTTAGATAATACTAAAAGTATAATTGAAAAAGAAATTCAAAGCATAAAAGACAAAGTTATATTTATTGATTTAAGTACACATATTGGAGTTGCAGAGTGTAGAAATGTAGCAATAAATAAAGTTTCTAATAGATACATTGCATTTTTAGATTCGGATGACATTTGGAACCCAGAAAAGCTAGAAAAACAATTAAATTTTATGAAAGACAATGAATATTGTTTTACATATACAAGATATACTTATTTGAAAGATGGAAATTTCAAAGAAGTAAAAGAAATTCCAAGCAAATTAAATTATAGAAAAGCACTAACTAATACATATATATTAACTTCGACTGTGATGCTAGATACAAAATACATAGATAAGAAAAATATACTTATGCCTAATATTGGAAGTGAAGATACGGCAACATGGTGGAATATACTAAAAAGTGGTGTAATTTCTTATGGATTGGATGAAAATTTTACAACTTACAGAGTAACAAATAATGGATTATCACAAAATAAATTTACTAACTTAAAAAGAACTTGGAAATTATATAGAAAACAAGAAAAGTTATCAATAATATATACAATATACAATTTTTGTTGGTATATATTTCATGCTACAAAAAAACGAATAGTATAGGAGAACCTATGAAAGAACCAGTAATTGAAAGTCTAGTTTCTATTAGAAATTTAAAGGATGTAAGAGATGTAAAAAGCTTTATAAAAAAAGCAAATATTTTAGAAGATGTATTACTCATAAATCAAGTAGAAAATAAGCAACCTATATTAAAATATAAAGAGGAAAAGATAAGGACTATATCATTTAATGAAAAAGGTGTTGCAAGAAGCAGAAATAGAGCCTTAGAATATGCAAATGGGGATATATGCCTTTTTACAGATGATGACATAAAATATGAAAATAATTATAAAGATATAGTATTAGAAGCATATAACAAATATAAAAAAGCAGATATGATTATTTTTTATGTTGAAAGTCTAAGTAAAGACAGAAAATTGAAGAAAATCAAAGAAGGAAAAATACATTGGATAGATATAATGAGAGTAGTTTCAAGTGAAATCACTTTTAAAATAAATAAAATGAAAAATAAAAAAATCAACTTCAATGAGAACTTTGGTCCAGGTGGAAGTTTCTTAATGGGAGAGGAAACAGTATTTTTAAATGAGTGCTTAAAAAAAGGCTTAAAAATTTATAGTGTACCAGTAAAAATAGGAACAGTAGAGAATAAAGAAAGCACATGGTTTAAAGGATATAATGAAAAATATTTTTATGATCAGGGAGCTATATTTAAAGAATTACAACCAAAACTTTATAAATTGTTGATTCTTCAATATGTTTTAAGAAAATATAGTTTATATAAAAACAAATTTAAGATGAAAGAAATATATGTTATAATGAACAATGGAGCAAATCATAAATAGCATTTATATTATAATAAATGAAAAAGAGGATAATTATGTATGATAAAAATGTAATACTAGTGGGAACTAAAAGAATATGTAATCAAATAGCTTATGTGTTTAACATTAAAGAGTATAGTATATTAGAAAATATTACTGATATAGAAGAAGATGAGGATGCTACTATACTTATCTGCAAAAAGATCAAAAATAAAAAGAAAATAAAGAATAATAATGTATATTCTTTAAAAGAATTATATAAATACTTAGATAAGGAATATAAAGAAAAATTTGCACTTAATAGAAATAATGTAAGAAATATTATAAGACCTACATTTACAAATAAAAGGATAATAGATAAAATTCCAGTAGAATTGTTAAAGCCGTCAGAATTATTAATAAAGGTCATAAATAGTAAAGGATACGATATTAGTTGCAATAACTTAGAAAATAGTTGTAATATTGATTATGAAGGTTTTATTTGGGGATGTTGCCCTACTTGGATAAGAATTCCATTTGGAAACATTAATAAAGAAAATTCTTACAATAATCATATAGCAAGAATTATTAAATTATCATCACTAAACAAATCATATTGTTTATGTGATTTATCAAAATGTAAATTTAATAATGCAAATATTAAAGAAAACAATATAGGAACACTAAAAACAGATAATTATCCAAAAGAACTAACAATAGCAATAGATAAAACATGCAATTTAAAATGTCAAAGTTGTAGAAAAAGTCGCTATAAGGCAACAAAAGAAGAAAATCAAAAAATTGAAGAAATAAAAGATAAATTAATAAATACAGGATGGTTAGAAAAATCTGATATAATCATTGCAGGTCAGGGAGAAGTTTTTTTTAGTGAACACTATAAAAATATATTAAAAACTGATATAAAAAGAAATAAAATTACAATTTTATCAAATGGAACTTTATTTAACGAAAAGAATTGGAAACTGTTAGAAAACAAATACAAAGAGATTAATGTTCAAATTTCAATAGATGCAGCAACAGAAGAAACATATAAAAAATTAAGATGCGGAAATTTTAAAAGTTTAATTAAAAATTTGGAAATGTTAGGAAATTTAAGAAAAGAAGGAAAAATTCAAAATTTACAGTTTAATTTTGTAGTTCAAAAAGATAATTACAAAGAAATGATAAAATTTATTGAAATGGGAAAAAGTTTTAATGCTGATAAAATACTATTTACAAAGTTAAATAATTGGGGGACATATTCAAAAAAAGAATACTTAGAAAAATGCTTAATTATCGATAAAAAATATTTGAATGATGACTTATATAAAACTATGCAAAATCCTATTTTTAAAGAGAGGAAAGTTGACTTAACAACATTTGAAAACTATATAAGTGCTTCAAAGAAAATATATGGTGGTAAGAAATGAATAAAATTATAAAAAACTATTTATATACTGTGAGTTATAATATAGTATTAATGGTATTACCTTTGATTACAATACCATACAAGGCAAAAATACTTGGACCAGAGAATATTGGAATATATAGTTATGTTTTTTCTGTATTTACATACTTAGTTATGATGGGAAATATAGGAATAAATTATTATGGAAGGCGAGAAATAGCTTATGTAAAAGAAAATAAAGACAAAAGAAGTGAAATATTCTATGAGTTATTAATATTAAAAACGGTTATTACGACATTGGTGATGGTGGTATTTTTCTTTATATTTGGTGTAAGAAGTGAGTATTTTAATTTCTATCTTATAATGTCAATAGATATATTTTTTACCATATTTGATGCAACTTGGTTTTTGCAAGGAGTAGAAGAATTTAAAAAAATAAGCATAATCAGTATAATTATAAAAATAATAAATGTGTTTGCAACATTTATATTCATTAGAACACCAAACGATTTAATGAATTACTTTATAATTACAGTAGTATGTGATTCTTCATTAATTATCTTACTTTTGACATTTATACCTAAATATGTAGGAAGAATAAAAAGATTAAATATAATAAAACATTTAAAACCATGCTTATTTATATTTATGCCACAAATATATTATCATATATATGGAATACTTGATAAAATTATGCTTGGAAATTTAGCAGAGAATATTAGCCAAGTAGCATTTTATGAATATTCAGATAAAATTGTTAAAATAGTTCTTAGCATATTAAGTTCTGTAATAACAGTAATGGCACCTGTTTTATCAAATGAATTTATAAAGAAAAAAAGTCAGAACTTAAATGAATATATGCAAAAAACGATTCGATTTATATTTTTAATTGGTATCCCATTAACATTTGGATTAGTAGCAATTTCAAATAATCTTGTAAGCGTTGTTCTTGGGAATAGTTATTTAGAAATGATACCAATTATTAAAATATTAGCAGTTTTAATAATACTCTCAGGAATAACCTTAGTTGTTGGAGAACAATACTTAATATCAGTAAAAAAAGAAAATAAATACACTATTTTAATAATTATAGGCATTATTATTAATATTGCCCTAAACTTATTATTAATACCAAAATATGAAGCAGTAGGAGCAGCAATTGCAACAATATTAGGCCAAATGGTGATTTTGATATTAGAAATACCTATAATTAAGCAATTTGTAAATAAATCTTTAATGAAAAGTTTTACGAAATATTTACTGTTTTCAATTATTATGTATATAGTAGTATATGGAATTGGATTAATTAATAATTCTGCAATAATACTATCCACTCAAATAATAGTTGGAACATTAATATATATGACAATATTATTTTTAACAAAAGATGATTTCTTTAAAAGGAATAAAGAAGGATGTAGCATTAATACTCAATTATGAAAAGAATAAATTTAAAAATACTTTTACCACAATTTATATATGCAATATAATTACATATATAAATTGTGGTATTTTTATATGTCTATTTTTTAAAAACGTTTTAAAATCGATTTTGAAGTGCCAAAAAATTAATTTATATCTAAAAATAATTAATAATTTCTATATTAAATTCAAAAAAATAAAGTTATGTTGACTTTTAAAAAAATTTAACTAAAAACATATAAATATTTTCAAGAGAAAAAAGGAAAGTAAAATTCATCCCAAAAGAACTTTTTAAGATAAATTTTAAAAAAATCGTATCTCATTTGCATATTTTTTATGATTTCTGCATTTTCTTTGCAATCAAAAATGAAGCAAAAGGGCTATATCCCTAAAGAAGAGAAACTAAAATGAGCTTATATAATCATTTTTTGTAATAATTTGTCAAAAAATGACATGCTAAATCCAGCGTGTCCGTAGTGATGTCTGTTTTATGACAAAGTATAGTCTAAAATGATATAAAAATTTAATAATTATTTAATATCTATCTTAACCTTATATTTCCGTAAATTTAAGATATAAAATATATAAAAATAGCTATATTGACAGTACAAAATATATAGAATATAAGTATAGTAAAAAGCCAGGCAAGTGTGAAACGAAGAAAACTAGAACAAAAACAAAGCCAGAAATGGGATTTGAAAATGAAAAAAGTAACGAGAAAAAATATTTAGAAGAAGGAGGCAATGGGATGCAAAAAAAAGTTAAAACAATAGCAATAATAACGATTTTTATAATCATAATCGTTATAGCAATTTGTGCGATATTTATTTTAAAGAAGCATAATATAAGTGTAGTTCCAAGTTATGATGCTGAAACAAAGACTTATATAGTAGAAAAGCATAATATAGAGATAAGTTCTAATGAAAGTTTATCCTATGATATATCCACTGGGCAATATTCTCTGCCTCTTACATTGATAAATAAAGGAGGAAAAGATTATAAAGAATTGGTTTTGAAAGTTGAATTATACGACAAAAATGGGAAAGCTATAAAACAACTATCAGAAACCATAGAAACTCTGCGTATGGAGGAAAGACGAGAAATCCTCTTAGAGTTTGAAGATATTGAAACATTAGTACATAATTATAAGATTATAAATGTAGAAATAAAAAATAGAAAATAGTAGGATAACTATGAAGGAGAACTGTAATATGAAGGTTTTAGAGATGCTTAATAAATTAAATAAAATAAGTAAAAAAGCTCTGATTAGGGTTAAGGATAAAGCAAAAAATATACCAAATAATATAATAGGTAAAATAAATAAAAAATCAGATAATACAATTAAGGTAAAAGATAAGACAAACAGTAAAAAAGAAGGATTTTCTAAAAGGAGAATTCTACCAATTACTGCGTGTCTTACTTTGGTGTCTATTATTGTAGCAAATATTTTTGTTCAAAACAACACTGTACAAACATTAATGACACCTGAAACACAAAAGTTTGAAGCTTTTACTACCACAAATCCAGATGAATCAACTAAAAAATATACATCTGGGGGTACATATACAGCTCCTTATGATGGAAAGTATTATATAGAAGCTTATGGTGCAAAAGGAGGAAACTCTAATTATACTACATATTGGGTAACTTCACATAGTGCAAAAGGTAAGTATACAACTTATACTTTATACAGGCAACAGTCAAGCAATAAAGCATACACAGGAGGAAATGGTGGAAAAGTAACGGGATATATAGAATTAAAAAAAGGAGAAACTTTAAGCATTGCAGTAGGAGGTACAGGCACAAATTATTATGTAGACACCAGACATAGTGCTTCTTATCAAACCAGTTTAAGTACTGACGGACTTTATGTCAGTTCAAGTCAACTTTATGATAGAGGAAATTATGGAACTTATGGAAGCAATGGTGGAGCAACAACAGTAAAAAAAGGGAACACAACTTTATTTACAGCAAATGGTGGAAATGGTGCAACAACAAGTAATGGTTCAGCGGGGACTGGTTCTTATGGATCAGATGTTACAAGTGGTACAACATCTACAGGAGCAAATAGTGGTGCAGGATATGTAAATATTAAATTTGCTGGAAATGATAACTATTTATTAGGTCTTTCTGTAAATGGAAATAGTGTTCCAGACTTTAGTCCTACAACTTTAACATATAATATATCTGTTGGTCGTCATCAAGAAGAAGATTTAACAGTATCAGCACTTAAAGGAATAAGTACTCAAAATGTAACATGTTCAAGTACAGTTTTAACAGATAAAGAAAATGTAATAACAGTAGAAGTTGAAGGTGGAGTAACATATACAATAAATGTTACTTGGTTAGATTGGGATTATGCTAAATTAGATGGAATCAAGATAAATGGAGAAGAAATTGAAAACTTTGATCCAAACACTTCAGATGTTGACATAGTAATTCCGAGACATACAGGTGATATATCAATAGAAGGATTAGCTGGTGCAACAAATCAAGGTATAGAATATACAAGACAAACATTTACATGTGAAGTAAAAACAGTAGATGAACAAATAACTGTAACCGCATTGTCTGGTGAACAATTTATATATAACCTACATTTTACGTGGGAAGGATATGATTATTCATTAGTAGATGACATAAAAATAGCTGGAGCAACAATAGAAGGATTTAATCCAGAAACATTAGAATATACAATAAATGCAGATAATTATGTAGATAAGCTAAGTTTAGAAGTATCAGATGGTGCAGCTTGGCAAACTCTTACATATGAAAACGTTTTAGACTTAACAGAACCAGTAAATGAATTTGAGATATCATCTATATCAAAAGATGGCAGTGAAACAATATATAAGCTTACTGTAAATTGGGCTACATATAACTGGCCATATTTAGATGGAATAAATATTAATACAGAATCAAAAGGAGTATTTAACAAAGAATTTTCAGCTCAAGATTTAGAATATTCTGTATGGGTACCAAATACAACAAGTAAAATAAAATTAGAAGCAATACCAGGAGCTGGTGGTCAAACAATTGAATATTTAGATGGTGAAGAGCTTACATCACTTATTAATCCTAAGAGAATAAAAGTTACAGCAAAAGATGGAACAGAAGCTATATACAACATAAGTGTAGATTATACATATGGAAGATTAAAAGATATTCAAATAGAACACGGTACATTTACAACACCATTTAGTGAAGATAAAAATGAATATAATGTTGTAATAGATAAAGATTATGATGAAATAGATATAAAAGCAATTCCATGTTCTAGATTTACTAAGATTGAAAATGATGGAATACATACAGTGCCAGTTGGAACAAGTAATGTAGATATTAAAGCAATAGATCACGATGGAAAAGAAGTTGTATATAAATTACATTTAACAAGAGCACCATCTAACGATGATAAATTAAAAGCAATTTATATTAATGGAACAGAAATTGAGAGTTTTGATCCAGAAGTAAATGAATTTAGTTATAATGTGCCTAGAGAATATTTTGAAGCTAATATTACAGTAAAAAAAGGAATGGTATCACAAGAAGTTATTTTACCAAATAATGAATTACATTCAGGAACAACAACAAAACAGATAACAGTAGTATCAGAAGATGGTAGAAACACAAGAACATATACAATACATTTAATTAAAGAGCATAGCACAAGATTAAAAGAATTAGTATTAGAAAACACCAATTATGGCGTTGAAATTAAATTTGGAGATGAATTTGACCCAGATGTGCTTGAATATAGATTTGATATGCCAAAAACTGCAATGTCACTTAAAGCATCTTATGTAGCATTTGATGATGAAGCAACAGTAACGATTACAGGAAATACATATATTGATTCAAATACAAAAATATTTGTTGAAGTTAAAGCACCTGATTGTGAGACAACAACTTATGTAATTAATGTTTATAAAGGTAATGAGAACTTTGTACAAAAAGAATCATATGGATATGTTGGTGGAATACAAAAATTTACTGCTGAATATACAGGAAGATATCTGTTAGAAGCTTGGGGAGCACAAGGTGGAGCGTCATATAATGACGGAAATTCAAATGCAAGAGGTGGATATGGTGCATATTCAAAAGGTGAAGTATATTTAGAAAAAGGACAAACAATATATATTGCAACAGGTGAAGCAGGAAGAAATGGTTGGAAAAAGTATGCCCCTCCAGAATCATTTAATGGTGGTGGTAGTGGAACATGGATGGGCTATGTATATGGTTCCCTTTGGAATAAATATAAATGTAGAGCTGGTGGTGCCGGAGGTGGTGCTACAAGTATAAGTTTTGCATATGGAACATTAGATACACAAGCAAATAAATTAGACCAATTGTTATTAGTTGCTGGTGGTGGAGGCGGTGCCTCATATAAACAAGCAGGTGGTAATGCTGGAGGAATTACTGGAAATAGAGGAGACAATAGTGGCGGAACAGGTGGAACTCAAAATAGCGGTTATTCATTTGGAAAAGGTCAAAATGGAAGTGGTAGAGGAAACGCAAATGGTGTTGCCGGAGGTGGCGGAGGCTATTACGGTGGATGCATTAATAATACAACTTATTACAATGGTAATGCAGCCGGTGGAGGTTCAGGGTACATAGGAAATAAATTACTTACAAATAAAGTAATGTATGGATATGGAGTTCAAACCTCAAATAACGAAAATACAAAAACAGTAAGTACCTCAAATGTATCATATAGTGCAATTTCTAATTATGCAAAAGCAGGAAATGGTGCAGCTAGAATTACTTATTTAAGTTTACCAGACGATAATGGTTTAGCATCAATTAGTGCAGAAAATGGAACTTTTGATATTGAATTTAACCCAGATACATTAGAATATCAATTATATTTACCAGAAGGAATAAACTCAACTAAGTTATATGCAAGTCCTAGAGATGAAAAAGCAAAAGTTACAGGCACTGGTGAATATATTGTAGAAGGTAAATCAAAAGTGGCGACAATTACATGTACTGCTCAAAATGGACTAAAGAAAGAATATAAAGTTAAAATTATAAAATTTGCATCAACAGAGTCAAGAGCGAAAAACATAAAAATAGAAGGACTAAACCAAGAATTATTAAAAGATCATCCAGAATATGGAGTAACAACTCCAGCAACATTTGATAAAGATACTTTAAGTTATACAATGTTAGTACCTTATGAAACAAAACAAGTATTATTTAATGTAGAACTATTAGATAGTAGAGCAACTGTTGAAGGAAATGGAATTCAAGAATTAGCAGATGTAGAAAACACATTTGAAATTGTGGTAACAGCAGAAAATGAAGTTGATAAAACAACATATACATATACAATAACAAGGGATATAGCAAGTAATGCAGATCTTAAAAAATTAGATGTAACAAGTCCACAAACAGATATAGGATTTGAGAGAAATAAAACTGAATACAAATTTGCAGTACCAAAAGAAACAACAACTCTTGAATTAGATATAGAAACAGAAGATCCACTTGCAACTTATGAAGTAAATGGATTAGATGAAGGAACAGAATTAAATTATGGATTTAATGAAATAACAATAGTTGTAACATCACAAAATGGAACAACAAAAACATATACATTAAATGTATATAGAGAAAGAATAGATAATGTTTTACTACAAAATATAACAGTTGAAAATAATGGAAATAATTTAGAATATACTCCGGAGTTTGATAGAATAACTTTTGAATATAAACTAAAAGTTCCAAATGAAATTGATAGTGTAGATGTTAAGGCTACTGCTGAAGACCCAGATAATGTATGGGTAATGATTACAAATGAACATCAAACATTAAATGCAGGCAAAAATACTGTAACAATTAATGTTACAAGTCAAAATAACTGTGAAGAAACGTATACATTAGAAATTGAAAGAGAAAAGAATTCAAATGCTAATTTGGCTAATATTCAAATATTTAATGAAAATGATACTGAATATCCATTAGTTGAAGAATTTAATAAAGATAAAACAAATTATACATGCCAATATAAATCAAATAATTCAACAGTAAAAATAGTTGCAACACCAGAAGTTAAAACAACAGAAGTCAAATTAATAGATGACAATAATGTTAAAAAAGGATCAAATATTAAGAAAATATTGGCAGTAGCAGAAGATGGAACAGCAAAAACTTATGTTGTAAATATTTTCAAAACAGATGTTGATGAAAATACATATTTAGAAGATGTAAAATTTGAATTTGAAGATGGATATAGAATTGTTCCAGAATTTGATAAAGAAAAACAAGAATATAATGTTATTATTCCAAGATATTATCAATATAAAAATATAGGTATTTTTGGAACCGCAGAAAATGTAAAATCTAAAGTTACTGGAAATGGTACATATTCTTATGGATGTAACAAAAATACAACAAATGATGATCCAGATTTTACAGATTATCCAGAGCAAATGGAATTGACATTAACAGTAACAGCAGAAAGTGGAGACACAAGAGATTATGTATTTAAAATATCTCAAGAAATAAATTCAAAAGCATACTTAAAGAGAATAGAAACAGATAAAGGAACAGTAGAACCTAATTTTGATAAAGATGTTTTGGATTACACAATAAATGTAGATAAAGATACAGAAGAAATAAATATTTTAGGTGTTCCATTATATTATGGTACAGTAGTTACAGGCAATGGAAAACATACATTAAAAGGTGGAGATAACAAAATTGAATTAACTGCAGTATCAGAAGATGGAAAAGAAACTTTAAAATATACAGTAAATGTTGTTAAAGAAAAACAACATAATGCAAATATTAAAAACTTAAGTGTAAAAGAAGGAAGAATAACTCCTGATTTTACACAAGATACTTTACAATATTCACTAAAAGTTACAAACGAAATAGATAAACCAAACTACTTAGTAGAACTAGAAGATGAAAATGCAACCTATGATATTGAACCACAATTAGTAAGTGAAGGTGAAACAGAAGTTAAAATAACAGTTACAGCAGAAGATGGAGAAACTACAAAAGAATATATTGTAAATGTAAATAGACAAGCAAAAGAACAATTTAGCAATTATCTAGAATCAATTACATTAAGTAGTGGAAATCTATCACCAGAATTTGAAAAAGCAAATATGTATTATGAGATGACAGTTCCATTAGAGACAGATAAAATAACAATTACAGGTACACCAGAAGATAAAGATGCAACAATAGTTGGAAATGGTGAATATGAATTAAAAGTTGGAGATAATCATATTTACTTAACAGTTACAAGCAAAGATGGAATTGAAAGAACATATCATATTAATATAAATAGAGAAAACAGCAATGATGCAAGACTTTCAAAACTTACAGTTGCAAATACTCTTATAAAACCTACATTTAATAAAGATGTTTATGAATATTCATTAATAACATCAGATACATCATTGAAATTTGAAGAGTTAGAAACATTAGACCCTGAGGCTACTTATGAAATAAAAGATAATGAATTTAATGAACCAGGAGATTATGTAGTTACAATTGCGGTAACTGCAGCAGATAAAAAGACAACTCAAGACTATAAATTAAATGTAACAAGAGAAAAGAGTAATAATAATAACTTAAAGAGTTTAAAAGTATTTGGATATGAAATACAACCTGAATTTACTTCAGAAAACAAGGTTTATAATGTTGAAGTTCCAACTGATATAAATCAAGTTACAATAGAAGCAATAGCAGAACTTAAAACTTCTAAAGTCTTAATTGGGGAATTGGATGAGGAAGAAGAGCTAATAGATTCTGCAACGAAATCTATTGATATAGATGAAGCAAGTAAAATAGTAAAAATTATTGTGACTTCTGAAACTGGAAGAGAAAAAGTTTATACTTTAACAATAAATAAGGTTTTATCATCAGATAATTTAATTAAATATTTAGAGGTAAATAATGGTGAATTAAAAGAAGAATTCAATCCAGAAACTAAAGAATATACAGTAAATATTGAAAATACTGAAACTGAATTGGATATGCAAGTTATTTTAAATGATGATAATGCAACTTATGAGGTTAAAGGTAATGAAAACTTACAAGTAGGACAAAATATAGTAACGATTGAAGTTACAGCACAAAATGGCGATGTAAATACTTATAAATTAAATGTAACTAAAGAAGCATTTAACAGTGTATACCTAGAAAGTATGAGTGTTAAAGATTATGAATTAGAACAGGAATTTAATAAATATATAAATAAATATAATTTAAAAGTTAATAATGAAACAACTAATTTAGAAATTACAGCAGTTCCAGAAGATGAAAATGCAACAGTTGTAATTGCTGGAAATGATAATTTAGAAGTAGGAGACAATACAGTTACAATAACAGTTACAAAAGGAGAATTAGAAGAAGTTTATACAATTAATGTTATAAGACAAGAATATGCAATGACATTCTTAGATTACTTATATACTAAACCAGGAACAATTACTCCTGAATATGATAAAAATACATTAGAATATAAAGTTGATGTATATAATGAAATTGAAGAAATAGAAATATTTGCAGAAGCTACAGATAAAAATGCTACATTAGAAGGCACAGGAAAACATACTTTGGAACTTGGAGAAAATAAAATTCCTGTAAAAGTAACATCTCCAGATGGTGTTGAACGTACATATTACGTTATTGTAAATAGACAAATGAAATCTGGTAATTACTTATTGGCATTAGATACAACTGTAAATGATTTAGCGGTTAATTTAGATAAAGAATTTGATAAATTAACGAAGGATTATACTTTAAATGTTGATTACAGTGCTAGTGCAATAACATTTGATGGTAGAATTTCAGAAGGAGCAACAGTTAAAGGACTTGGTGAATTTGCAATTACTGATGTAGAAACTACATTTGAAATTGTAGTTACATCACAAGCTGGAGAAGATAATGTATATACTGTAAAAGTAATAAGAGATAAAGATACAAGAAATCATTTAATAGATTTAGTACCATCAGTTGGTACATTAGAACCTGAATTTGATTATGAACAAGATACATATACAATTTATGCAGATGAAACAATGTCAGAGTTAGGATTTACTTATGATACAGATTCAGCAAAAGCAACAGTTACAGGTTGTGAAACTTTAGTAATTCCAGATGGAACAAGTACAAGAACAATTACAGTTACATCAGAAAGTGGAGTAGATAAAGTTTATACAATTAATGTAATTAAAGAAGATAAAGTAATTAGTAATAATGCATTCTTACAAGAATTAAGTGTTACAGGTTATGAATTAGATAAAACATTTGATAAAGAAAACTATGAATATTCAATAACTGTTCCATTTAATAAAGCATTAATCAGCAAAAATGAAATAGTAGCAAAAACAGAGGACGAAAATGCAACGGTTGAAATGATGGATGTAGTAAATCTATCAACAATAGATGAAAATAAATTTGAAATATTAGTTACAGCAGAAGATGGATTTACAACAAATAAATATGTAATTAATATAACAAGACAAAAAAATAGTTTTAGTTTATTAGAAAACTTAGAACCAACAGTTGGTGTATTTGACCAATTATTTGTACCAACAATTACAGAATACACTTGGACAATTCCAAGTCGTTATAAGAGTATAAATGAAGAATATTTAAAATACACTTTAGCAGATGAAATGTCAACTATTGAATTTGCAAATGCTGTAGATATGACATCAGATGATGAAAATAAACATTTTGATATTACAGTAACAAGTGAAGATGGAGAAAGCTCTACAACATATACTTTAAATTTAAAATATGATGAAGAACATGATGCAAGATTAAAAGAATTAAATGTAAGTGAAGGAACATTAGAGCCAGAATTTAATTCGGATACTTATGAATATAGTATTAATGTAAATTCAAATGAAATAACAATAGATGCAATTCCAATGCTTGATACATCTAAAGTAACAAGTGGAAATGGAGTTCTAACACTTGAAAAAGTTGATACAAAACATACAATCACAGTAGAGGCAGAAAACGGATTAAAAGAAAACTACATATTAAATATTCATATAGAAGATTTTAATATTGAATATTATGATGGAGAGACTAAACTAGAAGATTTAGAGCCTAGTACATATACATTTGGAGAAGGTGTAGATACATTACCAGAAGCACAAAAAGATGGATACAAGTTTGAGGGTTGGTATTTAGAAGATACATTAACAACAAAAGTAGAAAACATAGGAACTGATGAAATAGGAGATAAAACATTATATGCTAAATTTGTAGTGGAAGAATATTCAATAGCATACTACTATGGAGAAACAAAGTTAGAAGGCTTAGAACCAACAACATATACTTATGGAGAAGGTGTAGATACATTACCAGAATTAGAAATTGAAGGATATACATTTGAAGGATGGTTTGCAGAAAATACTTTCGCAACAAAAGTTGAAAAAATTGGAACAGATGAAACTGGAGATAAAGTTTTCTATGCAAAACTAATTCAAAAAAATGAATACACAATAACATACTTTGATGGAGAAAATGAAATTACAGGATTAGAACCATATAGTTATGTAGAAGGTGAAGAAAAAGATTTACCAACATACGAAAAAGAAGGTTATACATTTGAAGGTTGGTATTACACAGAAACCTTTGATGAGGGAACAGAAGTAAGTAAAATTACAAAAGATGATTTTGGAAACAAAGAAGTATATGCAAAATTGGTAGCAAATGAATACACAATAACATACTTTGACGGAGAAAATAAGATAACAGACTTAACACCTAACAAGTATGTATATGGCGAAGGATTAGAAGAATTACCAACATATGAAAAAGAAGGATTCACATTTGAAGGTTGGTATTCAGATAAAGACTTTGCAGAAGATACAAAAGTTGAAAGCATTGATATGACAACATTAGGAGATATAACATTATATGCTAAATTAACAGAAGCAAATAAGACAGGAAAAATAAAAGGACAAATAACAACCCCTGAAACATTATTTACAACAGGAAAAAATATTGCAAATGTTTATGTATTTAAACAAGAAGAGGTTGAAAATATAGTTAATCTTGAAGAAAAGCAACAGGAATTACTAGAAAACTTCGGAGGAGATAATATAAATACTATTCTACAAGGAATTACACCAGTTACAGAATGTGTAACAAATGACGATGGTACTTATGAGTTAGAACTTGAAGAGGGAAACTATGTAGTTTTAGTTGATAAATCAGGATATTTAGACTTAATTTATACAAATATTAGTATACAAAATGGTACAAACATTGAAACTACAAATGAAGATTTAATAGCTGGAGATACAAACAAAGATGGAGTTATCAATAATACCGACGTTGTAGATGTATACGAGCAACTACCAAAAGCAGATTTTGATAATAGTGGTGAAATTGATAATAATGATACAGTAATTGTTTACCAAAATGGTAGTATGACTAGAAAAATCATTGATAGGAAAGTAGGTGGTGTTTAATGATAATAAAAAAATAAAGACAAAAATTTCGTACAGTTAAACTTTTAGATAGATTTTGAGTCTATCTAAAAGGGCTGTATAGGTATAAAAATAATTATGAAAGGAGAAAGTAGATGAAAATGACAAAAAAAAGAGTTACAGCAATAGCTCTATTGTTAGCGATGGTTTTAAATTTATTTTCACCATATACAAATATAGTTTTAGCGGCACCTGGCACTGATATAGATAGTTTACCAAAACCATCAGTGGTTCTTGCAATTAATGACTATATCGAAAGTGATGGCGCAATAGATGTTGCTATTGGTCTTACGGGAAATTATTTAGGTCGTGGTGCGACAGTTCATGTGAAATGGGATAAAACTAAACTTACACCAGCTACACTTGGTAGAAAAGGATATTCTGAAACTACTTCTGTTGTTGATTGGTTAACTGATGGTGGTACATTTCATGCAGCAGGAGATGATAGTTTAACATCTTGGACAGTTGCTACGACTAAATCAGGATGGAACTTAGAAAATGGTACTGCACATATTGCGTCAGCAGATACTTCTGGAAAAGGTGTTAATCCATCTTTAATCAAAGCTGATGCTGAATGGGCAGAACCAGCAGCAAAATATAATGGATTTGCTCCATTTATAATATTCAGTTTCTTAGTTCCAGATGGTATGACTTCAGAAGAAATTTTAACAGAAGGTTTAATTGAAATAGAATATTTAGACCTTATTGTTGGAACAGAAAAAGCTAACTACTATGATTTATCATTAGTAAATTATGATGGATTAGCAGAAGCTGATGAAATAACAGGAGTAGAAATAAAAACAGTAAATGGAAAAGAGGTTCCAACAGATGGAACAAAATTAAATGTAAAATATGGAGAAAATGTTGAAATAGGAGCAACAATTTTACATTCAAATGCAGATAAAAATGAAGAAAAAACATTCACTTTAGGAACAGACAATGAGGTAGCATGGAAAACAGGAGGTAATGACTTAGGAAATGCAGAAATTGAATTAAATTATGGTGAAGGTGATGATGCACAAACAGATACAGTAGCTGTAAATGTGCAAGACTATATAAAAGGTATTACTTTAAATAAAGAAACTGTAGAAGTAGATTATGGTACAGAACTTAAAAATTTAGGTGTAACATATCAAATAGAATATGGAAAAGCACAAAAGAGTACAGCAAAATCTATAACAGATGGAGTTACATTAACACCAAACTATGATGGAACTAAATCTCAAAAATATACTGTAACATATACAGATACAGATGATACTTTATATAAAGATGAAACAAATACTTATTCAAAAGAATTAACAGTAAACTTAAAAGATACAATCACAGGAGTTACAATTACAAAAGTAAATGGAGTTCCTGTAACAGAAGGAACAACAAATAACGTTCCATACCAAGAAAATACAACTGTAGAAGTTTCAATAGAACATTCAATGAATGGAACTGAAACAAAAACATACACAGTTGGAACAAATAATGAAGTAGCATGGGATGTAACACCAGCAAACGGATTGGGAAACGGACAACTTTCAGTAACAGTTGGTGAGGAAACAGCTACAGTCGCTGTAAATGTAAAAGATTATGTAGAAAGCATTACACTAAATAAAGAAAGTGTAACAGCAGACAAAGAAACAGAATTAAAAGATTTAGGTGTAACATACACAGTAAACTATGCAAAAGCAGGAGCAAAAGAAGCAAAATCTATAACAGATGGAGTTACAATTAATCCAGCTTATGATAGTTCAAAATCAAATCAAATATTAACAGTAACATATACTGATAATGATGGAAATAGTTATTCAAATGGAAAAACATTTGATAAAACATTAAATGTAACATTGAATGAAAAAGCAGATGAAATAACTGGAGTAGAAATTAAGAAGGTAAATGGAATAGAGGTAACAGAAGGAAGTACAACAGATATTCCATATCAAGCAAATACAACTGTAGAAGTTTTAGTAAAACATTCAGTTGAAGCTGATGAAACAAAAACATACACAGTTGGAACAAATAACGAGGTAGCATGGGATGTAACACCAACAAACGGATTAGGAAATGGACAACTTTCAGTAACAGTTGAAGGTGGAGAAACAGCTACAGTAGCAGTAAATGTAAAAGACTATGTAGAAAGCATTACTTTAAATAAAGAAAATGCAGAAGCAGAAAAAGGAACAGAACTTAAAGATTTAGGAGTAACATACACAGTAAATTATGCAAAAGCAGGAGCAAGTGAAGCAAAATCAATCAATGATGGAGTAACATTAAATCCAGCTTATGATGCAAACAAATCACAATCATATACTGTAACATATACAGATAATGATACTAATAGTTATACAAAGACACATACATTTGATAAAACATTAAATGTAACATTAAATGAAAAAGAACCACCAGTAGAAAAAGATAAAGTTACAGGATTCACATTAAATAAGACAGAAGTAACAGCAGAAAAAGGAACAGAATTGAAAGACTTAGGAGTTGCTTATACAGTAACTTATGAAAAAGCAGGAGAACAAGAAGCAAAATCTATAACAGATGGAGTGGTAAAAATAAGTCCTGCATACGATAGCAACAAAGAAAATCAAACAATAACAATAACTTACACAGATGATAAAGAAAATAGCGAAACAAAAGGACAAACATTTACAGAAACATTAACAATTAAACTAAATACAAAAGAAGAACCAGAAGAAAAAGATTATGTAACAGGAATTTCATTAAACAAAACATCAGTTACAGGAGAAATCGGAGATAGCTGGGCAGATATAGCAAAAGGAATAACATACACAGTAACTTATGCAAAAGCAGGAGCAAGTGAAGCAAAATCTATAACAGATGGAGTAGTAAAAATAAGTCCTGCATATGACAGCAACAAAGAAACACAAACAATAACAATAACTTATACAGATAATGATGCAAACAGCAATACAAAAGGTCAAGAATTTACAGAAACATTAAGCGTTAAGTTAGATAAAAAAGAAACACCAGTAGAAAAAGACTACGTAACAGGAATTAAATTAAATAAGACATCAGTTACAGGAGAAATCGGAGATAGTTGGG
>CAKOWZ010000008.1 GCA_934129745.1 uncultured Clostridia bacterium
TTTAAATCTAATTAAATTATATTAAGTGTCTAAAAATATTGAAATCTAAGGAAATCCCCAGTTTAAAAAACTCATACTAATTCTGTGTTTATGTTGCAAAATAACATAAAATGTGATAAACTACAAATTAAGTAAATGTGCAAAAATAACCGATTAAATAATTATTTAACGAAAGGAGTTTGGCATATTATGAATATTTTTGTAGGCTGTTCATCAAGGAATACTGAGAATGAAATTTACAATAGAATAGCTGAAGAAATAGGCAAATTTATTGTAAAAGAAGGTCACAATTTCGTTTTTGGTGGTTGTGATTTGGGACTAATGGGAAAAATTTATGCAATAGTATCTAACGCACCAGAAAGCGAAATCATTATCACTATCGCAAAAGCATATGCAGATGATTTAAAGTCTCTTTCGTACAGTAAAGCATATATGTTTGATACTGTAAACGAAAGAAAAAATGCTTTTATTGATTTAGCTGATGTAATGATTTTTATACCAGGTGGAATTGGAACTGTTGATGAATTACTAACAGCAATCGAAACAAGAAGAAACCACGAGCATAGTGTACCAATCATAGTAATAAACGGAAATGGATTTTTTAACCAATTATTAAGTATGCTAGAACGAATTTATGATGAGGGCTTTGCGGATTCTAAAAATCGCCAGTTATATTTTGTGGCTGATACGGTAGATGAAGCTATTGAATACTTGTCAGAGTTATCAAAAGAATCCAATAATAATTATTAAGGAGGAAAAGCGTATGGCAAAACTTACATTTCTTTCTGTCTTAAAAAGTAACTTGAAATGTGCCTTTTGTAAAAAAGAGAATTGCCCTGTAAGGTATATGCCCCAAAGGAAAAAAACTCAGATTTACAATGGGACACGATATGTTAGAAGATGTGAAAAAGACCAGAAAGCACGTGAAGATGCAATTTTAAAAAAACGGCTTCCGTGAAAAGTTAGCCAACAGACAAGCAGAATGTATCATCTTTTAAAGGTGGTACATTTTGTTTTTATTTTTTAGAAATTTATTGTAAGTTATTGTAATTTATGAAAAATATGATATACTTTAATAAATTGATTGGTATTTGTATCAATCGTCAAGAGAGCCAAAAAGTTGTAGATAACTACTTCGTTCGCACCAATTTTTATAAAAAGAAGTCATACGACTTCTTTTTTTCATTTTAGCTATAGCTAAAGATTAATTTGAAATTTCTATCTACCTAGTTAGTAATATATCCATTTTTTAACATTGCTTCATAGTATGTGCCCTTTTGTTTACACATTTAAGTATACTTGATTTTTTAATTAAAATGTTGTCAAAAAGAACCGTCCCCTTTGACACTAGAGGAATGAAAAAGCAAGTTGGAAAAAGTAAATTGTTTACAAAGACAACACTTACTGAAATACAAGATAAAATGAGAAATGCTTGTATTAAGTCATATAACAAATTTTATGAGGTTAATACACAATTAAAGAAAAAACAAAAAGGCAGGAATCAAGATATAAATGTTAATGATATGGGTAATTATAGAAAAATCAAGAAACAATTAGAACAGAAAGAACAAAAACTTGAAAAAGCTAATAATCAAACGAAAAAACTGGATAATACAAGTACAGATATAACTGAAATATTAGATAATTTAAAACCTACTAAGTTAAACAAAAATAATATGCTTATTTCAAACGAGGATGTCCAGAAAATCAAAAATTATACCAAAGATGTAAAAAAATTACCAAAACAGTTAGAAATGTGAATGACTTAAATATGGCGATTAAAGATTTTGAACATTCTGCTTTTGAAATAGAAAAGGAAAATCGTTCCCTTAAATATGAAATAGAACTAAAAGATAATGAAATTGGTAGTTTGAAAAAGGAACTATCTACTAAAGACAAGATTATTAACAAGTTACAAGCTGACAAAGAAAAAATAAAACAAGAATTGCAGAAGTTTAAAGGCTTTTGGCATAGCATTATGAGCCATTTCCACAAAAGAATTTGCTATGATAAAGATAATAACTATAAAATTGTAAGTGATGACCTATATAAAAATGGCATATTTGACGACAATGATAATGAAATTGCAAATAATATTGCTAGAAAAATAACAATCCCAGAAGAAAACAAGCAAACTAAGAATAAAAAGAGAAATAACAATACTAGAGTTTAAAGGAGGAAAAAACTATGGAAGAAAATAAAGTTGAAAATGTAATATATATAATTAAAGGTATGGATATAAAAGATAAATTAAGATTAGGAATATGCTTAACTACAAGTGATTGGACTAATATTTTATATAATAAAACTGAGATGTATGAAAAGTTTGATACTATGCTAAAAGAAGTTGATGAAAAATATAGAACTACTTTAATAAATTTTGCTAAATATAAACTTGTAATGTTTACAATGGCAAAAATTATGGAAATGGAACAAGTTGAACAAAATAAGGTTGTTCTATATTTGTTTAATAATGTATAGAAATACAACCAATATTTGTTGAAATATTATGTAAAATATGGTATAATAAAGAAGTAAACTGTTTGTGAAAGGTCAGATAATTCACACGTCGAATAGCTATGGAGGTGCTACTTATGATAGAACAATTAGAATTGATGATTGCAAATCGGTATTTCGAGCGACGGATGAGAACAATCTTTGTAGATAGGGTTTGCGCAAAAGGAATAGAAACATTTGAACAGTACTTGTCTTACAGATACCGAGATAATTGTTATTATTATAGCGGATATGCTATTATTGGATTAAAGGATGATGATTATCTTATGAGAGGTGACCTTTGTATCTCTGGTGATTTTATCTGGGGAAATGGAGGCTACTCACATGGTTGGGTTGAATTTAAGTATAAAGGCAAAGAATATGTTTTTGATTCTATGTGCAAAGGTGTAGTTCCTAAAATTGAATGGTATGAAGAATTTAAACCTAAAGTAAAATTCAGACATTCAAAAAAGGAGATTATCGAAAGTTTCAAAGGTAAGCTTCAGTCTATATCAAAAAATTGCTACCAAGTTCAAGGCATTAATATTTCTGCTTATTATACAGGTAATGTATATGAGGGCGGAAAATTATTTACACAAGGTGAAAAAGTAAAAAAATTTATTGCATATGCTGAACCTAGTGGCTAAATTGAATCGGACAATAACTGACCTATTGTCCGATTTGTTTTAAATTTTGTAAAAAATTTATTGTAATTTATCAAAAATATGATATACTTTAATAAATTGATTGATATTTGTATCAATCGTTAAAGGTGTGAAAAAAAGTTGTAGATATCTACGCCGTTGGCACCAAAGGTGGATTTACTTGAACTCGTAAAAAGCATTGCTATAAGCGGGTTCAAAAAAATCCAAAAAGAATATCATTAAAAAGTCGATTTACTTCGGCTTATTTTTTTGTTCTTTTTTCTTCGGTGCAGTAGCCTCCTAAAAAAGAAAAAATAGCATCAATAGAAAATCATACAATAATTTGAATCTTTTCGTTAGTTGTTATTGTCAATACAAAATTGTAAATTTTTATTTAGTCCGTTTTGTACAATTTTATTTTGCCTGGATTTTAATTTTATATAGTGTTTTAGAAAGTTATGATGAAATAGAAAAATTACAAAGGACATTATTACTTTATGATATTTCAGAAGCATTAAGAGAAAATCTATGATATGAAATATAGAAGTAAATATGAAAATTTTTACAAAAAATATAGTTTCTTTATGAAAGATATGGTATACTAATAAATAGATAGGAGTGTGATAAATTATGTATCCATTTTGTAAATATAGTGATGGAACAGAAGTCGTTTTTTCTGGTATTATAAAAAATGAAAATGGAGAAGAAACAATACAAATCCATTTTGAAAGACCAACAGAAAATGGTTTTGACAGTGTTAGATTTGAATTACCAAGTTATAAAATAATAGATAAAGAAGGAAATTACACAGATGAAGAGATAGAACTATTTAGAACAGTAGTAGAGTGTGGAGCACCATCATTTTTTAGATGGGCTAGAGAAGGAGGAATTAAAATTGCCTAGTATTATAGAAGCAATGCGGATATAAAATATATTTCTGGTCAAATGAAAATTCCGAGCCAATTCATGTCCACATATCAAAAGGGTCACCTACACCAAACTCCACAAAAGTTTGGCTTACACAAAAAGGTGGTTGTATAGTAGCAAATAATAATAGTAAAATTCCAGAAAAAGAATTAAGAGCAATATTAGAAATAATAGCAAATAACTATTTCTTAATAATATCAAGATGGAAAAAACACTTTCCAAGCTTCGAACTTAAATTTTATTGCTAGAAGAAAAAATGTAATTATCGAAATAATATCTAACATCATAAAGAGGTTGATAAATAAAGTCAGCTTCTTTTTTGTGCCTTCAAAGCGAAAGGAAGTCAAAAAGATTTGAGAGAATATGAAGCAAGATAAATAATTAAACAAAAATTTTGATAAAAATAAAAAGAGGGTGCCCATATTGATGGTACCCTCCCAAAAGAATGTAGTGGATTAGTAACTAACTTAAGAGTTTATACTGTAGATTTAGTTTTGATTTTTTTCAGCTACGGAAGTTTCTTCTGAAGATTTTTTCAAAGCACCAAGGCCACTTAAAGTTGCATCAGATAATCCCTTGATTTCGTTAGTCATTGACTGTCCGTTAAGAGCCTGATTTTCAACATTGAGCACCTTCATTATTCCAGGAATGGACATGATAGTGTCAATAAGAACATTACCAGTTCCTCCATTACCATTAAGGCTAGGAAGATTTCCGCCACCAATATTGACAAACTCAGCATTCTGACCGATATTGGCCATAATTTCTGCTGTGCTAGTAGCAATCTTAATCTGAGCATCAGTCTGAATTTTCAACTTCTCAATCTCAAAGTTGACCTTTTCATTAGCAGCTCGTGCTTCGGCAAGTGCGCGTTCACCTTCTGCTTCAGCAAGTTTTTTAGCTTTGATACCTTCTGCTTCAGCCAACTGCTGAGCTTTCGTACCTTCTGCTTCAGCGAGAAGTTGGGCCTTACGACCTTCTGCTTCAGCTACCTGCTGAGCCTTAACAACATCTGCTGCAGCAGTACCTTCTGCACGAGTCTTGGCAGCAGCAGCTTCCGCTTCCAATTTTACTGCATTTGCATCCTTTTCAGCAACAGCAACACGTGCTGTTGCCTCAGTTTTCTGAACGTCTGCATTACCTTCTGCCTCCTTGCGCTTGGCATTAGCCTTACGCTCAGCTACCTGAATTTCATTATCAGCTTCAATAGACTTAACATTAGCCGCAGCTTCTGCATTAATGAGCATAGTAGCCTTTTCTGATTCAGCACGAGTAATCTTAACTTCTCTTTCCTTCTGTGCTGCCAGATTCATTTGCTCCTGCTTCATAATCTCAACAGCACCACGCTGTTCTTCAACTTCTTTCTGTCTTACAGTTGTTTGAAGTTCTTTCGCAACTTCAGCATTAGCTTGGGCAGTGTCTGTCTCAATACGGAACTGAGCAATTTTCATGTCAGTTTCCTTTCGTTTTTCCTTTTCTGCTTGTTCAGCATCCATTCTAGCAATTTCCGCCTCACGTTTTGCTTCAGCTTCAGCTTTTTCTGCTGAAAGACTTTCTAAAGCCTTACGTTCACGAGTGATACGATCAGTTTCAGCAGCCTTGATATCAGCAGCTTTCTGCTTCTCGGATTTATCGAGGAATGCAATGTTAGCAAAATAGCCATTACGATCGGTAATATCCTGAATGTTAAGGGAAACGAGCTCAAGTCCCATCTTGTTCATCTCATCCTCAACAGACACCTGAACATTTTTCTTAAATACTTCTTTGTCAGCAAGAACTTCCTCAGGTGTCATGCTTGCAACAACATCGCGAACAGCACCCATAAGAGTAAGTCGAACATCGTCGATAATACCATTCTTACCTCTTTCTTTAAATGAGATAATGGCAGTTTCAAGCTGAGTATGGTCTCGCCTGTCAGGACGAATCTGAGCTGTCCAGTCAACAATAATCGGAACTGCTGTTTTTGTCATAATCTCATCTTCATCGGCAGGTACTGTAAGCATACAGAGATCAAAAAAATCCGCTTTCCGAATAATCGGAATCACAAAAGCACCACCAGAGATAATAACTTTAGGTTTCTTACCACCAGTAATGATAAGGGCTTTGTCAACGTCTGCAATGCGATACATGGACTTTGCAAGCAGAATAACTGCAACAAGTACGACAAGTGCAATCACTATAGGAATAATAATAGATAAAATCGTATGCATCATAAGCATCTCCTTTTGATTTAAATCAATATTTTCCACTACATTATTCTTTTGTTGTACAGAATAAAACTCTACATCCGGATTATACCACACTTTTTCGCTTATGTAAACTCTTTAAAACTAGTATTTTTCGCTTTTGCCTATTTTTCGAGATTTAGCAACAAGAAACTTTAACATAAAACATAAAAAACATATGAAAAAAACATTATTTACTCAAATATTTTTTCATATGTAAAATCTTTTATTTTTTAGTGTACAAAAGGGGAGTAATATTGGAAAGTTTGTGTAAACTTTCCGATATTCTTAACTTTAGAGAAAAAACTCAGCTATGCTCGATGTCAACAAATCTATCAAACATGCATCACTAAGCAAACAATTCAACATGCTAGAAAAATCATATTTATTTCACAAACTTTTAAATAAACCTCAATAAATAATATAAAAACAGATTAAGCAAAATTATTTGCTTAATCTGTTTTTTATACTTACACGAATTAAAGTATGATCCAACTAGAAGATATTAAATATCAACCGAGAATCTCTTCAAATAATCCATCTCAGAAGAGCTTAAATCAAAATGTGAAACAATTATGTCACAAGCCTCATTAAGGCTAATATTATTAAGCATTCTGCCTTTCTGGCGAATTGAAGTTGGATACTTTAACACCCCTTGGCTACACTTGTAAAAAAGAGCATAATTCTTAAGTAGTTCACCAAGTGATGGAAACTCGAAAGTAGCGGAACAAGTGTTATAACTTTGCTCTTCCAGCTTTTTATGAAGTTTTTCAATTTCTTTATCCATCTTAGAAAGGATGTTATCTTTTTTTTCATTGAAAATCTTCATAGAAGAAGCTGTTGTTGGATTGATCTCAGATTTAAGTTCAGAGATCTTTTTCTGATATTTTTTCTCAATATCTTTTTCAAGATTCTCATTCTGAATTTTCTCATTATCACCTAGTTTTTTTAACCAGCTAATGAGTTGAGGACCATTTATTTTTAAAGCAATATTCACTTCAATAATAAAACGCCTTACAGCAGTGAATATCCTAGAAAAATAATTGCATTCCTGGATTTCATTACCAAGGAATATGTAGTCACCTCCTGTAACCAAAGAATGTTTTTCCTTGAAATTGATATTATCTGAATCTATGCTTTTAAATGAAACTAATTCATGAGATAAAAAAACATAAAATTTCAGAATTTTATCATCTCCTAATTGACGAATTTTCTTTTCGTTTGATTTAAGAGTGATTTGAGCTTTTTGAATCTCCTTAAAGAAAGCTTTTTCAGCTTCATCAATAAGTAAATCAGCCTGACCAACATTTTCAATAATTGCCAACTTTTCGAAGGCAGCATATGGCTCAAATTGATTTAAATACCATGAAAACATGTATAGCAGGTTACTTATATGAACAAGTTTTTCATCAGCCCTTATGGTTATGGCTTTGAGACAATTGTTCATGATAGATTCAGCCATTATGTCAGATATTAAACCAAGATGTTTTGATGCAATTCCAAGTATTTGAATAAAATACTGTATAAATGCATCAGAATCATTTAATACAAAATTCTGGGAATTAAACCGCTCAGAGTCATGTGCCTTTTTGGTAAGTAATTCATTCATAGTAAATTCCTCCTGAATGTAAAAATGTGTGAATTTATGTGTGGAAAAATTATATCATATTATGTTAATCATGTCAAGACTTTTAATGTCAAAAAACTACCTTCGCTCATGTCAAAAAATTACCTTGCCAAAAATGTTTCAAAACAACTTTACCTCTAATTGTTTCATTCAAACATCAAAAAAATCTTATTATAAACATTGACTATCATATCACAAAAATGTATAATACTAAAGAAAAATAATATAAATTAAATAATTCGCAAAGAAGAAAAATAAAATCCAAACAATCTTCTATACGGAAATTTACAAAAAGAGAGGAATTGATTTTATTATGAGAAAATATTTTGGAACAGATGGAATTAGAAGAATTGCAAATACAGAGCTTTCTCCTGAGTTAGTTTATAGAGTAGCAAAAGCAGGAGCATATGTATTATCAAAACATACAGATCATGCACCAACAATTTTAATAGGAAGAGATACACGTATTTCTGGAACATTAATAGAAAGTGCTATGACAGCAGGATTTTTAAGCTATGGAGCAAATGTAAAAATCTTAGATATAATGCCAACACCTGCAGTTGCATATTTAACAAGAAGATTTAAAGCAGATGCCAGTGTTGTAATTTCTGCATCACACAATACTTTTGAATTTAATGGAGTAAAATATTTTAGTAATAAAGGTATGAAAATTCCAGATGAATTAGAAGAAGAGATTGAAGAAGTAATGGATTCAGGGAAGATTGATGATTTAACAGCTGTTAATGAAAAAATAGGCGTTTCTGAAATTAGAACAGATTTACTAGATGAATATGTATATTTCTTTAGAAAAAACTTTGAAGAAGAATTAGAACAATTTGACAAACAAAACTTTGTTGTTGCCATTGATACAGCAAATGGAGCAACATCAGTTGTAGCTGATAAAATTTTTAAAGTATTAGGAATTAATCACAAAATTATAAATGATCAACCAAATGGAATCAATATTAATGATAATTGTGGTTCAACACATTTAGAAGGATTAAAAAAATTTGTTGTAGAAAACAAATGCAATTTAGGAATTGCTTATGATGGTGATGGTGATAGATGCTTAGCCGTTGATGAAAATGGAAATGAAATAGATGGAGACAAAATATTAGCAATTTTGTCAAATTCATTTAAACAAAAAGGAATATTAAAAAATAATACAGTTGTTGCAACAGTTATGAGTAATTTAGGATTAAATAAATATGCAAAATCAAATGACATCAATTTTGTTCAAACAAAAGTAGGAGATAGATATGTTTTAGAAGAAATGCTTAAAAATGGATATAACCTAGGAGGAGAACAATCAGGACATGTAATTTGCTTAGACTATAACCCAACAGGTGACGGAATTTTAACATCAATTTTATTAATAAGAGCAATGCTTGAACAAAATAAATCAGCATCTGAAATATCAAGTATCATGAAAGCTTACCCACAAGTTTTAGTAAATGCAAAAGTAAAAAATGATAAAAAAGATGAATATAAAAATGACTCAGAAATCAAAGAAGAAATTGATAAATTAGAAAAAGAATTTTCTGGAAATGGTAGAGTTCTAATTAGAGCATCTGGCACAGAGCCTTTAATTAGAGTTATGATTGAAGGAGAAAACCAAGAATATATTAAAGAAAAAGCTACTAAATTAGCTAAACTTATTGAAACCAAACTTAGCTAATGTGCAATTGGGGACGCGTCCTAATTGCACACTGTGTGCAACAGGGACGCGTCCCCAATTGTACAGATTTTAAAAGGAGAGGATAATTATGAAAAATACATTTTACATAACAACACCAATATATTACCCAAGTGGAAAATTCCATATTGGAACAGCATATTGTGAAGTTTTAACAGATTCAATCAAAAGATATAAACAATCTAGAGGATATGACACTTTTATGTTAACTGGATTAGATGAACATGGACAAAAGGTTGAAAAAGTTGCTGAGAAAAAGGGTTTAAAACCACAAGAACATGTTGATGAAATGGCTGATTCAGCAAAAAAATTATGGAAGTTAATGGATATAGATTATGATAAATTTATTAGAACAACTGATGAATATCACTGTAAAGCAGTTCAAAAAATTGTTGAAAAATTCTTAGAAAATGGTGATATTTATAAAGGAAAATATGAAGGTTGGTATTGTATGCCATGTGAAAATTATTTTACAGAAACTCAATTGGTTGATGGAAAATGTCCAGATTGTGGTCGTGAAGTAATCAAAATGAGTGAAGATGCATATTTCTTTAATATGAAAAAATATGAACAATGGTTGAAAGATTTTTATGCAGAAAATCCAGATTTTATTGTTCCACAATCACGCAAAAATGAGATATTTAAGAATTTTATTGAACCAGGTCTAGAAGATTTATGTATAAGTCGTAATACATTTGACTGGGGAATTCCAATGCCAAATGACCCTGAACATGTGCTATATGTATGGTTAGACGCATTAACAAACTATATAACTGCATTAGGTTATGGTAGTGATGATGATACTTTATTTAACAAATACTGGCCTGCTGATTTACATGTTGTTGGAAAAGAAATTATAAGATTTCATGGTATTTATTGGCCAATTTTCCTACATGCATTAGGATTAGAATTACCAAAACAAATTTATGCACATAGTTGGGTTGTAATGAAAGATGGAAAAATGTCAAAATCTGTAGGAAATGTTATATATCCAGAAGTTTTAATTGAAAGATATGGAGTAGATGCTACAAAATATTATTTATTAAGAATGATGAGTTTTGCACAAGATTCAATGTTTACACCAGAAGATTTTGTTGAAAGATTTAATTCAGATTTGGCAAATGATTTAGGAAATTTATTAAACAGAACAATTGGAATGATGAATAAATATTTTGATGGAATAATTCCTACTAATTCAACAGCTAAAACAGAATTTGATGATTCATTAGAACAATTTGTAAAACAACAAATTACTAAAATTGAAGAATGTATGGATACATATCATGTAAGTAATTCATTGGTTGAATTATGGGCAATAATTTCAAGAACAAATAAATATATAGATGAAACTGCACCTTGGGTTTTGGCAAAATCTGAAGATGAATCAGATAAAGAAAAATTAAAATCTGTAATGTTCCATTTAGCTGAAACAATGAGAAAAATCGCAATATTATTAACACCATTTATGCCCAAAACTGCAGAAGAAATTTTGAAACAATTAAATATTCCATTCAGTGATAAAAAATGGGATTTAGTTTATTGTGATGATTTTATTGTTGAAGGTACCAAAGTTATTGAAAAAGGACAACCTTTGTTTGTAAGACTAGATAAAGATGAGGAAATAGAATATATTAAATCAAGTATGAAATAATGTGCAATTAGGGACGCGTCCCAATTGCACAAAAAATTAAAATAAATGGAGATGTGTCCCACATTGCTCGCATTGGGCAATTGGGACGCGTCCCCAATTGTTCAGGAGGAAAAAATGAAGCAAGAATTTATAGATTTATTAAGAAGTACAAAAAGAGAAGGAATAGAAAATTTAATTTCTTTTATAGAAGAAAAAACTGATTTTTTTACAGCTCCAGCAAGTACTAGATTTCATGGGAGCTATGAAGGTGGTTTAGTAGAACATAGTATGAAGGTGTATGAAATTTTAAAACATAAAGCACAAAATAATGTTATGAAAATGGAGTGGCAAGATGATACTTTGATTATTTCAGCTCTTTTACATGATATTTGCAAAGTTAATTTTTATAAAGTTGATTATAGAAATGCAAAAAATGAAAGAGGGGAATGGGAAAAAGTTCCTTATTATACAGTTGATGATACTATTCCATTTGGACATGGTGAAAAATCTGTTATGATGCTTACAGAATATATTAAATTAACACCTGAAGAAAAATATGCAATTCGTTGGCATATGGGATTTACAGAGCCAAAAGAACAATATAATACAATTAGTGCAGCATTTAAGAGATATCCTTTAGCACTTTTATTACATGAAGCTGATTTAGAGTCTACATATTTTTACGATATATAAGATAATAAGATATATAATTATTATGATGCATAATTATAATATGTAATGTCAAAATTTTGTCAGTTTATGTAATTTTATGTTTTAATAAATATTAATTTTTTTCAAAAAAGGTTAGACATTTTTTTATTTTATATATATAATGTAAATGTCAAAATTGAAAGGTGGTGAAAAAATATGAAAAAAACAGCTAAAAGTTTATTATTAGTAATGGTAATGGCAGTTTTATTATTAGGATTAACAGGATGTGGTGAAAATAAAAAATTAGTAGCTACAAAAGAAGATGAAGATAGTACTTTTGGAAAATATAAAGAAACAATTGAAATTACTTTCAAAGATAAAAAAGCTGATAAAATTGTTATGACAAGAGAATTAGAAGATGATAAAATTTCTGAATTTAAAGATTACATAGATTACTTAAATACTGATGATAGTGTTAAATATGAAATTGACGGAAATAAACTAATTATAACTATGGATGCAAAAGCTTATGCTGAATCTGAAGATGTTGGTGATGAAGATTTATCAAGAAAATCTTTAAAAGAAGAATTGGAAGATGATGGCTATAAAGTAAAATAATTTATAAAATTATAAAATAAGGCAAATATCTATTTGATTTTAGATATTTGTCTTATTTTATTTGTGAAATATTTGAGATTAAGCAAATTTGTTTCAAATATTTTGCTATTGTGTTGTCTTGACAAGGTGTGATATAATGTAGAAAATTGAAGAAGGAAAGGAGGGTACGATGTTACATATAAATAATAAAAATATGCATATGTATATATATGTATAAGAGCTATATATGTGTGTCGTACATAAATAAAATGAAGAATAAATTAACACCTATTACATTATTGACTGGTTATTTAGGAGCTGGAAAAACAACACTAATGAATCATGTTTTAAATAACCAAGATGGTTATAAAGTTGCTGTAATTGTTAATGATATTGGAGAAGTTAATATTGATGCAAAATTAATTTCTGATGGAGGTTTTATACAAGAAAAAGATAATGGTAAAGTTGTTCCTTTATCAAATGGTTGTATTTGTTGTACTTTAAAAGAGGATTTAATGCAACAAATTATTGATATTTTAAAAACCAGAAAATTTGATTATATAATGATTGAAGCTAGTGGAATTTGTGAACCTCTTCCAATTGCTCAAACCATTACTATTTTTTCAAATTCTATGGAACAATATGGTTTACCTAAAATGTGTAGATTAGATAATGTTGTTACTGTTGTTGATAGTATGCGTTTGGCTACAGAGTTTGGTTGTGGAGAAAATTTGGTTAAAGATGATATTGATGAGGAAGATATTGAAAATCTTTTAATTGAGCAAATTGAGTTTTGTAATGTTATTGTTTTAAATAAGGTTGATGATGTTACAGAAGAACAATTAAATACTGTTAAAGCTGTTATTAGAAAATTACAACCTAATGCTAAGATTATTGAAACAAATTATGCTAAAGTTGATGTTGGTGAAATTATGAATACTAATAATTTTGATTTTGAGAAAATTACAAGTTCAGCTGGTTGGATTCAAGAATTAGAAAATGATGGAAATGAAGAAGATAATGATGAATATGAAAGTGAGCATGACCATGACCATGAGCACAAACATAACCACAAGCATGAAGACGAACATGACCATAACCACGAACATGGACATCACCACCATCACCATAATCATGATGAAGGTGAAGCAGAAGAATATGGAATTTCAACATTTGTATATACATCAAGAAAACCTTTTGATGTTGCAAAATTTGAAAAATATATTAATGAATCATTCCCTAAATCAGTAATTAGATGTAAAGGTTTAGTATGGTTTAAATCAGATTATGACATGTCTTATTTATTTGAACAAGCAGGAAAACAATTTAAGGTATCAGAAACAGGATATTGGTTAGCCTCAGCACCACAAGAAGACCTAGAACAAATAATTCAAAATGATCCAGAAGTATTAAAAGATTGGGATGATGAAGTTGGTGATAGAATGGTTAAACTAGTTTTCATTGGAAGAAAAATGGATAAAGAACAAATAATTAAGGATTTAAATGAAATTACTAAATAATTTATTATATCAAAAATAAAAAGATTAAAAAACAGGAGATAAAAATATAAAATAAAAAAGGTGGAAAAAAATGAAAAATAAAAAATCTAAAAAGATTAATATAAAACAAATTATTTTAAATACAATATTAATCTTAATTATAACAATTTCAATGTTGTTTATAGGAAATCCTATAAAACAAAAAGTTGTAATTGCTGATTCAGGTTTTAGCACAAGTCATAGTAGCGGGGGAAGTAGCCATAGAAGCAGTAGTAGTCACCGCAGTAGTAGTAGCCATAGAGGAAGTACATCATCAAGTACAAGTGGAAGTGGTGATCCAATTACAGCATTGGTCGCATTTGGAATCTACATAATGTTAATTATTATAATAACTTCTATCACTAAAAAATCAAAGAAAAACATGTTTAATAAAGGAATACCAAATGTTGATGATTCAAATATAGAAGAAAAAGTTAAAAAATATATCCCAGACTTCAATAAAGTTGAATTCCTAAATAATGGATACAAGATGTATTGTGATATTCAAACTGCATGGATGAACTTCAAATTAGATGATGTAAAAGATTACCTTACAGATGAATTATACACAATGTATGATTCACAACTTGAAACACTAGAAGTTAAAGATGAACAAAATATTATGAAAGACTTTACTTTAAGAACATCATTCTTAAAAAATGTTACAGAACAAAACGGTACTGTTACAATAACAACTGGATATGTAATAGAATTCTATGATTATATAGCTAGCAAATCAACAGGAAAACTAATCAGAGGAAACAACAAGCAAAAAATGAGAGTTATGTATGAAATGAAATTCAGATTATCTATTAACGAAAATGCAAAAATTGATACTTGTCCAAATTGTGGAGCAAAAGTAGATGTAAATAGTTCAGGTACTTGTGAATACTGCGGATCTAAAATTGTAGCTGATAATACAAAATGGGTATTAACAGAAAAAAATAGTTTAAGCCAAAGATATATTTAATGAACAATTGGGGACGCGTCCCAAATGCACACATTGTGCAATCTGGGACGCATCAAAAAAACATAAGAAAAGGATAAAAATAAAAATGGGGAAGAACAAAGGAAAAATATTTTTTTGGAGTATTATAATTATAAGTATAATACTAATTGGAGGATATATAATTTTAAAAAATTTTTACCCAACAAGTATGTATGAAATTAAAAAATTAATAAAATCTAATAAATTTAACAAAAATAATACTATTAGTGTTTCAAGTGAAACTTATTCACAAAAATTTATATTATATGAAGATAAACAAAAATTACAAAAATACTTTCCAAAACAAGATATTTCAGCAAAAACATATTACAATATCTATGGAAAAATAGTGGTTGAAGGTGATGAATATTTAGATTTATCAAATAGTCAAATTGATAATAATTTGATTGAAAAACTAAAACCATTAACACAAATTAAAAAAGTAAATTTAAAAAATCAAAATATAAATAAAGATACTCAAATAATATTGCAACAAACATATCCAAATATAGATTTTATATGGCAAGTAGATGTTTTAGGCAAAAAAGTTGATTGGAATATTGAAACATTAGATTTAAGCAATCAAAAAATCGAAGATATAGAAGATTTTAAAAAATCTCTGACATTATTAAAAAAACTTAAAACATTAGATATGAGTAATACTAATTTGTCAAATGAAACTCTAGGAAATTTAAGAGAATTATATCCTAATATTAGAATTGATTGGGTTGTATACCTAGGAAAATGGTCTGTAAGAACAGATGCAATTGCTTTTTCAGTACTAATAACTCAATATGATTATAAAAGAATGACCTCTGCAGATATTCAAGTTTTAAAATACTGTACAGAACTACAAGCTTTAGACTTAGGTCACCAAGAAATTGAAGATATTTCTGTTATTGGTGAATATTTGCCTAATTTAAGAATATTAATTCTTGCTGATAATAAAATTAAAGATATTTCATGTTTATCAAATTTAAAACATTTGCATTATTTAGAATTGTTTATGAATGATATTACAGATGCATCTGCTCTTAATTCATGCAAAGAATTAGTTGATTTAAATATTTCATTTAATTACCATTTTTCAGATATAAATGGAATTTTAGAATTACCAATGTTAGAAAGATTATGGTTGATAAGTGACAGAATTTCAGCTGATTCTTATAATTTAATAAAACAAACATACCCTAATGTTAAACTTGTGACAACTGGTTCAGGTTCTACTAATAGTGGATGGAGAACTCATGAGAGATATTTTGCTATGATTGATATGTTTAAAAAACGTAATTATATAAGTGAAGTATTTTCTAAATATGATAAATAAATGTGGCAAATACAATAAAAAAATATAATAAAAAAGTACCATACCGAATTATAATATTTAAGTATGGTACTTTTTACAATCATTTTATGTAAAATTCGATTGACAATTACTTAAGATTTATTGTATAATTTAATCTTAGAAAAGAATGAAATTAATAGTAATTGGAGGAAATAAGAAGGTTGAAACAAAAATTGGAAAGATATGAAGAAATAGAAAAAAGTATAATAACAAGTTACAGAAAAAAGATTTGGAATAAATTTATAAAAGGAATTAAAGAATTTGAAATGATCAAAGATGGAGATAAAATTGCTGTATGTATTTCTGGAGGAAAAGATTCAATGCTTATGGCAAAATGTTTCCAAGAACTAAAAAAACATGGTAAAATGAATTTTGAAGTTATATTTTTGGTAATGGACCCAGGATACAATGAAATTAACAGACAAAAAATTATTTCAAATGCAAAATTATTGAATATTCCAATTACAATTTTTGAAACAAATATATTTGATTGTGTAGACAGAATAGATGATCATCCATGTTATATATGTGCACGAATGAGAAGAGGGTATTTATATAATAAAGCACAAGAATTAGGATGTAATAAAATAGCATTAGGACATCATTTTGATGATGTAATAGAAACTGTTTTAATGGGAATGTTATATGGAGCACAAATGCAAACAATGATGCCAAAATTACATAGTACATTCCATCCAGGAATGGAATTAATAAGACCAATGTATTTTATTAAAGAAGCGGATATTATAAATTGGAGAAATAAAAATAATTTAGAATTTATACAATGTGCTTGTAAAGTGACAGAACACCGCACAGAATCTGGGAATGATGAAAATGGTTCTAAAAGAGCAGAAATAAAAAAATTGATTGCACAATTAAGAAAAGTCTATAGTAATGTTGATATGAATATTTTAAGAAGCACACAAAATGTTAATTTAGATACAGTAATTTCATATAGAAAAGGTGGAAAAACATATCATTTTTTAGATGAGTATGAAGGAAAAACTGAATTTAATGTTAAAACTAATATAAATTGTGAAAACGATGAAATTGTTTTAAATAAAACAAATGAAGAAAAATAATATAACAAATGTGAAAAAATTAGATAATTTATAATAAAAATTAATATAAAAGGAGATATAAAAATGACAAGTAAACAAAGAGCTTTTTTAAGAGGAAAAGCAAATAAAATAGAGGCAATTTTTCAAATAGGAAAAACAGGATTAACAGAAAATTTAATTAATCAACTTTCAGATGCATTAGAAGCAAGAGAATTAATTAAAATAACAGTTCTAGAAACAGCACCAGATACTGCTAAAGAATTAGCACCTGAAATCGCTAATGCGACAAATTCAGATGTTATTCAAGTAATTGGTAATAAAATAGTTTTATATAGAATTAATAAAAATAAAAATAGATATGAAATGAACTTATAATATAATTAAATAAAATAAAAGAATAAATATAACTGTTTTGGTAAAATTATAATTATACAGATATTAAGTATATAGATATAAATATACAAATAAAAAGGAGATTTGTAAAATGTTTTTGCCAAAAGCTGTTTATTATGAAAAAAATGTTGAAGATTATGAATTAGGAAAAAAATTATTAGATGAATATAGAAATCATAATGTTAAATGTATAGAAATTGAAAACCACAATAATATAGAAGAAATGCGTACTAAGCAAAATACAGAGTTTAGAAATATGAAACAAAACATTATTTTAGGTGTACGTAAAACTCATAAATTTGTGGAAAATCATAAAGTATCTGATTATCTTGTACCATATACATCATCACGGTTGTATAGCAATGTGTTTATATTGTTATTTAGTGTGTAATTTTAATAAATGTTCATATTTAAGAATTTTTGTAAACAGAGAAGAAATGTTAGATAAAATAATTAAAACAGCAAATAAATCAGAAAAAGAACTTGTTTTTGAAATTGGAAGTAATAGTGATTTAATTTTAGAAAATCAAATTACAAATAATCTTGTATGGACAATTGAGAATTTTGTTCAGAAAAGTGAAAAAGGAAAATTAACTTTTCCAACTAAATTTGATATGGTAGATCCAATATTAAATTTAAATCATAATGGAAGAATTATTGTAAGAGTAAGCGTTAATCCAAAAGAAATAATAAGAAATGTTGAAATTGGTACATCACCATTAGAAAACAGAGTAAAGGCAATAAATAAATTGAAAAAAGCTGGATATCCTGTTGGGATTTTGATTGCTCCTGTTATAATGGTTGAAAATTGGAAACAACAATATGAGGAATTAATTAAATATTTATATGATAATTTAGATGAAGATGTAAAAAAAGATGTTTTTTTTGAAATTATTTTTATGACATATAGTTATATTCATAGAATGATTAATAATGAGGCTTTTCCAGGTTCTATTGATTTGTATAATAAAGAAATGATGACTGTTAGAGGAAGAGGAAGATATACTTATAAAAAACAGGTTAAAGAAGAAGGAATGAAGTTTTTTGAAGATATTATGGGAAAATATTTTGGAGAAAATGAAATTAAGTATATGGTTTAAATGGAATTATATTATGTTTTTATAAAATAAAAATAATTTAAATTATTTGAATTTCTTTCTTGATTTCCAAAATTTATTGTGATATAAAATAATAAGTTAAATACATTAAATAATTAAACAATGGAGGAAAAGATTATGGAAATTAATGATGAAAAAAGAAAGAAATTTATGGAAAATGCAGGGAAAAGAGTAAATAATGTAATGCACAATATTCAAATTCTTGAACCAATGGCAAGAAGTAATTCATATGATTTTACAAAAGATGATGTTGAAAAAATGTTTTATGCAATTCAAGAAACATTAGATTCAACAAAAGCAGAATTCTATAAAAAATTTGAAGAAAAATCAAGAGCAGAAAAGAAATTATTTTCTTTTGATGATTTTCAAATTCCTAATAATGAAAATGTTAGTAATGCTGTAGAAAATTCTAATGCAAATATTGAACAATCTATAGAAAATGTTAATAATGCAACAGAAACTAATGACACAGAAAATGTTGAAGAAAGTTTATAATTAAAAATATAAATTATATGTTATCAAGAGTGGACGAGAGAATTGGCTTTATGACTCCACAGCAACCTATTTTAACAAATAAGGTGCTAATACCGACAGAGCAAAAAATGGCTTTGAATGATGATTATAAATCAGTAAAAAGATTAAACCTTTGCACATATATTGCAAAGGTTTTTTTGAATAATATGTAATGATTATGGTAAATTTTATTATATAAGGATTATAGTAAATTTAATTATATAAGGTTTATGTTAAATTCTATTATGTAAGTTTTATGTTAAATCCTATAAATAAAAAGAAAGGAAATGATATTATGAGAAAATTATTTACATCAGAAAGTGTAACAGAAGGACATCCAGATAAATTATGTGATTTTATTTCAGATAGTATTTTAGATGCATTTTTAGAAAAAGATTCTACATCAAGAGTGGCATGTGAAACTGTTGCAGGAAAAGATAAGATTTTTATAACAGGAGAAATTACATCAACAGCTAATGTTGATATCGAACAAATAGCTAGAAATGCAATAAAACAAATAGGATATGCGGGAAAAGGAATTGATATTGATTATAAAACATGTGAAATTGATATTAATATTTCAAAACAATCACCAGATATTGCATTAGGTGTTGATGAGTCATTTGAAAAAAAACTAGGAGATGATAATTTAGAATCTGAAGGTGCTGGAGATCAAGGTTTAATGTTTGGATTTGCATGTGATGAAACACCTGAATTAATGCCACTCCCAATATCACTTGCACATAAATTAGCTAAAAGATTAACAGATGTGAGAAAACAAAAACAAATAGATTATCTAGAACCAGATGGTAAAGTTCAAGTTACTGTTGAATATGAAAATGATAAACCTATAAGGATTGATACTATTGTTGTTTCAACACAACATAAAAAAGATGTTGAATTAGATGTTTTGAAAAAAGATATTAAAGAAAAAGTGATAAATGGAATTGTCCCAAGTGAATTATTAGATGACAAAACAAAATATTTTATAAATCCAACAGGAAGATTTGTAATTGGAGGACCTTTAGGAGATAGCGGATTAACTGGAAGAAAAATTATTGTTGATACATATGGTGGCTATAGCCGCCATGGTGGAGGCGCTTTTTCTGGCAAAGATCCAACAAAAGTTGATAGGTCAGCATCATATATGGCAAGACACATCGCAAAAAATATTGTTGCAAATGGATTAGCAAAAAAGTGCGAACTCCAATTATCCTATGCAATTGGAGTTGCCAAACCTGTATCAATCTATGTTGACACATTTGGAACATCAACATTACCGGAAGACAAAATTGTAGAAATTATTTATAATAAATTTGAATTAACACCAAGAGGTATTATTAATTATTTGGATTTACAAAAACCAATTTATAAACAAACCACTAATTATGGGCATTTTGGCAAAGATAATCTTTCTTGGGAAAAAATAGTTAAATTATGAGCAATTGGGGACGCGTCCCAAATTGTCCACTAAAAAATTATTAACAAATAATTGACAAATATAGAAAATGATGGTATACTAATAAACGAATTGAGTATACTAGTATAGAGGTGAAAGAAAGGGTGTGAGTGAGTTGAAGGATGAACAGATTATTAAATCAGCAAAAAAACTTATTTCAAAGTATGGGTTTAAAAAAGTGTCAATGGATGAGATCGCAAATGATGCGGGTGTTACAAAAAAAACAGTATATTCGTATTTTTCTAGTAAAGAGGAATTATTAAATATAATTATAAAACAAGAGTTAGACAAAATGAAAAAAGAGCTTGAAAAATATGAAAAAGAGACAGGTGATTTTTTTGAGGGGATTCATGAAGGAATTTTCAATTTATTGAAATTTAGGAGAAAAAATGACTTGTTTAAAATTTTGATTGAAGAATCTGAGGTTTTTAGAAATGATAAATTAAAGGAGTGTTTAAGTATCATTGAGAAAAATGTTATGGATTATATTAAATCAAAGTTGGTTGATGCAAATGAAAAAGGATATATTAGTGTAAAAAATGTTGATGTAATGACTTTTTTAATTTACAAAATGTATATTGCTTTAATGTTTGAATGGAGTGATTCATATAAAAAATTAGATGAACAGGAAATTACAGATACTATTTTGCAAATTTTAAAAAGTGGGATTGCATTAAATTAAATTAAATATGACACTAAATTAAATTATATGACACCAAATTAAGTGATATGAAACTAAATTAAGTGATATCACATTAAATTAGGTGATATAACATTAAATTATTAAATAATATAACACTAAATTAAATGGCATTGTACAAAATTAAAACATAGTTATTTAAAATTATGTAATATTACTCAAAATTATAAAAACTATAAAATTAAATTGAAAGGAAGTTGAAGATTTAAAATGATGAAAAAATTACAAGATAAAGGAGTATTTAAATTTATTGTATTTGCTGTTGTTTTATTAATACCAGTAATATACAGTTTCTTTTATTTAAAATCATACTGGAATCCATATGAACATTTAACAGACATGAAAGTCGGTATTGTTAATTTGGATAAAGGTGAAAATGGTCAAAATAGAGGAGAAGAATTTTTAAAAGAATTGCAAAATTCAGGAATTATGAATTTTGTTGAAGTTGAAAGTACTGAAGATGCTAATAAAGGATTAGGTGAAGATGAATATTATGCAGTAATAACTGTTCCAGAAAATTTCACAACAACTTTAAATAGTGCATCAACAGATAATAAACAAATTTCAACAATTACATATTCACCAAACAAAAGAAAAAATTATTTATCATATCAAATATTAAATAGTGCTTTGAAAACAATTGAAATTAATTTACAATCAAAAGTAAGCAAAGAAGTTACAGGAACATTATCTGACAGTTTAAAAGATGTTCCAGAAGATTTACAGAAAATATCTGATGGAGCTGAACAAATTGATGATGGTGCAGAAAAATTATCAGAAGGTTTACAAAAATTAACAACAGGTACCAATACATTAGATAGTAAATATAGCGAATTTGATAAAGGTATTGAAAATGCTTCTAATGGAAGCACAAATTTAACAAATGGTATAGGTCAAGTAAATTCTGGAATTGATAGTTTATCAAATGGTGCAAACACATTAAATAATGCAATGGCACAAATTAACAATGGTGTTAATTCATTATCAAATAAAGGTAATTTAGGAATTGTTAAATTATTACAAGGTGTTAATAATTTATATAAAGGTGAAGAAGCATTAAATTCAGGAATTTCAATGTATACAAGAGTTTCTAAAGCTTTAGCTCAAGGAACACAAAATTATATTAAAAATGCAAACGAATTATCAGAAAAAATTAAATCATATGTTACAGATACAGATAATCTGGAAAATAAAGTTCAAAATCATATGACAAATACTGAAAATTTGGAAAATGACATTATTAATTATGTAAATGATGTTAATAATTTAAATACACAAGAAAATGAATTATTAAATAAAATGATTCAATATTCACAATCAAATCCAAATGATGAAAAAGCTAAAGAGTTAGCAAAACAAGCTAATGATATTTTAACAAATAAAACTAATAAAAATATTTCTGCTAGAGGACAAAATTTAGTAACTAATGCTAATGAATTAAAAGAAGATAGTAAAGTATTAATTTCAGATGCTCAAAAATTACAAACAAATAATGAAGATCTTGTAAACAAATCAAATACATTAAAATCAGATAATACAAAATTAACACAAGGTGCTTTACAAATTTTAGCAAAAAGCGATGAATTAGCATTACAATCACAAAAAATATTTGGAGGTGTTTCTGAATTAAAAAATCAAACATCTAATTTAAGTGAATTAACTGAAGGTATTAAAACTTTAAAATCTGTTATTTCTCAAGTAAATACAGGAACAGAAAGTTTAACTTCAGGTGTTAATGAATTAAAAACTGGAACAAATAAAGTTCAAAATGGTTCAGTTGAATTATCAAAAGGATTAAATACATTAAAAACAAGTTCAAAAGATGTAAAAAATGCTATTGAACAAATTAGTGATGGAACAAGTCAAGCATTAGAAGGAAGTACAACTTTGAAACAAGGTACTACAGAATTTAAAACACAAATAAATGAAGGTCTTGAAACTGCTAAAGAAGAAGTAAAAAAATTAGATGATTTAGATAATTATGTTCAAGATCCAGTACAATTTAAAGAAGAATCATATGGTAAAGTTGATTCATATGGTGTTGCATTTGCACCATTATTCATTTCAATTGGATTATGGGTTGGTGCATTAATGTGTTATGTTGTTTTATATTATGATCAAAGACATAGATTTGGAATATTAGACCATGATTCAAAGAAAAGTAAAATCATCCAAAACGCTTTATATCTAGTAATAGGAGCTGTTGAAGGTGTATTAACAGGATTAATTCTTAAATGGACTTTAGGATTTGATGTGGTAAATATGGGAACTTATGTATGTCAATGTATTTTAGCAGGACTTGTATTTATGACTGTAATTCAATTCTTGATTAGAAATTTTGGAGATATTGGTAAATTCTTAGCATTAATTATACTTGTTTTACAACTTGCAGCTTCAGGTGGAACATTCCCAGTTGAAACAATTGATAATGGATTCAAAGTATTTACAAATATGTTACCTATGACATATACAATAAGAGCATTTAGAGATGCCTTAGTTGCTACAGATCATAGTTTAATTGCTACAAATACTTGGATTTTAATAGGTATTTTTGTTGTATTAAATATCATTAATTTAGGTGTTGAAGTATTTAAAGCTAAAAAAGAAAAATAATTTGAAAAATTGGGGACGCGTCCAGATTACTCATATGAGCAATTAGGACGCGTCCCCAATTGCACACTTAAAAACAATGTGGTATAATATGCAAAAAAGGTTTGGAGAATTTAAAATGATAAGGTTATCAAATATTAAAATAAGAAAAGATATTTCAGATGAAGAGTTATTTGAGCATATATATAAAAAATTTAAAATTAATAAAAATACAGTAACTAAAAAACAAATAGTAAAAAAGTCAATTGATGCAAGGAATAAAGATGATATTTTTTATAATTATTCTGTTGAAATTGAGTGTAAGAATGAGGATAAGATAAAGGGTGGAGTTAAAGTAAAAGATGATGTTATGCCTAAAGTAATTAAAAATAGAAATGCTGATGGTTTAAGACCTGTTATTATTGGGGCAGGTCCTGCTGGCTTATTTGCTGGGCTTACTTTAGCTCAAAACGGGTATAGTCCTATTATTATTGAACAGGGGAAAACTGTTAGGGAGAGAAAAAAAGATGTTGATGAATTTTTGAAAACTGGTAAATTAAATGTTTTATCAAATGTTCAATTTGGTGAAGGTGGTGCAGGGACTTTTTCTGATGGAAAATTGACTAGTGGTATTCATAATCCTTTATGTAAAATCGTGTTAAAGGAATTTCATAGATTTGGGGCTCCTGAACAGATTTTATATGTTAATAAACCACATATAGGTACTGATAATTTGATTAATATTATTGAAAATATGAGAAATGAAATTATCAGTCTTGGCGGAGAATTTATTTTTAGTGAAAAAGTTGTTGATTTTGAGTTCGTTGAAGATAATTCATCTTACATTTTGAAAAATAATAATGAAAATGTAGAAAACACTGAAATTCAAGAAGAGAATGATTTTCAAGAAAATTATAAAGATAAAGGCAAAAATAATATAAAAATTAAAGATAAATCAAATAGCAAAAAAATAAAATCAGTAATTTGTCAAAGTGGAAGAAAAATTGAAACAGATGCAGTTATATTAGCGATTGGTCATAGTGCAAGAGATATTTTTGAAAAATTATATAAAAAAGGAATTGATATGCAAAAAAAGAATTTTTCAGTTGGTGTAAGAATTGAGCATAAACAAGAAATGATAAATAAATCTCAATATGGAACAAAAACTGACTTAAAATTACCTCCTGCAGAATATAAATTAGCTTATCATGGAAAAAATAGATCTTGTTATACATTTTGCATGTGTCCAGGGGGGGTTGTAATGGCTTCATCAAGTGAGGAAAATACTATTGTTTCAAATGGTATGAGTACATTTGCACGTGATGGGGAAAATGCTAATAGTGCTGTTTTAGTGAATGTAACTCCAGATGATTTTAAGGGAGAGTCACCTTTAGAGGGAATTTATTTTCAAAAAGCTTTGGAAGAAAAGGCTTTTGTACTTGGTGGATCAAATTATTTTGCACCAATTCAGAGATTTGAAGATTTTAAAAATAATAGAAAATCGACATTTATAGGTGATGTTAAACCTACATATAAACCAGGTGTTAGTTTATCAAATTTGAATGAAATTTTGCCAGATTTTGTTTCAAAAACATTGGTTGAAGGGATTGAGTATTTTGATAAATTAATAAATGGTTTTGGTAATCCAGATTCAATTTTAACTGGTGTTGAAACTAGAAGTTCTTCTCCTGTTCAGATTTGCAGAGATGAGAATAAAGAGTCTAATGTTAAAGGTGTGTTTCCTTGTGGAGAGGGTGCTGGTTATGCTGGTGGGATTATGTCTGCTGCTGTTGATGGGATTAAGTGTGCATATGCTGTTATGGAAAAATAAATGCTTTTATAAAAAATAGTATCAATATTTTTCTGAAAAATATTGATACTATTTTTTTACTAGAAATTTTCTAAATCTTCACAAAAAATTAAGTATGTTTTACTGCTTTTAAAATATCTTCAAATTCTTATACCCCATATATTCTATGAATTTTTCATGCCACAGCTCACTCATTATTTTTTCATTTCCACAACTAAAATTATTGATAAATTGTATAAAATCGCAACAATAATCAAATCCATCTGTTACATAATCACCACAAAATATAAAATCATCAACATTATATTTTTGTATATCATCTAATACTAATTTTAATAACAAATAATTACTATGTATATCATTTAATATTGCAATTTTTTTCATAAATTTTCCTCCACTTCCAAACAAATATATAAATATAAAATTTTGTGGTATTTTATAGAATTTTATTCATTAAGAATTCTCAAATTTAAATAATTTACTTTTGGTGCTACCATGCAGAATCGAACTGCAGACCTACTGGTTACGAATCAGTTGCTCTACCAACTGAGCTATAGTAGCATTTCGATATTAATTATATTTTTACATATAAAAAATGTCAATACTTTTACAAAACAATACAAAAAATATAATAAAATTTTGTCACAAATTTACAATAATATGCAATAAAAAATACCACACAGTGTGGTATTTTAATTTTCAGAAAATACAAATAAAAAATAAAGTTTCAAATATGCCAAATATTTTATTCAACAGAACAAATTTTGGCATAAACATTTACATCATCACACCATGTATAAAGTTTTATTTGTTTTCCAGTATTATTTTTAAGTTTTAAATCAAGAGTATTATAGGAAACAGTTGCATCTTTACCATCTTGAATATAATCAACACTTCTTCCGATTATGTTCATGTCTTTCAACTATTTCAATTCCAGGAACTGCTAATGCAGAATTATAGAGAGTTGTACTTACTTGGCAATTACCGCCTCCAAAAGCATAACGAATTTTTTTATTAACATATATTTCAGCTTTTTTATAACCTTCTTCAGGTGTACAAGAACCAACTATTTGATTAAATGAAAAGGTTTCACCATTTTGCAAAATTTTTCCATTTATTTTAGCACATGTTAATTTTATATTCACTAAACGATTTGGTCCACCAGATTTTAAAGGTGTAGAAAAATTAGAAAGTTCTGTTTCAACAGGTGGTTTTGCTTCATTGTTTTCATTATTAAAATTGTTATTTCCATTATCAGAGTTGATATTTTCTGTTTTAGAGTTATTATCTTGAGAATTATTACTATTAATATTATTGTTAGTATTATCATCAGAACTATTATCTTGTGTTGATTGATTATTTAAATTATCAGATGAATTATTTGACATATTATCATCAGATTTATTATTTTCATTATTATCAGTAGTGCTTAATCTAGCAAATTCAACATTATTTCCTGATTTAGAATCTTTATTATTATTACATCCAGTCAATAAAAACAAAGTAATTATAGTAATCAAAAATATTGTCACCAAACTTATCATTTTTTTAATAGCATATTTAAAAAAAATCATAAAATCTTACCTCCAATCTTTTATAAAAATTTAAATTATTGCTTATAAAATATTTTTACCTAAATAAAAAAACATATACTATTGTTAAATAAAAAAAAATGAATTATAATATGGTCAATGAAAAAATTTGAAAGGAAGGAAACAAAAATGAAAAAAATGGAAAAAATTGTAAATAAATTTATATGGGAAGACAGAAAAAGACCAATATTTGGATTACCACTATCATTTACAAAATATAAATTAACAGAAGAAAAATTATTAATAGAAACAGGTTTTTTAACAATCAATCAAGAAGAAATCAGATTATACAGAATAATGGATATAAGCTTAAAACGTAGATTAATTCAAAGAATTTTTGGAGTAGGAACAATTCATTGTTGTTCAGCTGATAAAACAGCTCCAGAGTTTGAAATCAAAGATGTAAAAAATGCTGAAGATGTAAAGGAATTACTTTCAAAAAAGGTTGAAGAAGAAAGAGAAAGAAAAAGAATTTCTGGCAGAGAGTATATGATGACAGAAGAAGACGATAATTAGTGAGCAATTGGGACGCGTCCCCAATTGCTTACTTTATTTGTTTGGCATGTAATACAACTCTAGATTTACCAGTTGAATCACAAGTTGATAATGTTAAAATTTTATCAGTAGAATTTAAGTTAACACCAAAATCATGAATACTTCTAGATTTCATTTCATTTAAAAAATTTAAATATGATTCATCATTATTAAAATAAGTAGTTAAATAATATGATTCTGCTTTTATTGTATATACTGAAAAAACTTCATAAACATGAGTCTCATCAGGAGTTGTAAAAGTTATATATTTATTATTTGAATTATTATACCAATTAGGTTTTTGAGTATTTTTTAAAGTGGCAAACATACTTGTATCCATACGATTATGACCATAAATTATAATGTTTTTATCTGTTCCATCAAATAAATTCCTATAATCTGCAAAAATCCATCCAGCAGTATTTTTAGATTTGTCAAAAGTGTGATTTAAATAAAAATTATTATTATCTGCTTGTACAACAGGATAATTAATTGAAGTATTTGGAACATTTATCCATCCTACTGTTGAATTATTTGTTTTTAACAAATTTTCAAAATTTAGTTCATATGATTGAATTTCTATTACTTTACCTTCAGCAGAATCAGTTTCAGTAGCATTTTCCTCAGAAATAGGAATTTGAATTGTAGTTTCACCAACAATATTTGTATCCCTTAAATTTGATAATAAGTTTTTATTTTTTTGATTTTCATTAAACCACGAAAATATGTAAATTAAACAACATATTATTATAATTAATAAAAAAAGTCTTGCGATTTTTAGAACCACATTAATTTTTTTTGAATCTTTTGAATGTGTTTTCTTCATATTAAAATTTACCTCCATTTGGTTTATATTAATGTAATTATATCAAATGAGATTTTAAAAGTCTATTAGTATAAAAAGTTTTTTGTTTTACTCTGGTAGTCTTACTTTGGTTTAGCAAAAAACTTTTCAAACTACTTGACAGTTAACAATAATACATATAAAATAAGAGTGTGAGCAGAAATATATAATGATTAAATTGATAATATATTTAAACTGAACATTGAAAAATTAATAGAAAGAGGTGTTAGATTATGGCTATAGTCGTAAGTATAATCGTCTCTGTTCTTATCTCAGCAGTAATTTTTACATTCTTAGGATTTTTTATAAGAAAAAAAATTGCTGAATCTAAATTAGAAAGTGCAGAAAATGAAGCAAAAAGAATTGTTGAAAATGCAATTAAAGATGCTGAAAACAGAAAAAAAGAAGAAATATTTAAAGCAAAAGAAGAAATAATGAGTGCAAGACAAGAATTAGATCAAGAGATTAAAGAAAGAAGAGGCGAAGTTCAACAACAAGAAAGACGTTTAGTACAAAAAGAAGAAAATTTAGAAAATAGAATAATACAATTAGAAAAGAAAGAACAAGATTTAGTAAGAAGAGACAAAGAATTAGACAAAAAAACAGATGAGTTAAATAATGAATTAAACAATGTAATTAATGCTCAAAAAGAGGAATTACAACGTATTTCAAGAATGTCTGTTGATGAAGCTAAAAAATTCTTATTATCAGAAGTTGAAAAAGATTTGATTAAAGAAAAAGCAAATCTAATTAGAAATTTTGAAGAAGAAACAAAGGAAAAGGCTGAAAAAAGTGCTAAAGAAATTATTAGTTATGCAGTCCAAAAATGTGCTGCTGACCACACTTCAGAAGCAACTGTATCAATTGTTTCATTACCAAATGATGATATGAAAGGTAGAATTATTGGTAGAGAAGGACGTAATATTAAAACTTTAGAAACTTTAACAGGAATAGATTTAATAATTGATGATACACCTGAAGCTGTTATAATTTCAGGATTTGATCCTTTAAGAAGAGAAGTTGCAAAACTTGCTTTAGAGAAGTTGATTGAAGATGGTAGAATTCACCCTGCCAAAATCGAGGAAATGGTTGAAAAAGCAAAAGAAGAAATAGCTGGAATTATAAAAGAAGAAGGAGAAAGAGCTGTTTTAGAATCTGGTGTAATAGGGCTACATCCAGATTTAGTAAAACTACTTGGTAAATTACGTTATAGAACAAGCTATGGACAAAACGTTTTAAATCACAGTATAGAAGTATCTAATCTAGCAAGAATAATGGCAGAAGAAATGGGACTAGACCCTAAACTTGCAAGACGTGCAGGACTTTTACATGATATTGGTAAAGCACTTGACCATGATATGGAAGGAACTCACGTTCAAATTGGTGTTGATATATTAAAAAAATATAAAGAAAATCCAATTGTAATTAATGCTGTTGAAGCACATCATGGAGATGTTGAACCACAAACATTAGAAGCTGTGCTAATACAAGCTGCAGATGCAATTTCAGCATCAAGACCAGGTGCAAGAAGAGAAACTTTAGAAACATATATCAAACGTCTACAAAACTTAGAAGAAATAGCTGATTCTTTTGATGGTGTAGATAAATCATTTGCAATACAAGCTGGTAGAGAAATTAGAGTTATTGTTAAACCAGATAAAGTAACAGATGATGAAATGATTTTAATGTCTAGAGAAATTGCAAAGAAAATTGAAAATGAAATGGAATATCCTGGACAAATTAAAGTTAATATGATTAGGGAATTTAGAGCTGTTGAATATGCTAAATAGTTTTTTAAGCACAAGTTTGAAGTAAAATTCGGACTTGTGTTTTTTGTATTTTTAGTATATTATATATATAAAATTAATGTAAAAATAAAATTTATAATATAAAATATTGAAGAGAAAAAATTAGTTTGAAAAATTTTTTCAATACTATAAATATTTTTGCAAAAAGAAAGGAATTGAATTTATTATGAAAATATTAGCAATAGGTGACCTTGTAGGAGAAGGTGCCGTAAAAAAATTAAAAAAAGAATTACCAAAGATTAGACAAGAAAATAATATAGATTTTGTAATAGTTAATGCTGAAAATTCAGCAGGTGGAATGGGAATTACAACTAAAATTTTTGATGATTTATTAGATATGAATGTTGATGCAATAACAATGGGAAATCATACTTGGGGAAAAAAAGATATTTTTAGTTTTATAGATCATCCTAAATTATTAAGACCGGCAAATTATTCAAAAGGAGTAGTAGGAAAAGGTCTTGGAATTTATGAATGTAAAGGTAAAAAAATTGCTGTTATAAATTTAATAGGAAGAACAGATATGAATGTTTTATCAGAAAATCCATTCACAGTAGCAAATGAGATGGTTGATAATTTACAAGGAAAAGTTGATATGATTTTTATTGATTTTCATGCAGAAGCAACAGCTGAAAAGATTGCTATGGGAATATATTTAGATGGAAAAATTACAGCATTATATGGAACACATACACATGTTCAAACAGCTGATGAACAGATTTTAGAAAAAGGAACAGGTTATATTTCAGATATTGGAATGACAGGTCCAAAATATTCTGTTATTGGAATGAATCCAGAAGCATCTATTAAAAGATTTGTTACATCATTACCAGAAAGATATAGATTAGCTGAAGGTGAATGTATTTTAAATGGATGTATATTTGAAGTTAATGACGAAACTTGTCGAATAATGAAAATAAATAGAATAAATATGCGATAATTGGAAAATATTGTAAATTCTTGACGAACGATTCTTTGGTTTTTTCTTAGAAACTACTAGACTTTTCGCACTTCATATATTATAAATATAATTGTAGTTGAGAAAACAAAAAATTAAAATATAGGAGGCAAAAAATGGAAGTTTTAAAAATCTCATCAAAATCAAATCCAAATTCAGTAGCAGGTGCTATAGCTGGATTGGTAAAGGAAAATAATTATGCAGAGATGCAAGCAATAGGAGCAGGAGCTTTAAATCAAGCAGTTAAGGCAGTAGCAATAGCAAGGGGGTTTGTTGCACCATCTGGTGTTGATTTGGTTTGTGTACCAGCATTTGCAGAAGTTCAAGTTGAGGGTGAAGAAAGAACTGGAATTAAACTTATTATTGAATCTAGAAAATAGATTAATATTGAAATTATATAAGGGGGCATACAAAATTGTATGTCCTTTTTGTGTATTATTTAAAGTGAACATAAAATCAATTTTAAATATCTAGTTTTTAATTCAAAAATATTACTACCAAAAACTTAATAAAATTTGGGATTGTAATATTGAAAAAATATATAAAATAATATATGATGTTAAAAAATTAAGAGAAAAGGAAATGCTTAAAAATGGATTCAAAAAAAGTTAAATATGTTTTTATAATATTTGTGTGTTTTATAATAATTTTTGCAATATTTAAAATAAATTCTAATAAAGATAAAAAACAAATAAATGAAACACAAAATAATTCTGAAATTATATATCAAAACAGTATAAATCTAGGAGTTTCTAATGTAGACACATTAAACCCATTATTAACTAAAAACAAACAATTAATTGATATTTATCAATTGGTATATGAGCCATTATTTAGTTTAGATAATGAATATAAACTACAACCTTGTTTAGCAACAGAATATGCAAAAACATCAGCTATGACATATATTCTTAAAATTAATAATTCTATAAAATGGTCAGATGGAAGCAATTTAACTGCTAATGATGTTAAATATACTGTTAATTTATTAAAATCAAAAGATAATCTGTATTCTGATAATGTAAAAAATATTGAAAGTGTTGAAGTTATTGATAATACTACAATTAAATTTAATCTAAATAAAGATATTTATTATTTTGAATATAATTTAATATTTCCAATAATGTGTCAAAATTATTATGGTGAAGAAGATTTTTTTACTACTGGCAAAAAGTATATTGGAACAGGAATGTATAAAATCTTTGAAACCTCTGATAATCAGGTGATTTTAGAAAAAAATGAAAATTATAGAAATCAAGATGAAATAAATAAAAATATAGAAAAGATTTATATAAATATTTTTGCAGAAATAGGTGAAGCTTATAATGCCTTTAAAATTGGAAACATAGATGTTTTAAGTACTTCAAGTGTATCATATGAAAACTATATTGGAACTATGGGATATTATGCTAAAGAATATCGTGGAAGAGAGTATGATTTTTTGAGTTTTAATTGTAATGATAATATCCTAAAAGAAAAAGGTGTCAGACAAGCTATTGGATATGCAATTGACAAAGATAATATTGTTTCCACAGTTTTTAACAATAAGTATTATACATCAGATTATCCACTTGATTATGGTAGTTATCTATATCAAAATAGTACACCAAGTTCTGGATTTAATCCTGAAAAGGCAAAACAAATTCTTAGTGAATCTGGATGGATTTATAACAATAATAGATGGAGAAAAAATGGTAAAATTCTATCTCTTACAATTAGCACAAATTCAAGTAATTCACAAAGATGTGAAGTAGCTAAAAATATAAAATCACAGCTTGAAAACATAGGTATTAGTGTTAATGTTTTAGAGGTATCAGATTGGCAATATAATGCTTTATTGCAAAACAAAAATTATCAAATTCTGTTAACTGGTGTTTATAATTCATATTCACCTGACTTAACATATTTTTATGGAGAAAATAATTTAGCAAACTATAAAAATGATGATGTTAAAAATATGATTAATGATGTTAAAAACATTACTGATAAAAAGGTTTTAAGTGAAAAATATAAATCTATAATTGATATGACAAAAGATGATTCACCTTATGTTAGTTTATATAGAAATAAAAATACTTTGCTTTTAAATCAAAAAATTGTTGGTAGTTTTGAACCAATAAACTACGGAGTTTTTAGAAATTTTAAAACTTGGAATAAAGAATAAAAACAAAAGATAATTTTTTTGAAAAATGTATTGACAAAGGATTAGATATAATGATATATTATATAAAGTGATACAAACAAATGTTTATTAGGAAAAGGAGAGGTTAATTATGGAAAACGCAGAAAAAAGAAAAGCATTAGATGCAGCCATAGGGCAAATCGAAAAACAATTTGGAAAAGGTTCAGTAATGAAATTAGGAGATTTTACAGCAATGAATGTAGAAGCTATACCAACAGGTGCATTAAGCCTTGATGTAGCATTAGGTATAGGAGGAATTCCAAGAGGAAGAATTATCGAAGTTTTTGGACCAGAATCTTCAGGAAAAACAACACTTACTTTACACATGATTGCTGAAGCACAAAAATTAGGTGGAGAAGCGGCATTTATTGATGCTGAACATGCATTAGATCCTGTTTATGCTAAGCATTTGGGAGTTGATATAGATAACTTAATAGTTTCACAACCAGATACTGGTGAACAAGCATTAGAAATTGCTGAAGCATTAGTAAGAAGTGGAGCATTAGATATAATTGTAGTAGATTCAGTTGCTGCATTAGTTCCAAAAGCTGAAATAGATGGAGATATGGGAGATTCACATATTGGTCTACAAGCAAGATTAATGTCACAAGCATTACGTAAATTAGCAGGAGCGATTAATAAAACTAAAACTGTAATTGTATTTATTAACCAATTAAGAGAAAAAGTAGGAGTTATGTTTGGAAACCCAGAAACAACACCAGGTGGACGTGCTTTGAAATTTTATTCATCAGTAAGATTAGATATTAGAAAAATAGAAAATTTAAAACAAGATGGTGAAGTTGTAGGAAATAGAGCAAGAGTTAAAGTTGTTAAAAACAAAGTTGCTCCACCATTCAGAGAAGCAGAATTTGACATTATGTATGGAAAAGGAATTTCTAAAGAAGGAAATATAGTTGATTTAGCAGTAAATCTTGATATTATTGAAAAAAGTGGTTCTTGGTTTAGTTATAATGAAACAAGAATTGGACAAGGAAGAGAAAATGTAAAAAAATTCTTAATTGAAAATCCTGAAATAAAGAAAGAAATTGAAGATAAAATTAGAGATAATTTTAACAAAGCATTTGAAAAAAGTTTAGGAGATGTTCAAGAAACAGAAGAAAATGAAGAAGAGGAAGAATAATAAATGATATATTCATTAGAAGAATTTGAAAAATTTGACAAAATGAAATCAAAAGTTTTAAAATATGTTATATATAAAAAAAGAACTGAACAAGAGATAAGACAAAAATTTGCAAAAGAATTTGATGAAAATATACTAGATGATATAATTGAAGATCTAAAAGAAAACAAGTATATTGATGATTTCAAATATATTGAAAGAGCTGTTAGTGAATTTGTTAACTTAAAAAGCTTGTCATTAAAAGAAGTTAGATATAAGTTATTTTCTAAAGGAATTAAAAATAATTTAATTGATGAATATTTTTCTGATAATATAGCTGAATTAGATGAATATGAAAAAAAATCAGCATATAAGATTGTTTGCAAAAAAAGAAACATTATGGAAGATGAAGATATTAAAATATATCTTTTGAAAAAAGGTTATAAAGAAGAGAGTATAAAATATGCTTTAGACAAATAGAAAGGATTGTTATGAAATGCCAAATGTACTTACATTAGAAACAAATAAATATGAAATAAAAATAGATAATTTTGAAGGACCATTAGATTTATTATGTCATTTAATTGAAAAAAATAAATTAGATATTTTTGAAGTAAAAATAAGTGATATAACAGACCAATATTTAGATTATATAAATGAGATGGAACAGATGAATTTAGAAGTAACTAGTGAGTTTGTAGTTATGGCATCTACATTGCTTTATCTAAAATCAAAAACACTTCTTCCTAAAGAATCAGAAGATGAAGAAGAATTAACAGAAGAACAATTATTACAAAGAATTATTGAGTATAAAAAATATAAAGAAATAAGCAAAAAACTAAAAGAAATGTATGAAGTATATTCTAAAAGAGTTTTTAAATTACCTGATGAAATACAATTACCAAAACAGCAACTAGAAAAAGATTATGATAAATCTATAATTCCTGAAATATATGAAAAAATAGTTAACAAAAATAAAGTTCGTATTAACAAAAACGCTCAAAATATTCAGAAAATTGCTATTACTGATACATATACAGTTGGTAGTAAAGTTAAAGATATGTATAGGGAATTAATTAGACATAAAAAATTCGTATTTAACAAAATGTTTTCAGTAAAAAAACACAATAAAAATGAAGTTGTTACTGCATTTACAGGTCTTCTTGAAATGTCAAGAAGAAACAAAGTTTTAACTGAACAAGAAGAATTATTTGGAGATATTACAGTTGTAAAAAAGCAAAATAAGAATGAAATAATTTAAATGAAATAATATAAATTAATTAAATGAGATAAAATAAATGAAACAAGTAAACAGTATGAAATGAAATAGTATAAATAGTATAAAAATGGAAAAAATAGTAATAATAAATCTTTTATATAAGGGGTTAATATGTTACTATTTTTTCGTATATTAGGAATAAGCATTGTGACCATAATCTGTATATTTATAATTCTCTATTTATTGTTTATATTTTCAGAAATAAAAATTATTATAAATCAAATAAAGTTTATATATTTTTTTGGGAAAAAAGAAATAAAATATGATTGTAAAATAGGATTATATTTATGTGGAAAAATAAAATGGTTAAGTTTAAAAATAAGCAATATGGAAAAGAAAAATAAAACAATAAAACAACATAATATATGTAGTATATTAGAAAAAAATATTGTAAAAAAACAGATCAAAAAAATAAAAAACAATAATAAGAAAAAAACAAGTGCTCAAAAGAAAAAATCATTTCAAACAATAAGAAAAATGATAAAAAAGGTGAACATTGACAATATGAATTTACAACTAAAAATTGATACTGAAAATGCAATATTAACTTCATATTCAGTTGGGATTATTTCTACAATTATACCTAATTTAGTAAGAAACCAAATACAAAGTTTTAATAAAAACGATTACAAATTTAATATTATTCCTTTATATAAAAATCAAAATTATATTTACTTTAAATTAGAAAGTATATTTAGTTTAAAAGTAGTACATATTATAAATATGTTAAAAATATAATACGAAATTATGGGAGGAATATGAAAATGAAAGATCACCCTATAGAAAATTTAATGTTAACTGCAATGGAAAGCATTAGAAGCATGATAGATGTAAATACTATAATTGGAGAACCAATGGAAGTTTCACAAAATGTTACTATAATACCAATTTCTAAAGTAGGATTTGGTTTAGCAGCAGGTGGAAGTGAATTTAAAGACGAAACATTAGAAGCATATTTACGAAAACAAAATTGTGAAGAAGAAATACAATACAGACTACCATTTGGAGGCGGAGCAGGAGTAGGTGCAAGCATAACACCAGTTGCTTTTATAATAGTCCAAGGAGAAACAGTTAAATTATTACCAGTAGAACACAGTAATTGTATTGATAAAATTTTAGATTACATGCCAGATCTATTTGAAAAAATAGGAAAGATAATTGATAAACCAATATGTGACTAATATAAAATGTGAGCAATTGGGGACGCGTCCCAATTGCTCACATCATTAAGATATACTACATAAAAATATCATTTAAATTTCAAAATAGAATGTAAAGTTTTTCCATCAGCACTTTTTATAACAATACAATGTTTATCATTTTCTAAACAATAAGATGCTGTTATTTTATCATTAATTTTAATTTGATGTTTATATAAAATTTCGAATTCATTTAAATCATTAAATTCATTAGAATCTCCAGGAAAAGCTTCAAGAGCAATATCTAAATAACATAGATTATTAACATGTTCATTAATATCTATATCAGATTTTCTAATTGTGTAATCTATTGTCTTTAAATATGATTGTGGTTCTGAAAGTTTATCTAATTCAACTATATCAAAAACAGATTTGTTTTCAGGTTGGTATAATTCAAGAAGAGTATTTTCTAATCTAGCAATTTTTCCTTTTAAAACATCAATTAAAATCCATTTAGATGAAATAATTGCAATAGATTCTCCTTTTGAATTAAATACTTCAAAATCCCTATAACAATATAGTTTAGTATATTGTCTAGCCCAAGTTTTTATTGTTACAATTTCACCATATTTAGGTCTTGATAATATTTTTACCTTCCAATTTAATAAAGCCCATGAATAATTTGTTTTTTCAATATCTGTAACACCATAACCAATACTTGCAGAATGCATTTCAGCAATATCTTGCAAAATAGATAAAAAACCTTTATTACTTATATTTGTGCTTTTACCAAGCATAGTTAAACTAATTCTAAAATCACGTGTAAAATACATAAAAATAGTACCTCCTCGATATGGTATTATATCATTTTTTTATTTTTTTTCAAGGTTCATCTAATAAAAAGTTGACGTTTATGGCAAAGTAGGATAGAATGCGTTTAGTATAAAATAAAAGGGAAGGAGGCTATAATAATGAATAATAAAAATGACAGAAATAATTTTGAAGAAATAAACTTAAATCAAAATATGACAAATGAAAAAGATAAACACAAGTTTATTCAAGATTTTATAAATTTATTATCAATGAAAATGATTAAAAATCCTGATAAAAATATATTTGATGAAAACACAATTTTAGTTATAGATAGATTTGAAGAAAATATAGCAGTTTGTGAAAATCGTGAAACACGGTGAAATATCAAATATAGAAATATCAGAACTTCCTGAAAATGTAAAAGAAGGTGATATTCTTAGATATAAAGATAATAAATATGAAATTGATAAAGAAAAAAGAAAAGAAATAGAAGATAGAATCAATGAAAAATTAAAAAACTTATTTACAGAGTAAAATAAAAAACATAATAAGTTTACGACACAACAATTATGCTGCAATATGTAAACTGAAAGTAATAAAAAAACAGAAGAATAAAGTAGGGGGCAAAAACAAATGAGTAATAAAAATGGTAAAAATGCAAATAAAACGATTAGCACAATAATATCAATAATAATTTTATTAGTAATAGCTATTTTTGGAGGAGATAATATCCTAAATTCTTTTACAGCAAAAAGCCAAGAAATTGATGGTGCAAATGTTCAAGGTTTGGAAAATGTAATTGTTCAAACAGGAGAAAATTGTATTTCAAAAATAGATGTAAATGAAGATGTTTTAAGAGTATATTATTTTGATGTAGGACAAGCAGATAGTATATTAATTGTAAATAATGGTCAATCAATGTTAATTGATGCTGGAAAAAGAGAAAGTGGAGATGTTGTTGTAAATAATTTAAAAACAATAGGAATTCAAAAAATAGATTATCTTGTAGGAACACATCCGCATGAAGACCATATAGGTGGAATGGCGAAAGTTGTAGGAAATTTTGACATAGGAACAATATTTATGCCAAAAACTCCACATACATCTGCTACATATGAAAAACTAATTGATGAAATTGCTAATAAAAAGAAAAAAATAACAGTTCCAAAAGTTGGTCAAACATTTAAAGTAGGAAATGCTGATTGTGAAATAATGTCAATAGAAGATAATAAAGATAATTTTAATTTATGTTCAATTGTAATACGAATGGAATATGAAGGAACAAGTTATTTATTTACAGGAGATGCTGAAGAAGAAAATGAATCAGCTCGTTCATGGCCACAAACTAATGTACTAAAAGCTGGACATCATGGTTCAAGAACAAGTTCATCTCAAAAATTCTTAGACCAAATAAAACCAAATTTAATAATAATTTCATGTGGTGCCAATAATGATTATGGTCATCCTCATGCAGAAACAATGGAAAAATTCAAGAAATTGAATGCAACTATATATAGAACAGATGAAAGTGGTAACATATTAGTTATTCAACAAAAAAATAATAATTAAGATATAGTTGCAATTAGATAATATAAATAACAGAAAAGGAATGAAATAAATGTTAGAACAATGTATGTTATGTCCACATAATTGTAAAGTTAATAGATTAAATGGAGAAGTAGGAAGATGTAAATGTAGTAATAAAATAAAAATTGCATTAGTATCATTACATAAATTTGAAGAACCATGTATAAGTGGGGAGAATGGTTCTGGAACTATATTTTTTTCCAATTGTAATTTAAACTGTATGTTTTGTCAAAATTATGAGATAAGTCATAAAGGAAAAGGATATGAAATAACAATTGAAGAACTTGCTAAAATTTTTATAGAACAACAAAAAAATGGTGCACATAACATAAATTTGGTAACACCTACAATGTATGTTGTGCAAATAATTGAAGCACTGAAAATTGCAAAAAAAGAGGGACTTAATATTCCAGTTATTTACAATACCAGCAGTTATGAAAATGTTGAAACAATAAAAATGCTTAAAGGATATATTGATGTGTATTTACCTGATTTAAAATATTATTCAAATGATTTATGCAAAAAATATTCTAAAGTAAATAATTATTTTGAAAATGCAACAAAAGCAATACAAGAGATGTACACACAAGTAGGCAAACCTATATTTAATGAAAAGGAAATGATTATTAAAGGAGTAATAATAAGACATCTCATTTTACCAAATTATATTCAAAACACAAAAAATATTTTAAAATGGATAAAAGAAAATATGCCAGAAGATGTTTATATTAGTATAATGACACAATATTTTCCGGCTTATAAAGCTATTGAAGATGATAAAATTAATAGAAAAATAAACAGAAAAGAATATAAATGCATAGAAAATTATTTATATTTATTAGATTTGAAAAATGGTTATATGCAGGATTTTATTGAAAATGATAATGAAGAAAAATATGTTCCTAATTTTAAAAAAGAATAACATATAAAGAGAAAAAACTTCCTGCTGAATCTGCAGGAAGTTTTAAACACATTAAACCAATTCAAATCAATCAAATTAATCCAATCAAATTATTCCAATTAATTTCAATGGTATTGCCAAAATCTGAAACCAAAATTGAATTTTGACTTTCAAGAACTGTTACAAAACCTTTTTTATTATATCCATGTTGAGATTTAAATAATAAAACATTATGTTCGCCGTTTGAAAATACTTTTACTGGAATAAGTACTCCTTTTTCAGTCATCTTAATAATAGTATTATATGATGAACCATGAACTGTAATTTTGATTTTTACAACACCAAAATTATCACTTTCGTAACTCAGTTCTGTTTCAGAATCTGGAAACCAAAAAGATTTAGGTGAAAGTGTATGATCATGTTTTAAATAATACATAAGTTTTCCAAATGCTATTAAAATCTTTTCTAGTTTTGTAGTAGTTTGATGAGGAATAGTAACTTCAAATATCTTTATAGTATTTAAAGTTGATGTTCCTGTGTTGTCAAAGTTTGCAGAGGTAAGTGTGTTTTCATTTTTTAAGTACATAATTATATCTCCTTAAAGCAATTATTTTATAACATGATATTATAAAATAATAGATATTGTAATAAGACATTAGCGTCAATAAACCTATTATATAATTTTTGTCGAAATTTGTCAAAAACTTATGAAGATATTGAGAAAAATTATGAAATATTGAAAAAAATTACAAAGATGGCAAAAAAAATTGACATAACATTGACAAGAAAATAAAATTATGCTACAATAAACAAGTCGAGCAAAAGCTCTTTATTATAAATTAACCTGAACAATCACCGGATAAGGTGTTAAGATAAAGTTATAGGCAAAGCAGTTTTATACACAGATTTTTAAAATTAAGTCTGACTGCAAAAAATCAAAAGAAGTTTTTAATAAAATAACGGACAAGTTATATAATTAAAACAAACAAAATTACCAAAAAGAAGTGAACGGACAAGTTCACTTCTTTTTACTACTTTTGGACGTGAATATTATGAAAATATTAATATTAAAATAGATAAAAAATAGAAAAATGAGCAAAATTCTATAAAAATTCTTTAATTACAATTTAGTTACAATCAGAATTATTATTTAAACTTAAAACAGAAAGAGTACCTAAAGTATCTCCTAATTGAAGAAAAAACGCAGATAAAATTGCAAGTTCTTCAGGGGACTTATCTTTAGCAATACTACATGCTAAAATAGAAATGAAAGCCACAAATTCACAGTTCTGCATAACATGCTCCTCCTTATAACATTTTATGTAATAATTAAATTTTTATGAATAGTAGAAAGCCAATATTTTTATTAATAAGATAAATAAGTTCGCAAATTATTATAAAATAAAGCTGTTCTTTTTATCAATAATATAAAAGGAAAAATTGTTTATATTATTTATAAATCTTTTATTATTATGAATATTTAAAATCATATAAGCAAAAAATATAAATAAAAAAGTAGGTGAAATTTATGGAAATATTAAAAATTATTGGATTATCATTAGGTTCAATAACTGTATTATTTATATTAACCAAAATTGCTGGTCAAAGAGAAATGTCAGGTTTAAGTATTTTTGATTATACAATTGCAATAACTATTGGTTCAATTGCAGCAGAAATGGCTACATCATTGGAAAACAATTTTATGCAACCATTAGTTGCAATGGTTATTTATGCTATTGTTACTATTGTTATATCCTTTATTAATATGAAATTTGTAAAAGTAAGACCATTTTTTTCTGGTAAAACACTAATCTTATTTGATAATGGAACTTTATTTAAAGAAAATTTTAAAAAAGCAAAAATTGATTTAAATGAATTTTTATCACAATGTAGAACAAATGGATATTTTAACTTAAGTGATATAAAAACAGCATTATTAGAAGAAAATGGGAAAATTAGTTTTTTACCATATAGTGATAAAAGACCTGCAAATGCAAGTGATTTTAATATTAAACCAAATGAAGAAGGGGTAGCTACAAATTTGATATTAGATGGAAAAATTATGGAAAAAAATCTAAATGAACTCAAATTGGACAAATTGTGGTTAAATGATATTTTACAAAAACAAGGAATAACCAAAATTGATAATATTTTTTTGGCAACATATGATGTAAATGGAAATTTATCTGTTTATCTTACAAATAATGTTAAATAAAAATATTGTAAGAACATATTGAAATAAAAAATATTAAAATAAAAGTTATTGAAATAAAGATATTAAAATAAAAGATATTGAAATAAAATATTAAAATAAAAAAATTAATTATAATAAAAGTAAAAAAATTTAAAATAATAAATTAATAAAACAAATAATATTGCAACAAGTAACATAATGTGGTAAAATAAGCATATTAGGGAAAAAGTTTCTCTACAACACACTCTATAGAGTGGCTACAATAAAATATGCATATATATGCAGGAGGTTTACTTTATGAAAGAGCTTACAAAAGTAGTACAACAAGTGAGAGAATCTGTATGGAAAGAAGGCGCAGCATCAAAGCTTGCAGATGTGTTTGAGGCAAAAGCTATGAAGGAATTAACCAAATGGTTAAATGAAGACCATAACAGAGCTTTCAAATACTGCTATTTTATAATCGAAATACAATCTCTGTCATTTAAAGACTACGATGTTATCCTTGAAAAAAATCCTGTAAATGGATTTACAACTTGGAGGGACATAGAAGATGAAGGATTTAAAGATATTACCTATGATGGTGTATTTGATGAATCTTTTGATGATTCAGAATTATATCTGGAAATCTATAAACCATTTCTTGATGAACTGGCGAAAAGAGGATATGATGTCAGATATAACAAAGTAACTGGTACGATCTGTCCTTCTTTTGATGCCTAATACCTGCCATATATATGGCTTTTAAGGAGCACCTATCATTTCAAGTGCTCCTTTTTTCAATATAAATTATAAAATATAGCTAAAAATATTTAATAAAATAACAGAAGATGTTTATGACTTTGATACAATACATAAAATAAATCAATCAAGATATAAGGAGGAATATAAAAATGCAAAACAAATCAATTGAAGAAATTTACTTAGATATTTATAATGACAAAGGAATTAGAGAGATATATAACAAAATAAATTATCTTGAAGAAAATAAATACAATGGTTATGCACATCATGATTTTACACATGTATGTAATGTAAAAAATATGGCAGAAAAATTGAAACTACATTATATTGTTTATTTGAATGATGATATTTGGAATGAAATATTTTAGAGTGAATTAACAAATTTAGACAAGAATTAAAAATTTTTATAATAATATGACATATTTATTATAATGAGAGTTACGAAAAGAATAAGAGTATCGAAAAGTTTGTGTAAATTTTAAACTTCTTATGATATAAAACATAAATATAAAAAAATTTATTTATGTTTTTAACCAAAATTAATATAAATGACAAGTTTTTCTATATACTCATTATATTTCAAAAAATAAAATGTAGAATGTCGGAAAAATTGTACAAATTTTCCGACATTCAAACTAAGTCTAGAAAAGTTCCCTACACTTGATTTAGTAAAATTAATTGTTATTTATACTTATACTTATATAATTTTTTATAGTTATTTCAAATTATTTTTTATCTTAATAATTTCTTATTTGCTTGTGTTTGTTACTTCTGAAATAAATTCAATATCAGTATTTTTAGCTAACATATTTTTTATTATTTCTAGATTTTTTTGAGATATACCTTTAGCAAGACCTTCAGCAATACCAGCCTTTCTCTCATAGTCTAAAGCATCACGCTCATTTCTCTCAGCATCAGCAATTCTTTCAGCAATTTCTCTTGCTTCCTCACTATCATTTAATAAATCTAATTTTGATAGTGCATCATGAATAAGTTTATTATCTATATTCTTAACCTCCTCCAAATCATCATTAATAATAAAAGTTAGCCATTGTTCAAGAGCAGTTGAAATATGTTTACACTTTTTCTTAAATTTAGGTAATTGAATATAATGCATTTCCAACTTAAGTTGGCTTATATTTATTATTTTTCATTGATTTTTCTATAATTATCACCTCTATTCTAGCAAAATAAATGGAATTTAGCAAGACAAAACTTAGGAAATTTAATTTGAAATTTTGAAATGAAAATTTGAACATTTAATTAAAAATGAAATTAAAAATTATGATTTAATAAAAATCAAGTTGATACAAACATTTATTATATATAATTTTTTTGAAATAAGTATAATTGATAAATAAGTCAATTAACTATAATACATTAAAACATAAAAATACAAAAAAATCAATCAAAATCGTATGCCAATTTTGACAAACCTACATAAAGATTACAATGTAGTAAAAAAACAAGTATTGCTAAAATTAACATAATATAGTATAATATATGTATTAAGCAGGAAAGCCCTGCCACATACTCTTTAAACAGAGTAAACACATTAAAAACCGGAGGTATACTATGAATAATTTCAATGAAATCATTCAAAACATTCAAGCAGAACTTTCAGAGCTGAAAAAAAGCAATGAAGAGTTAAAAAGGCTCAACAAAGCCCTAATGAAAGAAAATGCTTCATTACGGGAGCAATTGAAGTTGCCTAACAGCAGTCAGCAACTTTCTATTGAAGAAGCATTTAAGCTCTTCTACATAAAAGAAGACACGCAAAGGTTAAAAACCAGAGCGTATAATGCACTGATTCGTTATGGCACCAGCCATGACTATGAGTACATAAGTGACTTCAACGGTAAGAGTATCTACGACATCTTTAAAATAAGAAATTTGGGTGTTGCTGGATGTGCTGTTATCGTAATAGTAGCAGAGCACTTCGGAGAAATGATCAAGTTCCCAAATTGTGATGATTTGCTAAGCACAATAATAAAACGAAAGGAGATATTAAAAGTGAAAGAAAAAATCACTGAATATCGAGAAAAAATCGTATTCAAGTGAGAGCAGTTGGGGACGCGTCCCAATTGCACACATTGTGCAATCTGGGACATAGTTCAGCTGATATGTGATCTAGTATTTTAATAAGTGAACAGAATATTTTCTGCTCACTTATTTTATTAATTTAAAAAAATTTTAAACCTATATACTTAAAAAATGAAAATTTTTTAAGAAACAGTACAAAACTAAAATACACCATATAAAGTGAAAGCTATTCTTATATTTCACTTTACACTCAACACATTATACTATAGACAATTATTACAAATATTGCTAAACAAATTTTTATATGTTAATATTAATAAAAAATAGAAAGGTATGTGATAATAATAAAATGGCAAGCATAAAAATGTTAGGAACAGGACACGGATTTGTATTTGATATATACAATACATGTTTTTTGTTAAAAAATAATAATGAAAATCTATTAGTAGATACTGGAGGAGGAGCAGAAATAGTAAGAAGATTAAAACAAAGCAATATAGACCTAAAAGATATTCACAACATATTCATTTCACACTGCCATACAGACCACATTTTAGGATTAATGTGGATGTTAAAAAGAATGAGTAAGCTATTTGGAAAAGATACATATAAAGGAAAATTAAATATATATTGCAATAGTGAAGTAGCTGAAGCAATACCTGCAATATATTCTCACTTATTTCCAACATCAAGAGTTGAGGCTATTACTGAAGGAATTGATATACATATATTATCTGATGGAGATAAATTTAAAACAGCAGGTTTAGAATTTACTGCAATAGATACAAAAGCAAAAAAGAATTCTTTATTGGGATTTGATGTAAAATTAAATAATAAAAGATTATGCTTTTTAGGAGATGAAGAATGTAATCCAGAAATATACCCTAAAATTGAAAATGCAGATTATGTAATGCATGAAGCGTTTTGCTTAGATAGTGAAGAAAAAATATTCAAACCTTATCAACACAAACATTCAACAGTTAAATCAGTATGTGAAAAAATGAACAAACTTAATATAAAGAATTTGATTTTATATCACACAGAAGAAACACATATGGATAATAGAAAAGAATTATATATAAATGAAGGAAAAAAATATTTTTCAAACAATATTATTGTTCCAGATGAAATGGAAGAAATTGAAATACGATAAATAAATTAGAGATGAAAAAAGTTAGTGATATATATTTAGTGAATTAGATGAATTCATATTTTTGTGTCATTTTATATGGCTTTTTTTTCGATGTTATGATAAGATATAGGTAGATATTTATAAGTGCTTAAAATACTAGAGTACCATGGATAACAGGATGGTGAAATTATGAAAGACTTTGAAAATATGACAAACGAAGAAATGGAAAGAGAAGAAATTATAGAAAGCTTGAAAGAGCAATATACTGATCAAGTTACATTAAAAATACTTATAAATTATGTAGAGGAATTTCAGCAATGTTTTGGAAAATATATACCAACTGAAGAAGTTATAAAAAGAATAAAACAAAGAGTGAAATTTAATATTGAGATAACTGATGAATATATAGATGGTAATTTAGATGGACAATACGATATAAGTGATTCAACGGTTAGATTGCATAAAAATGTACTTGAGAATGAAGATTATTGTGCATATTTAACATTTCATGAACTAACACATGCTATTACTGTAAAAGATTTACAAGACGGAAGAAAAATAATGGGATTTTCATTTATAAAAAATCAACTAGGACTTGGATTGAACGAAGCAATGACAGAATGGCTGACACAAATTAGAAACAAGAAGTTTGGAAAAGAAGGAAAGTCTGGCTACGAAACAATTGTAGAGCAAATAATTCATTTGGCTCAAATTATAGGAGAAGATAACTTAATTAATTGTTTTTTATATGAACCTGAGAAATTAGAAGAATTATTAAAAAACAATAATATGGATTATAATGAATTAGAAGAAGCATTTTATAAATTTGTAGGAAAAGATGCAGAAGTATATAATTTAGAAAATAATATGAAACTAAACAATATTCAAAATTATAACCTATATAAACAAGTTGAAATAATATTTGATAATTATAGTGATGGCATTGGTAATATTGATTCAATAGAACTCTTTAAAAGAAAATATCAAATATTAAGCAGTTATAGAAATCAAGATGTTAATATAAATAAAATTATGGAGTTTCATTATTATACAAGTATGTTTAGTGATATAACAAAATTAATACAAAAAGGAATACTAGAACAAGAAATATATGATGTATTAAGAGAATTAAATGTACCACCTAATAATTATAAACTTTGTAATGAATTTAAAAAAATGTTATCAGGTAATAAAAAACAGTCAGCAATATTATTAAATGATTTTTTCAGGAAATATCCAAATGAATATTATGATTTCGCATTGCAAAATTATAGTTTTCTTTATGATAAATTTTCTGAAACACTACTGTATCCGCAAGGAGAAAATCTATATGATGTAGCCAAATATGCGATGATAGGAAGATTCTTATCTGGACATCCAGATTATGAATATGATGAAATATCTACACGAAAACTAATTGGTTCAAACAACAGTGCAGTCTATTGTTTTAAAACATTAGATAATAGTCAATATGTATATACTATACCTAATGGTCTTGTTGAAAAAATAGGTAAAGACAAATTCAAAGTTACAATGCAAGATACTGAAGTAACTTTAAGCTTAGGGGATAGTATATCTTATGAAGCAAAAGGTAAAAATGTAATTCATTTTTCTTTAGGATATTCAGAAAGTAGTCAATTAGAGGATATAGAATATTATATAGATATGGAAAATGTTGACGAATCAGAAAAAGAAAAATATAAGCAGAAAGCTAAAGAAATCAGGAAAAAAAATAAAGAAAAAAAACAAACAGAATTGTAATTGACAATAATTATAACTATTAATAATAAAAAATGGAGGTTTAGTATGGAATTAAAAGAATTAGAAGAAGAAGTATTAAAAATTAAAGAAAGAAACAAAAGAGTTGAATTAGACAAGGCTTGGGAAACAAGTTGGACTAGAAAAATATGCATAATGGTATTAACTTATATTGTTGTAATAATATACTCTTATGTAATAAAAGAATTTGATAATATATTTTTAAGTTCTTTAGTACCAGTAATAGGTTTTACATTATCTACATTATCACTAGGATTAGTTAGAAAAATATGGGAGAAAGGTAAATAATAAAATTACAGAATCAAAATATAAAATTATAACTACTTTAAAAGATATTTAATTAAAGCTATTTAAATGAAAGTGGATTATATTAAATAATATTGCAAATAATAAATAGAAACAAAAGAGATAGGAGATGCAAAAGATGATTGACCTACCAAAAGCAAATAAGGAATTTATTAAGTATGTTAAAGAATTTGATGATACAAATTGGAAAATAAAAGGAAAACAAAGACATTCTATTAGAGTTGAAAATATTTCAAAACTAATTGCAGAAGATTTAAAATTAAATCAAGAGGAAATAGATTTGGCAATGTTAATAGGACTTTTACATGATATTGGTAGATTTGAACAAGAAAAACAATATCATACTTTTAATGATTTAAAAAGCTTTGATCATGGTGATTATGGTGCTGAACTATTAAAAAAACTAATACGAAATTTTATAAGTATAGATAAATATGATAAAGTAATCTTTGAGGCTGTAAGAAATCACAACAAATTAAGAATAGATGAAAATTTAAACGAACAAGAAAGATTATTTGCCAAACTTGTAAGAGATGCTGATAAACTTGATATTATGGACGAAACTATTAATTTATTTTACAAAGAAACTAGAGATTTAGTAAATGAATCGGATATTTCTGAATATACATTAAATTTTGTAAGAAATCATCAGCCAGTAATCACTCCAAAAGATGTTGAGATATCACGTTTAGATGGTGTTGTAAGAACAATTGCTTTTGTATTTGATTTAAATTACAATAAAAGTTTCCAAATTTTAAAGGAACAAAATTATATTAATAGAATAATAGACAAATTCGATTACAAGAATGAACATGCAAAAAAATGTATCGAAGAAGTAAGAAAAATAGCTAATGAGTATGTTGATGAAAAACTAAAAGACTCCTGAACAATCAGAAGCCTTTTAGTTTTTTGCTTGAAATGGTGAACCTTATGCCTTCTCAGGATAGAGCTGTACCCAGCCAGCATCATATCCGTCCTTGACTTCAACAGAATTGCTGGTCACATGCATTCTTCTCTTGAAAGGGAAAACACAAACATCAATCCCAACTTCTTCAGCAGTTTCGCCGAGAATGTTGTCAGGACCATAGTCGCAGTCCAATTCAACCCTTGAAGATGTCGCAAGTTCGTTCTCAATGCGCTGGGCAAGCAGATTGCAGAACTGCTCAAGCTGTTCTTCGGTTGCAGCATTCTGCATTGCTCGCATGTGTCCCATCATCATAATCATGAAGGACTCATTACTTCTTCGGTCCCCGTTACAAAAACTGTTAGGGGTCGGATTGCCGATTGCCTCTGTCCACCATTTTGCGGCAACAGTTGTTGCCTGTCGTACCTCTGCCATAGTTGTAAACCTCCTTAATGAATTTCTAGGCATATTTATACGGAATGTGCTTTATTTGTATTCGCGCACTGCGAATATCAATAATTATTATAGCATAGATTTACATAAAATACAATATTTAGTTGCTATTATTTAATATATGAAAGAATTATGGATTGTCAACCCTTTTTTTGTACAATTTATATAAGGACACTTTTAATAACATCATTAATTTTTCATTACGGTAATAAACTTAACTTATGTAAGTTTATTACCAATTACATATTATAATTTTCATTCATTGTGCAATTACGAAAATGGCATAAATCACTTCGTTTTTTATACATTTTCTTCATTGACAATCTAATATGTTGTTCTTCTTATGGAAGACCACGAAGTAGAACATACAACTTTCTTCATTTTAAAAAGCTATTAAAAGAAAACAATCTTCCAGATATAAGATGGCATGATTTAAGAGCAACTTATGCAACAATACTATTAAAGAATAATTTTAATTTAAAAGCAGTATCTAAAAAGTTAGGACATGCTACACAAATTATAACAGCACAAGATGCCGTAAACAAACACAATATCGTTAAAATACAAATTAAAGAACGGAGAGATTGCAATTAGATGAAGAGATGACTAATACAAAAGAAACAGGAAAAACGAGATAAAAAAATACCCCCATTTCAAGATAAGCAATGCTTAAACGAGAAATGGGGGTTGTGGCTTTATTCGCCGTGCATCCAGCCACAGGAGTAACAGTCACCGCAAAGGTAATTGGAACAGCCACTGCAACCTTGCGGTTTAGTGGTAACCTTGTAAAAGGCGATTGCTCCTTTGGGTACTGAAGTTGCTCCTTCCTCTAGGTTGGGTCCGTGGTAGTCTGCTATATACAGTACATCGTTCTCATCACTGATATATGCACTGTCTGACTTGTTTCTAAGCTCAAAACCGAGAATACCAGATATAACTCGCGTCATATTGGCATCAGAGATGGCAGAGAAAACATCAGTCGGAATCGTGGCAGGGTCAACAACGGTAAAACGTACGAGTGAGAAATCGCTGGTGCAGAGCATGTCGGGGGTAAACCTATCAACAATGTAAGCCATAAAAATTCTCCTTTCTGTGCCACTTATACATAGGTGGTCTTACCAGATAAATAAGATTTTATCGAACAAATATAGTATAACATACTTTACATAAAATATCAACTTTGGTTAACCTTCCAATTTTTGTTAATGACACACAAATGACTGAAACAGAAGATACAATTACATTTGATTTTGAAAATAAGAAAATTGAAGTTCCAAAAACTGGAGAAAATTCACCAATAAGATTAGCTTTAGGAGTAATTCTTTTAGCTTTCTTAGGTATAGCATGGGGATTTATAAAAATTTTTAAGAAAAAAGATAATAAATAAAAAGTACATTCGAGGGGAATAATATGCAAGAAGGTAGCAATATTCGTGGTAAAAATATGCAAAAATGAAAAAATAGCAATTACTTATTGACTTTTGGGAGGAATATTAATAAAAATTCCTTGCGAAAGTCAATAAATTTATAAAGAATGTGAATAAAATTATTTTGAAAAAATTGTTAAAAATAAGTCAAATGTGAAATTATACACTAAAAGTGCCTCGAAAAATGTGAAAGTTTGCACAAAAAGTGCCTTAAAAAACGTGAAACTCTGTTGACAGAACATTTAATTTATACTACAATAAGTATGGAGGCGAGCAAATGAAAAGAAAAATATATAAAGATTTAGTTGATTGGAAAGATAGGGGAATGAAAAAAGCTTTAATGGTTATTGGAGCAAGACAGGTTGGAAAAACATACATAATAGAAGAATTTTGTAAAAATGAATTTGAAAATTATGTTTCAATAAACATGTTAGATCATCCTGAAATTACAGAGCTTTATAAACAAAACATATCATCTGAAGAAAAGTATATAAGACTATGTGCTAATTTAAATATAAATCCAAATCTAGAAAATACCATAATATTTTTTGATGAAATTCAAGAAAGTGAAGAACTTATTTCAGCACTAAAATGGTATTGTGAGTCAGAAAAGCCATTTAAAGTAATTTGTGCAGGAAGTCTTTTAGGTGTTAAACTAAAAAGATTTCATAGTTCGTTCCCAGTTGGTAAAGTAGAGCTACTTCATATGTATCCAATGGACTTGGAAGAATTTTTATTAACACAAAATTCTGGAGATTACCTAACTAAATATATAAAGGAATGCTATGAGCAAAATAAGCCAATGGATAATGTAATGCACGAAAAATTAAAAGATTTATATAGAAAATATTTATGCGTTGGTGGATTACCAGAAGTTGTTAGTGAATTTTCTACAAATGATATGGACATTTTACAAATTAACAGGAAAACAATTGAAGATATTATATTGTCATATATAAATGATATGAATAAGTATGTAGATAACAAATTTGAAGCCGCAAAAAATGAAGCTATTTATAAATCAATACCTGTGCAAATTGGAAATAAATCAAATAAGTTCCAATATACAAAAATTGAAAAAAATGCAAGAAAGCGTGATTATGAAAGTTCACTAGAATGGTTGTTATCAAGCAATATGATATATAAGTGTAATTTGCTAAATAGCATAAATATACCACCAGAGGCATTTAAAAATGAGGATGTATTCAAAATATATATGGGAGATGTTGGTGTACTTAATACAATGTTAAAAATAAATACAAATGAAATATACTTAGATAAACCATTTATATATAAAGGCGATATTGCTAAAAATTATGTCGCAAATCAATTGATATTTAATAATGTTGCATTATATTATTGGGCAACAGCAAGTAATTCAGAAATTGATTTTATTATATATAATGAGGATGGTATTATACCAATTGAAGTAAAAGCAAGTGATAATACACAATCAAAAAGTCTAAATGCTTATGTAAAAAAATACAATCCAAAATATTCAATTCGAGTATCAGGAAAGAATTTTGGATTTGAAAACGGAATAAAGTCAGTACCGCTTTATGCTGCATATTTAATTAAATAAAAATTTTACAAAAGTAAAAGAATAAAAAGAGAAGTTGATTTTTAAAAGATTAACTTCTCTTCTTTGCGTTATGCAAGAAAGGAGTGGATAGGTTATACTAAATTAGACAAAAAAGATAAGGACATGTTATAATAAAATTTAAATAAAAGAATATGGAGGAATTAAACATGTCTAGAAGAGAAAGAAGAGAATTTACAGAAGAGTTTAAATTACAAATGGTAAAATTATATAATAGTGGAAAACCAGTCGTTGAAATAGTAAAAGAATATGATTTAACACATTCTGCTTTTATGAACTGGATTCAAAAATATAATAAAACAGGATCTTTTAAAGCATGTGATAATAGAACTGAAGAAGAAAAAGAATTACTTAGATTAAATTGAAAAAATATAAAATTAATTATGCATATTGACAATAACAAAAAAAAAGTATAATATAAAAGTAAATACAAATGAGTAAAAAATAAAAGGAGATAAACACAAATGAAAAACATGAACCGCAAAGCCTTGAGGCTGTACACACACACACACACACACACGAGTATTTTATAAAAGAATAAAAAATAATAAACCAGATAATAACCACATACAAAATCAATATAAAAAAATTTTTAATATTGATTTTATATGTGGTGTTTTGAGTTATAATCTTTTTAAGGTGAAAATGATTTGTTGAAGTTTATTAGAGAGTAACATAATTAAAGTATTTTATAAAAATATTATGTAAATACTTGACAAATAAGCTAAATCATGTTAACATAAAAATGTAACAAGGGAGTAATTAGTATATTCCTTAAAAAAGATTATATAGTAAAATCAACATTATGAGATTCGAAACTCTGGTTTTACTTTAAATAATAAGACTTGTTATATATGTTAACATTACATATATCAACAAGTCTTTTTTGAATCTAGATAAAAAAGGAAAAGGTATATGTAATAAATTACATATACCTTTTTTACATAAAAGTTTTGAAACAATGTAAAACTGGCAGATATTAGATAAAATATCTTTTTATATTATAGTTCATTAATTAATATGTAAATGTTAATACAAAATTAAAAGATAAAAATTAAAATAATAATAGAAAGGGGAAATGAAAAATGTTAACAAAAGCAAAAATGTTATATCAAGTAAAATTAATTTTAGACTATTTACCAGAGGAGGAATATAATCTTATACCAAAAGAAACAATCAATTACATAGAAGATAATTTTGAATATGATGAAAACATAAAAATTGATCCAAATATTCCATTAGAAAATCAAAATATAGATGATAGTAGTTATAAATATTTGGAGAAAATTATAGCTGAAGCAGAAAAAAATCAAAAAGTAAGTAAAAATAAAGAATTGGAAGATTATATAAAAGATGTAAAAGAGTCTAATAAAAATTTTGAAACAAATGTTGAAAATATTAGGTTAAAAGAATTAGTTGAACTATTAAAAAAAGAAAATGGGAAAATTCCAAAGATAAAAAGTTTAGTAGAAGATTATAAAAATGCATTGGAAGAAAAAAATAAAAAAATTGAAGAGTTGAAAAAAAATAATAAATATTTGATAGAGTTGTTTAATAGAATTCCTAAGTTTATTAGAAAGTTTTTTATTAAAGAGGATATTAAATTATTGAATGAAGGAAAATAATTTTGGTTAAGGAGTGATGTATTGTGAATAAAGAGAATGTAGTTGATGCATATAATAAATTACTAAATGCAGTATTAGATTATTTTCAAGGAAATAAAGCTATAGATTATAAGCAGAGTAATTTAATAATGCAATATGTTAAACAAAATGATGAAAGTGAAAAGTTAGTGAAAAGGAAAAAAATAGATAAAATTTTATTAAAAATAGATAAATTTTCTAGGGAAAAACATTATATCGCTATTCCAGATTATTACGATTTAGAAGAACTTGAAGGAAGTAGATTAAAGCATATTGGAGGAGATTATTTAGAAAAAAAAGAAATTCGTGATATGTTAGAAAAAAGAATTGATTCTAGAAGAAGTGGACCACGAAATAATATTTATGATTTTTTAAGATTCTTAATTAGTGATGTTAAATGTGAAAATAAAAAATTAACAAATGAAAAGAAACAACAACAAGAAGAAAAATCTCAAATAAGTGATGAACAAACTGTTAGAACAGATACATTTAATTTCAATTATTCTAATCCTAGAACAAATTTATCAAAAAGTTATGAAAGAAAAGAAGATGTTGAAACTAAAAAGCGTATTGAAGAAAGAGAAGTAAATGATTTAGATACTGTAAAAGATATAATGCTAAGAGAAGAAATTGCTTTTGATAAGTCGTTAGAGAAAGGATATGTTAGTTATTTTGAGTTAGGAGAATCATATACATTAGATGAGAAAAAAAGAAAAGAATATTTAACAGAAAATTTGAGTGTTACTACAAGTCAAAAACGTTTATCAGAAGAACATAAAAAGTTAGATAACAGTGCTGCTAGTAGTATGATTAGAGATGCAGAAGGAATAGAAGATTTAATTGTTCAAAATTTACTTAAAGTTAATTTTGATATGTCAAGACTCTCTGAATTGCATAAACAAACATTATTAAAATCTAAATATAATCCTCATAGGCTTCTAGAACAATACAAAAAATTATATGATAAGTATTCTAAACAATTTGACAAAATTCCAGATAAAGAAAAAGAAAGAATAAAAGTATTTTGTGAAAATAATGGTGTGGACTTTATACCTAGTCCAGAAGATATAATAGCAAAAATAAATTCTAGAATTCAAGAGAAAATGATTGAATATAATGTTGGAATAAGACCAGATGATAGTGGAAAATTATGTGGAAGTTATGCGTTAACAACTTATATGAATCCTGAACAGATTGCAAGAACAGAGTATTTAATTAAACAGAAAATAGAAAAACAAAACAAACCTATAATTGTTACAGAATATGATGTAGAACAGGAATGGAAAAAGGCTTGGAGACAAAATATTCCAGGAGTTTCAAAAAAATCTATAAGGAAAAAATTAGAAGAAGAATATGAAAGAGAAAATGAAGCAACATTAAGAATTAATAAAGAAAAACAAAGAAACTTGCAGTATAATTATTCAGTTGCAATATCTGTAAAAGAAAAAATGGACAGACCTTTACCAGAAATATGTAGAGAAGTTTTGCATGAAGAGCCTATATTTGAAGAACCTAAAAAAGAAAAGAAGAACCAATCATTAATAGAAAAAGATAAAGTAAAGGGCTTCTCATTTGCGAGTATAAAACAAGCAATTAATAAAGCCTTAGGAAGAGGTGAGCATGATAGATAAAAATAATATAATAAAAAATTTAAATAATAATTAAATTAAGGAGGTGAATTTAAATGTTAACTAAAGAGAAAGCATTATATCAAGTAAAATTGATATTAGATTATCTGCCACAGGAAGAATATGATTTAATACCACAAAATACTATCGATTACATAGAAGATAATTTTGAGTATGATGAAAATATTACTATAAATCCTGATATGCCACTAGAGAAGCAAAATATTGATGAGGCAAGTTATAGATATCTAGAAAAAATAATAGCTCAGGTTGAAGAAAAAAGTAAAGATAGTGAAATAACAAACTATATTAGTAGCGTAGAAGAATCTAATAGAAATAATGATACAAATGAAGAAATTATAAGATTGAAAAACATAGTTGAAATTTTACAAAAAGAAAATGCAAAAATACCAAAAGTAAAAGATTTGGTTCAAGAATATAAAGATGAACTAGAGAAGAGAAATGAAGAAATAAAGATACTTAAAGTTAATAATAATTACTTGCAAAATCAGCTTAGTAAAATTCCTAAATTTATACGTAGGATTTTTATTAAGAAAGATGAAGTAAAATTACTAGAGGATGGAAAAATAAATTAATATAATATGAAAGGATTGATTTTATTATGGAAGAAAGAAAAATAACGAGTAAAGAAGAAGCATTAAAAATAATTGCGGAGAATCCAAAGTGTATGATGAATCTAAGACTACTTAGTGAAGACCTAAGAGACGATATAGATGTTTTAAATGCCGCAATAAAATATGAGTGTTTACTTTTGAGTGATGTATCTGATAGAAAAAAGAATGACAAAAACTTTGTGTTAAGTGTAATAAGACAAACGTACCCTTCATCAGGACGTGCTTTAGAATGTATAAGTGAAGAGTTAAGAAATGATAAAGATGTTGTTTTAGCAGCATTGCTTGCACCACTTCATGATGACATTGATCTTCTTGGTTATGTGAGTGAAGAGTTAAGAAGTGATAAAGATGTTGTTCTTGCAGCAGTTAGAACTGAAGGAACTAATTTATGTTATGCAAGTGAAGAGCTAAGAAGTGATAAAGGCGTTGTAGAAACTGCAGTAAAATCACACAGAGGAGCTTTTAAGTATGCAAGCGAAGATTTAAGAGGTGATGATCGTATAGCATACTTCGCTATAAATAGTAGTAGAGGACGTTATGATTCGGTGCTAGAGTTTGCAAGTGAAGAATTAAGAGGAGATAAAGCTTTAGTCATGAATGCAGTTAGCGTAAAAGGTGGAGAATTAAAATTTGCAAGTGAAGCGCTACAATCAGATAGAGAAATTGCTGAGACTGCAATAAAAACTAATCCATACTCAATTGAATATGTAAATTCAGAAATTATAGATAGTGACTTAATTGAGCTAGCTTGGGAATCTTATAGACAAAAAGAAGAGGAAGATGCTAAATATGCTGAATTATATGGTGATTACGGACATTATTATGATGAAAATAATGAGGAATATGATACGATAATGTCAGTACAAGAAAAATATAATGAAAGAATGAAAACGTCGAAACAAAAATCTGAAATATCAATGGAAGATATTAAGAGGGCTGTTAATGAACATACAAAAGAAGTTGATATAAAAGATAGATAGTATATGAATTCGTATTTATGTTTCATTTAACGACAAAAACTGTATTATATTTCAAAAAATCTTCAAAATCTATTCATTGACTATCGAATTTTAAGGTAGTATTATCTTAATATGAAAATATATATCAAACGGGAGAGCTAAAAAACGGCTCTTCTTTTTTGATGTTTTGAAAGGACAAAGGATAAATGAAAGGAAGGAAACTAAAGACAAAAAATTTAGGCATTATACTTGCTTTTTTCATAGCAGTTATTTTATCTGCGATAATTTCAACAATATTACATCTAATATTTACAAGAGTTCCAGAAGAAATAATAAATATTAGACCAAACACAATAATTAAAAGTCTATCAAGTAGTAAAGAGCATTTTGAAATGTTTGTTTTAACAATAGTAGCTTTTATTCTATTAGCTTTTCTTACAATATTTAAAGTATTTGATTTGAAAGACTATAAGTCTAAAACATACAAAGTAACGAACTGGATTGTCAACCCTTTTTTATACAATTTTTATAAGGACACTTTTAATAACATCATTAATTTTTCATTACGGTAATAAACTTAACTTATGTAAGTTTATTACCAATTACATATTATAATTTTCATTCATTGTGCAATTACGAAAATGGCATAAATCACTTCGTTTTTTATACATTTTCTTCATTGACAATCTAATATGTTGTTCTTCTTATGGAAGACCACGAAGTAGAACATACAACTTTCTTCATTTTAAAAAGCTATTAAAAGAAAACAATCTTCCAGATATAAGATGGCATGATTTAAGAGCAACTTATGCAACAATACTATTAAAGAATAATTTTAATTTAAAAGCAGTATCTAAAAAGTTAGGACATGCTACACAAATTATAACAGCAGATGTTTATGCAGACAAAGAAGAACTGGTTGCTGATTGTGTTAATGATATAGAATCTTTTATAGCTGATGTATAACCTAAGAATGAAGATACGGTAGTGAATGACTATACTGATATATCTAAAGATGTAAATAATAATGTTATAGATAGTTTTATAGATGATGTTACTTCTTTCGATATACCAGTTGTAAAGGAATATCATAAATCAAATGAAGAAATAGACATATTAGATAATTATATAGAAGAATTGTGTGTGTAGAAGCGGTAAAATATATATTGTTAAATTGCTTGTTCTGTGATATAATGTTTATTATAGAAAAACAAATAACTTTATTTAGAATTATTTAGTATTACCTAGTAATATTTACTTGAAAAAAATAAAAAATGTGACCTAATTCGTAAAAAGGCAAAAAAATGAAAAAATTTGGTATTTAGAATTCCAAAAAGAATTCGGAAAAATTGTGAATTTTACGAATTTTAGGTTAATAAAGAACATAGTACAAAAATCACGGAAAAAGATTGAAATATCAATAAAAAAGGAAGTGAAAACATGTTTAAGTTACATTCAGATTACAAGCCAACAGGAGACCAACCACAAGCAATTGAATACTTATCAAACGGAATTAAAGAAGGCAAGAAATTCCAGACGCTTCTAGGTGTTACGGGTTCAGGAAAGACCTTCACAATGGCTAACATAATACAAAAAGTACAAAAACCAACACTGGTACTTGCCCACAATAAGACTTTAGCTGGTCAGCTATACTCCGAATTCAAAGAGTTCTTCCCAGAGAACAATGTAGAATATTTCGTTTCATATTATGATTACTACCAACCAGAAAGCTATATTCCACAATCAGACACATATATAGAAAAAGACTCATCAGTGAATGATGAAATAGACAAACTACGTCACTCAGCAACAGCATCATTATTTGAAACAAGAGATGTAATAATAGTAGCATCAGTATCATGTATATATGGATTACGGAGACCCAATTGATTACGAAAATCTAATAATTTCTCTAAGACCAGGAATGCAAAAAAATAGAGATGAAGTTCTAAAAAAACTAATAAACATGCAATATACACGTAATGAATTAGACTTCAAAAGAGGAACATTTAGAGCAAAAGGAGATATAGTAGAAATTTATCCATCAGACAGGGGAGAGAGTGCAATAAGAGTCGAATTTTGGGGAGATGAAATAGAAAAAATATCAGAAATAAATCCATTAACAGGAAAAACAATAGGCATAAGAAATCATGTTATGATATTCCCAAATTCACATTATGCAACAACAAAAGAAAAAATGGAAAAAGCTGTAAAAACAATAGAAGCGGAGTTAAAAGAAAGAGTAGAATACTTCAAAAGTCAAGGCAAATTAATAGAAGCACAAAGAATAGAGGAAAGAACTAATTTTGACCTAGAAATGATGATTGAAACAGGGTTCTGCCAAGGAATAGAAAATTATTCAAGACATATAAGTGGAAGACCAGCAGGATCACCGCCATATACATTGTTTGATTATTTACCAGATGATTTTTTACTATTAATAGATGAATCACATGCAACAATTCCACAAGTAAGAGCAATGTATAATGGTGATAGAGCACGTAAAGAATCACTTGTAAATTATGGATTTAGATTATCATCAGCATTTGATAATAGACCATTAAAATTTGAAGAATTTGAAGAAAGAATTAATCAAGTAATATTTGTAAGTGCAACACCAGCTGATTATGAAAAAGAACATTCTAAAGATAATGTTGTTGAACAAATTATTCGTCCAACAGGATTATTAGATCCGAAAATAGAAGTAAAACCAGTATCAAATCAAATTGATGATTTGATTTCACAAATTCATTTAACAGTCGAAAAAGGTGAAAGAGTATTAGTTACTACTTTAACTAAAAAAATGGCTGAAGATTTAACCTCATATTTATCAAGCTTAGATATAAAGGTGAAGTATATGCATTCAGATATTAAAGCATTAGAAAGAATGGAAATTATTAGAGATTTACGTATGGGTGAATTTGATGTTTTAGTTGGCATTAATTTATTAAGAGAAGGTCTAGATATTCCTGAAGTATCTTTAGTAGCAATATTAGATGCAGATAAAGAGGGATTTTTGCGTTCAGAACGTTCATTAATTCAAACAATAGGTCGTGCAGCAAGAAATACAGATGGTCGTGTTATAATGTATGCAGATGAGTTAACAGATTCAATGGATAAAGCAATTAGTGAAACAAATAGAAGACGTGAAATTCAAATGAAGTATAATGAAGAACATGGAATAACACCACAGACAATTAAAAAATCTGTAAGAGATACAATTAAAGCAAGTATTGTGGAAGAGGCTCAGGAAGAATATCAATTAGATGAGAATATAAGTATTGAAGATTTGATTAATAAGTTAACTGATGAGATGTTACAATATGCAGCTGCTATGGAGTTTGAAAAAGCGGCTGAAATTCGTGATAAGATAAAAGCTTTGGAATAGGTTTAGAGGATAATTATATAAAAGATAAAAAATAGGCTCTCTTCTGTGTGAAGAGAGCCTATTAAAATTACCTTTTAAGCAGCTTGTCTACTCGCTTGAAAAGTGCTTTGTCTTTTTTGTATTCCTTGATTTTAAAAATAACCAAAGAAAGTAGGCATGCAGGAGCAAATCCTATAACAATTCCAGACAGGGTCGCTAATATGTATCTGGAACTTCCTGAAATAAGTAATGCACTAAAATTCCATGGTATGGCTGGTATGCTGAGAAGGCAACCCAATATTAGTGTTGTTTGAAATAAATCGGATCCTTTTTCTTTTTTGAGAAAACGTAACCAGCCAAAAATGCCAACACAAGCAAGTGCTGAATAGAAAATGAGGATGAATGACACAACAGATGTATTAAACATAAAAAACTCCATTCTGCTACATAGGTAGCTATATAATATAGTATATATATATGTAAACGTTAAGACTACAAGTAGTAGCCAAACGATAGTAAAATAAATTAGGCAGTTAGCCTAGGTAACTTCTTTTTTAGAAGTTTAAAACATAAATATAGTATACCATATTTATGTAAATTAGTCAACAACTTTTTAAATAAAAATACTTCTAATTTTTTGTATCTTTTGTTAAGTTATATACTTAATAAAGTTATTTTAACTTAATTTAATTGAAAAGGCATTAATTCTACCTGCTATAAACATAAAAAGTTGACACCGAGAGGTTATGAAAACACTATGTAAACCAGTAAAAATAAACAAATGTTCTGGTATCTATTGCTAAAAGCACAATTATATGGTATAATTAAGTATATTGAATAACAAACAATCTTATTATATATCATTAATATGTAAAAAGAATGGAGGAATATATATGAGTGATAATAAACAAAAAAATATAAAAAAACCAAATATTCTAAAAAAGGTATTATTATATGCAGCAGCAGGAACAGCAGCTATACAATTTGCATCATGTAACAAAACTGACAAACAAAAAGAAACAAAAGAAATACCTGAAATTCAATTATATGATTCTAGTGATTTAAATATAGATTACATGTTAAAACAATATAAAATGAATTATGAAAACAGAAATGTAAAAGGTGCTAAAAATGAATATGAAAAATTTTCAGAATTATATGAGAAATTACATTCTGAAAATACGATTGATGACAATGAATTAAAAACATATTATTATGATATGTCAATTGCCAAAGATTCAATTAAAATTAAAACAACACAAGGATATCTAACAATACAAGAGCAAGATGAATCATATAATATAATTAATGAAAATAAAAATACTACAGTAGAAACAAAAATTCAATATAATTCAGATGGAAGCTGGAAATTAAATGAACAAGACTTATATACTAAAGGAACCCAATCTTATGTATTTAGTACAAATGGGATGTTACAAGAATCAACAGACAAACAAGGAAATAAATCAATATATAAAAACGGAAATTTAAATTGTTATAATCAATATAATAGATATGACCAATTACTAAAACAACAAAATAGTGATGGCTCATATATTATATATACACATAAAATGGATAAAAACATGTTAAATATTTTAGGGCTAGAAACACAAGCATCTTATGATAGTGTAGTTATATATTATGATAATGGTGGTATATTTAACCATGGTGAAACTAGTAATGAAGCAACACATAATGATAATACAAAAGAAATAGAACAAAGAAGAGTATTTGCTGATGGTTCATCATATTTGTATGAAATTGATAAAGATATTAATGGAAATACAGTAAGAACTTATAAAGAAGAAAAGAAAAAAGGACAATATATGCAATATGTTGAAAAAAATGAAGAAAATACAATTGTGTATAAATATGATTATTTAAAAAATGATACTGTCTATGAAGAAATAAATGGAACAATATTATGTGAATTAAAAAATGATATTATATATAAATATTCTTATGAGGATGGTAAATTTTATGATGCATATAAAGTTACAGAAAATGGAACAGCACATTATAATGAAGATGGTGTAATAAAAAGGTTTGAAGATACAGAAAAAAATGAGGTAATATATTATAATGATGAAGGAAAAATTGATCAGATAGATAGACCAGAAATAACTATTAGTTATAATGATTATGATAAAAATCTAGTGAGTGGAATTAATAATAAAACTACAAAAGAAATAGAAATTGATGCAAATGGAACAAATTATAAATTAGGAAATGATGGATATTGCCAATTTGATAAAAATGGTAATTGCACTAGGTATAGATATAATGAAGATTTAGACATGACATTTGTGCCTCAAGATTCTCATGTTCAATACAATAATGGTAAAATAACAGCATATAATAACGAAAATGAAATAATAGAAACATTAACTGCTGATGAAAGAATAGGGTATTATGATTATCAAAATAATAAGATAAAATATAAAAACGAAAATGGATTTTATACTTCATATTATGAGAATCAAGTATTGAAATCAGTAATAAATCAAAATGAAAAAGATACTGATAATGTTATTACAGTAAATGACCAAAATGGAAATGAGTACGAATTATTAGCAGGAGATTCTATAGAATTTAATGAAAATGGAAACATAGAAAAGGTTAAACAAGGAGATAGTGAAAAATATTTCTTTATAGATGGCAATACTGATTATTATAAAAAATATACTAGAAGTAGTGATAATTTTAAATGTGAAATTTATTATAAAGATCAATGTTTAGAAGAAGCGGATTATGTAATTACAGTAGCAGAATATAGCACTAATGGAGGACCGACTAAATACAAGATAGATCATAAAATGATTATTGATTTGGAAAAAGAAGAGGGTGAACAAGTATATATGGACCCATTTTATAAAGAAAAAGTGGGAGAGGAGAGGTAAGACTAAATTAGAGGTGAGTTTATAATTGAGCAATTAGCTTGATTATAAACTCATTTTTTGTGTGTGCAATTGGGGACGCGTCCAAATTGCACGCATTAATAAATAAACAAACACTTTAGAAGAAAATAGTCAAGAAAAACATAATGAGTTGACAACGCAGAAATTATCTAGATACTATGTAAACCTGTAGAAACTAAAATAAATAAATCATACAAATAAACATAAACAGTTGACACGCCATAATTTATTTTAAATTTATGTAAACAAATACTATTAATATAAACAAAAACATGTTATAATATTTGCATAATTCCAAAAACATAATATCAATAAACACTTAAAAGATAAAAAATGAAAAAATAATAATCAGACCCGCCCCTGATTGCCCATATTGGGCAATTGGGACGCGTTTCCAATTGTTCAGGAGGTAAAAATGAATGATAAAATAATTATAAAAGGTGCAAAAGAACATAACTTAAAAAATATAAATTTAGAAATTCCGAGAGATAAGCTTGTTGTTATAACAGGGTTATCTGGCTCAGGAAAATCATCACTTGCATTTGATACTTTATATGCAGAGGGTCAGAGACGATATGTGGAAAGTTTATCTTCATATGCAAGGCAATTTTTAGGGTTAATGGAAAAACCTGATGTTGAGTCTATTGAGGGATTATCACCAGCAATTTCAATTGATCAAAAAACAACTTCTAAAAATCCACGTTCTACGGTAGGAACAGTAACTGAAATATATGATTATATACGTTTATTGTATGCTAGAACAGGTGTTCCTCATTGCCCTAATTGTGGCAAAAAAATTGAAAAGCAGTCTATAGATCAGATAGTAGATTCAGTTATGAGTTTACCTGAAGGGGCTAAGATTCAAGTTATGGCTCCTGTTGTAAGAGCTCGTAAAGGTGAGTATAGTAAATTGTTTCAAGATTTTCAAAAACAAGGCTTTGTACGTGTTAGAATTGATGGGGAGATGATGGATTTATCTGATGAAATTGTACTTGATAAAAAGAAAAAACATAATATTGAGATTATTATTGATAGATTGGTTATTAGAGATGATATTAGAGCTAGATTAACTGAATCTATTGAAACAGCATTAAAAAATGCCAATAATCTAGTTTTAATTACTACATCAAACTTAGGTGAAGATAAAGCATTAATAGATAGATTAAATATACTTGAATATGGTAAACTTTCAGACAAAACTAAAGCAAAGGGAGATTCAGAAAAAACAATAAAATCAGAATATGAAATATTGTTTAGCCAAAATTATGCATGTCCTGATTGTGGTTTTAGTTTTCCAGAATTAACACCAGGATTATTCTCATTTAACAATCCATTTGGAGCATGTCCAAAATGTACGGGGATAGGTTATTTAATGAGAATGGATGAAGATTTGATAATTCCAGATAAAACTAAAACACTATATGATGGTGTGAAAGCATTTGGAGCAAGCACAATGAAAAAAGGTGACACAATGGCAAAAATGTATTTTGAAAGCATAGGTAAACATTATGGTGTTGATATAAAACAACCAATTCAAAAATTGCCAAGGGAATTTCTAGAAAAAATTTTGTATGGAACTGGTGATGAGAAAATAGATTTTGAATACCAATCACCAAGCGGATTACGTAAATTCACAACACCTTTTGAAGGTGTAATACCAACATTAGAAAGACGTCATAATGAAACTAAATCACAAGGTATGAGAGATTTTTATGAAATGTATATGAGTGAATGTGAATGTGATGAATGTAAAGGTGCTAGACTAAAACCAGAGGTACTTGCAGTAACTGTTGGAAGTAAAAATATTAATGAATTAACAGATATGTCTATAAACAAAATTCAAGAATATTTAAATAAATTAAAATTATCTAAAAAAGATACTATGATTGCTGAAACAATATTAAAAGAAGTAAATAAAAGACTTCAATTTTTGATAGATGTAGGTTTAGAATATTTAACATTATCAAGAAGTGCTGGAACATTATCTGGTGGTGAAGCTCAAAGAATTCGTTTAGCAACACAAATAGGTTCTGGATTAACTGGTGTTTTATATATATTAGATGAACCAAGTATTGGATTACATCAAAGAGATAATGAAAAATTGATTGCAACATTAAAAAAATTAAGAGATTTAGGAAATACTTTATTAGTTGTAGAACATGATGAAGACACAATGTATGCAGCAGATCAAATAATTGATATAGGCCCAGGTGCAGGTATTCATGGCGGAAATGTTATGGCACAAGGAACTGCAGATGAAATAAAATTGGTTAAAGATTCTATAACTGGTCAATATTTAAGTGGTACTAAAAAAATTGAAGTTCCTAAAAAAAGAAGAAAACCTAAAAAAGGTAAATATATAGAAGTAATTGGAGCATCTGAAAATAATTTAAAAAATATAAATGTTAAATTTCCATTAGGCGTATTTAACTGTGTTACAGGTGTTTCAGGCTCTGGGAAAAGTACTTTGGTAAATGAGGTATTATATAAAACTATAACAAAAGAACTAAATGATTCACATGTAAAACCAGGTAAATGTAAGCAGATTAAGGGATTAGAAAATATTGATAAAATCATCAACATAGACCAATCACCAATAGGAAGAACTCCTCGCTCAAATCCAGCAACATACACAGGTGTATTTGATATAATAAGAGACATATTTGCTGGAACAAATGAAGCTAAAATGCGTGGATATCAAAAAGGCAGATTTAGTTTTAATGTTCCAGGAGGAAGATGTGAAAGCTGTAATGGTGATGGATTAATAAAAATAGAAATGCACTTTTTACCAGATATATATGTGCCATGTGAAGTTTGCAAAGGTAAACGTTATAATCATGAAACACTAGAAGTAAAATATAAAGGAAAAACTATTGCAGATGTACTAGAAATGACTGTTGAAGATGCATTAGAATTTTTTAAAAACATACCAAAAATAAAACAAAAAATCCAAACATTATATGATGTAGGCCTAGGATATATCAAACTTGGACAACCATCAACAACATTATCAGGTGGTGAAGCTCAACGTGTTAAATTAGCCACAGAACTTTCAAAAAAAGCAACTGGAAAAACCCTATATATTTTAGATGAACCAACAACAGGACTACACATAGCTGATGTTCATAAATTAATCGATATATTACAAAGACTTGTAGACACAGGAAATACAATTATTGTCATCGAACATAACTTAGACTTGATTAAAACATGTGACAATATTATTGACCTAGGACCAGAAGGTGGTGAAGGAGGAGGAACTGTTATTGCAACAGGAACTCCTGAGAAAATTTGTGATGTTAAGGAATCTTATACTGGCAAATTTTTAAGTGTGCAATTGTGACGCATCCCCAACTGCACACAAAATAAGATGGTAAAAGTAAAACGGTTATTTCCGCTTCTTTACCATCTTATTTTTAATTCAAAATCCTTTTATTTAATATTAACTAAATAAAACCTACCAGTATCAAATAAACTCGGCATTAGTTATTAATTATTAGTCGTTAATTATTAGTCACAGTTTTTGTTGTTATTTTGATTATTTTTGTTATTGCTTTTATCATTTCTATTATTGTTTTGGTTGTTTTTGTTATTATTTTTATCTGACATAAAAAACACCTCCAATCGATTTACAAAGTTATTATGTGACAAAACAAAAATAAATATACATAAATTTACAATTAAAAAAATAAATTAGAAAAATTCTGAATAAGTAATTATGTTCCTTCATATGTATCATTTGAAAAAAAATCCAAAATAATATTGACTAAAATCAAAAGATATATTTTAATATACAAAGGAACAAAACATATTGAAAGAAGAGGAAGCAAAAAATGGATGATTTGGTAGATTATAGAATGAATGAATATGGAAAAAACATATATAAAGCATTTGAAGCAGAACTAGAATCAAATAAATATAAATTACCTGAATGTAACTACCTAGAAAAAGTAATAAATCAAGCAAAAGAAAATTCAGAAGATATAAAAGGAATTAGATTTAAAGGGTGTTATGAAGCACATATAGATACAAATAACTTTGAATTTAACACATGTGAATTTAATGAGTCAATATGTCTAAATGCAAGGTTTAATAAAGTAACATTTGTTGATGTAGTATTTGAAGGATGTGATTTTTCAAATACGGATTTTAGTGAATGCAATTTTATTAGAGTGCAATTTAAGAATTGTAAAATAGTTGGATGTAATTTTACACATACATTTATGCAAAATACAAAATTTGACAATTGTAATGCATCATATGCAAACTTTGCCCTAACAAATCTGCAAAATACAATATTTGAAAATAGTAAATTATCAAATGCAAGTATACAAGAAGCATATTTGAAAAAAGTAGAATTTCAATATTCTAATCTAATAGGAATACAATTATATAAAACAAACTTAACTGGAATAGATTTCAGAACTTGTGATATAACAGGAATTGTTGTATTACCACAAGATTTAAGAGGAATTGTTGTTGATGAATATCAGGCAATGGAATTATCCAAATTATTAGGAATTATTGTTAAATAAAAAGGAGGAAATGTAAATGACATTTATAGAAAAAATCAAAGAAAAGGCAAAACAAGAGATAAAAACAATTGTATTACCAGAAGGAAATGATATACGTACATTAAAAGCCGCTTCTATGGTGTTAAATGATAACTATGCTAATTTAATAATATTAGGCAAAGAAAGCCAAATAAAGGAAATGGCAAAAGAAAATAATCTAGATATATCAAAAGCTAAAATAATAAATCCGATTGAAAGTGATAATTACAAAACGTATGTTCATGATTTTTATGAATTAAGAAAAGCTAAAGGAATGACACTAGAAAAAGCTGAAGAAATGATGAAAGATGAAACATATTTTGGAATGATGATGGTAAAAGAATCAGATGCAGATGGATTGGTATCAGGAGCATGTCATTCTACATCAGATACATTAAGACCAGCATTACAGATTTTAAAAACAGCACCTGGAACAAAACTAGTATCAGCATTTTTTGTGATGGTAGTCCCTAATTGTGAACATGGAGAAAACGGAACATTTGTTTTCTCTGATTGTGGATTAAATGAATACCCTGATTCAGATGCATTATCAGAAATAGCAATTTCATCAGCTAAGAGTTTTGAACAATTAGTAGGAACACAACCTAAAATAGCAATGTTGTCATATTCTACATATGGAAGTGCACATTCACCATTAACAGATAAAGTTGTTGAAGCAACAAAATTATTAAAACAAAAAGAACCAAATTTAATATGTGATGGAGAATTACAACTAGATGCAGCTATAATACCTGAAATAGCCGCTTCTAAAGCACCTGGAAGCCCTGTAGCAGGAAAAGCAAATACATTAATATTCCCTGATTTAGATGCTGGAAATATTGGCTATAAATTAGTTCAACGTTTAGCTCATGCAGAAGCTTATGGACCATTATGCCAAGGTATTGCAAAACCTGTTAATGATTTATCAAGAGGATGTTCAGCAGAAGATATTGCAGGGGTTATTGCTATTACTGCTGTTCAGGCTCAAAATCAGTAGCGTGCAATTGATCAATGTGTACAATTAGGACGTGTCCCCAATTGCACGATTCAGAAATTATATATAGAAAGGATTGATATAAATGTCAAAATCAAAATTGATTGTTGTAGAAGGTGCTCAAGGAGCAGGAAAAACGACAACAACTGATTATCTAAGAAATATATTAAAACACACAAATTTGTATAGGTTAAGTGGAATAAGTGATTCATCACCTGCTGGACTAGAAAAAAGTGCAAAAATGTATTATGATTTATTAGAATATATGAAAAAAATGGAAAATTTAGATATAAATTTACTATTTGATAGAACATTTTTTACAGAAGAAAATTATTGCAGATTAGGAAAAAAATCGTATTCTTTCACAGAAGTTTATAATGATTTATTAGAAAAATTTAGTAAATTAGATTTTGATATTTATTATATTACAATATATCTTGAAGATGAAACTTTGTTTGAAGAAAGATTGAAAAGAGATGGAAAAGTTGAACCTGCTTATGCTAAATTTAGCGGTGATAATAGTATTGAACAACAACGTGAGTATTTGAAAATGGCTGATGAGGTTGCAAAAAAATATCCTAATATTAAAGTGTTTAAAGTTGAAAATGGTAAAGATTTAGTTAAAACTCAAGAAGATTTAAAAAATATTCTTTTTGTCCAGGAGGTAAAATTATGAAGATACTAGTACTAAACAGTGGTAGCTCGTCACTAAAATATCAGTTAATTGAAATGGAAACTGAGCAAGTTTTAGCAAAAGGAAATTTTGAAAGAATTGGTCAAAGTAATTCTTTTTTAACACATAAAGTTGGAGATTGCAAACATAAGTTTGAACGTCCAGTATCTAATCATGAAAAAGCAATCAAGTTTGTTTTAACAAGATTAGAAAGCAAACAATATGGAGTTATAAAATCAGTTGATGAAATAGATGCAATTGGTCACAGAATCGTCCATGGTGGAGAAAAATATACTGAGCCTACAGTTATTACTCCTGATGTTTTGGATGGCTTAAAAACGATTATCGATTTAGCTCCATTACATAATCCTGCAGCTATTTCTGGAATAGAAGCTTGTTTAACTGTAATGCCAGGAAAATTAAATGTGGCAGTATTTGACACAGGGTTTCATAAAACAATCCCTGAACAAAGCTATATTTACCCTATACCTTACAAATATTATGAAAAATATAAAATTCGTAGATATGGTTTCCATGGTATATCACATGAATATGTATCAAACAGAGTTGCTAATTTAGTAGGAAAACCTATTGAAGATTTAAAAATAATCAATTGCCATTTAGGTCAAGGTGCAAGTATTTGCGCAATTCAAAATGGAAAATCAGTTGATACAAGCATGGGATTTACACCACTTGGAGGAATTCCTATGGGAACTAGAAGCGGAGATTTAGATCCATCTGTTGTGACTTATATTGCTAAATTAAGAAATCACACACCTGATGAAATGGATGAAATATTAAATAAAAAATCAGGTGTATATGGAATTTCTGAAGTATCAGTTGATTTTAGAGATATCGAAGCTGAGGCTCTTGAAGATAATAAAAATGCTATAATGGCATTAGATGCATTTGCATACAATGTAGCTCAATTTATAGTTAAATATATGGTTTCTATGGGTGGTGTTGATATAATTACATTTACAGCAGGAATCGGTGAAAAAGATGCTAAAGAAAGAAAGAAAATTTGCGATTATTTGGCTTTTTTAGGAGTCAAATTAAATGAAGAAGCTAATAACATGTATGTAAATTGTGAAGGCAAAATTTCCGCTTCTGATTCATCTATAGAGCTATATGTAGTACCTACAGATGAAGAAATGTTAATTGCAAGAGATGTTAAAAGTAAAATGTAATGTTAAATGTTTTCAAACTATTGCAAAAACTTAAAAAATTTGTTATAAATATAAAAAATGTACAATTGGGGACGCGTCCCAATTGTACACATTGATCAATTGGGACGCGTCCCCAATTGCACAGGAGGTAAAATTATGAAAATATTAGTATTAAATTGTGGTAGTTCATCACTAAAATACCAATTAATAAACATGGAAGATGAAAGTGTTTTAGCAAAAGGAAATTATGAAAGAATTGGAGATCCAGAGGCATTTGTGACACATAAAGTAAATGGAGAAAAATATGTTATGCAAAATGCTGCTCCTACACATAAGGAGGCATTAGAATTTATTATAAAACAATTAACAGAAACTGATTATAAAGTTGTTAATAGTTTAGATGAAATAAATGCTATTGGACACAGGGTTGTTCAGGGTGCTGAAAAATATGCTGACCCTATTTTAGTTGATGATAGTGTTGTGTCAGGAATATTAGAGGTTGCGGATTTAGCACCTGTTCATAATAAAGCAGCAGCAATGGGTATTGAGGCTTGTAGAAATCTAATGCCAAATAAACCAAATGTAGCTGTATTTGATAACGGATTTCATAAAACAATTCCAGAGGAAAGATATTTATACCCTATACCATATCATTATTACAGAGAATATAAAATTCGTAAATATGGTTTCCATGGTACATCACATTATTATGTATCACAAAGAGTTGCAGAGCTTGAAAATAAACCTGTTGAAGAATTAAAAACAATCGTTTGTCATATTGGTCAAGGCGCAAGTTTGTGTGCTGTTAAAGGTGGAAAGTCAGTTGATACAAGTATGGGATTAACACCACTTGGAGGAATTATGATGTGTGCTAGAAGCGGAGATTTAGATCCATCAATAGTGACATTTTTAATGAAAAAAGAAGGTATTAGTCCAGAAGAAATGGATAGAATTTTAAATAAAGAATCTGGTTTAAAAGGAATTTCAGGTTTGGCTCCTGATGTAAGAGATATTGAAGCAGCAGCTAATAATGGTGATGAAAAGGCTATTTTAGCTTTAAAGGCATATGATTTAAATATAGCTCAATTTATAGCTAAATATATGGTTTCTTTAGGTGGAGTTGATAATATAGTATTTACAGCTGGAGTTGGTGAAAATCAATTTAATAGAAGAAGAGAAATTTGTAAAAATCTTGAATTCTTAGGTGTTAAATTAGATCAAGATAAAAACTTGGTTAAAGGTGAAGAAGTTGAAATATCTGCTCCTGATTCTAAAATCAGAGTTTGGGTTGTTCCTACTAATGAAGAGTTAGTTATTGCTAGAGAAACAATGAATTTAATTAAGTAAATTTGAAAAGCACAATTTGGAGTTATTCTGGTTGTGCTTTTAGTTGATAACTGGAGGAATAAAAAATGGCTAAAAACAAAATAAAAACAGGAAAAATATTTTTAAATGTGTGTGCAATTATAGCTGTTGTACTTATGATAGTTAGTTGTATTATAGATTATATATATATTCAAAACATGAAAAATAATTTACAGGAATCAAGTAAGTTATTGTTTGAAATGGGAGCTTATAAATTCTCTACACCTGATATATCTGTATATTTAATAATTAGTGGTGTATTTATTTTATTTATAGGAGGTATTGTAAGCTCAATAATGTGCAAATGTAAAAATTGTGGTAAAACTGTAATATCAAGCTATGGAACATTATATGAATATTGTCCAAAGTGTGGGAAGAGAATAGATAATAAGTAAATAATATAAAGGTAAATATAATGCAGTTATTATTGTAGCACATAAGATGGCTTTTCAATCTATTTGTGATTGTGGAGGTATGAAACCTGCACAAATTTTTGAAACAGAATTTTAAATTGCAATAAAGGAGAAGGAAAATGAATAATTCAGATTATTTTAATAATTTAAATACAACTATAAGAAACTATTTTAAAATATTAGTTGATGAAATACCATATTTTCTATATGAGTATATTAACACTCCTGAATTACAAAGAATTGGAAAAATAGGAATGAATTGTGGAACTGATTACACAAAAATATTTAATAACAAATTCTTTTATTCAAGGTTAGATCATAGTATAGGTGTTGCATTAATAATATGGAATTTTACAAAGGATAAAAAACAAACATTAGCAGGGCTATTTCATGATATTGCTACACCATGTTTTAGTCATTGTATTGATTTTTTACACAAAGATTACAAAAATCAAGAAGTAACAGAAGCGGATACAAGAAAAATTATTGAAGAATCTCAAGAAATACAAAGTTTATTAAAAAAAGATAATATACTTATAGATGAAGTATGTGATTACAAAATATATCCAATAGCTGATAATGATACACCAAGGTTATCAGCAGATAGATTAGAGTATACTCTTTCCAGTGGATTAAGTTTTACAAAAGAGTGGAATGTATCTGATATAAAAGAAATGTACTCAAATTTAACTATTTTATCAAATGAAGATAATATTACCGAATTAGGATTTAATGATAAGGAAATAGCAGAAAAGTTTGTTAATGGTGCAAGTAAAATGTGGATGGTATTTCAAGGAAATAAAGATAAATTGGTTATGCAGTTTATAGCTGATTCAATAAAAATTGCAATAGATAAAAATGTAATAAAAGAAGTTGATTTATACAAATATTCAGAAGCGGAGATAATTGATAAAATTTTAAATTGTAAAGAAGATAAATTAAGTAATAATTTTAGAAATTTTATGGAGAGTACTGATATTTGCGAAGGATTAAATCCTCCTAAAGATAATTATTATATTGGGTTTGATGTTAAGAAAAGATATATTAATCCTTTGGTAAAAGATGTTAGATTGACAGATATATCATTGGTGTCAAAGGAACTTATTGAGCAGGTTGAAAATTATAAATTCAAAAATTATGCTTGGTTTCAGTTTGAGGTGTTTTAAATTTGCGAAAATCAATATTTATGAAAACATAAAATAGGGAAATTTTTATGAGAAAAATTGAATTATATAAATGGAAAAAAAATAAAATTTTGAAGGGTTTAAGGATTTTCACTTGCACAAACATTTAATAAAATATAAGAATTATTAAATAATGCAAATGAAATATTGAAATAATAAAGGAGGATTAATTATTATGAGAATTGGTATAGATTTAGATGGAGTAGTTATAGATAGTGAAACAACATTTCGAACATATGAGGAAATTTTTGCAATAGAGGATTTAAATCATAGAAAAATAATAAATTTTGAAGAACCAAAATATCAGAGCAGATATGCCTGGTCTAAAGAAGAGCAACAAAAATTTAATGAAAAATATCTTCTTAAAGCATCTCTTGAAAGCAATTTAATGCCAGGATTTCTAGCAATTTACCAAAAACTAAAAGAATTAGATTTTGAAATGGTTGTAATCACTGCTAGAGGAGGATTTATCGAGAAAATGAAAGATGATGCAATTAGAATATTAAATGAAAATAATATAGTTTTTGATAAATATTATTGGAAAATTAAAGATAAATTAGAAATCTGTCAAAAAGAGAAAATAGATATTATGATTGATGATGATTATAAAATAATACAACAATTAAGCAATGCTAAAGTAAAAACTTTATATTTTAGAGATACAAATTTAAAAAAATTGGATGAAACTGAATATATCCATGAAGTAAATAATTGGGGAGATATATATAGATATTTTAGTGAATTATAAATTTAATAGGAATTGAAGGAGTTGTTTATCATCGAAAATATAAGATATAGAAAAGCAAATATTGTAGATTTAAATGAAATTGCAAATTTGGTAACGGACTTATTAGGCACTTGTAATATTGATAGAAACGATAAAGAATTAAAAACAAAGCAAGAAATAATTATAGAGAATATCAAAGAAATAAAAAGAGATATTTGTAATTATTATGTCTGTGAAACAGATAATAAAATTATCGGTGCGTGTGGAATTAGCAACATAAAAACCAAAAATAATTACGGAATAGATTTAGGTGAATATAGAGAAATACTATATTTAGCAATTAAGAATGAGTATCAAAGAAAAGGGATCGGAACTGAATTAATGCACCTATGTTGCGATAATATAAAAGACAAAATAATTTATGAAGCATGGGGAGATAAGGAATATGTTAATTCTAAATTTTTATTAGAAAAGCTTGATTTCAAATTGTTGAAGGATTTGGGAGACTATTATTATAGAGATAACGGATATTGTTCATATTGTATAAATCGTAATAATAATTGTATTTCTTGTAAAGCTCAAATTTGGATTAGAAACTGAAATTTACATAAGTAAATTTCCTACTTAAAATTGAAATAAAAAATCATTTATAACGATTACACATAAATACATAATAAAGTTAGAAGAGAGGTAGGAAAAATTTTTAAATTATCTCTATATAAGATATCAAAAACCGAAATACAATATTGCACAAAATCAAAGTATTCCTAAGTTAGGATTCACAAAAAATCAGCGTTTATAAAATATAAGCTATCTAGAATTATAAATTAAAAAATAATGTTAAAAACTATTGTATAAATACAGATATAAATGATATACTATCTTTAATCGAACGATTGAACGATAATAAAATTACAGGAGTGATATACATGGATGAAAATGAAAGTATAGAATTTAAGGAAAAATATACAGAAAATATCTATAAAGAAATTATATCATTTTTAAACACAAAATCAGGTTGGAAATGGTCCAAGTACAAGATATGAGAAATATTAGAAAAAATATTTAACTGCCACACGGAAGCTTTAGTCTATTGTCCGTATGGTAGTTAAATTTAGGTAATTCTATAAAATTAATGAGCTCTGGAATCATTTTAATATGAGTTAAATTTTCTGGGGAAATAGTAAACATAAAAAAATGTAAAGACACTTATGATATAATTTTGTTAGTCCAAAAACAAAATAAAAATATTCGAGGTGTCTTTAC
>CAKOWZ010000009.1 GCA_934129745.1 uncultured Clostridia bacterium
GTTCCCATTCCGAACACAGAAGTCAAGCTCCAATGTGCCAACGATATTTGTGGGTTACCCTGCTGAGAAAATAGGTTGTCGCCAGATTTAAATATTCCTCGTTAGCTCAGTTGGTAGAGCGCTCGGCTGTTAACCGATAGGTCGTTGGTTCGAGTCCAACACGAGGAGCCATGAAAAGATAATCTTTCGATTATCTTTTTTAATTTTTAACTAATTAAATTCAAAAAAAATTTTAAAATTTTAATAAAACACTTGTCGGAAATCTTCGCATATATTGTATTATATACGAAGATTTCCGACAAAGAGTAAAGATATGGAATGAAAAAACATTAACACAGGGGGAATAAACATGAAAATATTAATAATTTGTAGCAAAGCTTTTTATAAAGATATAGCACCAATAAAAGAAAAATTAGAACAAAATGGGCATATAGTTGAATTACCAAATTCATACTATGAACCAGATGCAGAAAAGAAAAGTTGGGCTTTAGGGGAAGAAGCACATAGTGAATTTAAAGCTAGAATGTTTAGAATGAGTGAAGAAAGAATAGCAACTATGGATGCTGTATTAACTTTAAACTTTGATAAAAATGGTAAAAAGAACTATATTGGTGGAGCAACATTTATTGAAATATATGAAGCTTTTATGAAAAACAAGAAAATCTATTTATATAATGATATTCCAGAAGGAATGTTGTATGATGAAATATCAGGATTTTCTCCTGTTGTGATAAATGGGGATTTGGATTTGATAAAATAGGAATGAATAATTGAATTTAACATAAGAAAATTTAGGAGGAAAAAGTATGGGAAAACATGCAATTATAATAATAAAAAATAAGGAAAATAAATATTTACAATACTATGATGAAAGATGGCAATCTTATTTATTTTTAAATTGCAAGATTAATGGAGCAGAGGATATTGATATTATACAAAAAAATGTAGAAGCAATTTTAGGTTTAAAAGATTTTAAATGTAATTATCTAGGAATGAAAAAGCACACAAAATTTTCTGAAAGTGCTCAGATAGAAAAAGAATATGAGCATTATTTTTATAAAATAGAAACAGAGAATCAGTTAGATAATCTACCAGATAATTATAAATGGTTTTCATATGATGAATTAAAAAATGATGAAAGAATACAAAAAGTTAATAGCGATATTGTAGGGTTTGTAAAAGAATTTGACAATTAGTTTATAAGGAGAATAATAAAGTGAAAACTGAATATGAATTAAGAGTTTTAGAAATAGAACCTAAAAGTATAATAAGTCTCCTTGAAGAGTTAGGAGCTAATAAAATAGGAAATTTCGAGCAGAAAAGGTATGTATATAATTTAAATCCTGCTCAAGATGGGAAATGGATTAGATTAAGAACCAATGGAAGAAAGACTACTTTGACATATAAGGATATTGTAAGTAATACTATTGATGGAACAAAAGAGATTGAGGTTGAAGTATCTGATTTTGAGGCAACTAATGAATTACTTGAAAAGATGGGATATTTTAATAATGGTTATCAGGAGAATAAAAGGATTCAATATGAATTGAATAATGTAGAAATAGATATAGATTCATGGCCTTTAATTCCATCATATTTAGAAATAGAAGGACAATCAGAGAAAGAAGTAACTGATATGTTAAAACTATTAAATCTTAGAGAGGAAAAGGTTACTGCTTTAAATTGTAGTGATATTTATAAAAAGATATATTGTATAGATATTGATAAAATTAAAATGTTGAAATTTAATGAAGAAATTGATATGGAAAGATAGATATTTCTAGATAAAGGAACATTTTGCTGTAATAGGCGAAATGTTCCTTTATTAATGTGAAGATATTGATATTTACGGATATTCGTGTTATATTAGTAACTGAAATTCTAGGGTAAATCCCTATTTATATAAATAAACGAGTAGTGAGAAAATGAGATGTTATCTCTATTTCTAGGTCAGCACTACAAAAACTAAAACAAGTGAAGAAGGTCAGCTCACTTGTCACCTAAACAGTTTTAGGGGGTAAATAATATGGATTCTCGGAAAAAAAGAAAAAATAGTTTTCGGTTCAGGAACATTAATGCAGATTATTTTCTAAAAAAATCTAAGCCTGTTGAAATGCATGAACCGGTTGAAACTAAAGATTCAAAGGCATTAAAGAAAGAATTTGAGCAAATTCGTAAAAATGATCAGAAAGCATGGTTAAGAGTTAAAGATATTGTTTTTGATAAGTAAAATCAATTCAGTACTTGAAATCAGCTTTCAGAGATTAGAAAAATCTTTGTACAATATCCATGTCAACGCTTAGAACCGTCATATTAAAATATGGAAAGGAGTCTAAATATGATTTATATTGTAGTTGGAGTTATTTGCTTAATACTTGCAATATTTCTTGGAGTTATTGTGGCAATGGTCGACAAACCTAAATGCAGGATGGCAACAATCGTAACAACAGGATTAGATGACAAGAAGGAAGTTAGTTTGTCAGAAGCTTTGGAAAACTTAGATGTATGCAACGGAATAATCGAAGAGTAATTGATAAAACTGACCAAAGTTAAAGGAACATTTTGCTGTAATAGACGAAATGTTTCTTAATTCTTGACACTAATTAAATTTCAATAGTGTAAAATGAAAGAGTAAATATGTGTTTACATTCATTTGTTCTTTTGTTATAATGCAATAAAAAGAATAACCAAGGAGAAACAAAATGAGAATAGGAATAGATATAGACGGAGTATTAACCGATATTGAGCAATGGCAACTAGATGTAGGCGGGAAGTTTTTTTCGAAATATAATAAAACTGTTGTAAACAAAGATGGTTATGAAATAGCAGAAATATTCAATATTTCAGAAGAATTAGATGATCAATTTTGGAATGAATACTTATATGAATATGCAACAAAAGAGCCAGCAAGAAAATATACCAGTGAAGTCATTAAAAAGCTTAAAGAGGATGGTAATGAAATATATATTGTGACTGCAAGATATCTAACAAATAGAGATACAGATGAAGGAAAACAAATGAGAAAAATTGTGTTGAACTGGCTTAAAGAACAAAACATTGATTATGACAAAATAATTTTTAGTCAGGATGATAAAAGAGAAAATTGTTTAAAAAACAATATAGATGTCATGATTGAAGATAAAGCAGAAAATATAATTAGTATATCAGAAATAATCCCTGTAATATGTTTTCATGCGGGATATAACAAGGAATGCAACGGCAAAAACATATATAGAGCTTACAATTGGTATGATATATATAGTTTAATAAAGGGTGGTAAAATATGCAAAACAAAGTTGAATTAATAGATTATGAAGAAAAATATGCAGATATAATAAATAAAATAGAAGAACAACAATGGGGAAAATGGTGGTGTGGAGATATTCGCGACAATATATTAACAAAACATACAAATATAAAATTAGCCAAAATAGGAGATGAAATAGCAGGTGTTGGATATGGAAAAAGAGTAGGAGATGCTTTCTATATTCAAGTTATAGTAATAAAACCTGAATATCAACACATGCATATTGGTTCAATGTTTATGGATCATTTTATTGATTATTCAAAATCACTTAGATTATCAAACATTGTCTGTGAAGGAGTATTAGTAAATAATAAAATGAACCTTGAAAACTTAATGAAAAAATACAATTTCAAAGAAGTCATTAGAATTAAAGAATATTGGGGTTATAAATTCCCAGATGTTTGGTGCAAAGAATGTGACAGCAAACCTTGCAAATGCACAAATGTAATATTTGTTAAGGAGATCAAATAAATGGCTACAAAAAAAGAATATATAAATTTAATAAGATGGAGTTGTATAATTGACGCATTTACTAATTATTATTTTATAAGAATTATAGTATTATATCTTCTGTCAAAAAACGTAACCCCTTGGGTTGCAGTATCTATACCAATTGTTTTAGAATTTGCAAGGCTAATTTCAAGAGGCTTTGAACCAATGGTAAGATTGGCATTGAAAGTTGATTATAAGAAATATCATATATTTCATTTAATAACATTTCTCGGATTAGGACTTATAATATCTCAATGTAGGAGCGTTTATACCATATATATATTTACTTTAATTTCTGGATTTTTATCTGGAATAAAGTATTCAACAATAACAAAAATGAATACGCAAAATAAAGAATACGAGCCTTATTGTTTTATAGAAGAAGAAAGGTCACAAGTTATTGGTGGAACATTAGGATTACTTGTTAGTCAATTTATCTATGATATTAGTCCTAAAATATATTTGTTAGGATATGTTGTCTTAATAGTTGTAGGAACAGTATTAAGCATGTTATTAAAAAGAATTTCTAATGAAGATGTTATGGAGCAAATTTCTGAAAATAAAGTGTTAGATAAGAAAAGTAAAAATGAAACAATTATAGTGACATCATTATTTGCAATATTAGTAGGATTTTGGTGTATAGGTTGGCGTGGATTTGAAGAATTAGCTCCACTTGTTAGCAATAAGGTCGGTTATTTAAATGCAGTATATACATTGTTAGAAACTGTTTTATTATGCATAATATCAGGTTCAATATTGCATAAGATACATAAAAAGAAAAAATTATTATTTACAGAGACTATAATTTCATGCATAGATGTATTTTGTTTATTTATTGCTGCAATAACATTATCTTGGCAAGGATTATTAATTGCATATATTATTACAGCGTTTACCTCTACCATGGGCGACCCTATCTGGGGAAGCTTAATGAGTGCATATTCAACTAATGATAGAGAAAAGTGGGTTTTAGTAAATAGAGTTTATTTCGTAATAAGAGCTTTGTTTACTATTATAGCTTGGTTGGTTTGTAGAGAGTGTGTTATTAGAGGAATAGAAACATTTAGATATTTGGCTATTGGTTTGATTGGGTTGATAATAATAACTTATTTAGTAGCAAGTAGGGTAAATAAAAAGGTATTTGGAAGTAGTATATAGGAGTTGGTTAAATGGGGAAATTAGAATTTAAGCAAATAATAGAAATAGATGAAGATAATTGTTAAGAAGATTAAAACATAACAATAGGAGGAAACAAATAATGAAAAAACCAATAATAGGAATTGTGTCAAAGCATTATGATACATACAAATCATATAAAATAGATACTTTTGTAAGAGATGAGGTTAAGCAAGCTATATTTGATAATGGAGGAATAGCAATTGGAATATTACCTACGGAGGATAAAATAAATTATTGTGATGATAACTGGAAAGATAATTTATCTATAGAAGAAAAAGAAAATTTAATTGTTCAATTAAAGCTATGTGATGGTATTGTTCTACAAGGTGGTGCAGAAACAGATAAGTATGAAAGCATAATTGCTAAGTATTGTTATGAGAACGATATTCCAATACTTGGTATTTGTGCAGGTCAAAACAATATTGCAAGAGCGTTAGGAGGAACAACTTGTAAAATTCCTAATCCTGAAAAACATGATAAATCTTTTGATGAGTATGTTCACAGTATTAGTATAGATAAAACTTCAAAATTTTATGAGATAGTTAAAACTGACAAAATGAAAGTAAATTCTAGGCACAAGAGAACTATAAAAGAATGTCCTTGTTTAGATAAGGTTGCATTTTGTGAGGATGGTTATCCAGATGTTATTGAATCAAAAAATAAAAAGTTTTATATAGGGGTAAGGTTTCATCCAGAGAGTTTGTACAAAAAGGATGAAAATCATAATAGAATATTTGAAGAATTTATAAAAGTATGTTCAAATGAAATGGAGAAATTATGAAACAAGATACAGAAAAAATAAATAAAATAGTAAAAATATATCCAATATTTTATTCTTTGACAGCAGATACCATATTTTTTGTGCCAATCGATACTTTGTTTCTTACACTGGTAAAAAATCTAAACGCAAGCCAAATATCAGCGTTGACAACAATAGGATTACTTATATGTATATTATCTCAGAAAATTATAGAAAAAATCGCGAAGAAAATAGGAAATGTAAATTCAATAAGATTGGGCTGCTTTTTACTATTAGCATCAGCTATAATACTTACATTTGGTAATTCATTTATAGCATTGATATTATATAAAATAACAATAGAATATGCATATATGTTTTGGTTAATGTCTAACATTTTGTTAAAAAATAATTTAACATATATGAATAGAAAAGATGAATACTTCTTTGTTAGAAACAAGGCAAAAATAATGTACGGAATAGCTACTATGATTACGGCATTAATTAGTGGGTATTTATTTAATATAAATGCCTATTTTCCGTTGTATATATCAATATTTTTATATGTAATTACTTTTATGCTATCACTGAATTTTAAAGAAGCAGAATATATGGATGAAAATGAATCTGAGAAGGAAATAAAGCATTCTAAAAATACTAAATTATCAGCATTAGTTATTCTTGTAATACTATCGAATGCACTATTTTATGCAATTATAAAGCTAGGTCAGAATAACAGCAAATTATTTATGCAATATGACTTTAGTAATGTTTTATCTGTAGAAAATGTAACATATTTACTAACTACAATAGTTCTTATCTCAAGAGTTAGCAGAATTATAGGAAATATTGTATTAGGCAAATTATACAGGAAAATAAAAGATAAACTAAGCATTTTATTAACAATATTGGAATTATTAGCTTTTTCTTTAGTAGTGGTTGGGCATTATATTAGTTTTAATTTTATGTTGAAAGTTGTAATAATGGCAACAGGATTTTGTATTATACTTGCAATAAGAGATTCATTTCAGGTATACATAGAAGATACCGCATTAAGAATTTCAAAAAAAGAGCAGCAGCAAAAGGTTATGATTAAAATAGAAGTATATAGAAAACTTATACAGTTAATATTTGGTTTATTGTTTACTTTGGTATTAACTAAATTCGATCTTTCTGTTGTAATAATTATTTTATGCGTGTTATCTACAATAGAAATTATATTAAATAAAGGAATGTATGATAGATTAGTAAATGATAAGAATACCGAGAGATATAGTTAATTTAAAAAAGCAGTAATAAATTTACTAAAATTACAATATAAAAAGGAGAAAAAATGTCAATAATAGAAGTCAAAGATTTAGTAAAAACATACAAGGTTATAGAAAAAAAAGATGGTTTAATAGGTTATTTCAAAAACTTAATAAATCCCAAATATAAAAAATTTGATGCCGTTAAGGGAATAAACTTTAATATAGAAGAAGGAGAGTTAGTTGGTTATATTGGAGAAAATGGAGCAGGTAAATCAACTACTATAAAAATGCTCACAGGATTACTCACTCCAACATCAGGAAGCATAGTTGTAAACGGTATAGTACCAAATCAAAAAAGAATACAAAACAATAAAAAAATAGGTGCAGTATTTGGACAAAAAACACAATTGTGGTGGGACTTGCCTGTTATAGAATCATATAGATTGATAAAAAAGATGTATAAGATTCCTGAAAAAGAATTTCAAGAAAATCTGAAAAAGTTTACTGAAATTCTTGAGCTTCAAGATTTACTAGAAAAACAAGTTAAAAATTTAAGCTTAGGTCAAAAAATGAGATGTGAAATTGCCGCAACTTTCTTACACAATCCTAAAATAGTATATTTAGATGAACCAACCATAGGTTTAGATGTTTTTGTAAAAGAGAAAATAAGGAACTTTATAAAAGAGATAAATAAGAAAAACAAAACAACAGTAATATTAACAACACATGATTTAAAAGATATTGAAGATGTATGTGATAGAATAATTTTATTAGACAAAGGTGAAATAATTTACGATGGAGAAAAACAAAAATTCAAGGATACTTATGGGAAGCATGTAATTGCAGAGCTTATAGTTAAAGGCAAGAAAGAAAATATTGAATTAGGTGGTTTAGAAATATTAGAGCAGACAGAAAATAAATTAAAAATAAAATTTAGTCATGACGAAACAACAATAGTAAAAATTATGGATGAAATATCTAAATTCTGCATAATAGAAGATATTCATATGAGGGAAGCGGAATTAGAAGATATATTAAAAGAAATATATAAAGGAGCTCATAAATGTTAAAATCAATGATACAACTTGCAAAGATGCAATTCAATCAATACACCATATACAAATCAAATTTTTATTTATTTACGCTTAATAGAATTGTAGAAATTATAGTATATGTTTTTGTATGGCAGGCAATATACAATCAAACAGGAAGTTCTGGAGGTTTTACATTAAACCAAATGGTTACATATTATATTTTAGCAATAGCTTTCAGTTCTATAGCAACATGGGGAATTAATGAAGATATGGCTCATTCTATAAGGAATGGACAAATCAACAAAGAGCTATTAAATCCAGTAACATATTTTGAATATTATTTCGGAATTAACTTAGGAGAAATGCTTTTTGCAGCAGTAGTTGGAATAGCTACATTTGGAATTTGTGCAATATTTTGGAACTTAGTCTTACCAGTTAGTATACTAAATCTTGCTTTATGTATGTTTGTAATAATATTAGGAATTCCAATAACGTTCTTTATACAAGTAATAGTTGGAACCGTAGGCTTTTACACAAACTCAATATGGGGAATGCAAAAATTAAGAAAAGCTATTATTATGATATTTTCAGGAATTATAGCGCCAATAACACTTTTTCCGGTATGGTTTCAAAATTTATCAAAATTTTTACCATTCAAAGAATTAATATACACACCAATAAATATTTGGCTAGGTCAAATTAGTTATAACGAAATTATCTTTATAATAATAAAACAAATGACATGGGGTTTTATTTTATATGTTATCGCAAAGCTGTTTTTTAACCACGCAGTAAAAAACATAACAATAAATGGGGGATAAAATGAAAAGAATATTTGATAATATAAGTTTATATTTTTCGTTCCTAAGTATAGCTCTGAGAGAAATCCTTATATACAGAATTGACTGTATAGTTGGAGTTTTTTCACAGTGTATTGTTGAGCTTGTAAGTTTAATATTTTTGTTTATAGTATTCCAAAATACTGGAGATATTGCTGGATGGAATTTTGGACAAATCTTATTATTATACGGCATAACACAAATACCAATAGGAATATCAAAATATTGTTTTGATGCATTATATGATTTAGGTCCAAGATACATAAAAAACGGAACTTTTGACAAAATTTTGTTAAGACCTGTACATCCTTTAATATCAATAATAGGATCTTCAAGAGATTTTACAGGAATAGCAAGTGTTTTTATTGGAATAGCAATTACAATCTGTATGCTTATTCAATTATCAATACCAATAACAGCTATTTTAATACTTAAAATAATATTTTTTAGTATTGTTGGAGTGTTTATTGTGGGGGCCATTAATACAATATGTAGCATCTCATCATTTTGGACATATAGATCAAACGAGGTAATTTGGTCGTTTTATAGAATGTATACTTTTACAGAATACCCAATAACTATATATAATAAGTTTATTAGAATAGTGATTACAGTTATATTGCCATATGCCTTTGTTGCATATTATCCAACTATGGATTATCTAGGGCTTAATACATATATGTTATATTTATCTCCAATTGTAGCAGTTGTTTTATGGGTAATTGCGGTAAAGTTATGGGATTTGGCTTTGAATAAATATAGAAGTACGGGAAGTTAAGAGCAAATCAGTGTTGACATCAATTTGCTCTTTTGTTATAATGCGATTAAAAGAATAAAATTAGGGATATAAGTATAAATGAGGTATGAAATGAACAAATGGAAAAATCTAATATTTACACATTGCATAAAAGAAATTTTACCACTATTTAATAGTTTATTTTTAGGAATATATTTTCTAAAAATAACAGAAGGAAACTTAACAACAATAGCTTTATATTATTTAATTTATTATTTATCACATGTAACTTGTAGATATATTGTAAGTAAATTTATAAATTCTAGTAGAGTAATAAAAATGTATAGAATGGGATTATTAACAACACTGATAATTTCACTTATACTATTATTTTCAAGAGAAAACATTGTAAACTTTATATATTTATTTGCAACAATATATGCCTTTAGTCAATGTTTATATTGGTCAAGCTATGAAGTCATTATAGATAATCTAAATCATAAAGATAATTTTAATAAATATTTTACATATGACAGTGTTATAAACAATATAACTTCTGTAGTGTTCCCAATCATTTTGGGAAATGTTATAGAGATGTACTCATATGAACTAGTGTTTTTAATTTTAGTTTGTATAACTGTTGTATCATTTATATTGTCGTTTACAATAAAAGATGTAAAAATAGATTGTGAAAAAATTCAGTCCAAAAAATCCATCAAAACTATAAAAGACAAAAAGCTCTTTAAGTTAATGGGATTTCAAGCTGTATGTGACGGACTAACTAATGGAGGGGTAATATCATTATTAGCGACACTAATTTTATACAACAATGTTAAGAGTGAAGGAATTATTGGAAACCTATCAAGCGTAATAGCCTTAATATGTGTATTTGCAGCAATAGTTGTTGAGAAAAAAGTTAATTACAAAAATTATAAAAAAATAGTATTGCCATTAGTAACAATGATGTTTTTAATAACTATACCAATTAGTTTAAAAGGTAGTGCAATTTTAATTGCTATATACCAATTATTAATAGCTCTTGGAAATGTGTTAACAAATATTGAAGGAAATGCTTTAGTATTCAAAGGAATTAATTACATTCTAGATGCTAAATATAAAGTTGATTATTACTGGTTTATAGAATTATTTTTGAACATTGGTAGAGCAGTGGGTATGATGATGATTTTAATATTATTTAATTTTTTTAAAGATATAAACTCATTAATTGTATTGTTTATCTTCTTTAGTGTGTTCTACATAGTCAGGGCACTTGTGATTATTGCTTTGCAAAAGAAGATAAAGCAGGAATGAAAAATACCAAGAATAATGAAGATTTGACTAATAAAACAGAAAATTGAAAAGAGGAAAGATAAAGTGATGAACACAGAAAAGATAATAAAAGATAGCTTAATTAATTTTAATGGAAAAGTGGCAATTTACTACGACGATTTAAAAGGTAATGTAATAAAGATAAATGAAAAAAGAGCAATATAATACAGCAAGCAACTTTGATGATGAATATCCATATAGTCAAGGAAGAAAAATTAGTGGAATGATTTTTAATGAGTTTATTAGGAAAAATTTAGATAAAAAGTAGAGGAAATGAAATGAAAAATTATTATATAGATTATAAATTTACAATAGACGATTTCAAAAAAATGGAGAAAATTGAACATACTTATTTTCCAAATGAAAATATAACAAAGGCAGAAGACGTATTGGAATGGTACAAAAAAAATGACCTTACATGTATAGGTGTTAGAAATAAAGAAGGAAAAATAATATGTAGTGTAAATATCTTACCATTAGAAGAAAAAACGTTTATGGATATATACAATAACAAAATAAATGAAGCAGATTTAAAAGCAAGTCAAATTGAAAAATATGAAGATAATAAATCGTACAATATATATCTTTCTTCAATATCTATTGATAGTGATTACCTGAATAATTATGGGTTAGTTATAGAATTGTTAAACGGTTGTATCAAACTATTAGATATATTAGAAAGTAGAAATATCAAAATAAATAGAATAATGGCTGATGCAAGTACAACTCATGGAGAAAAGATATGTAAAATATTATTGAAAATGAATTACATTATCAATACATCACATGGTTCAAAGATATATTGTAGTGATGGAGAAGGTTTTTGTCAAACAATTAGTAAATTGAAGAGAAAATTGAAAGGTTAGATTAGGAGAAAAATATGTGGTTATATTTATGTTTAACATCAACAATACTTAGTGGATTCACATCAATAGCAATGAAAAAATGTTCAAAGAGCAACAACTCAATAACATTATCGCTAGTAGGAACGTTAATAAGTGATATTGTATATATAACAATAGGTATATGCCTAACAAATGTATTACAAATTTTAGTCTAGCGGATCTTATAAAAATAGCACCCCTTACAATAATACAAATGATAGGATACATATGTGGAATACTTGCCATAAAATATGCTAGCGTATCAACAGTAGCACCTATAAGAAAGGGAAACACAGTAGTAACATTATTGTTAGGAATTTTAATACTAAAAGATAATTTAAGTTACATACAACTAATAGTTTCTGCTATATTGATTTTACTAACAATACTATTAGCAAGAAGCGGAAAAGGGAAAGCTGACAAAAATGAAATTAAAGGAATTCTTTTTGCCTATGGTTTTGTGCTATTTAATGGAGTATCAAGTTTTTTAAATAAAGTTTATATAAACATTTATAAAAATCCGCTAATTGTAGTATTCTATTATGCACTAATGGGAGTTATAATCGTGATATTGTATTGCTCGATTACAAATAAATGGAAGTACTTAGATGTAAGAAAAATTAATTTTAAAAGATTCTTTTTCTTGCATTCAGCATTGGATTTAGGTGCGAATTTATGCAGTAGATTTAGCTTAATTGATGGACAAGTTTCAACTGTATCAGTTATAACATCAAGCTCAATTATAATAACAACATTGGCTTCGAGGTTTATATTGAAGGAAAAGATAAGTTGGAAAAAGTATTTGATGATTTTGGGCGTATTTATGTGTATATTGATATTGGCAGTTGTGAAGAGGTAAAAGTATGACATTAAAAAGCAGAAAACGCCATTGACTTAAGTTATCAATAACGTTTCCAGAATCCCTTACTACAACTTGGTAGTTGAGTTACTTTAGTTATACAAGATTTACGCGTAGATTGTCAACAATCCTATTAATATTTTATGGAGACATGAAAAAAATATTACATAAAATTTAATCTTCTTATATAAAGAGTAAATGAGTGTTTACATTCATTTGCTCTTTTGTTATAATTTGAGCTATAAAAAAGAAAATTGTAGAAATGAATATATAAGGAGGTTGATAAAAATGAACAAAGGAATTATAGTAGCAGGATTTGGGGCAATAGGAAAAACAACATTAGGAAATAAATATGATAATATTATTGATTTAGAATCAGGATATTATAGATGGGATAATACTGGATTTGAAAGTATACCATACGAGAAAAGAAAAGGAAAAAAAGATAGACCAATGAATAAAGATTGGCCAAGCAATTATTATAAAGCTATACTAGAAGTAGCTCAAAAATATGATGTGGTTTTAACATCAATGCATTGGCATTTGTTAGATTTTTTTGAACAGAACAATATTGAGTATTATCTTGCATATCCTACATTAGACAGCGAAGCAGTATTAGAAGAAAGATGCTATACTAGAGGAAATAATAAAGTATTTACAGACAAGCTAAAAATTAATTTGAAAGACTGGTATTATAAGATAAATAATTATCATCCAAAGAAATTGTTGATGATAGAGAAAGATGAATTTTTGGAGGATGTATTAAAGAAGAATAATTTAATTTAGATAAGGAGCATTAAATGGATAGAATGATAAATATCCAGACAGTCAAGGAATAAAGATTAGTGAGATTATTTTTAATGAGTTTATTAGTAAATGTTAGGAGGAATTATAATGAAGGTATATATAGTAAGACATGGACAAACTACTACTAATTCTTTAGATTACCATTCGCTAGAAGATGACGATTTAACAGAATTAGGAATTAAACAAGTAGAAGAGCTTAGAGAAAAAATTAAAAATATGAGTTTTGATGTAATTATGTGTTCTCCATTAAAAAGGACGAAACATACGGCAAATATTATAAATGTTAATAATCAAAATATTATTTATGATGAAAGAATAATAGAAAGAAGTCCAGGGAGTTTAAGTGGTAAATCTCGTGAAAAAGAAAATAGAGAAGAATACTGGAATTATTACACTAATATACAATATGGAACATCGGAAACTATAAAATTATTCTTTGAAAGAGTTTATAGCTTCTTAGATGAACTTAAAACAAAAGATTATAAAAATGTTTTAATAGTTGCTCACAGTGGTGTATCAAAAGCGTTTAGTGGATATTTCGACGGAATAGGTGATGGAAAGTTTTTAAATAGAGGGTTAAAGAATTGTGAGATAAAGGAGTATGAGTTGTAATTTTTATTATAACTAAATTTAAAATCAATTAAGGAGAAAATAGATTATGGAAAAACTAGTCATAGCAGGTTTTGCAGGAATTGGCAAAACAACATTATCAAAATTAAATCCAAAAGATGTAATAGACATGGAAATTAGACCATATAAATATGCAAATTATAAATTAGAATATACATTAAAACAATGGTACAGCATGGAGCATATCTTAAATGAAAACTTCTTGCCTAGATATATAGAAGACGTAAAAAATGAAATAGAAAATGGTACACACAAGATTATATTTATATGGCTAACAAAAGAAGTTTTGGAAATGCTTGAAAGAGAAAATATAAAGTTTATAGTAGCAACATGGAATGAAAAAGAAGATGGAATAGAGGATTATTTAAGAGATTTGTATGTTAAAAGAGGTAATCCAGATGATTGGATAAAGAAGGTTTTGAAGTATCTTTATGTGATAAATGAGTATGCAGAGGAAAAAGGGTTGGAGACTATTGTTTTGAATAAGAATGAGAATATTGAGATGAGGTTGGAAAATATTCTATAAAGGAGTGTAGCATGATAAAATTCGGAGTCACAGGAACAGAATATGAAATGGGTTTTAAAATAGGAGAAAGATTTAAAACTTATTTACAAAACAAAGCAAAAATATATGATGAAAAAATTATAAACCCAATCATATATAGCAAAGTAAAAGAAATGGAAAGCAAACTAAAAAATGAGTTTCCAAAATGTTTAGAAGAAATATATGGAAAAGCAGATGGAGCACAAGTTTCAAGAGATTCATTACTATTAATGTTTTTCCCGGAAATATTCAAAAGCATAGATGGATGCACAACAATTTTATTAAAGAAATCAAATGGAAAATTCCTATTTTCACATAATGAAGACAGCAAATTTTATAATCGCGATGGCGTAGCATTAGTTAAATATCAATATAATGATTATTGGATAGTAGGCTATACACCAGCAGACAAATTGATAGGAAGCTCATTTGCCTATAACAGCTATGGAATGGTATTTTCAAGTAATTATATTTATGATAAAAAAATAGATTTGGACAACATTTCAAGATATATAATGGTTAGAAATGTTATGGATTCCAAAAATATTGATGAGGCGATAATGAAACTAAAAGATCATAAGGTAGCATCTGCATTTTCGTTAAATATATTAGATATAAATTCTAATACAGCCATTAATGTTGAAAAAGATATTAGTGAGATATGTGTTACAAAAATCGGGGATAGATATGCCAGGGCTAATCATTTTATTGCTAAAAAAGACGATTTACCGGAAGAACCTGTTAGTTCTAGTTTTAGACAAAAAAAGGTAAGTGAATTGACGAGTTTGTTGGATAATAGCACATCGAAGATAGATGATTTAATTAATGTGCTTAATTATGAAACAGATGATTATTATAAAACGATATTTAAAAATCCAAATAAGTATGATGATAAAAGTATTACTGTTGCTAATTTTTCAGTTGATAGTGAAACCGGGATTGTTAGGATTAGGGATTATTTGTGTGATGATAGGGTTGAAATGGAGTATAATGAATTTTAGTCTGTAGATTTATTTACAAAATTATATCACACGCTGATTTTATCCGAACAGATGTGAATATTTTCGCTAGTTGAAACCATATGATTCCGTAAGCTTAAAATTTGTAATATAAATGTAACGACACGAAGTTAAGCCACTTTCAAGGTATAAAATAATTTAAAATTGAACAATTGAAAAAATTACGACAAAAACAGCAAAATCGCTTGAAAAATCAAGCGATTTTGTAGATTTTTCAACATACATTTGATATAATTTAGTTGCAAAAAACATACACAAAGGAGTTGAAAAATCTATGAATAATATATCACAAATTTCTGTATTTGACTATAGGGAAATTGAAATTTTAGGAGATTTAGAAAGAATAAAATTATTTTTTGAAAATTTAGATGACAAGGAATTGTGTGAAAGCCTTGAAAATGAAATAAAAAATATAAATGAAAAATTGATAAAATATATGTATGAAAATTTAGAAGATTTCGGTAAAGATTGTGCAATAGATGGAAAATTTTTAGATACATATGCCAATCACTATAGTAAAGAAAAATGTGTAGATAATAGAGCAGAACATGATGCGACAAATTCTTGTAAAACATATTATATGAAAGATGGAACAACAAAAAAAGAATGGCATTATGGTTTTAGAGCACATATAATATGTGATGCGAAATATGGATTACCAATAAAGTATAAATTAACACCAGCTAATAATTCGGAACAGACAGAATTAGATAATCTTCTAAAAGAATTGGCATCAAATGATGATGAAAGATATAAATTTGAAAAAATGGAAAATCTTATGGGAGATGCGGGATATGATAACGGAAGAAGAAATAAGAAATTAAAAGAGGAATATAACATTAATCCAGTATTTGATATAAAACATATTTGGGATAAGGATGAAAAATACAAAGAAATAGATGATATGCCAATAGCTTATAATGAAGATGGAGAGGTATTTTATATAGTAGATATAGATAACTATGAAAAAATGAAATATATGGGATATGATAAAGCAAATAATGCATTAAGATATACAAGACAATCCACAGGAAGAAAAATATATAGAATACCATTATCAACAGATTATAGGATATTTGTACCAATAGCAAGAGATAGTAAAAAATTTAAAAATAAATATAAAATGAGAACAGAAGTTGAAAGACTAAATGGAAGATTAGATAGAGATTATATGTTTAATGATCATTTTATAAGAGGAAAAGAAAAGATGGAGTTGATGTTGGATTTAAGCTTTCTAGTTATGCTAACAATGGCTAAAGGTCACATAATAAATAAGCAGGGAAATATTAGGAGTTAAGTAGCTTAAATTTAAAAGTTGTCAAAATTGCTACGGGTGTACTGCGCCCATTTTTTGCCTAAAAATAAAGGTTTTTACGTATGAAAAAATTTTTAAGTAATTTAAGTATTTTTTCATACGTTTTTTCTGTTTTATGTTAAAGTTTTCTGTTGCTATTTTTGAAAAATGGGCACAAACGAAAAAATACAAAATTATACAATTTGCAATTTTATGTAAAACATGTTATAATTTAGTTGTAACATGCTTTTTGTTGCCTTTGAAATCAGTAAATTTCGGAGGCACAGTCCTCCGAACAATAAAAAGGAGGAACTATCATGAAAAAACGAGTACATTATGCAGAACTGGAGGATATGCAAAAGTATATCGAAGGTTTTAACCACGATGATTACGAGAGTTGCGGTGAACGCACTGACCATTCTGTCATTGCATATGCAAGAGACTACTACGACAAGCATTTACCTGTGGATGTAACTGCATGGATACGGGTAAACGAACCTGATGAAAATTTGATTTATGCAAAAGGTCTCGGCGATCAGGTATGCTTTGTTCGTGACAGACTTTGTCAGCTGTTGAGATCAACCTACGAAGAATGGCGCGACAATCCGCCACTAGTGATTTCTACCCACTATTCAAAATCGGTAAAATTACCTGTGTTTCAGATCAACCTCGAAAAGTACGGCATAGAAATGGTACTTCGGTACAATTTCTACGACTGGAAGATTTCAGTAAAATCTGATAAACCTCTGGATTTCGATTACATGGGACTTTTTAATCCCACAGAAGAGATTTCATATCTTTACTGCGAGGGATTTCCGAGAGACAAGGTTTATGGCAGCTATGAGCAGAGTCACTCCCAGTTCACTATTGAAATCGGCTCTCGTTACGACTTGTACACTTTCATTTTCTTACTCAAGAACTACTTGGGAATTAAAAGAGAAGATTAAAATGTACTTGTTTCGCCACCACTATTGCTATTTAATAGTGGTGGCGGTTTCTTTTTTATTTAATTTTAAAAATTATATAATACTTATATTATTAAACAAATACAATGCAACTTGATTTTGTTCTTCCTTTGTCATTTCCATAATTTTAGCCAAGTAGAAAAGGGAATGATATTTCATTCAGATTTAGGAAGTCAATATACATCAAATGAATATGAGAATTTATTGTTGAAAAAAATGTAAAACATTCATATAGTAAAAAGGGTTATCCATATGATAATGCAAGTATGGAAAGCTTCAATGCCATATTAAAGAAAGAAGAAGTAAATGTAAATACGTATGAAACATTTAAAGAAGCTAGATTAGCTATATTTGAATTTATAGGAGGTTGGTATAATAATACAAGAATACATGGCAGTCTTGATTATAAAACACCAAATCAAAAATATAAAGAGTATATAGAAGGTGTAGCATAAATATAAAAGTTGTTATAAATGTTAAAGATTTTCTTTAATATTTATAACAACTCACAAGCGAAGCTTGAAAAATATATATAAATTCGTAGAAAAATGTGTCTAAAAACTTGACCTAGATCCATGCAGAGGCAAAGCATGTCAGGGGTAAAATTATCAACTAAGTAATTCATAAAATTCTCCTTTCTGTGCCATCCATAAATGGTGTGGACTTATCAGATAAATAAATTTTTAAGCATAATTGTGCTTAGTTATAAAATAAATTGGTCATTCCAATACTTATATTATACAGTAAACATAACATCTCGTAAGATTAATAATTTTAATTTTTATTATTAGTTTTTCTTATTATTAAGAAATTAAAAATAGTTGTAGAAATCTTGATTTTTTTTCAGTTTTTCTATATAGTGTAATTGTATTATTAAATGGAAAGAGAACAAATGGTAAGTAGTAAAATGTTTGAATCCATTAGAAGAGTATATATTAACATTACTAAAGAATATTAAGATGCTAATGTAAAATAAGTATATATTTTATAAAAAATATATAGAGGGGGAAAGAAAATGAAAATAGTTTTTTGTGGACCACCTCATTCAGGAAAAAGTGTATTTATTGCTAATTTAATTGACAAATTACCTACAGATGACTATACAATAATTAGAGCATGTCCTGATGGTGAAGGAACCTGGAGTAATAATAAAAAACAAAATGAAACAAGTATTGTGAGAAAAAAGGGAAAATTCACAAAAAGTTTTATAGATGATGCTTGTCAGGCAATAGAAAATCAAACTAATAAAATTGTATTAGTAGATGTTGGTGGAGTAATATCAAAAGAAAATGAACAAATTTTTCAACATTGTGATAGCTTTGTGGTTGTAAGTAATGATGAAGAAAAAAAGCAAGAATGGTTAAAATTTGGGCAAGGGCTTGGATTAGAATGTGTTGGCTGTTTAGATTCAAGCCTTGATGGACAAGAAGAAATATATTCAAGAAGTCCTTACTTTCAAGGTAAAATAGTAGGTTTAAAAAGAGGAGAAATTTTAGAAGATTCTCATGTAATAAAAGCTATTGTATCTGATATTATTCAAAAAAGCAAATATGCAGAAAAAACAGGAGAATTAAATAAAGATTTTAATGGAACAATAATTGATGACACAGAATTAGGTTTTGAACTTGGTTATGGGAAAGAAATATATACAGAAAATGGAACAACTATAAAAAAGGTAAGATGGCCAGAAAATGCACTACAAAAAATATATCAAGCTGTAAGTGAAAAAGTCAATTCAGGACAATCTGTAAGAGTAAATGGAATTAGAGCAAATTTTGTTTTATGTGCTATCTGTAAGGCTGCAAAACAGCAAGGAGCAAAAGATGTTAGTACGTATGATATAAGAACAAAATCATATATTCCAATAAAAGATTTAACTAAGAAAAGAGGATTAAAACAATCAGAAGGATTATCATACAATCTTATTGAAAATAGAGATAATGTTTTTATGGATATTAATATAACAAAAGAAAAATATTCTTTGGAAGATTATCAGAAATGTGTTTTACCTCAAATTAAAGAGGAAAAAAATCTTTACTTATCTGGAAAGATTCCATTATTTTTATTAGCATCAATAAGTAGTAGTTATGATTCAAATAAAGTATTTACTTTTCAACCAGGAAAAGGATTTACTTGTATATCATCAACTGATAAAAAAGAATTGGGAACAATTGTTGATGGGGTAGATGGGATAAATATTAATCAATATTTTGAGGATAAAAAATATAAGGGCAAAACCAATTTACCTATTGTTATAGAAAAACAGGGTATATTTTCAAAAATTAAAGGATGGTTTGCAAATTTTAAAGAAACTAGAGAAAAAGCAAAATATTTGGATGATACAATAAAATCAAGTATAGTAACACAAGCAGAGGGAACTTCACATATAAAAAATGCATTTCAAGAGGAATTACAAAAGGGAGTTCCAGACAAATCACAATCATTGGGACAAACTCAATTGCCAAATATTAGAGATAAAGAAATATCTAAGTATGATATCGGAGGATAATATATGAATACAGATTTAGAATTATATAGAGTATTTTGTGAAGTTGTTAAATATAAAAATATATCAAAAACTGCTGAAAGTATGTATATTTCGCAATCAGCAATAACACAGTCTATACAAAAACTTGAAACAATGTTAGGTGGTAAAGTTTTTTATAGAAATAAAAATGGAGTTGAATTAACAGAAGAAGGTAAAAATTTATATGAGTATATAAAAGATAGTATTGAAACTATGAATAATGCAGAAAATATATTTTCAAAGTATATTACTTTAGAAAAGGGAAAAATAAGAATAGGTGGGGGAAACTCATTGATATCATCTTTAATATTTGAACCTTTTTTAACATTTATAAAAAAGTATCCTGATATTGATATTTCTATAGGTAGTGGAATAACAGATACTTTAATGCAAAAATTAGCAAATGGAGAGTTAGATATAGTAGTATTAAATTTGCCTTATAAGAATAAAAAATATTCAAATATTGAAATTACACCATTAAAAAATTCTAACTTTAGCTTTTTTGCAAGTAAACAATATTTAAAAGAACATCCAATCAAAAATTTAAAAGAAATAGAAGATCATACATTAATACTACCTAAAGCCCCATCAGCTAAAAAGAAAATATTAGATGAGTACTGTACTAAAGAAAATATAGAATTAACTGCAAATTATGAAGTTTCAAGTTCTTCAATAATGAAAAGGTTAGTTTTAAACAATATAGGAATAGGATTTACGAATACAGAAAATATAAAGGATATTCATGATGATATAAAAATAATAAATACAATAGAAATTGGAGAAACTAAAGAAGGAATTGCAACCTTGAAGAAAACTATGTCAAATAAAGCGACAATTGAATTAGTGAAAGAAATAAAACAGTATTATAAGCAAAACTAATATTCAAAATTATAATTATTAATTTTACTTTTTTGAAAAATTATTCTATAATTTATTCAGTTGCTTGAATAAGGAAAGGATGAAAAATGATACAATCATACCAAAAAGTATTAGAAATGGAATCTGTTGCAACATTGAAACTAGAGCAGGATAGAAAAGCTTTAGAGAAAATCAGAAAGATTCTATATCAAGAAAAAAGTTTTATAATTGATAAATTGATAACATACTTAAAACGAGAATTAAATATAGACTATTATAAATATAAACTAATTGATATAGATGATAATATTGCTGATATTCTTGTTAAAAAAGATAGCCAAATATTCAAAGACAATATTGATGGAAAAGAATATTTGAACTTTAATGCAGAAGAATTAATTGATAGAAGAATGTTTGATAATGAAGATGAAATAATTATAATAGACTTGAACTTTGATGAAAATTTACTTAATTTAGGATATTTATGTGATTCTTTAAGTTATAATTTCTTATCATATTCTGATGTAATAAAGGATAAGCTTTCTACATTTGTTAATTATGTTATAAATAAAAATATTTATAAATAATAATGAGGGTACTGTCAAACCTTGAAAATTGACAGAGAAAGAAGGTATTATTATGAAATTTTATGTACCATTAGTTTATGACAGAGAAGATAATATGGGAACAGTTTATTTTCAAGAAGGAAGTAAATTATACACAGAAGAAGAAAAAAAAACATTAGAGCAAAAAGGAGCGAAAATAGAAAAGTGGGAAGAAGTCGAATGCGATGAGAAAAAATTAAAAGATAATTCTAAAGTATATGTTATAACAAAAGGTATTAATGGTATCGGATATGGTGGAACATATGTATATGATCATACATTACGTTCAAAAGAAGAAATGGAAGAAATACTTAAAGAATATGACAGCAAACCTCATCCAGGTGATGGTTTAGAACCATGGGAGTATGAATCTCCACTATATTTAGAAAAAAATACAATTGATATTGCTGAATTAGGTGCATCAATTGGAATGGAGGCAAAAGAACAAACATTGCCTAATGGAAAAGTGGTAAAATCTTTAGTATGGGATCAAGAAAATTTATTAAAGGCTGTAAATGCTGTAAAACATTTATCAGAAGAAGGAAAACCAGTTAGAATTACTGGTGCTGCTCCTGCTTGGCTTGTATCAGCATTAACACATACAGTTCATCCTTGTCCAGTTGGTGTATATATGCCACAAATTGGAAAAGATGTTGATATACCTCAATTAGCACATGGAGAGCAAAATCCAGAAGGTGAAGTTGTATTTAAAACTACAGAAAAAGGAGATGCAATTTTAGTTGAATATAATATGGATTTACCAGAGGGAATTACAACTTATGATGAAGGAAATTTATCAAAGGTTGTAGTACCAGAAATAGCACAAGGAAAAGCTGTTTATCTTTCTGGTAGAGGACCAAATTATTTAACAGTTGCAATAGCAGAGGCTTATGCACATACAAATAGCAGTGTTTCATTATTTCAACCAGGTGTAGGATATACCTGTTCAATTACTCATAGTAGAGCAAAAAGGTTAGGAGATTTAACTAAAGACCCATTAGGAAAAGAAGAAGTGAAAGAACAATTAGTTGCATCAAAAGAAAATCCAACACAAGAACAATCTCAAGAAAGAGAAGTTGAATCAAGAGAAAGATCATAATTAGATTAAAAAAATAGGCATACTTTAAATGAGTGTGTCTATTTTTTTGTAATAAATCACTTATATTAAATTTAACATTAATCAATGAAATTACCCTGTACAATATAAAACCTCTCTTGTAAAAAATAAAAGGTTATGTTACTATATAAATATCATATCAGTTAAAAAATAAACATAAATAGTGTTTATATATAAGCATAGATAAATCAAAACTGAAATGATAAAAATTATAAAAAAGAAAAGGAATGATGAATATGGAACAAAAACAATACAAATTAATTCCTAATACATTTTTTTGGATGTTTTTAGGATTACTTGGGACAGCTATAATTTCTGTTATATCATACAAAACAGATTTAGTTGTGGATTTGCTAGAAGAGGGAATGTTTAGAACATTAATGGTAGTTGAGTTATTAGTAGTAATTGTATTTTCACTATTATTTAGAAAATTGCCAACATTAGTAGTTACAATTTTATATTTTGTTTATGCAATGATAAATGGAATAACTTTGTCAGTAATATTTTATGCATTTGAACTTAATTCAATAATTATAGTATTTTGTGGAGCTGCAGCATTATTTGCAATATTAGGATTTTATGGATATAAAACAAATGCTGATGTTAGTAGATGGCAACCAATATTAACTACAACTCTTATTATAGGTGTGATAGTTTCTATTATTAATTTATTTATTGGAAATACTGTTCTTGATTTAATATTAGACTGGGCTATTTTAATACTAATGTCTGGGGTAACAATCTATGATATGAATAAATTACAAAGATTATCTAGTGAAATTGATATTGATTCAAATAAAGCTCATATTTATTGTGCAATGGATTTATATTTAGATTTTATTAATATATTCCTTAGAATATTATCTTTATTTGGAAAAAGAAAAGATTAATATATAATATTGCTTGTAAACAGGAAAATTAAAGTAAATAAAAATTATTTACCAAAAATAAAAAATTAACAAAAACTGTTTATAAAAAATAATAAAAATTATTTATAAAAAGAACATGTTTTAGCTTGTAATTCAAATGAGATTATAAGTTAAATATGTTCTTTTTATATATTTTACAATACTATTTTATTTATGACTTCTCCTTGTTTTTTATAAATTGAATTAGAACTAATTACACCTCTAACAGAAGATAATGGGTAAATATTTGAATTTCTTCCAATAACACTTCCAGGATTTAGAACTGAACCACATCCAATTTCAACATTATCACCAATCATAGCACCGAATTTTTTTAATCCTGTTTCTATTTTTGAATCTCCATTTTTTACAAAAACTAATTGTTTATCAGATTTTACATTTGATGTAATTGAACCAGCACCCATGTGTGATTTATATCCTAAAATAGAATCACCAACATAATTATAATGTGGAACTTGAACATTATTAAATAAAATAACATTTTTTAATTCTGTAGAATTTCCTACAACACAATTGTCTCCAACAATTGCATTTCCTCTAATAAAAGCACAATGACGTATTTCTGTATTATTTCCAATAATTGTTGGACCTGAAACAAATGCAGTAGGTGCTATTTTTGCAGTTTTGGAAATCCAGATATTTTCTCCAATTTTGTTATATTCATTTAAATCTAATGAATTACCAAGTTCAATTATAAAATCTTTTATTTTGGGCAAGACTTCCCAAGGATATGTACATCCTTCAAAAATTTTTTTCGCATTTGTTTGTGTTAAATCATATAGATTTGTAATTTGACATTCTTTCATGATTTTTCTTCCTTGTATAATATATTTAGGTTTTTAATAAGGTTTTACCTATAAACCTTTTGTATCATAATTATATGTTTTATAATTATTTTTAAATGAGTATAAAACATATAATTTATTTTACTGGTATTTTTTAGTTATAATCTAATACAAAAAAATTATTTAGTCAAGTATATATTTTCCAATGTTATTTTTTTTGTTGGTTTTGAATGTAGGGAAAGATTTTGATGTGTGGAATTAAAATTTTCTGGTTTTAGAGATTCTCTAAAACTTATTTTGGGAAACTTATTTTTTATAGAATTATTAAAATTAAGTTCTTTTTTTGAAATATCATTAGGATTTACATGTAGATTGTTAATAGCATCAGAATTTATATGTAGATTATCAAAATCATTTGAATTTATATGTGTATTTCCAAGATTACTTGAATCTATAATACGTTGATTTGCTTGTTTTAATATTGTATGAAGATATTTAACAGAATTTTTTGATTTTAAATTATTTCTTATAAATCTATAATTATATTGTAGTTCACGATAACCTTTAAGCATAGTTGTGGCAATATTAACTGCCATATTATTTATTTGATTTGGTAATATTTGCTCTTTAAAAATTTTGAGATTTTTAATTAATTTATTGAAAATTGTTATTTTAGATAATTTAGATATTAATTTTTTTGACATAAAACTAATTGAAGTAAATATTGGTTTTATAAATTTACTTATTTTCATTATTATAGGTGAAATAGGTTTTTTAGTTATAATACCTAATTTATATAATTGTAAATCTTTTTTATATAAAGCTTTTTGGTCAAGTTTATAAAATTTTCTACAATTTATTTTTGGATTTTCAATCCATGATTTTGTGTTTGATTCATAAATAAAATTAATTTTTTGTTCTTGATGTCTTATTTTAGAGATTTTTTTATTAAGTTTCAGTTGTTGTTTTAAAAGATTTTTTTGCTTTAAAAATTGATGTAATGATATATTATTTATATCTTTTGTTTGTATCATTTGTAAGTTTAATTTTTCTAATTTGTTATTTAGAATATTGATATTTGTCATTAAAAATGAACTCCTTTCTATGATTAAATTGTTAGCAATAAAATAAATTGTTTTTATCATAATGAATTATTAAAATATTGTGTGAGCATGAGAAATATATAGAGATAAATTGATTTTATAAATATAAATAAAATATGTAGAACAAAACATATATGATAAAATTATTTGATTTAAAAGCTAGTTTATATGATACAACATTCTTTCTAATTTGTAAAGAAAAATCGTAAGACAGAATTCGACAAAAAGCGACACTGAAGCAAAATAACTCTGATAATTATTAAAATTTGGTTGCATTTATTACAAAAAAATGATATATTAACAAAAGAAAAAATCTATGAATATTAGGAGGATCTTAGTGAATAATTCGGAGATTTATAGTTTATTAAAAAACAAAATTTTAGATGAAAATATTCTAAAAGAAGAGTCAATGAAAAAACATACATCATTTAAAATTGGTGGTAATGCTGATTTCTTTGTAAAAGCTAAAAGTGTAGAAGATGTAAAATTTGTAATTGATTTATGCAAAAAAAATGATATACCTTTAACTATAATTGGAAATGGAAGCAATATTTTAGTAAAAGATGAAGGAATAAGAGGTATTGTTTTAAAAATAGATATTGATAAATTTGAAATAAATGAAAAAATACCAGAAGAATTAAGAAAAAATAATAATAGTGTGATAATTACTGTTGGAGCAGGTGTTTTACTTGGAAAGTTAGCATTTCAATTATTAAAAAAATCAATTTCAGGTTTTGAATTTGCATCAGGAATTCCAGGAACAATTGGTGGAGCGGTAAGAATGAATGCTGGTGCATATGGCTCAGAATTTAAAGATATTGTAATTGAAACAATGTGTATGGATAATAATGGAAATATTATTAAATTAGATAATAAAAAACAAAAATTTGAATATAGAAAAAGTATATTTAAAGATAACAAATATATAATTTTAGAAACAAAACTTTTACTTGAAAAAGTAGATGACAATTCTAAAATAAAAGAAAAAATGGATGAATACAAAAAAAGTAGAATGGAAAAACAACCAATAGAATTTCCAAGTGCTGGAAGTACATTTAAAAGAGGAAGTGATTTTATAACAGCTAAATTAATTGATGAATGTGATTTAAAAGGATATTCAATTGGTGATGCACAGGTATCTGAAAAACATGCTGGATTTGTTATAAATAGAGGAAATGCAAGTTTTGAAGATGTATTCAAATTAATAAAATTTATCCAAAAAAATGTTAAAGAAAAATTTGGAAAAGATATAGAATTAGAAGTTGAAATTGTCGGAAATTAAATTATATGTAATATGCTTAGAGATTAATTATAGTATTGAATAATAGTAAAAAATATCAAACTATAAAACCAAAAAAGAGAAAGAAGGAAGAATTATGAAAGGTTTTTTTGAGTGGTTCAAATCAGGGTCAAAAATGAAAAGATGGATGTTTTTAATTTTAGCAGGTGTTATTGCTATTTGTTTTTCAATTTCAAAAATTTTAGTAACAAATAAATTAGAAACAATAAAAGATGTGGTTATAATAATTGTAGGTTTTGTTTTAGGATTTGTTGCAATAATTTTGGGATTAATACATATGAATAAACGTACACTTGAATTATTAGTAAAAGAAACAGATAAAAGAGAAGAAGAAAATTTAAAATCATTAATTTTTAATAGAAAAGTATATAGCCAAGGACCTAAAATTGTTGTAATTGGTGGTGGTACAGGATTAAATTCAGTGTTAAAAGGATTAAAAAAATATACTGATAATTTGACTGCTATTGTTACTGTATCTGATTATGGTGAACAAACTTCAGATTCAAGAAAATTGCTTGAAACATTACCATTAGAGGATATTAAAGAAAGTATGGTTGCTCTTGCAGCAAATGAAGAAGAAATGGAAAATTTATTAAATTATAAGTTTGCAGATGGAAAATTAAAATCATTGTCATTTGGAGATATTTACTTATTAGCAATGCAAAAAATATATAAGGATTTTTCAAAATCTGTTAAAGAAGCAAGTAATGTGTTAAATATTACTGGAAAAGTTTTACCAGTAACAATGGAAGAAATGAAAATTTGTGCTGAATTAGAAGATGGAACTGTTATTGAAAACAGATCTGAAATTCCAGAAATTGTTGCTAAAAATTCAAGCAAGATAAATAGAATTTTTGTTAATCCAACAAATTGTAGAGTAGCTCCTGGTGTTGCTGAAGCAATTGAAGAGGCTGATGCAATTATTATTGGACCTGGTAATTTATATACAAATGTTATTCCAAATTTATTGGTTAAAGGGGTTACAAGAGCTATAAAAAATTGTAAAGGTTTCAAAATCTATATTAGTAATATTATGACAGAACCAGGACAAACTTCAGATTATTCTTTATCAGATCATATAAAAGCAATTATTGATCATGTTGGAGAAGGTGTTATTGATTATTGTATTTATGATACAGGTGAGATTGTGCCTGAAATTATTAGAAAATATAATGAAGAAGGTAGTGATCTTGTTGAACAAGATAATTCTAAAGCTAAATCAATGGGAATGCATTTATTAAAAAGAGATTTAGCAACTGTTGATGGTGAAAAAATTAGACATAATCCAGATGCTATTGCAGCTTCAATTATTGAACTTATTTGTGAAGATTTGAAATTTAAAAATATGCAAAATAATCCTGAATATATGATTTTAAATGATAGATTAACTAAAAAGAAAAAGAAAATTAAAACAGAAAGAAAATTTGCATTTAAGAAAAAAGATATTTATGATGAAAATAACAATAGAAAAAATGTTGATAGAATAAGTAAATTTTCTAATAAATATAAAGAAAGAATTAAGTCAATTAAGGAAAGTGAAGAAAAAGGAAAACATCAAGCTAAAAGAACTAAAAATAGTGTTAAACCAGAAAGTAAGCATATGAATGTAAATGAAAAACGTAAAATTGATGTAAGACAGATTGATGAAAATAATGTTGATAAAAAGGTTTTAAATGAATTATTAGAAAATAATAAAAATTCTAAGGTTGAAACTAGAGGAACATCTAAAATAAAACCAAAAGAAACAGTGAAAAGAAGAAGTAGATTTGAAAATTAAAAAATTATGATAAAAAATACTTTAAGTTTATAGGTATCGTAAAACCTAAATAAAACAAGGAGTTAAGATATTTTATATATCGAAAAAAGATGGAAAGTTTATATTTATTATATGGACAAGAATCATATTTATTAGAAGATTTTGTTAAAAAAATAAAAAAGTCTTTTGAAAAATTGATTGAAGGAATTAATTACATAAAAATAGATGAAAATAACATAAATCAGTTAATTTCTGACATTGAAACTCCTTGTTTTGGGTTTGATAAAAAGCTGATTGTTGTTAGAAATTCGGGACTTATGAAAAAAAGTGCTAGAAAAAACAAAAATGATGAAAAACAAAAAAATGATAAAAAACAAGGAACAGATAAATTAGTAAATCAGATTTCTGAATACCTTAAAGAAAATTATGATTTATATAAAGATAATAATATTATTGTTTTTATTGAAAATGATGTAGATAAAAATAAGGTTTATAAAACTATTGAGGAAATTGGCAAAGTTATTAATTTTGAACCAGAAAAATTGCCTAATTTAGTTAAAAGAATTAAATCAATTAGTAATGCATATAAAGTTGGAATTTCTGATTATGATGCACAATATTTAGTAGAATGTTGTGGAACTAATATTCAGGATATTATTAATGAATTACGAAAATTAATTGAATTTGCAGGTGAGGGTGGTAAAATTTCAAAGGAAGATATAGATATTTTAACAACAAAACAAATTGACAGTGTAATTTTTGATTTGACAGATAATTTAGGTAAAAAAAATATAAAAACTGCAATGGAAGTTTATTATAATCTAATTTATCAAAAAGAACCTGTTCAAAAAATTTTAGTTATGTTATATAATCATTTTAAAAAATTGTATTTTGTTAAAATTGGTCTGAAATATAATGAAAATATTGCTGAATGTTTAAAATTAAAGCCTAATCAGTCTTTTCTTGTTGGAAAATATAAAACACAAGCAGGGTATTTTAATGAATTAGAACTTAGAAAAATTTTGGCAGAATTAGCAGATTTAGATTATAATTATAAAAATGGTTTAATTGATTTAAATGTTGGTGTAGAAGCGGTTTTATGTAGATATTGTGGGAAATAATTTTGCGTAAGATAAAATTAAACAAAAATGAAAAATAAAAAAAATCTTCCAAACTGTTGACAAATACTGGAAAATAGTGTATTATTATTTAGTACAAAAAAGAAGAAGCAATCCACTTCTCACCTTATTGAATAAAAAAAGGTTAATAAATATTTTAATTCTTGTATTTATTATAAAATATATATGAGAACTATATTTAGAATGTGGGTTGGCTTAAAGTTTAAGTCAATCTTCTTTTAGTTTCATATTTTTATAGGAGGTGTTTTATCATAAAACAGGAATTACCAATTAATGAACAAATAAGAGCAAAAGAAGTTCAATTAATCGATGATCAAGGTGAAAAAAGAGGAACAGTTTCTTTAAACGAAGCTTTAGATATAGCTTTTGAGAAAAAATTAGATTTAGTTCTAGTTGCACCAAATGCTGAACCACCAGTTTGCAAAATAATGAATTATGGAAAATATAAATTTGAGCAAGCTAAAAAGGAAAAAGAAGCTAGAAAAAAACAAAAAACTTTTGAAGTTAAGGAAATTAGAATTACACCTAATATTGAACAACATGATTTTGAATTTAAAGCTAAAAATGCTAAAAAGTTTATCGAAGATGGAAACAAAGTTAAGATAACAGTTAGATTTAGAGGTAGAGAATTAAATTATGTAAAATTGGGAGAAGCTGTGTTAAATGATTTTATCGAGAACTTATCAGATGTTGCAACTCCAGAGAAAAAACCAATATTAGAAGGTAAAAATATGTTTATAATCTTAGCTAAAAAAGCTGATAAATAATTAATAGAGAGGAGAGAACGGCTATGCCAAAACTTAAAACAAACAAAGCAGCTAAAAAAAGATATTCTTATACAGCTACAGGAAAGGTAAAAAGAACTAAAGCAAATAGAAGACATTTATTAGCTAATAAAACAAAAAGACAAAAAACTAATGGTAAAATAATGAATGCTTATGCAGATAAAACATGTGAAGCAGGAATTAAAAAAATGTTACCATATGGTAATTAATTGAGAAAATAAAATCATAAAAAAAGATAGGAGTGAAAAAAATGGCAAGAGTAAAAACAGCAATAATTACTCGTAAAAAACATAAAAAAATATTAAAAAGAGCAAAAGGATATTATGGTGCAAAACACTATAGATTTAGAAATGCTAAACAAGCAGTTATGAAATCTGGTGCATATGCATATGCAGGAAGAAAAGATAAAAAGAGTAATTTCAGAAAATTATGGATAGCAAGAATTAATGCAGCAGCTAGACAAAATGGTTTAACATACAGCAAAATGATAGCTGGATTAAAGAAAGCTAATGTTGTAGTTAACAGAAAAATGTTAGCTGAATTAGCAGTTAATGATTCTGCTGCATTTGCAAAAATAGCTGAAATAGCTAAAAATGCATAATTAGATAAAATAAAAAACACATTTATAAACTATACCAAAAAAAGTAAAGTTTATTAAAGTGTTTTTTTTATTTTAAATATGTGTGCAATTGGGACGCGTCCCAAATTGCACATTAAGTATTTATTTCTTGTTTGGCGATATAGTAATTTATATCAAAATAGGTAACTTCATATGGTAAAGCGGATTTAATATCTCTGAGAAGAGAACCTTTCATAAAATGAATCATGTTGCATATTTCTTTTTCATATTGAGTATGAATATCTTTTTCTAAATCTATGTCAAATCCTTGTTTATAACAGTCTATTAAATGTTTTTCAATTGTTGCTTGTGTTAGGCCTCTAAGATTAGATATTTCTTTAATTGTTTTCCCTGATTTATATAAATTATATGTAGTAATTATTGTAGGTTCTTTTTGTGATTTTGGTTCTTTAGGAATTTTTATTTTTTTTGAATTTATTTCATTAACAATATTAGAATTTTTGATGATATTGTGTTCTTTAATAAATTTTTGAATTTCATTTAAAAAATATTTTCCATAATTTTCAGCTTTATATTTACCAACACCAGATATTTGATATAATTCATCTAAGGTAATTGGATATGTAATACACATTTCAATTAAGGTTGAATCTGAAAAAATTACAAATGGAGGGACATTTAATTGTTCTGCTAAATATTTTCTTACTGAAGATAATATATTGAAAAGTTCATTATTATAAGATATTCCAGATGGTTTTGGTTTAACTTTTTCAATTTTCCTTTTTATAAAAACATGTTTATCACCAAATAATATATCTGAACAATTAGAATTTAAAGTTAAAATTGGGTATTTATCACCAACACAATTAATATAATTTTCTGAAACTAAAAATGAAATAATTTCTTTTATAGTTTCTTTAGAATAATCACTCATTATTCCATACGTGGATAAATCATCAAATTTCATTGATTTTATTTTAGCTGTTTTTGAGCCTTTTAAAACATCAGTAACAAGGCCAATTCCAAAGTGTTCTTTCATTCTTTTAATACAAGACATAATTTTTTTTGAATCTGTTGTAATATCAGTTGATTCAATTTCACTATTACAATTACTACAATTATTACAATTATCATAATCTGTTTGTTCACCAAAATATTCTAAAATATATTTACGTAAACATTTATCAGTATTACAATAATCAACCATATCATTTAATTTTTGATATTCAACTAATTTTGTACTAGTAGAATTGGTTTGTTCAATTAAAAATTTATTTGAAACAATATCAGATCTATTAAATAATAAAATACATTCAGCATCAGAACCATCACGTCCTGCACGACCAGCCTCTTGGTAATAACTTTCCATATCTTTTGGCATATTATAATGAATTACATAACGAATGTTTGATTTGTCAATACCCATACCAAATGCATTTGTGGCAACCATTATAGATGTTTTATCAAATACAAAATTATTTTGATTTTCATTCCTTGATTTATCTGTCATTCCACCATGATATTTAGAAACATTATATCCTTGTTTTAAAAGTTCATCATATAAATTATCAACATTTTTTCTTGATAAACAATAAATAATTCCTGAAACATTTTTATGATTGTTTAGATAATCAAATAAAAATTTTTTCTTATCTAATGGGGTTTCTACATTAAATGATAAGTTTTTTCTATCAAATCCTGTTGTTAAAGTAAATGGATTTGATAATTTTAAAAGATTAATTATATCATTTTTTACAAGTTCTGTTGCAGTTGCAGTAAATGCAGCTACTACCGGACGTTTTTTTAAATTTAAAATTATATTAGCAATTTCTGTATAACTTGGTCTAAAATCATGTCCCCATTGTGAAACACAATGTGCTTCATCAATTGCAAACATTGATATATTCATGTTATTTAAAATATTTATAAAATTGTCTGAATTCAAACGTTCTGGTGCAACATAAATTATTTTATACATTCCTAATCTTGCATTTTCTAATGCTTGAAAATATTCGTTTGTTGTTAATGAACTATTTATATATGTTGCAGAAATTCCATTTTGAATTAGTGAATCTACTTGATCTTTCATTAGTGAAATTAGTGGAGAAATTACGATTGTAGTTCCTTCAAATACTAAAGCTGGAATTTGGTAACAAATTGATTTTCCAGCACCTGTTGGCATTATAGCTAAACAGTCTTGTTTGTTTAATATATGTTCAATAATTTCATTTTGTCCTTTTCTGAAATCATCATAACCAAAATGATTTTTTAATAGTTGTTTTGCTGTATTTATCATAATTCATCTTCTTTCTAAATAGATTATAGTAATATTATCAACTTGTAATAATTTTGTCAATCTTTCTTTTTTCAATGATTTATTAAAAAAAATTATTTAAAGTGATATAAGTAATCAAAAAAAATAATTGTCTAAAAAAGATAATTTGTCAAAAATAATAAGTCAATTCAAAATAATAATTGATAAAATTTATTAATATGGAAGGTGAGAAAAATGTTTTTTATAGATGGACATTGTGACACATTAAGTAAAGCTTTAGATGAAAATAAAAGTATTTATAAAAATGATTTACAATTTTCAATATATAATTCTAACAAAATAGGAGGAGGAATCCAAATAATGGCCTGTTTTGTAGATACAAAATTTCTTAAAAATAAAAATGGGGGATTTAATAGGTGTAATAATATTTTACAAAAATTTTATGATTATCAATTAGAAAACAAATGTAATATCTTAATAAAAAATAAAAATGATTTATTAAAATCATTAAATTCTAATAATACAAATATTATTTTAAGTATTGAAAATGGTTCTGCAATTAGTGAAAATATTAATAATGTAAAATATTTCTATGATAAAGGTGTTAGAGTAATGTCTATTACATGGAATGATGATAATGAATTAGGTTGTGGGGCACATACTTTATATGATAAAGGTTTAACTAAATTAGGTGAGGATTATGTGGAGAAATTAAATGATTTGGGAATTATTATAGATGTTTCACATTTATCTGAAAAAAGTTTTTGGGATACTATTTCTATATCAAAAAATCCTGTTGTAGCAACACATTCTAATGTTTACAATTTATGCAATCATCCAAGAAATCTAAAAGATGAGCAAATAAAAGCAATTTCAAAATCAGGAGGAATAATTGGTATTTGCTATTATTCTGAATTTTTAAATTCAACTAAAAAAGGGAGTGTAAAAGATATTGTAGAACATATAAAATATATTAGAAATTTAGTTGGAATAAATTATATTGGGTTAGGTAGTGATTTTGATGGTATGAGTGTTGAAAAAACTGCGACTGAAGTTGATAATATTAATGGAATAAATAATATCATAAATGAGTTAAAATTACAAGACTTTTCTGATGGAGAAATTAATAAAATTATGTGGAATAATTGGTCGAATTTGTTGAAAAAATGTTTAAAATAGTTTAAAATAAAATATATAAGTCTAAATAGTAAAAATTATGTTGAAATTTTCTATTTAGAAGAATTATATAAAATATGATAAATATAGGAGGAGGTTATTGTGAATAGAGCTGAATTAAAACGACAAGCCAAGGATTCGTTAAGAGGAAGATGGGGAAATGCAATAGGAATAATGTTAGTATTTAATTTAATTATTGGAGGATTTTCTGCAATTGCCAATTTTATTCCATTTGTGGGAAACATATCTTATATGATATTAATAATACCACTTTCTTTTGGATTTGCAGGTCAATTTTTAAAATTTTCAAGAAATGAAGAAACCGGATATTTAGATTTTTTTAACATAGGAATGCAAAATTTTGGAAAATCTTGGTCAATTACTGGACACATAATTTTAAAGTTTTTAGTTTATATAATTGGTTATATAATATGTGCAGTTGCAGTAGGTGTATTAATGACAGTATATGATGAAACAGAAAATAAAATATATTTAATATTAAGCATTTTAGCTGTTATCACTTATCTTGTAATAGCTGTTTTAGTTATAATGAAAGCATATTATTATGAATTATCATCTTATGTAGGAAATAATTATGAAGAATTAACTGGAAAACAAGTTGTTGAAAAAAGTAAACAATTAATGGAAGGTCATAGAATGGATTTATTTGTTTTGCAATTATCTTTCATAGGTTGGGTTTTATTAGCAATTTGTTCTTGTGGAATTGGATTTTTATGGTTAAGTCCGTATATGGAAGTAACTAAAGTAAAATTCTTTGAAAATTTAATCAATGAAAATAATATTGATAATAATGATGAAGCTATTAAAGAAATGTAATAAAAAATAAGAACTGAGTACAAATGTACTAAACCAAAAAATGTTCAATTTTTTGAGTTCAGTACATTTTCAGTTCTTATTTTTTGTTAAAATTACTGCTTTTTTATTTTAGGTTTTGCAATTAAAGAAGCAATATATCCAAAAAATACAGCAGCAGCAATACCACCAGCAGAATTTTTAACACCACCAATAAATGCACCAAGTAAACCTTGAGATTTTGCTCCTTCAATAGCACCTTTTGCAAGATTTGCACCAAAACCTGTTAAAGGAACTGTTGCTCCGGCAACCAGCAAAATCAATAACATATTTATAAATTCCAAGACCACCTAAAATCGCACCAGCAGTAACAAATATAACTAAAATACGAGCAGGTGTAAGTTTGGTTTTATCAATTAAAATTTGACCTATTATACAAATTAAACCACCTACAACAAAACATTTTAATAATTGTAACCAATCTATACTTTGAATAAAATCCATTTTTATAAATCCCTTTCTAATTAAATTTTAATATGAAAAGATGAAATCACAAATATTTAAACATCCTTTTTCTTAAATTAAATCTCAATACTAATTGCATGAGCAATTCCAGGAATTGTCTCACCTTGTTGAGTACTTGTAGAATTCATTAATGCACCAGTTGCAATCATTAGAATTCTTTTTATTTTTTTATCTTTTAATTGTTTATAAAAATATCCAGAAAAAACTGTACCTAAACAAGCACAACCAGAACCACCTGAATGAGTATCTTGTTTTTCTTTATCAAACATTAAAACACCACAATCATTATAATTTGATTTAATATTATATCCTTTTGTTTCAGCAAGTTCTATTAAAATATCTTTTCCAATATGACCTAAATCACCAGTAATAATTGCATCATAATAACTAGGTTTTCTTCCTGTATCTCTAAAATGTGTTACAAGAGTTGATAAAGCCGCAGGTGCCATTGCTGCACCCATATTATTAGCATCTTTTATACCCATATCAACAATTTTTCCTGGAGTGATATGTGTTATAAAAGGTCCTTCACCATTACCAGATAAAATTACAGCACCAGAACCAGTAACAGTCCATTGAGATGTAGGTGGACGTTGATTTCCAAGTTCTAATGGAAATCTAAATTGTTTTTCAGCACTACAAAAATGACTTGATGTAGCACATAAAACATTTTTTGCTGCACCTGAGCTAACAAAAACACTTCCTAAACACATACTTTCAGCAAATGTTGAACATGCACCAAATACTCCAAAAAATGGAATATTTAGTTCTCTTAATCCAAAACTAGATGAAATACATTGATTTAATAAATCTCCAGCAAAACAATAATCTATATCGGAAACTGGGATATTAGATTTAGAAATAAGTGTAGAAACAGTTTGTTTTACAAATTTACTTTCAGCTTTTTCCCAGCTTTTTTCACCCCAAAACTCATCTTCAATACACTGATCAAAATATTTTGCAAGAGGTCCTTGAGATTCTTTTGGACCAACAATACAAGCAGTTTCTAAAATGGTAGGTGGATTTTCAAATTTTATAGTTTGTTCACCAATATGTTCCAAAATAATTCCTCCTTTTATAAAATATTCTAGTAATAGTTTAACCAAATTAATCATAGATATACATTGAAATAACACATGATTTGTGATATAAAAATATCAGGAGGTAATGTGAAAAATGCGTTTAGATAAATTTTTAAAAATTTCAAGAGTAATTAAAAGAAGAACTGTTGCAAATGAAGCAGCTGATAATGGAAGAGTTTCAGTAAATGGAAAAGTGGCAAAACCAAGCTATGATGTTAAAACCGGAGATATTGTTGAAATTAAATTTGGTGATAAAATTTCAAAATTCGAAATTTTAGAAATACCAAAAGTTCAAGGAAAAGATATTGGAGAGATAATTAAATTATTATAGTAAACAATTAAAGGAGGGCGAAGTATGGATTCAAATAAAAAATATGATGTTATTGTAATTGGAATGGGACCAAGTTCAATTTTTTGTGCTTATGAATTAATTCAGTTAGGAAAAGCAAAAAATGTTTTGCTAATTGAACAAGGTAAAAGAGTTGAAAATAGAGTGTGTCCTATTGAAAAAACAGGAAAATGTACTAAATGTAAACCTTTTTGTAATATAACTAGTGGTTTTTCTGGTGCAGGTGCATTTTCTGATGGAAAATTATCTTTATATAATTCTGAAGATGATGATATTTATGTTGGTGGGAATTTACATAAATATATTGGAGTTGATGAAACAAAAAAATTAATTGACTATTCTGATGATATTTATTTGAAATTTGGTGCTGATCCAAAATTAGAAGGAACTGAATATAAAGAAGAAGTTTCTAAAATAAGAAAAAAATCTTTAAAACAAGGTATAAATTTAATTGATATTCCAATTAGACATTTAGGAACAGAAAAAGCTCATGAATTATATGGAAAACTGGAAAAATATTTAGAAGAAAATAATATTAATATGATGTTTGAAACACAAGTAGTTGATTTAATTATTGAAGAAAATGTTGTAAAAGGTGTTATAACAAAATCATCAAATGATAAAAGAACTTTAAAAATAGATAAAAAACAAAATATAGATATATTAGATGGATTAGATAAATTTTATTCAGATAAAGTGGTAATTGCAGTAGGCAGAAAAGGTGCAAATTGGCTTTCAGATATGTGTGAAAAACATAATATTGAATCAAGAGCAGGTGTAGTAGATATAGGGATTAGATATGAATTACCAGATTCTGTAATGAAAGATATTAATAAATATATGTATGAAGGAAAATTTATAGGTTATCCATATCCTTTTAAAGATAAAGTAAGAACTTTTTGCCAAAATCCTAGTGGATTTGTCGCATCTGAAGTATATGATAATAATTTAACATTAGTAAATGGTCATTCATATAAAGATAAAAAAAGTGAAAATACAAATTTAGCAATTTTAGTATCACATAATTTTACATATCCATTTAATAAACCAATTGAATATGGACGTAATGTTGCTAAAAATCTAAATGAGTTAGGTCAAGGAAATGTTGTAGTTCAACGTTTAGGGGATATTAATAGAGGGAAAAGAACTTGGCAAAATGAATTAGATAATAATACAGTTGTTCCAACTTTAAAATCAGCAGTTCCAGGAGATATAACATTTGCAATTGGATATAGGACAATGACAGATATTTTACAGTTTATCAAAGAAATGGATAAAATTATTGAGGGATTTGCACATCCAGATAATTTATTGTATGGACCAGAGATTAAGTTTTATAGTAATAAAGTTAGTATTAATGAAAAATTTGAAACAAGTGTAAAAGGTTTGTATTCTATTGGTGATGGTGGAGGAATGACAAGAGGATTAATGATGGCTTCTGCATCTGGAATACAAATGGCAAGAAATCTATAATAAATGTGCACATTACATCAATAAATTTGAAGTAATGTGCATAACAACTTTTCATAAAAGAATTGTTATGGTATGTTTTTCAACACGTAAAGCAGGGATATTTTTTTCATTAAAAAAATCCAGAAGTGTGTTAAGAACATACTCATGTTGTGAGGAGATGCAAATATGCTTTTGATTAACCTGACCAGAGAAAGCGGTTTTTGCTCTTTCTGGAAGATGGCAGGAAGTAAGAGGAATCTCAAGATTACACTCGCCCTTGAAAGGGATAATTCCATTTGCTTGGAAAAAATTATCCAAGAAGTTGTTTGTCACTGAATCTGTTTGAAATTCAAATGACATAGGTGAAATCTTAGTATAAGTTGCTCTATGTATACTTCCTACAAAAATGCTAGGGTGGGACTTATGAAAAACGCCCATTTAATATACCTCCCAAATATAAAATTAGTTTAACTAAAACTGTTATTAAGTATAACAGTGAAACATTATTTTGTCAATAAATAAATGTATAATAAAAAATAAAACAACCTTAAATAATACTAATAATTTAATTAATATAAATATTTTGTGAAATAAAAAAATATGTTTATAATAGATATGTTACATTAAATTTATAATAAGTGTTTAAAATGGATATATTACAGTAAATTTAAAAATACTTGTTAAAACATAAAAAATATTATATAATACTCAAAAAATGGTTTATAGGCATACCACATATAATAAAAGCTTAAATATAAAAATGAAGGAAGTAGAAAAATGTCAAATTTTGTGCATTTACATGTCCACAGTGAATTTAGTTTACTAGATGGAGCTAATAGAATAAAAGATTTACCAGTAAGAGCAAAAGAACTTGGAATGGACGCAATTGCTATAACAGACCATGGTGTAATGTTTGGTGCAATTGATTTTTACAAAGCTTGTAAAGCAAATGGTGTGAAACCTATTATAGGTTGTGAAGTATATGTGGCACCACGTACAAGATTTGATAAAGAACCTAATATAGACAATAAATATAATCATTTAATATTACTTGCTAAAAATAATGAAGGATATAAAAATCTATCAAAATTAGTATCATTAGGATTTACAGATGGATATTATTATAAACCACGTGTTGATAAAGAATTATTAGAAAAATATCATGAAGGATTAATTTGTTGTAGTGCTTGTTTGGCTGGAGAAGTGCCACAAGCAATTATTAGACAAGGGCTAGAAAAGGCAGAAGAAGCGGCTTTATGGTATAAAAATTTATTTGGTGAAGATTATTATTTAGAAATTCAAGCAAATAGTTTAAAAGAACAAATAATAGTAAATCAGAAAATGATTCAATTATCAAAAAAGTTAGGAATTAAGCTTGTTGCAACAAATGATGCACATTATTTAACAAAAGAAGATTATTATAATCATGAAGTTTTACTATGTATTCAAACAGGTAAAAGAATGACAGATGATGATAGAATGTCATTTGAAACAAATGATTTTTATCTAAAATCTCCAGAAGAAATGGCTGAATATTTTAAAAATATTCCAGAAGCATTAGAAAATACTGTTGAAGTTGCAAATAAATGTAATGTCGAATTTGAATTTGGACATACTATTTTACCAAATTATGATGTTCCTGAAGAATTTGAAACACATTATGATTATTTAAAAAAATTATGTGATGATGGACTGATTTTCAAATATGGAGAAAATGGGATAACTGAAGAAATAGCTAAAAGAGCAGAATATGAATTATCAGTAATTAAAAAAATGGGATATGTAGATTATTTCTTAATTGTGTGGGATTACATAAATTATGCACGTTCACAAGGGATTCCAGTAGGACCAGGACGTGGGTCTGGAGCAGGCTCAATTGTTGCTTATGCAATTGGAATAACTGACATTGATCCAATAAAATATAGTTTAATTTTTGAAAGATTTTTAAATCCTGAAAGAATTAGTATGCCTGATTTTGATGTTGATTTTTGTTATGAAAGAAGACAAGAAGTTATAGATTATGTTGAAAGAAAATATGGAAATGACCATGTTTCACAGATTATAACATTTGGAACAATGTCAGCAAGAATGGTAATTCGTGATGTTGCAAGAGCTTTAGATGTATCATATGCAGAAGCTGATAAATTAGCAAAAATGATACCAAATGAATTACATATTACAATAAAAAAAGCTTTAGAACAAAATAGAGAATTAAGAGAAATGTATGAAAATGACGAAAACATTCATAAATTGCTAGAAATTGCAATGGGGCTAGAAGGTATGCCAAGACAAGCATCAACACATGCATGTGGAATAGTTATTACAAAAGAACCTGTAGATTCATATGTTCCTTTATATGTAAGAGATGGATTGATTTCAACACAATATATTATGACAACACTAGAAGAATTGCGGATTATTAAAAATGGACTTTTTAGGACTTAGAACTTTGACTGTAATACAAGATACAGTAGATTTGGTAAAACAAAATAGAGGAATAGATGTTGAATTTGATAGAGATATGAATGATCCAAAAGTATATAAATTATGGCAAACAGGTGACAGTATGGGAATATTCCAATTTGAAAGTCAAGGAATGACAAATTTCATGAAAGAATTAAAACCAGACTGTTTAGAAGACATAATTGCTGGTGTTTCATTATATCGTCCAGGGCCAATGGATCAAATACCAAGATATATTGCAAATAAACAAGATCCAGAACATGCTGTATATACACATCCATCTTTAAAACCAATATTAGAAGTAACCTATGGTTGTATGGTTTATCAAGAACAAGTTATGCAAATAGTTAGAGATTTAGCAGGATATTCATTAGGTAGAGCTGATTTGGTTCGTCGTGCAATGGGAAAGAAAAAATTAGATGTAATGGCAAAAGAAAGAGAATATTTTATTCATGGACAAGTTGATGATAATGGAAATGTAGTAATTCCAGGATGTGTAAGAAATGGAATTGACGAAAAATCAGCTAATACAATTTTTGATGAAATGGCAGAATTTGCAAAATATGCATTTAATAAATCACATGCTGCTGCATATGCTGTTGTATCATATAGAACAGCATATTTGAAAGCATATTATAAAGAAGAATTTATGGCTGCAACATTAAATAGTTTTTTAGGAAATTTAGATAAAGTTCCATTATATATTGAAGAATGTCGTAAAATGGGAATTGAAATATTAAAACCTGATATAAATAAAAGTTTTACGAAATTTACAGTTGATAATGGAAAAATTAGATTTGGTTTAGGAAGTATAAAAAATGTTGGAAATAATGCTGTTGATTTTATAGTACAAAATCGTACTGAACATGGTGAATTTAAAGACTTTGGAGATTTTTGCGAAAGAATGCAACAAGGGTCTGTTAATAAAAAATGTATTGAAAGTTTAATAAAAGCAGGATGTTTTGATGAATTTGAACAAACAAGAAGTACATTAATGGCATCATTTGAAGAAATTGTTGATAGTATTTCAGATTCAAGTAAAAAAAGTTTAAATGGACAAGTTTCTATGTTTGATTTAGCTTTTGGAAATAACGAAAATTCTGAGGAAAATGATGTGTCAAAACAACTAGAAAATATAAAATACAAATATACAAATTTAGAAGAATATTCTGAAAAAGAGTTATTATCAATGGAAAAAGAAATGCTTGGATTATATATTTCAGGACATCCTCTTGAAAAACTGAGAAATGTTATTGAAGAACAAACTAATATTAATACTCTGAAAATGAAGCAAATTAATGAATCAGAAGAAAATTCAGAAACCGAAATCCAAGAAAAACCACAATATAGAGATGGACAAATCGTAAAAATTGTTGGAATTGTAAATAGTGTTAAAAAGAAATATACAAAAACTAATAAAATTATGGCATTTGTCACAATTGAAGATTTATATGGACAATGTGAATTAATTGTTTTTGAAAATTGTTATCAAATGAGTTCAGATATATTATTAGATGAAAATGTTGTTTTAGTTGAAGGAAGATTAAGCATTAGAGAAGATGAAGATGTTAAGATTGTAGCTAATAAAATTACTGAATTTAATGGACAAAAAGCTGGTAATAAGGGAAATATTCTTACAATAGATATTACAAATTTATCTGATGAGAAAAAAGACAGATTAAGAGGAATTATTAAATTTTTTGCAGGTGATAGAAATAATTGTAGAATTGATATAAAAAATGGAGAAAGACTGGATTCTGCTGGTGGTATTTTAATGAATGATGACATTTTTAAAGAATTTGTTGAAATTGTTGGAAGTGAAAATTTGAGTATTTAAATATTAAAAATTGGTGAATTATAAAAGTAAAATTATATTTTATTTTTATAATTTACTTTATAAAAAAATTTGGTAAATAAATTTTGAAAAATATAGCAAAATCAATTGACACTGATACCAAATTATGATAAAATATAAACCTGTAAGCCGCCTGGGTCGGGTTTGAAATGTTAGTGTTTAATAATAATGATTAAATTTATAAACAATAACTACCTAGTATTTTATGCTTAGCGAGTATACATATAAAGGGAGGTGTACTTAAATGTACGCAATAATTGAAAGTTGTGGAAAACAATACAAAGTTTCAGAAGGAGATGTAGTATTCTTCGAAAAATTAGATACTGATGAAGGTAAAAAAGTTAAATTTGACAAAGTTGTTTTAGTATCTAATGATGATAAAGTAGAAGTTGGAGCTCCTTATGTTAAAGGTGTTAAAGTTGAAGGTAAAGTAGTTGCACATGGTAAAGCTAAAAAAATATTAGTTTACAAATATAAAGCAAAGAAAAACTACAGAAGAACACAAGGACATAGACAACCATATACAAAAGTTGAAATTACAAAAATTACAGTTGCTTAATTTATATTTAATTTAGTTTAAAATTTAAATAAAAAATTGTAAAAAAATTTCAATAATATGATTGATATGAAATAAAAATTTTGTATGAAATTATAAAATAAAAATAGAGAAAACTATAAAAAATCAAATATTTATTTAAAAAATATAATTTTTATGTAATTTAAATAAGAGAATTTATAAAATCCAAAAACTGAAAGGAGGGAAAAAACATGGCTCATAAAAAAGGTCAAGGTAGTGTTAAGAACGGTAGAGACAGTGAGTCTAAACGTCTTGGTTTAAAAAGAGCTGATGGACAAATAGTTCCAGCAGGAAATATCCTAGTAAGACAAAGAGGAACAAAAATTCATCCAGGAACAAATGTAGGAATCGGTAGTGATGATACATTATATGCAAAAATAACTGGTAGAGTTAAATTTGAAAGATTAGGAAAAGACAAGAAAAAAGTTAGTGTTTATCCAGTAGAGGAAACAAATAACTAATTTATAATTAATTTGATAAAAAGAAGATTGAAAAAACAAAACTATTGAAAAAATAGTTAAAGATTTTTCAATCTTTTTTTAGCAGTTACAAATTTTAAATTTTCTTATCTGTGTTTGAAATAAATAGAAATAAGCGATTTTGGTTCACTTTTAAATGGTACAAATATTAGTATTGCAAAATATTTTTTACCCCAAATTTTAGAATTGAATTTCTAAAATATACTTGCAATCAAGCTTAAAATAAGGTATAATTTTACATAAGTATTCTCAAAAAGAGAGGAATGAAAACATATGAAATATAAAATAAATAATGTGGTAGGAAAACGATGGCAAATATAGCTTTTTAATAATATAAATACTAAAAGAAAGAAGGAAAAATTATGGAAAAGAAAGTTATATTAAGTGGAATACAAGCCACAGGAGATTTACATTTAGGAAATTATATAGGAGCATTAAAAAGATTTGTAAAAATGCAAGAAGAATACAATTGTTATTATATGGTAGCTAATTTGCATGCATTAACAGTTAGAAGAGAACCAGAAGAATTAAAACAAAATATATATAAAATATTAGCAACATATATTGCAGCTGGATTAGATCCAGATAAAAGTACAATATTTTTACAATCACAAGTTCATGAACATGCAGAATTAGGTTGGGTTTTAGATTGTTATACATATATGGGAGAATTATCAAGAATGACTCAATATAAAGATAAATCAGCAAAACATGCAGATAATATAAATGCTGGATTATTTACTTATCCAAGTTTAATGGCAGGAGATATTTTATTATATCAAACTGACTTAGTACCAACAGGAGAAGATCAAAAACAACATGTTGAATTAACAAGAAATATTGCTGAAAGATTTAATAATTTATATGGAGAAACATTTAAAATTCCAGAACCTTTTATCGAAAAAACTGGAGCAAGAATTATGGGACTACAAGATCCAACTAGTAAAATGAGTAAAAGTAGTACACTTGCAAATGATACAATACTATTAATAGACACTCCAGAAGTAATCATGAAAAAAATCAAAAAAGCTGTAACAGATTCAGAAGGTATTGTAAAATTTGATGAAAAAAATAAGCCAGGAATAAGTAATTTAATGGAAATATATGGAACTATAACTAATAAAACTATGGATGAAGTAGAAAAAGAATTTGAAGGAGAAAATTATGGTTCATTTAAGGTAGCAGTTGCAAATGCTATTATTAAAGAATTAGAACCATTCCAAAATAAATATAATGACCTTATGAAAAATCCTAAAAAATTAGAAGAAATATATCATAAAGGTGCAGAAAAAGCAGCCAAAATAGCAAGTAAAACAATGAATGATGTTTATGACAAAATTGGAGTTTTAAGATAATAAAGTTTAGTAAAGTAGTCAATAAAGTTGATAATTTACAAATGATTGATATGAAAGTGATTAAGCTCTTTAAAATAATTGCCTATTTTGTCATCAAATTAAATTAAAAATATAAGAAAGGGTTGAAAAGTAATGTTTACAGATTACGTCAAAATTTTAGTTAAATCAGGAGATGGTGGAGATGGAGCAATTTCATTTAGAAGAGAAAAATATGTAGCAGCAGGTGGACCTGATGGAGGAGATGGAGGAAAAGGTGGAGATGTATATTTCACAGTTGATCCAGACTCTAATACATTAATTGATTTTAGATTTAAGAAAAAATTTAAAGCTGAAAATGGAAATAATGGTGAAGGTGCTAGAAGATATGGTAGAGGTGGAGAAGACCTTTATATTAAAGTACCATTAGGAACAATAGTTAAAGATGCTGAAACAGGAGCAATTTTAGCTGATTTATGTAAAAAAGGACAAACTGAATTAGTATTTCCTGGTGGTAGAGGAGGTAAAGGAAATTCACATTTTGCCACATCAACAAGACAAGCACCACATTTTTCACAAGGTGGTGAAAAAGGAATTGAAAAAGAAGTGATTTTAGAATTAAAATTACTTGCAGATGTTGGTTTAATAGGATTTCCAAATGTTGGTAAATCAACATTTTTATCAACAGTAACATCAGCAACACCTAAAATTGCAGATTATCATTTCACAACATTAGAACCAAATCTTGGAGTTGTAAAAAGTGAATATGGTGATAGTTTTGTAATAGCTGATATTCCTGGAATTATTGAAGGAGCAAGTCAAGGAACAGGATTAGGACTTCAATTTTTAAGACATATTGAAAGAACTAGGTTATTATTACATGTTATTGATGTTTCAGGTATTGAAGGAAGAAGACCTGTACAAGATTTTGAAATTATTAATAATGAGTTAAAATCTTATAGTGAAAAATTAAGTACAAGAACACAAATAATAGTAGCTAGTAAAGCTGATTTAATTCAAGATGAAGAATTATTTAATGAATTAGTTAAATTAGCAAAAGAGAAAAATATGAAATTATTTAAAATTTCATCAGTTACTGGTGAAGGTGTTAAAGAATTACTTGATTATGTATCTGCAACATTGAAAACACTACCAAAGGAAGATTTAGTTGATGTTGAAGATATTAAAAAAGTATATACTTTAGAAGATAAAGAAGAATTCACATTAGAAAGAAAAGATGGGATATGGGTTGTTGAAGGACCAGGTGTTGAAAGAATTATGAGAAGAGTTAACTTAGATGATAATGAATCAATGCATTATTTCCATAAATGTTTGGATAAGCTTGGAGTTAATCAAGCATTGAAAAAAGCAGGTGTAAAAGATGGAGATACAGTAAGTATTGATGGTTGGGAACTTGAGTGGTATGACTAACCTTTACAATTTAATGTCGAATTTTGTTGGAAAAATATTTTAAAAAATAAAAACTTATGTTTGACAATTTTCTGTTTGTATGTTATTATATTAATAAGTTATGTGAAAGGAGTAATGTGGAGATGGAAAATGAAAACAAAATAAAAAATGAGAATGAAGTTCAAGGAAAAACACGTAGAAAAAAAGGCTCAAAAGAGCTAAATAATAGAGAAAAAGATATTTTAAAATATATAGAAAAACAGGTTGAAGAACAAGGATATGCACCTTCTGTTAGGGAAATAGGAAAAGCAGTGGGACTAAGTTCAACTGCAACAGTACATTCATATTTATCAAAATTAGAAGAAAAAGGATACATAAAGAAAGAAACACAAAAAGGAAGAACATTAAGATTATTAAAAGGAACAGGAAAAAAAGAAAATAAATCAGATGAAAAAAATGATGAAAAAGCTTTTTATAGTGGAAGAGAACTAGTAAATGTTCCTGTTGTTGGAAAAATAACAGCTGGAGCTCCAATTTTAGCTGTTGAAAATGTAACTGATAGTTTCTTAATTCCAGTAGATTTTGTTGGAAATTCTGAAAGTTTCATGTTAACAGTTAGTGGAGAAAGTATGATTGAAGCTGGAATCTTAGATGGAGATTATATATTAGTAAAAAGACAAAATGTAGCTAGAAATGGTGAAATAGTTGTTGCAATGATAGATGAAGAAGCAACAGTAAAAACATTTTTTAAAGAAAATGGACATGTTAGATTACAACCAGAAAATAGTTCAATGGAACCAATAATTGTTCCAGATTGTCAAATTTTAGGAAAAGTAGTTGGAGTATTTAGAAAATTATAATTTATAAATTTTATGGCGAAATTTTATAAAGGAAAAGAGGAAGTAGAATGAAAAGAATGAAAACATTTCTTATGTATTTAATATTACTTATTGCTTTTTATGTGTTCAGTAATTTAATGATAAATGCATTTTTAAAAGTATCATATTATGATATGCATAATTATGAAATAAATGTAGATAACTTATTTGTTGATGTAAGTGAAGCAAAAGCATCAAGAAGAAATGGTCATATATATGGAATTATAAAAAACAATGGAGATATTACAATTGAAAATAAATATTTAAAAGTTAGTTTATTATCTAAAAATGAAGTAACAATGGGAGAAAAATACATTAAAATAGATAAAATTGAGCCAGAACAATTACGAAAATTTGAATTAAATTTTGATGAAGATAATGTTAAAACTTTTAAAATTGAAATGGTTGATACTAAACCAGAAGAAGAAGATTTTTCAGAATTAATTAAAACAAATGCAAAAGATTTAATTAATCAAACTAAAACAAAATAAATAAAATACAAAAACTAGTAATAAATGAGAAATAAATGTAGCAAAATATATTAGTAATTAAAATTGATTTACTAATATATTTTTTTTATTTAAAACATTGCTATTTTAAATGAAATGTAATATAATCGTAAAGTAAATGAAATAATTACGTAATATTTTAGTAAGAAGGGAAGATAGTATATGTTTAATTGGGGGCAAGATATAGGTATAGATTTAGGAACTGCAACAGTAATTGCATATGTAAAAGGAAAAGGAATTGTACTTAGAGAACCTTCTGTTGTTGCAGTAGACAGTAATAATGGTGAAGTACTAGCAGTAGGAAAAGAAGCAAGAAAAATGTTGGGAAGAACACCAGGAAATATTGTAGCAACAAGACCATTACGTGAAGGAGTAATATCTAATTATACAGTAACAGAAAAAATGTTAAAATATTTCATAAATAAAGTATGTGGAAGATTTGTGTTTGCACCAAGAATAATGATATGTATACCATCAAGAGTTACAGAAGTTGAAAAAAAAGCTGTAATAGATGCTGCAACACAAGCAGGAGCACGAAAAGTCTATTTAATAGAAGAACCAATAGCAGCTGCAATAGGTGCTGGTATTGATATATCAAAACCATGTGGAAATATGGTTGTTGATATAGGAGGAGGAACAACAGATATAGCTGTAATTTCTCTTGGAGGTTCAGTTACAAGCACATCTTTAAAAGTTGCAGGAGACAAATTTGATGAATATATTATAAAATATATAAAGAAAAAATATAATGTAATAATAGGAGAAAGAACAGCAGAAGATTTAAAAGTAAACATAGGATGTGTATATCCTAAAATGCAAGATGTTGAAATGGATATTAGAGGAAGAGATTTATTAGATGGTTTACCTAAAACTATAACAATTCATTCAAGTGAAATGCTTGAAGCTATGATAGAACCAGCATTAATGATTGTAGATGCTGTACATTCAGTATTAGAAAAAACACCACCAGAATTAGCAGCAGATATAAGTGACAGAGGAATTTATATGACAGGTGGAGGATGTTTAGTTGATGGACTTGATAAATTATTACAAGAAAAAACAGGTATAAATGTTATGATTGCACAAGATACAGTATCATGTGTTGCATTAGGAACAGGTAAAGCACTAGATAATTTAGATTCATTAAAATAATAAAATAAAAAAAGATATAGATATTATAAAAAATAATTAAAAAATATAAAATCCTTGAATTAAATTTTTATTAAGTATATAATTATTCAAGTACAAATAGAAAATGGAGGAATAAAAGTGAGAATATTAAGAGATTTTAAAGTTCCAGATTTCAAATTCCCAAAATTTAAAATGGATGGTTTATCAGATATTGAGGAAATGAATGTAGATTATGAATCAATAAAAAAAGAACAAGAAAGTAAAAATAAAAAAAATAGTAAAGTATATGAAGCAACTGCTTTTAAAACAATAAAAGAAGTTTTTGAACAATCAACAACAAAATATGCTGAAAATACTTGTATCTTAGAAAAATTTAATAATAAAGAACCATTTAAAGAAATTAAATATAAAGAATTTAGAAGTGATGTTATTTCTTTAGGAACAGCTTTAAATGATTATTTAAAAATAAAAGATACACGTGTAATAATAATAGGTGAAAATACTTATCATTGGTATGTGTCTTATATGACAATGTTATGTGGTAGTGGTATTGCAGTTCCAGTTGATAAAGAACTTCCAGAAAATGAAATTATAAATGTAATAAATAGGTCTAGAGCAACAGCTGTTATTTATTCAACAAAAAAGAAAGAAGTTATTGATAAAATAAGAGAAAGTAATGCATCAAATGCTAAATATTTTATTCAAATGAATTCAGATGATGAATTAAAAGGTAATACTGTAGGATTGAATTATTTGATTAAACAGGGAAATATTTTAATAAATAATGGTAATGATTCATTTATGAAAATAGAAATTGATCCTGAAGAATTTAAAGTATTAATATTTACATCAGGAACTACATCAAATTCAAAAGGTGTTATGATATGTAATAGAAATTTAGCACAAAATATAAATGCATGTACAGCATATGTAAACTTATATCCTTCAGATAGATTGATGTCAATTTTACCATTACACCATACATATGAATCAACAATAGGATTTTTATATCCTTTTGCAATGGGAGCTTCTATAAGTGTTTGCCAAGGATTAAGATATATAGTTCCAGATTTACAAGAAACAAAACCAACAGCACTTTTAACAGTACCTCTATTAGTAGAAAATCTATATAAAAAAATAAATGCAAATATTAAAAAAAGTAAAAAAGAAGGAATGGTTAATTCAATGATACATATTACTAATGCTTTAAAAGGTGTTGGTATAGATATTAAAAGAAAAGTGTTTGCAGAAATACATGAAAACCTAGGTGGAAACTTAAGAATAATAGTTTCAGCTGCAGCACCAATTGATAAAAAAATTGGAAAATGGTTAGAAGACATAGGAATTACTTTTTTACAAGGATATGGATTAACAGAAACAGCACCAATTTCAGCCCTAACACCAGAGTTTAAGACAAAAGTAGGTTCTGCTGGAAAAGCAGTAATATGTGCAGATATAAAAATAGATAATCCAAATGAAAAAGGTGAAGGAGAAGTATTAATCAAAAGTGAAACATTAATGCTTGGATATTATGAAGATGAACAAGCAACTAATGATGTAATGGAAGATGGATATTTCCATTCAGGTGATATTGGATATTTAGATGATGAAGGATTTTTATATATTACAGGAAGATGTAAAAATGTAATAGTAACACAAAATGGAAAAAATATTTATCCAGAAGAAATTGAGTTATTATTAAATGATATACCAGAAATAAAAGAATCAATGGTTTATGGAAAACAAGATAAAGAAAAGAAAAATGAAAAAGAATTAGTAATTACAGCAAAAATTATACCTGAATATACAGAAATTGAGAAAAATTATGGAAAAGATTTAACACCAGAACAAATACATGATATTATTTGGGAAAAAGTAAAAGAAGTAAATAGAAAATTAACATCTTATAAAGCTATAAAAAAATTAGAAATTAAACAAGATGAATTTGAAAAAACAACTACAATGAAAATTAAACGTTATGTTGAAATAAAAAAAGATGAACAATAAAAAATTACATAAGAATGATTAGTATTATACATTTTATGATAAAATATATGTAAATTATAGTAATGTAACATTTCTGTAATAAAAATGACATAAAAAAGAAAAATAAATAATATTGTAGAAATAAGCAAATTGATGTATAATAATATTGTAAATAAATATACTTAGGATAAAGGAGGGAAACTTACAATGTCTAAATCTGACATGGTAAACGTAAAAATGGTAATAACTGAAGAAAAAATATTGGCTAATATTGAAAAAGTTCAAAAAATGATAAATCCAAATAGCAAAAAACAAATAGTCCAATTAGAAGAAGACAGCTATTTTAAGGATTTGATTGAATCAATAAAAACATATTTAACTGAATATCCAGAAAAAGAAGATTTCCCTAAGGATGTATATGATGCAGCATATGAATTAGTAGAATATGCAACATCTCAATTCGAAGAAAATACAAAATTGATTGAAGATTTAATAAGACAAAGAGAAAAAAATATATCACTTGCAGCTGATTTAAAAGATACACTTCATGCAGTAGAAAATAAAGATTCAGATTGGAAAAAAAGAGTACAAGAATTGTCAATCGGAGATTATTCTGAAGAAATAATAGATACATTAGGACAAATGGGAAGAGCAAAAAGTAATAAAACAGAAAACTATTTAGAGGCATTAAAAACAGTTAATACAAAAATAGCAAACCTAGAATCAAATTTGCATATAGAAATAGATATGGAAAGAATTGAAGACAGGTCTAAAGCATTGAGTTATATAGGAATTGAAATTGCAGATGCACTTAAAGAAATTCCTGTTCCACAAGAAAAAATGGAACAAATTGCGCTTGAAGATGCAAAAAATGTAGAAAATTCTGAACAACAAAATAATGAATATATAGAAGAATATGAAGATAACCAATATTATGAAGATACTAGATTTGATGTTAAACCATCTTTATGGGAAAGAATTAAAAATATGAAAATTATTAAAACTATAAGATATTTAATGAAAATTAAAGTAGTTTTAGAATTACCTGCACTTCCAGAGGGAAAAGTAGAACAACATCAACATTAAAATGGATAGTGTAAAAGGACTGTCTTTACAATAATAATAAAGACAGTTCTTTTAATTATAGTGAAGTCATTAAAAAGTGGAGAAGGTGCAGAAACAAGCACATTACAGGTTAAATCAGTAATTGATTCTATAAATAAAAACAAATATACATAAGTGTAACATAGATAAGCAATTAAAATAACGAAAATTTGTGAAATTTTGTTTGAAAGTAAAAAATGGTAAATTGAAAAAGTAAATTCCATTTTTCAATAAAAAATAAAAAAAATTTTAAAAAATGCTTGACAATGTAATTAGTTTATTATATACTTACTACTGTTGAAACAACACGCGCCCTTAGCTCAGTTGGTCAGAGCAACCGGCTCATAACCGGTGGGTCCTAGGTTCGAATCCTAGAGGGCGCACCATTTAAGAGTGAAGATTTACATTCACTCTTAATAATTAAATATTTTTGGGTAGTTGGGTGAGTGGCTAAAACCATCAGACTGTAAATCTGACCTCTTTTGAGTTCCCTGGTTCGAATCCAGGACTGCCCACCATAAAAACTGTAATGTGTAAACATTACAGTTTTTTTGCAGTATATTAAAAAAATAAACAAAAGGAGTAAAAATGTTATTTAATACAAATAAAAACATATTAAGTATATGTGAAAAATATAAAAATATAGAGTTGTATTTTAAACTAACTGTGATATAATCATATGTGAAATAATATAAAACAAGTTCCAAACAAAAGAGGAATAAGTAGGAAGGAGAAATAAATGAAAATAATATCATGGAATGTAGCAGGATTTAGAGCATGTTTAAAAAAAGGCTTTGATGAATTTTTTAAAGAAATAAATGCAGATATATTTTGTATTCAAGAATCAAAAGTATTACCAGAACAATTTGATTATAAGCCAAAAGGATATTATCAATATTTAAATCCAGCAGAAAGAAAAGGATATTCAGGTACATTGGTATATACAAAAATAAAACCATTAAATATAACATATGGAATTGGAATTGAAGAACATGACCATGAAGGTAGAGTTATAACAATGGAATTTGAAAAATGTTATATTGTGACAGTATATGTTCCAAATGTAAAAAGAGAATTATCACGATTAGATTATAGAATGGTTTGGGAAGATGATTTTAGAAAATATTTAAAAAAATTGGAAAAATCGAAACCAGTAATTGTATGTGGTGATATGAATGTTGCACATAAGGAAATAGATTTGAAAAATGCAAAGGCCAATAGAGGTAATGCTGGATTTACAGACGAAGAACGCGGGAAGTTTACAGAATTATTGAATTCAGGATTTATAGATACTTTTAGGTATTTTAATCCAGATAAAGAACAATATTCATGGTGGAGTTATATGGGAAAAGCTAGAGAAAAAAATGTTGGCTGGAGAATTGATTATTTTATTGTTTCTAAAAGTATTATAAATAAAGTTTCTAATGCTGTTATTTATGATCAAATTATGGGGAGTGATCATTGTCCTATTGGATTGGATTTGAAACTATAAAATCATATTAGAAATAATAGAATTAGATTTGAGACTATAAAATTATATTGAAATTATAGAATTCGATTGAAAACTATGAAATCAAATTAAAAATTAAATTAAAAATTACAAAATTAAATTAGAAACTACAAAATTGAATTAAAAATTATAAAATCTGATTTAAATTTATAAAATAAAAAAACAAGATTTAACTAATTAATAAAATCAATTTAATAATTAAAAATTAAAAATTTAAAAATAAAACAAATAGACTTAAATTAAAAATAATGGGAATACTAAAATTAAAATTATGAAAAAAGGTGACAAAAGAAAATGGAAAAATCAGAAAAACAGGACAAAGTTGATGTAAAAAAAATATATGGTAAACAATGTATTTTACCAATAAATGAATTTATTTCAAATATAAAAACAGATATAACAAAAGGATTGACTTCTAATCAAGTAAAAGAGAATAAAGAAAAATATGGAAGAAATGAACTAAATAGTGCAAAACCAAAAAAATGGTATCATTTTTTTGTATCAAGTTTAATTACACCATTTAATTTAATTTTAATCGGAATAATTTTAGTGCTTTTTTATACTGATGTATATTTAACAGAACCACCAAGTTATGCCAATATAATTGTAATAATAATTTTAATTGCATTAAGTACATTACTGGATTTTGTAATAGTATATAAATCAAATAAAGATGCTGCAAATTTAAAGAAAATGATAGCAACAACTTCAACAGTTATACGTGATGGAAAAAAAGTTAAAGTACCTAATTCAGAATTAACAGTAGGTGATGTTGTTCTTTTAGCAGCAGGAGATTTGATTCCAGGTGATTTAAGATTAATTGAATCAAACAATTTACGTGTTAGTCAATCATCATTAACAGGTGAGTCAGATGCAATTGAAAAACTTGTCAATTCTGAAATGCATTCAATTGATGAAATTGAAAGTATTACAGATTTAGATGATGTTTGTTTTATGGGAACAAATGTAACAAGTGGAACAGGAAAAGGTGTTATATTTAAAATTGCAAATGATACTTATTTTGGAAAAATATCATCAGCAATTAATACAGGAAAACCTAAAACTGATTTTCAAAAAGGAACAGAAAATTTAAGTAAACTTTTAATAAAATTCATGTTAGTAATGATACCAATAACATTTTTCCTAAATGCCAATAAACATAGTGTTGTAATAGCTTTTACATTTGCAGTCGCAGTTGCGATTGGTATAACTCCATTATTATTACCAGTTATTTTATCATCAAGCCTTGGAAAAGGTGCTATTAGAATGTCTAAGAAAAAAACTATTGTTAAAAGACTAGATAGTATTCAAAATTTTGGGGCAATGAATATATTATGTACAGATAAAACAGGAACTTTGACTGAAGACAAAATTGTTCTTGAAAAATATTTAGATATAAAAGGAAATGAAGATATAAGGGTTTTAAAACATGCTTTTTTAAATTCATATTTTCAAACTGGAATACGTGGAAATATTGATGAAGCTGTTGTTAGTAGAGGTTTAGAAAATGGAATGGATGAACATATTAACAAATATGAATTAATCGAAGAAATTCCATTTGATTTTACAAGACGTAGACTTTCTGTAATCGTATCTGATGGAAACAAAAAACAACTTATAACAAAAGGTGCTGTTGAAGAGATTTTAAATATTTGTACAATGGTTGATTATCAAAAAAAGGTAATGCCAATCACAAATGAAATAAAAGAAAATATTAAAAATATATCTAAACAACTTAATAAACAAGGATTTAGGGTTATTGCTATTTGCCAAAAAAATGATATAAATGATGTTACAAAATTTAGTGTTAATGATGAAAAAAATATGGCTTTAATTGGATTTATAGGATTTTTAGATCCACCAAAAGAAAGTGCAAAATCATCAATTGAAAAATTAAATAAAGCAGGTGTTAGAGTAATTGTATTAACAGGAGACAATTTAGAAGTTACACAATGTATTTGTGAAAAAGTTGGAATTAAAACTAAAAAAATTATATCAGGAAATGAAATTGAAAGATTACCAGATTCAGGTGTAATGAGATTATTACGTAATACAAATATTTTTGTTAAATTATCACCAATTCAAAAAGCAAGAATTGTAAGGCTTTTAAAAGAAGCTGGAAATGTTGTTGGATATATGGGTGACGGAATTAATGATAGTCCATCATTAACAAATGCAGATGTTGGAATTTCAGTAGATACAGCTGTTGACATTGCAAAAGAAACTGCTGATGTAATTTTACTTGAAAAAGATTTACATGTTTTATTAGATGGAATTACTGAAGGTAGAAAAACTTTTGGAAATCTTATGAAATACATTAAAATGTCAACAAGTTTTAATTTTGGAGAAGTTATGTCTGTTATAATTGCAAGTGTTGCATTACCATTTTTACCTGAAACACCAATACAATTGTTAGTAGAAGGACTCCTATATGATATGGGACAATTAACTTTACCATTTGATAATGTAGATAAAGAATATTTGAAACAACCACATAAATTTAAAGTTAAGGCATTAAAAAATTTCATGTTATTTATGGGACCTGTAAGTTCATTATTTGATATTATTGTATTTTTAGCATTGATTTTAATATTTAAAGTCAGAGAACCAGCATTATTCCAAACTATTTGGTTTTCATATAGTATAGTATCAAACTTACTTGGAATGCATATAATTAGAACTGCAAAAATTCCATTTATTCAAAGTAATGCCAATAAAATGGTATATGCCTCTTCAATTGGTTTATCAATTTTAGGTGTATTGATTCCATTTACTGGATTAGGAAAAGTAATTGGACTAGTAAATATTCCTGCTGAGTATTTTAGTGTTATTATTATTGTTCCTATTTTATATTGTTTTGTTGCAATGGCTGCTAAGAAAATTTACATTAAGAAATTTGGTGAATGGATTTAATTTGGGATGCGGACAATTGGGGACGCGTCCCAATTGTTCATTTTTAACAACTGGGGACAGATCTTAACTGACAGGTGAATAATATTTATAAATAAGATGATCTACTTATAAAAATTTTTTTAAAACTATGGAAATTACTAAAACAATATGATAGTATAATCTTAGAAAAAATCAAACAAATGTTGAGATTCGAATAAAATTCGAAATGGAGGTTATTTAAAATGAGAAATGAAAAATTAAATTATCATGAATCAAAAAAAGTAAATACAATAAAAGAATTGCTTGAAACTGCTATAAATGATGCAAATGGAGGTATAGCTTTTGAATATAAAGATTGTAATACAAAGAAAAATGTTAAAGTTACATATCCAGAGTTTAAAGAAGATATTGATAAATTAGGAACTGCATTAACTACAATTGATATGGCTGATAAACATATTGCTGTTATTGGAGAAAATAGTTATAATTGGGTAACTGTTTATTTGACAGCTCTTCATAGTGATGGTGTATTTGTTCCAATTGATAGAGAACTTCCTTATGATAATGTTAAAAATTTGTTAATAAACAGTGATAGTGAAATTTTATTTTTCTCAAAACGATATGAAAAATTTGTTGAGAATTTGAAAAAAGATGTTCCATTTATAAAATATTTTGTTGGATTTGATATTAAAGAAACTGACAAATTGGAAAGTGACAAAAATGAAAATACAAAATCTGAAAATGAAGAAAGTGAAAAAAATGAAGAAAATGAAAATGAAAAATTAAAAACTGAAACACAAGAAATTAATGAAACACCAAAAAAACAAACACAACCAACAAATAAAATTTTATCATACAAATCATTAATGGAAATCGGAAAAAAAGAATTAGAAAAAGGAAATGACACATTTACTAAAATTGTACACAAAGATACAAACAAACTAAAAATGATTGTATATACATCAGGAACAACAGGACTTGCAAAAGGTGTAATGTTATCTGAGCATAATTTAGTAAGTAGTGTTTGTTATGCACTTGAGGTATCAAAAATTAATACAAAATGTTTATCAGTGTTACCATATCACCACACATATGAAGCTGTTCCAGGAATCTTGGTTGGATTATATAAACATGCAACAATTTGTATTAATGATAGTTTAAAAAATGTATTAAAAAATATGCAATTTTATAAACCAGATTATATGTTTTTAGTTCCTGCTTTTGCAGAAGTATTTTATAAAAATATTTGGTCAACTGCAAAAAAATCAGGTAAAGAATTTGGCCTAAAATTTCTAATTGTATTAAGTAATATCTTAAGAAAATTTGGTATTGATAAAAGAAAAAAATTATTCAAATCAGTACATGAAGCATTTGGCGGAAATTTAGAAAGAATAGTTGTAGGAGGTGCACCTCTAAGACCTGAAATTGCTAAATTTTTTGATAGTATAGGAATTAAACTTATTAATGGTTATGGAATTACAGAATGTTCTCCACTTGTAAGTGTAAATATGGATGATTTCAATGACCCATCAACAGTAGGAGTTGTGCTTCCTTGTTGTGATGTTAAATTTGAAAATGTTAATGAAGAAGGAGATGGAGAAATTTGTGTTAAAGGTGATGTTGTAATGATGGGATATTACAAAGATAAGGAAAGAACTGATAAAGTGCTTAAAGACGGATGGTTTAACACAGAAGATTATGGTAGATTTAATTCAAAAGGTCAATTAATTATAAATGGTAGAAAGAAAAATATAATAGTTTTAAATAATGGTAAAAATATTTATCCAGAAGAAATTGAAAACTACATATATAAAATTCCTTATGTTGCTGATGCAATTATTAAACCTAATAAAAATGATAGTGGTGAAGAAGTTGCATTATGTGCAGAAGTTTTCTTAAATAAAGATAAAGTTAAAGAATTAAATATTGATGATATAGAAGGACAATTAAGAAAAGATATTTCAAAAGTTACAAGAGATTTACCAAGTTATAAACATGTTAGTAAAATTGAAATAAGAGATAAAGAATTTGAAAAAACTACTACTAATAAGATTAGAAGGTAAAAAGTAAACCAAACTGTTGATATACACTTTATTTTATGATATTATGACATAAACAATATAAAAAGGAGATTTTACAAATGTCAAGATTACTAGTAGTAGACGGAAACAGCATAATGAATAGAGCTTTTTATGGAATAATGGGAAGTAAAATGCTTATGACAAAAGATGGAACATACACAAATGCTGTTTATGGATTTTTAGCAATTATTTTCAAGGTTATGGATGATTTAAAACCTGAATATATGGCTGTTGCTTTTGATTTAAAAGCTCCAACTGCAAGACATAAGATGTATGAAGGATATAAAGCTAATAGACATGGAATGCCAGATGAACTTGCAGCTCAAATGCCAATAATCAAAGATGTTTTAAAAGCAATGAATATTACGATAATTGAAAAAGAAGGTTATGAGGCAGATGATGTTTTAGGTACTTTAGCAAAAATCGGTGAGGCTGAAGGAATAGATGTAACAATACTTTCAGGTGATAGAGATACATTCCAATTAGCAACAGATAAAGTCACAATTAGAATTCCAAGAACTAAAGCAGGAAAAACTGAAGAAGATGATTTTGATAGAGCAAAAGTTATTGAAACATATGGAGTTGAACCTAAACAGTTAATTGAAGTTAAAGGATTAATGGGTGATACTTCAGATAATATTCCAGGTGTTCCAGGTGTTGGTGAAAAAACAGCTTTAAATTTAGTTAAAGAATATAAAACAATTGAAAATTTATATAAATGTTTAGATGATGGAACTGCTACATCTGTTAAAGGAAAAATGAAAGAGAAAATTACTGAAAATAGGGAATTAGCTGAGCTTTCAAGATTTTTAGGTACTATTAATGTTGAAGTTCCAATTAATGAAAAAATTGATGATTTAAAAATTAAACAATGGGATAATGAAGCTGTTTTAGATATTTTTAAAGAACTTAATTTTAATAGATTTATTGACAGATTTAATTTAGGTGAATTTCAAAATAAAAAAGAAAATAAAGAATTATTTAAATTAATAGAAATAGATTTAAAAACAGGTAAAGTATTAAAAAATGGTTCAGAAAAATTGTCAGTGAAAAATACTCATGATTTAATTAATATAATAAAATCACAGAAAAAATTTATATATTATTTTGGAACAAAAGATGACAAAAATAGTGTAAATATAATAAAAAAACAAGTAAAATCAATAAATATATATAATGAACAAACACATGAAGTTTATTATATAAAAATAAAAAAATTAGAAGAATTTTTATTACAATTTAAACAAGTGTTAGAAGATGAAACAATTGAAAAAATAGGATTTTCAATGAATCAAGATTATGTTTTATTAAAAGAACATAATATTCAATTAAAAAACATAAAATATGATGCAGAAATTGCTGGATATGTTTTAAATCCAACAATAAAGCCTACAATGAGTAATTTAGCATCAGAATATTTGAATATAGATATTTATGAATATATTACAAACAACGAAAAACTTGAAAATAAAAATACTGAATCAAATATTGATAATACTGATTCACAACAAAAAAGTGAGCAAATAAATCTTTTTGACAGTTTTTCAATATCAAATAATAATGAAAATGAAGTTGAAGAAATAGATAAAGATAAATATAAAAATGCACTATTCGCATATTGTATAGGAAATTTGGTTAAACCAACAATTGAAAAACTAAAAGAAATCAATAGTATAGATTTATTTAATAATATAGAAATGCCTTTGGTAGAAGTTTTGGCACAAATGCAAGTAAATGGAATGTATGTAGATAAAAATGAATTGATTGACATAGGTGATAAATTAAAATCAAATCTAGAAGTTTTAACATCTGAAATACATGAACTTGCAGGAGAAGATTTTAATATAAATTCAACACAACAATTAGGAAAAATATTATTTGAAAAATTGAATTTACCTGTAATTAAAAAAACAAAAACAGGTTATTCTACTGATGTTGATATTTTGGAAAAACTAAAAAATCATCATCCAATAATTGAAAAAATATTAGAATATAGAAGTTTAATGAAATTGAATTCAACATATGTTGAAGGATTATTACCATATATTAATGAAAAAGATAATAGAATACATTCATTTTTCCATCAAACAATTACTGCAACAGGAAGAATAAGTTCAACAGAACCAAATCTTCAAAATATTCCGACAAGAATTGAACTTGGAAAACAACTAAGAAAAGTATTTAAACCAAGAGATGGATATATTTATATTGATGCAGATTATTCACAAGTTGAATTAAGGGTATTGGCACATATTTCAAAAGATGAAAATATGATACATGCTTTTTTAAATAATGAAGATGTTCATAAACAAGCAGCATCAAAAGTTTTAGGAATTCCAATTAATGAAGTTACAAAAGAACAACGTTCATCTGCTAAAGCTGTAAATTTTGGTATTGTGTATGGAATTAGTGATTTTGGTTTATCAGAACAATTGGGAATTAGCAGAAAAGAAGCAAAAAAATACATAGAGCAATATTTGGAAAAATATAGTGGAATTAAGCATTTTATGGATGATATTGTTGAACAAGCAAAATCAAATGGATATGTTGAAACATTGTTTCATAGAAGAAGATATATTCCAGAGCTTTCTTCAAATAATTATATGGTAAGACAGTTTGGAGCTAGAGCTGCAATGAATACTCCAATTCAAGGAACTGCAGCAGATATTATGAAAATTGCGATGATTAATGTTTTCAATAAATTAAAATCAGAAAAATTAGATGCAGATTTAGTTTTACAAGTTCATGATGAATTAATATTAGAGTGTAAAATTGAGCAAAAAGATGAAGTTGCTAAATTATTAAAAGAAAATATGGAAAATGCAATTTCAATGATTGTTCCATTACAAGTTGAAACATCTGAAGCAGAAAATTGGTATGAAGCTAAATAATATAGAATTTAAAAAAATTTAATATAAATGTAAATTGAAAAATTAAAGAAGAAAAACATAAGAATAAAAGGAGAGGTTTAATGCGAGGAAAATTTACTATAAAGTTAGTAATATCAGTTGCTTTAATATTAATATTGGTAATGCTAGCACAAGAATTAAATGTTTATAATATAATTAGAAAACAGTTTTATAAACAACAATATTCAGAATATGTAAATAAATATGCAGAAATAAACGAAATTGATCCTATGTGGATTTATGCAATAATAAAAGTAGAAAGCAATTTTGATGCAGATGCAACTTCAGGAAGTGGTGCAAAAGGGTTAATGCAACTTATGGATAATACAGCAGCAGATTTGGCAAAAGAATTAAATATAAAAGATTTTGAATCTACAATGTTGTATAATCCAGAAATAAATATTATGTTAGGAACCAGGTATTTTAATCAACTAATTAATAAATATGATGGAAATTATTATTTAGCAATAGCAGCATATAATGGTGGAATAGGTAATGTAGATAATTGGATAACAAATGGAATTATAAGTTCAGATGCATCTGATATTGAAAACATTCCATATAATGAAACAAATTTATATGTAAGAAAAACAGTTAAAGCATATTCGACTTATGTCGAATTATATAAAGGATAATGTGTAATTAAAAATATCCAAATATATTAATAGGAGGTAAAAATTATGTCAGTATTAGTAACAGGTGGAGCTGGTTATATAGGAAGCCACACAGTAGTAGAATTATTAAATAGAGGAGAGGAAATTATTATAGTTGATAACTTTAGTAATAGTAAACCTGAAATTTTAGATAAAATCAAAAAAATTACTGGTAAAGATTTTAAATTTTATGAAGTTGATTTATTAGATAAGGAAAAACTAGAAAAAGTATTTGAAGAAAATCCAAATATTGATTCTGTAATTCATTTTGCAGGTTTAAAAGCAGTTGGGGAATCAGTTGCAAAACCAATAGAATATTACCATAATAATATTACAGGAACATTAGTATTATTGGATATTATGAGAAATCATAATTGTAAAAAAATAGTGTTTAGTTCATCAGCAACTGTATATGGAAATCCTAAAACAGTGCCAATTAAAGAAGATTTTCCATTATCAACAACAAATCCATATGGAAGTACAAAACTTATGATTGAACAAATTTTAAATGATGTATATATTTCAGATAATGAGTGGAGTGTAATTTTATTAAGATATTTTAATCCAATTGGTGCACATGAAAGTGGTTTAATTGGTGAAAGTCCAAATGGAATTCCAAATAATTTAATGCCATATATCAATCAAGTCGCATGTGGAAAATTAGATTATTTAAGAGTGTTTGGAAATGATTATGATACAATAGATGGTACAGGTGTTAGAGATTATATTCATGTTGTTGATTTAGCACAAGGACATTTAAAGGCATTAGATAAGGCTCGTAAATTTACAGGAGTTGAAGCTTATAATTTGGGTACAGGTACTGGTTATTCAGTTTTACAAATTGTTAAAGCTTTTGAAGATGCAACAGGTGTTGAAGTAAAATATAAAATAGTAGATAGAAGACCAGGAGATATTGCTACATGTTATGCAGATCCAAGTAAAGCTAAAAATGACTTGGGTTGGGAGGCTAAAAAAGGAATAGAGGAAATGTGTAAAGATTCATGGAGATTTACTTCTAATAATTAAAAATTATATATAAAAAAATAGAAATTTTAGAATATTCTAAAATTTCTATTTTTTGGTTTTTGCAAATATTATCTTAATAATCTAATCTATTACTACTTTTTTTTGTTCTAAATCTTCAACTAATGTTTTAGGATCTTGTAAACTATTTAAATTTGTATTATTTAAAGAATTTTCTAAAACATTTTCTGCGTCATCTTTTATATTACTAGATGATGTTGTATCATTAGATATTACATTTAAGATGTCCTCTGAAGTAACATTAATACCAATTAATTTTAATCTTTCTGGTAAAACTTCAGAAACTTTTTTAATAATAGTTGTTAATTCTGTTTGTAACTCATCATTATTTAAATTCATAATATCAATTGAATTACTAGATGTCAATTTTGGAATTGAAACACTGTCTGTGTATTCAAATGAACCATCAAATTTAACTTCAGCAGATTCTCTATCATAATTGAATTTGAAAGAACCATTGAAATTAACAGGTTCTTTAGTATAATCACCTTTTGATTCAAATTTGATTTCAGCTGTTAAACTAGCTAAAGGAACATTAACTGATATATTACATTTAGATTCAGAATCTTTTGTAACTAATTCATAACTTAAAGTTCCAATAGACATTCCAGATGCTTTAAGAGATAATTTTCCAACTTTTTCATCATCTGTATTTTTTTCATATTCATTTACTAAGCTTGCATAAGATTTTCCTTTATTATAAATTGTATAAATATCTTTATTTTTAGCATATTCGATAGACATTACTTGTTCAGCATTATCATCATCAACATCATCTAAGATATTTACTTCAAATCTTACAGGGTTATTGTTTTTTGAATATACAGCTATTTGAATTGCTGATTTGTCTTCATCTTTTATAGAATCTAATTCTTTTAATAATGAATCAAATAATTCATTCATTGCTTTTTTTACATCAGATTCAGAAATTTTATCTTGACCAGCTTGTTCTAATATCATATTAGCTTTATCTGTTATTATTTTTGATAATGTAGTATCATCTTTAACTAAGTTTGCAAAATCTTCTGCAAATTTATAAACATCTTTTCCTGTTAATGTTAAATAATATGCTGTTGTTTTAACATCATCACCATCAACTTCAACTTCAACATCTTTTTTTGATGTATAGTTATCTTTTGAAACTAATTTTGTTAAAATATTTCCGTATGTATCATCAAAATGTTTTAAGTCATCTTCTGAAATGTATAATAAATCATATGGACTGATTGATGTACCAGATAAGCTTTTTGTTAACATATCAGCATCATCATTAGATAAATCTGAATTTTCTTTTAAGTAATTAATTAAATCTTTTTCAGAAAATGAGATGTATTTGTCAGATAAATCTTTACATCCAATTCCGAATTTTCCTTCATTTTGAATAACTTCTAAAGTTAATACATCTGAATTACTTGAAGATAATCCAAGTTTACTTTGTGCACTTTTATTAGAAGAGTCTACATTATTTTCTATAGTTAATTTTGATTTGTTTATTATGTTTTGTACATCTGAATCTAATTCAGAAACATTTAAATTAGCAGATACATTGACTTTTGATTTCATTGATTTTCCTTCAACTTTTTTATATCTGTTTAAGAAATCTGAGTAATCTGCAAATTTAGCATTTTCAACGTTAAAAGCTTTTTCAACTTGATTTTCAAAAACTTCATTACTTGGTTTCATGAAATTGAAAACATCAGTTTTAAACCATAGAAAAGCAAAACCTCCTCCTAATATTGCAAGAACAACCAATACTATAACTATTGGTATAATGATTTTTTTTGCTTTCATTTAAAAATCCTCCTTAAAAAATATTTCATATATAATTATTACATAATTTTGGTAAAAAAACAAGATATTTAAAAAAAATATTGATTATTATTTAAAAATATATTTTAATATTATTATGGTAATTTATTTGAAAGGAATGAGGTAAAATATGGATAATTTAGAAAAAATAAATCAAGAAAAATGGGGCAAAATTGTAAATAAATTAATAGAAAGAAAACTGACAATTTCAACAATGGAAAGCTGCACAGGAGGAGGGATTGCAAATCAAATAACCAACATTTCTGGGGCATCGTATGTTATTAAAGAAAGTTATGTAACATATTCTAATGAAGCAAAAATTAAACACGGAGTTCCTAGTGATTTAATCAAAAAATTCACTGTCTATAGTCCAGAAGTTGCAATTTCAATGGCACAAAATGCAAAAAAATTGTCTGGTGCTAACATTGGAATAGGTGTTACTGGACAACTTGGACGAATTGATCCTTCAAATCCTGTCGATAAATTAAATGTTGTTTGGTTTAGTATAATTGATGAAAATGATAATGTTATTGTAAAAGAGATTCATGTACCTGACTGTTGCAGAAATGAACAAAAAGCTTTTGTCATATGTGCAATTGGGGACGCTTCCAAATTGCTCAAATGAGCAATCGGGACGCGTCCCCAATTGCACATATTGACAAAATATTTTTTCCATAGTATAATGTTAGCCGAGGTTAACATTACGGAAAAGTTAATAAAAAGAGAGGTAAGACTATGATATCAAAATCTTTAGAAGAGTATCTAAAAACAATGTATATTTTAAAACAAAAAAATGGAAATATTCGTGTTACAGATATTGCAGAAAAAATGAATTGTTCAAAGCCGAGTGTTAACAAGGCTATTAATAATTTAAAAGAAAATGTTTTAATTAATTATGAATCATATGGTGCTATAGAGTTGACTGAAAATGGAGAGGATTTGGCAAAAAAGATTCTTGAAACTTATGATATTGTTTTTGTTTTTTTAAAGGATGTTTTGGAATTGGAACCAAAGAATGCTGAGATGGAAGCAGAAAAAATAAAATTATCTATGTCTGATGAAACTATTAATAAATTGGCTAAATATGTTCATAATGTTTTGAATTTAAATAATTTGAACTGTAATTATGATGTAAATAAAGAAAAGTGTAGAAGTTGTGTTAGAAGAAAAAGATAAATTTATTGTTTGTAAATATTAATGAAAAATGTATATTTGCAAATAATACAAGTAATACACGAAGTTTAAAGATTAAGAAAATAAATTAAGATTAAAATATTAAGAGAACAAATTAAGATTAAAAGATTAAGAAAATAAGTTAATATTATAAAGGTTTAAGAAAAGAGAGGAATTTTCAATATGAGTGAAAAATTATTAGAAATTAAAAATTTAAATGTTAATGCAGAAGATAAACAAATTTTAAAAGGAATAAATTTAACAATAAACAAAGGAGAAATTCATGTAATTATGGGACCAAATGGTTCTGGTAAAACTACAACTGCAAATGCAATTTTAAATAACCCTGTTTACACAAAAACAGAGGGTGAAATTATTTTTGATGGTGAAGATATAACAAATTTAAAAACAGATGAAATAGCAAGAAAAGGGATATTTATGTCTTTTCAATTACCTGAGGAAATTCCAGGTGTATCTGTTACAAATTTTTTGAAATATGCAAAAAATAAAATAACAGGACAACCTGTTAAAATTTTTCAATTTAAAGATGAATTAAAAAAATATATGGAAGAACTAAATATGGATCCTCAAAACATGGAAAGAAGCTTAAATGTCGGATTTTCAGGTGGAGAGAAAAAGAAAAATGAGATACTTCAAATGCTTGTTTTAAATCCAAAACTTGCTATTTTAGATGAAACTGATTCAGGACTTGATGTTGATGCTATAAAAACAGTTTCAAAAGGTATTGAAATGTTTAAAAATGAAAATAATGGTGTTTTGATTATTACTCATAATACTAAAATTTTGCATAGTTTGAATGTTGATTATGTTCATGTTTTAGTTGATGGAAAAATTGTAAAAACTGGAAATCAAGAATTAGCTACAGAGATTGAAGAAAATGGTTATAGTGTATATAAGAAATAAAATATATTACAAATCTTGAAATAATATGTTTTAATTTATCTTATTAAAAAATATAATAAAAATTAAAATAATAGATATGTAATATTAATTAAAATTTAAAGAAGGGAAAATCAAAATGGCTAAAACAAAGATAGAAGAGATAGATAGAAACATTTATAATATAAAAAATAAAGATGAATATGATTTCAAAATAAAAAAAGGTTTAACAAAAGAAATCGTAGAAGAAATATCTAAACAAAAACAAGATCCTGAATGGATGAAAGAGCTTAGGTTAAAGGCTTTGGAGATATATGACAAATTAGAATTACCAACATGGGGACCAGATATTTCTGAATTAAATATGGATGAAATTGCAACATATGTTAGACCAAAAACAAAATTAAATAATTCATGGGATGATGTCCCAGATGATATAAAAAATACTTTTGATAAATTAGGAATTCCAGAAGCTGAAAAAACTTCACTTGCAGGTGTTGGGGCACAATATGATTCAGAAGTTGTTTATCATAGTATGAAACAAGACCTTATAAAACAAGGTGTTATATATACAGATATGGAAACAGCTGTAAGAGAATATCCAGATTTAGTAAAAGAACATTTTATGAAATGTGTGCCAATAAGTGATCACAAATTTGTTGCATTACATGGTGCTGTATGGTCAGGAGGCTCTTTTGTATATGTTCCAAAAGGTGTTAAAGTGGATATCCCTTTACAATCATACTTTAGATTAAATTCACCAGAATCAGGGCAATTTGAACATACATTAATAATTGTTGATGAAGGTGCAAGTTTACATTTTATTGAAGGATGTTCAGCTCCAAAATATAATAAAGTAAATTTACATGCTGGTTGTGTTGAATTATATGTAAAGAAAAATGCATATTTACGTTATTCAACAATAGAGAATTGGTCAAAAAATATGCTTAATTTAAATACTAAAAAAGCAATTGTAGAACAAGGTGGACAAGTTGATTGGGTAACAGGTTCATTTGGCTCAAAAATTTCAATGCTATATCCAATGAGTATATTAAATGGAGAAGGTGCAAAAACTGAATATACAGGAATTTCATTTGCAGGAGCAGGGCAAAATCTGGATAATGGTTTTAAAGTAATTCATAATGCACCACATACATCAAGTGTTGTAAATGCAAAATCAATTTCAAAAAATGGTGGAAAATGCACATATAGGTCATTAGTTAGAATTAATGAAAATGCAATTAATTCAAAATCATCAGTATCATGTGAAAGTTTAATGCTAGACGATTTTTCAATATCAGATACAATTCCTGTAAATGATATTAGAACAGATGAAGTTGAATTTTCACATGAGGCAAAAATTGGAAAAATTTCAGATAAAGCAATATTTTATTTAATGAGCAGAGGATTATCAGAAGAAGATGCAAAAGCAATGATTGTAAGAGGATTTGCTTATCCGATTTCTAAAGAATTGCCTGTTGAATATGCAGTTGAAATGAACAATTTGATTAATTTGGAACTAGAAGGTGCAATCGGGTGAGACAAAGTTGCCACTTCAAAAAATGTTTCATTTGTGTTGGCAAGAAAGGAATGAAGTAAAAAAATGAATAAATTAGAGTTAAATGAAACACCTGTCAGAACTTCAAGAAATTTTAAAATAAATAATATTGAACTTGAAAATATTGAAATCCCTGAAAAATTACAAAAATTTAATTCTGTAGTAATATATAAAGAAAATGAAAAAAATTTTAACAAAATTGATAAATTGGAGAATTTTAGTGATTTAGATTTTAATATTAGTGATAGTGTTTCAAAAATAGATTTGAAATATGGATTAGATAAATTTTTAACAAACCAAGTTGAAAATGATAGTAATTTTATATCTAAGATTGAAGTGAAATCTACTGAAAATAAAAAACTAAAATATGTTTTCAATTGTAATGATAATAATAGAAATTTAGCTGAAAATATTGAAATTAAGGCAAATGAGGGAACAAGTGCTACTTTGATTTTTGAATATAATTCTGTTGATTTGGATTCTACTGAAATAGATATAAAAGATTCAAAAAGTGAAAAAAATATAAAAGAACAAAAAAATCAAATAATCAAAAATTATCATAATGGAATTATTAGAACAAAGGCATGCAAAAATTCTGTAATTAATATAATTTTGGTGAATTTCTTAAATGAAAAATCTAATAATTTTTTAACAATTCAAAATGAATTTGAAGATAATGCTAAAATTAATTTTTATATTATTGATTTTGGAGGAAAAAACAGTATTACAAATTATTATTCTAATATATCTGGAGAAAATGCTGATAATCAATTAAATACAATATATTTGGGCAAAAATAAACAATTATTTGATTTGAATTATATTGGCGAATTATATGGTAAAAAGTCAAATATTGACATTGAAGTTCAAGGTGCTTTAAAAGATGATTCTAAAAAACATTTTAAAGGTACAATTGATTTTAAAAAAGGATGTAAAAAAGCCACAGGAAATGAAAATGAAAATTGTATGTTATTATCAGATAAAGCTAAATCTATAGCTTTACCAATGCTTTTATGTTCTGAGGAAGATGTTGAAGGAAATCATAGTAGTTCAGCTGGTAAAGTAGGGGAAAAAGAGCTGTTTTATATTATGAGTAGAGGATTTGAACTTAAAGAAGCAATGAAACTTATGGTTAGAGCTAAGTTTAATAAAATTTTAGAAAAAATTGAAGATGATGAATTGAAAAATAAAATTTTAGAAGAGATTAATCAGAGGTTAGATTAGTAGAAATTGATTAACGTGTCCCAGATTGCACAATGTGTGCAATTGGGACGCGTCCCCAATTGTACAGAAAGAGAGGTAAAAAATATGAATCAACAGGAAATAAAAAAGGATTTTCCGATTTTAGAAAAAAGAGATATTTCATATTTAGATAGTGGTGCAACAACACAAAAGCCAAATCAGGTAATTGATGAAATAGAAAAATATTATAAAAATTATAATGCAAATCCACATAGAGGGGCGTATTCTTTAAGTATTGAGGCTACTGAAGAGTATGAAAATACAAGAACTAAAATTGCAAAATTTATAAATGCGAAAAATAGAGAAGAAATTATTTTTACAAAAAATGCAACAGAAAGTTTAAATTTAATTGCATATTCATATGGTTTGGAAAATCTTAAAAAAGATGATGAAATTGTTATTTCAATAATGGAACATCATTCTAATTTGGTTCCATGGCAAAATGTTGCAAAAACAACAGGTGCAAAATTGAATTATATGTATATTAATAATGAATTTGAATTATCTGATGAAGAAATTGAAAGTAAGATTACAGATAAAACTAAAATTGTTGGAATTACACATGTTTCAAATGTTTTAGGGACTGTTAATAATGTAGAAAAAATTATAAAATATGCACATAAAAAAGGAGCTATTGTTGTAGTTGATGGTTCACAAAGTATACCTCATATGAAAATTGATGTTAAAAAAATGAATCCTGATTTTTTTGTGTTTTCAGGGCACAAAATGCTTGCACCTCTTGGAATTGGTGTATTATATGGTAAAAAAGAGATTTTAAATAAAATGAAACCTTTTCTTATGGGTGGAGATATGATAGAATATGTATATGAACAAGATACTACATTTGCTCCATTACCAAATAAATATGAAGCTGGAACACAAAATGTTGAAGGTGTAATTGGTTTAGGTGCTGCAATTGATTATATTGAAAAAATTGGATATGATAATATTAATAAACTTGAAACAGAAATTGTTGATTATGCAAGACAAGAATTAAATAAATTAGATTTTATTACATTATATATGACACCTAATAAAAAGAATCATCAAGGTGTAATCTCATTTAATATTAAAGGTGTTCATCCACATGATGTTGCAAGTATTTTAGATGGAAATGGTGTATGTGTACGTTCTGGAAATCATTGTGCACAACCACTTATGAGATATCTGGGAATAGATTCAACTTGTAGAGCAAGTTTTTATATCTATAATACAAAAGAAGATGTGGATAGATTAGTTGATGCTTTGAAAAAAGCATATGGGATGTTTGAAAAGTATTTGAAAAAATAATTTTCAAGAAAAATAATAAAAAAGGAGTTCAAAAATAATGGATGAATTAAATGATATGTATAATGATTTAATAATGGAACATTCAATGAATTCATATAATAAAAAAAATTTAGAAAATGCAGATTTTTGTGAATTAGGACATAATCCTAATTGTGGAGATGAGATAACATTAGAAGTAAAATTAAATGGAAATATCATAGAAGATATGGCATTCCATGGACATGGATGTGCTATATCTCAAGCATCTACCTCAATTATGATAGATACATTAAAAGGAAAAACAATTGATGAGGCAAAATCAATTGTTAAAACTTTCATAGAAATGATAAAAAGAGAAATAACTGATGAAAATGAATTAAAAAAATTAGAAGATGCAATAGCATTTAAAAATGTTTCAAATATGCCTGCAAGAGTTAAATGTGCATTACTTGCTTGGCATACATTAGAAAATATATTTGAAAAAATGTAGAAAATGAAATAACATTGCCCAGTCCAAAAATGTTTCAAAATGTTTCAAAATGTTTCAAAAAATAATAAAAAATGAAAGGAAATTAAAAATGAAAAATAAAAAGGTCTTATTAGGAATGAGTGGTGGAGTAGATAGTAGTGTGTCTGCACTATTACTGAAACAACAAGGATATGAAGTAATAGGAGCAACAATGGAATTATTTGCTGGAAGCAGTTGTTGTAATATAAATACATATATAGATGCCAAAAATGTATGTAATTCAATAGGAATACCACATTTTACATATGATTATAAAGGTGAATTTAAAAAATATGTTATAGATGATTTTATAAATTGTTATTCAAATTGTAAAACGCCAAATCCATGTATAGAATGTAATAAATACATGAAATTTGGATTAATGTATGAAAAAGCAAAAGAAATGGATTGTTATTATATTGCAACAGGTCATTATGCAAAAACTGAATATAGTGAAAAATATGGACGTTGGGTTTTGAAAAAATCAAATGCTGGAAAAAAAGATCAAAGTTATGTTTTATGGAATATCCCAAAAGATTTAATTGAACATGTTTTATTCCCTTTGGATGATTTTGAAAGCAAAGATGAAATTAGGGCTATTGCAAGAGAAAATAATTTAAAAGTAGCAAATAAACCAGATAGTGAGGATATTTGTTTTGTTCCTGATGGAAATTATAAAAAGTTTTTAGAAAATAATTCAGATATAAAACCTAAAAAAGGAAATATTGTTAATACAAAAGGTGAGGTTTTAGGCAAACATACAGGTCTTTACAATTATACAATTGGGCAAAGAAAGGGATTAGGAATTTCTTATAAAGTACCTTTATTTGTATGTGGATTTAATAGTGAAAAAAACGAGGTTATTGTTGGTGAAGAAGCAGAATTATATAAAAAAGAAATTGTTGTTGATGATATAAATTTATTATTAATTGATGAAATTAAAGAACCAATAAGGGTTGATATTAAAACAAGATATTCTAGTAAAGTTGCATCAGGAGTGATAATTCAAGAAAATGAAAAAATTAGAGTTGTTTTTGATGAACCACAAAGAGCACTAACACCAGGACAGTCAGCTGTTTTTTATGTTGATGATATTGTTTTGGGTGGAGGAAAAATTTTGTAATGATTAAAACAAATTTATTCTTTTATAGGATAATAGATAAAATAAGAAAAAGGTTTTAAAAGACATAAAATATGTAAAAAAACGATTGACATAATTAAAGAACTATGCTAAACTAAAACATATTAAGAGTTTATCTATGGTTTTGACCAGAGCGATAAAGGGTAGTTAAAATAAACAAACTACCTACACTTAAAGCAGATGTTTAAAGCATTGCAAAGGAGTCTTAAATGATTTCTTGCAATGCTTTTTTGATTTGTTTGAAAGGAGTGTTAGTAAAAAAGAAAATATGATAGGGGGAAAATTATGGAGTACATAATAAGAAATGTTAAATTTGAAGATCTAAAAGATGTATCAACTATTGTAATTAAAGGTTGGCAAACAGCATATAGAGGAATTATAGATGATGATTATTTAGATGGTTTAAGTATTGAAGAAAATGAGAATTTAAATAAAGACAAAGGAGGTAAATAATGGCAAAATTAATATGTATATTTGGTCCACAAGCAGTAGGTAAAATGACAGTTGGGCAGGAATTAGAAAAAATAACTAATTTAAAATTCATGCATAATCATGAAACTTTGGAATTACCAGCAAAATTGTTTGGTTGGGAATCAGAACAACAAAGGAAATTAACAGAATTGTTTAGAATATTTATTTTTGAAGAAATGGCAAAAAGTGATTTAAATGGATTAATATATACTCAAGTTATGGCATTTAATTTGCAGTCAGAATGGGATTGGTTTTATAAAATAAAAGAAATATTTGAATCTAATGGTGGAAGCGTATGTGTAGTAGAATTAGTGTGTGATATGGATGAAAGAATTGTTAGAAATAAAACAGAGAATAGATTAAATAATAAGCCAAGTAAGAAAAATGTTGAATTAACAGAAAGACAAATGATTGATGATATGAGAAAATATAGATTATATTCAAATGATGGCGAATTTAAGGATGAGGATTATATAAAAATTAATAATACATATTTGTCAGCTAAAGAAGCGGCTGAAATGATAAAAAAGAGGTTTAATTTATAAAGATAAAATAAGACTTAGAAAATTAGGTTGCTATAACAACAATAATATCAATTGTGTGCAATTAGGGACGCGTCCCAATTGCACAAATGTTAACAAGTAATTTTTGTCGGATTTTGACGAACGAAATTTCTTGAAAAATAGGTAAATTTATAGTAAAATACAATTATTCAATTTTTGATAATTGTGTTTTACTTATATTTTATAGTTTATTATGTATGTCTTATATTATATAATCTAGAATTTATATCAAAAACACATGAATCATATAATTAAAAATTTAAATAAAAAAATTCATTCAATTACTTTGAATAAATCAAAGTATCTAAAGCTATTTCAGCTAGAATTCAAAATTGATAAAAAATCAAATAAGTAAATTAATATGTGGTTTTAATTTGGAAAATTAACATAACCAATGCGAAAGGAATGATGTATATAGGAAACTTATTAGAGCCAACAGTAGATTATGTTTTTAAAAGAATTTTTGGACATATTG
>CAKOWZ010000010.1 GCA_934129745.1 uncultured Clostridia bacterium
AAAATTATACATTTAATGGCAATAGGTTTATAGGTAAATCCTTTATTAAAAACCTAAATATATTATACAAGGAGATGAGGTTATATGGACAAGCAGAGGCTAAAAGGTTTATGGATACCAGCAGAAATATTATTAGATGAAAATCTATCCGACAAAGAAAAAATAATACTATCAATAATTCTATACTTAAGCAAAGAAACTGGAAGTTGTTTTGCAAGCAATAAATATCTAGCAAGTATTGTAAATGTAACCTCTGACAGAATATCAAAAATAGTTAGTATGTTACATAAAAAGAAATACGTAGAAGTAAAATTGAAATATAAACTGCAAAGTAAAGAGGCTGAAAACAGACAGATAATACCAAATAAAAGTAAAATGCTGTTATATACTCAAAGTATAGGTAAAAGTACCTATAGCAATAGTTCAAAAGAACCATATCCTATAGGTGAAAACAACAAAGATATAATAAATAATAATATAAATAAGAAAATATATAATAACGATAAAGGGACAAATAGAAAAATTCATTTTGAATATGAACAAAGAGATTATTCAAATTATGATTTTTCAAAATTTTATGCTAATCAGGTAAAAACATTAGCATAAAAACAAATCAGTTACCTTAGCAGAAATGCTAAATAGGTAGCTGATTTTTTTATCTCGAATGAAAAACATATTATCAAGAAAGATTCATTCGAGATAAACCATAAAAATGTGAAAGCGTTTTTATGGAATGGTACATACGTGCTCTTAAGCAAATGCTGTACAAAAAGTATGTACCATTAAAGCTTCTTCCAAAGAAGCTGATAAGGGGTGTGGGGCAAAAGCCCTGCCATACGGACAAACTTGTTTGTCTAGTATGTTAGACATTCATAAGAATGTCGCAAAGAAAAAAGCAGCGGAGATACAGCAATTAGAAAACAAAAAGGAGGCAAATTAAAATATGAGTTACGCAATAGTCAGAAATGAAAAACTAACAAGAAACGAAGCAAAAGGCAGATATGTTCACAACGAGAGAAAAACTAGAGGACATACTAATAAAGATATTGATCCAACTAGAACATATTTAAACTACTATATAAAGAAGAATGGATTAAGTTATATAAAAGAATTTGATAAACTGAAAGAGGCAAACAAATTACAAGGATTTATAAAAAGTAATAGCATAATAATGTGTGAAATGATATTTACATCAGATAAGGAATTTTTTGAAAGAATAGGTGAAGAAGAAACAAAAAGATATTTTGAAGAAAGCTATAAATTTGTATGTAATTATAAAAATTTAGGAGAAGAAAATATAATATCAGCAGTAGTACATAAAGATGAGGGAACACCACATATGCATTTAGTGTTTATTCCAGTGGTACATACAAAGGATAAAGAAGAAATTGCAATAGATAAAATATGCTCTCGAGATTTTTGGAAAGGACGAGATAGCTACAGAACTTTACAAAACAATTTTTATGACTATATTACTTCAAAAGGTTTTGAACTAGAAAGAGGACTACCTGTAGAAGAAACAGGAGCTAAAAATCAAAGAATGGAAGATTTAAAAAGAATTACTAATTATGAGAATACGAAAAAAGTGTTAGAGAGTATAACAAAAGAACTTCCAAATGTACCAGATATAAATGATATTAAATTGATAAAACTAAATAAAGAAAAGATACAAAATGAAATTATAAAGCCAAAAGATACATTAATTAATGAGTTATATGACGAAAATATAAAATTACACAAAGAATTATCTAAACAAGTTGTTTTAGTGGATAAAGCAACAAAATATGAAAAAAAGAGAAGTAAAATTCTCTCTGATAATGAAGAACTACATACTCAGGTAGATAATATGAATGCTGAATATAAAGTAAAAGAAATGAATTTAGAATGGAAATATAAGAATAGGATTCACAATTTAGAAAAAGAAAACAAATATTTATATAAAGTAGTAGACAGATTTAAAGATACCATAGTCAAATTTGTACAATGGATTTGTAAAAAGTTTGATATGGGTGCAGAAGATGAAGTGATTAAGGATTTTGAGAGAGAAACAGGAACGTATATAGATGCTGAAAAACAGATAAAACATGAAGAACGTCAAAGTGAATGGGATTTAGAATTGTAGAATTATATAAAAGACGCAGGTAAAAGATTGTTTTGAAATTTGACTAAATAAAAAATTACTAAAATATAAAAAGTTCAGACTTTGATTGCTAGGACAGTTAATAGAGTGCTTTACAAAAATTTTATATTTATGATATATTATACATAAATAGGGTTGAGATAAATTATAGTAAACATCAAAATAATGTAATTTTTGAAAGGTGGTATAAAACATGGGATTATTTGATATTTTTAAGAAAGATAAAAAGGAAAAGGTTGCGATTAATGATAATATTTTCGGAAATCTAACGTTAATTGATGAAGGCTGGATAAAACCTTTTGAAATGACATTGTTTGATAACAATTATGATATTGACTTAATTGTAGAAAATGATGAAAATGGAGAAGAAAGCATTTCTGAAAAACAAAAAAATATGTATATGAAATTTATGGAAGAACAAGTACGAATAAGATCAGAAGTTGAAAAAATAATTACAGAAAAGTATAATTTTGTAGATAAATTAGAAATTTTAAATAGTAGCCCATTGAGTATTAATTTTGAACTAAGTGGAATCGTAAAATTAACATGTTCAATAGGCAGTGAAGGCAGTGAAATAATTGAATTTGAACTCCTTCCACAGGTAAAATTCAGCAAAGTACTATAATCCAAATCTTAAGATATATGTAAGAAAGGAATCTGCAATTATGGAAATAAATTATCAAGGAGTTCTATGTAGATTAGGAACATACAGAGTAAATGGAGAAGATAAGCCAACATTGTATTATATTTCTTCTCCAGATGATTAAACAATGTATAAAGCAGGATTTGAAGAATTGCATTATGGTTTATGGGAAAAATATTAACAGACGAAGAATATAATGAAATTACTAAAAGAGAGGAAGAAAAATAAATGGAAGAATTATTTGAAGATTTTGAATTTAACGAAAGTACAGATTATGATATAAAAAAAATAAATGGGATGCAATTACCAAATGACTATTTAGAATTTATGCACAAGCATAATGGCGGTGAAGGAGATGTAGGCAAAAATTCATATATGCAATTTATAAAATTAGAAGAGCTTGTAGATTATAATAATGATTATCAGATTTCTAAGCATTTTCCAAATTGCTTTGCTTTTGGAGGAGATTTGGGCGGAAATCATTTTTGTTATAATTTTGCAACTAATGAATACTTTGCAATAGATGGCTATACTACTGGCTTAGAAGACAGTTATTGTAAAGCTGCATCATTATATGAATTTATTAAAAATTGGGATAAGCAGTTTGAGGAATAGGTAAGAAATGAAGAAATAAGTGAGTTGTGGAGGTAGATAATAATGGCTGAGATATTTAAGCAAGACAAAAGTAAATTGGATAACCATCCTGGCATGGTTTTTATTATTCACTTGTTGATGGATAAAATGTGTAGTATGCCTGATAAGGTTTATATGCATAAAATTATGGAAAAGCATTTGGGTGAAACAGAGTGTTTTAATTATGATGAAACTGGAGCAGGATTTGCTTCAAAGAAATATTTAGTTAGTGATGAAAGTGGTGAAAAGCAAATACCACCTCAATTGTTAATTACAAATTGTTTTGAAATTAATAAGCCTGTTATGGATGCAATTGATGAAAGCCAATTATGGAATTGTCCAGATGGCAAAGAAATTCTTAATTCATGTAAATATCAAGTTGTAGCTACTGATATGATGGCTGCAGGTCTGAGTGCTAAGGAAAGAGCTGATATGCTTGTACATTATATAGAAGCATTGGTGGAAATATTTCCTGAATGTAGAGCTGTTGTATTTGAAAACTCAAAGAAAATGTTCACTAGAGATGATATTGTAAATTGCAATATTCCAGAAGAATCTAAATTTATTCATTATGCAGTTAATGTCAGATTTTTTAACATTGAAGGAACAAATGACAAAATAGTAGATACTGTTGGTATGAGTACATTGTTTTTACCAGATTTACAATATCATTTTCATGATGTTGATCCAAATGAAGTGGTTAATCATGCTTATAATGTTCTTTCATATATATTTGATGAGGATAATCCAATAGAAAATGGCGATACTATTGATGGTCTATTAAATGGACAAATGAGTCAAGAAGTACAATGGACAGTTCAATATGAAGATTCTCTAATTCAGCCTGTTAGAACTGTAATAGATATAAATATGGGAGAATATGCTTCAGGAAATAGATAGATTTAATATTTAGTTATAAATCCTATTGATTATAATAAACAGTTGATTATATAAATAAAACAACTTTAAAGAAAGTGGTGAAAAATATGGGAATAGAAATTAAAATAAAACAACCTGAAAACAAAATTGATATATATAGAATTGAAGAATTATGGAAAAAAGCATGTACAAATGTTTTTGAAGGTGAAACCAGTCCAAGAATAGGTGTGCAAGATGACTTCTACAGAATGCAACTTCAATTCATTAATACAAGTAAAGAGTATGATGAAAAGAAATCACAAAGCTTTGATATAGCAAAAGTCTTTATATTATTTGACAAAAATAATTATGGTAGCGGAATACAATTATGGTTTGAAGATGATAATATTTGTATGTGGACATCATTTCCAACAACATATAGTGAAATTGTAAGTTTGTATAAGTTAGTAAATATAATTTGCAATGAATCTAGTACAAAAGAATTTTATAGAGGAAGTGTAGGAGAATTTGAATTAGTAGATATAAGTCAATTAAATTGGTTTATAGAACTGGGTATAAATGATACACTTTTAATGTTAGATAGAATGAAGAAAAATATATTAGAAGGTGAGTCTTCAGATGGAAACATTTCAATTAATGGAGTAGTGAATCCTTTAAGTATAACGCTAGAAAATTTGAAAGAATGGGGAATAGATTTGCCTTTAGAGGGTAATATTGAAAACATTACAACTGTAATGAAAAATTATGAAACGTTTATGAATGAGATTCAGCAAAGAGACTTATTTTATGCAGTATTTAAGTTATATCAAATAAAAAAAGATGAAAATACAGTCATCAATGGGTATATTTCAGTAGCAGCAGATTGTGATACCATATTACCAATAGAACCAGAAGGTGAATTCTATTTTGTGGCTAACAGATATGATACAAGTAAAATAAATAAGTTTTATGCAACAGTAGAAAACAGTGAAGGTAAATTGGTTGAGATTGAATATGATGATTTTTTGAAAAAAGTTGATTTTGAAAAAAGAGAAAAATATGATGGTAAGCACTTCATTGTCATATTAAGTCCTGATGATATAGAAGAATTAATTAATAAATAAAATTACCGGTAGTGCAAATCATATATAATAGAGAGGAGTTAGTTAAATGAAAAATATAAGAGTATATACTCCAGATATATATAAAGGAGAAAATTATATAGAAGTAAAAGATAACATATATAAAACAGTTATAGAAGCTGAGGAAGATGACGATGGACTTTCTCTAGAACAGGTTACAGATAAAGAATTACTAAAGGAATTGGAAAAATTAACAGATTGGAAGCAATCAGACCGTGAGATTGAAGATGATTATTTGATAGCATACTACAATGGAAAAAAATATTATAAGGATATAGAAGATGAAGAAAACATAATATTTAAAAACATGTATGAAGATAGAGAAGAAACTGTATATGTAACATCAATAGTATTTGAACCAGAACCAGAGCTTAATGAAAATCAACCATCAGATAAATATGTATCTCAATATCCATTGGAGGATATATTAGACAAATTTGGATGTTATTGTGGAGATAATTATGAAAAAGAAAATGAAGAGGATCCTGCTAACTCATATGTAGAGTTTGTAAGTGATAATATTGAAGAAATTGAAAATTTATTAACAATTATTGGAAAACACGTTTACAATAAAATAGATGGAGAATATGTGAAACTTATTATTGAATAATAAAAAAATAGGAGGTTATAATCATGGAATTTATAATAGGAGTTTTGGTTGTAGGTGCAATTATAGGATTAATAGTTTTCTTTTTAAAAAAAGAAAATAACAAATTAAAAGAAATGGTTGGTAATTTAAATGAGGAGCAAAAAAATAAATTGGCTTTAACAGATGTAAAATTCGTTGAAGGAAAAAATGATGAGTGGATTCAAGAAGGTATGATTGGTGAAATGAAAGATAAAGGATATAAATATGCAATAAGAGTTTTATGGCATAATAAAGTTATACGAAATGCAACATATGACCAATTACAATATGGAGATACTTCTCTTTCTAAAAAAGATGTGGAAAGTAATGGTTTGAAAGTTGGCGATTTTGTTAAAGTTCGTGTTGCTCCAGCTAAAACATCTGGATGTTTTAAAATTATTTTATAAAAATTTTTTATATAACCAGAGGAGACAAACTATATGAATAATGAAAATGAAATAGTAAATCAAATAATTAAAAAGTATAATTTAGATTTAGGTGACGACTATTTTTATGTTGGTGCTTCAATAATTAAAAGAAGCGAATTTCCAGAAAGTACAGAAATTCTTTATTGTGAAGATGGATTTAATGATGAAGAAAGAATACCATATATAATGCAATCAGTTGTTCCTAAAGGTATATTTGATAGAGATAGAATAATTGTTTTTTATACAAAAGATTTACAAAGGTATATAATTCCAATTGATGGAGAGAATTATACTTTAATTGGAAATGGTATACCTGAAAATGTACAAAACATTAATTATGGTAAAGCAAAAAAAATAATACATAGAAAAGCTTTAGAGCTGAAGAAAGAGCCTGAAAAATTATCAAAGGAAGATAAAGATACTTTATATAAAAGATACATCAAAAATTATAAAAAAGGCAGAATGTTGATAGCTGGACTTTTAAGCTCATTTGTATGGTTTCTTTTAATTTTTTTAAGTATGGCTTTTTTAATTTCAGATCCTAATGTAGGAAATAACAATGAAACACTAGTAATGGGGATTTTAATTGGTGGTACAGTTTTATTTATTGTTGGTGCAATATTTATTATCAGATTTTTCATCAGGATACCAGCTAAAAGATTGAAAAGTTTTGCATATAGAAGTGACTTTTTAGTTATGAACTATAAAAGAGATGTAAATATTAAAGGGTTAAATGATTGCCATATTTATGGATTATCTTATGATGGAGATAATTGCAAACTTATGACTTATGGGGTTTCTCATTACGATGTAGCTTTTATTGAAAATGTAGAATATTTTGAAATTGTAAATATGTATTCTAAAAATACAAGTCCAAAAAATTTGGAATATTGTTTATTTGAAAGGAGGTGTATTTAATATGGGATATTTAATTATGGTAGTAGTTATAGGTGCTATTATAGGAGTAGTTTTTGTAGTAGCAAAAAAAGATTCTAAAGAACGTGACGAAATGGTTTCAAAATTAACAGAAGAACAAAAAAATCTTTTAATGCTAACAGAAGTAAAATTTGTTGAAAAGAATGCTTGGATTCAAGATGCTATAGTAGGCAAGATTAATGATAAGGGAAACAAAATAGATATACGTTTATTATGGTATAACAAAGTAATACAAAATAATGAGTATAATACAATTACAATTGCAGATACAAGTATAACAAAAGCTGAGCAAGAAGCTCATAATTTAAAAATAGGTGATACTGTAAAAATGTACTTTGCACCAGAAAAAACTATTGGAAGAGTTAAAATAATTTTTGATTAAATCAGATAAATATTTAAAAAGTAATAGGAGGACTAGTTAATGGATAATTGTATTAGTCAATTTATTGAAAAATTTAAACCAGGAGAAAATTTGCAAAAGCCAGATGAAGAAATCTTGAACTTTGGTAAACAGATGCTACCAAAGGAAATAATAGAATTATGGGAAGAATATGGATTTGGAGAATATGGTGATGGTTTAATAAAAGTAGTAGATCCTAGAGAATATATGAATAGCTTATATACTTGGTTAGGTCAAAAAGATTTTAATAAAATACCAATAATAGTAACTGCTTTTGGAGATATATTCTTTTACAGAAAATTGGAAGATAACGAAAATGACGTATGTTTATTAAATATACATTATAAAAAAATCGAAGTTTGTGGATATTCTTATCAAGAATTTTTTGAAAGATATATTTTAGATGAAGACGTTATAAAAAATGTATTAAGAGCTGATTTATATAAACAAGCTGTAAAAGAATTAGGAGAACTTGATTATAAAGATATATTTTTCTTTACCCCAGCATTAGTTTTAGGTGGTGGGGAAGATATAAAATATGTAAAAAAAGGAAATGGAGCTGTTCATCATCAGGTTTTATTACAAATTGCTCAATGATAGAAGAATAAAGTTCTGTATGATAGCACCATATAAGTGTTAAAAACGATAGAAAAATTGCAAATTAACATAAAATGTAGTATAATATAATTGTAGCAGAGTTTTCTCTCATTTGAAAATCTTTCTACAGTATCCGAAGTCCGCAACTTAGTCAAGTCCTTTTATTAAAGGCAGAAAGGAAAAAAATATGTTACCATTCTATTTACAGGCAGACTATCAGAAAAACATCGCAAGAGCTTCAGCAGAGCTCAAATCTCAGATGCCGAATTATGCAAGAATTCAGGCTGACGCTCATGAGATTGAAATGAAAAAGCAGAGAGAAGAAGAAATGCAGCGTCGTGAAGCTTTTGAAAAAAGAGCATCTGAAATTGGTTATGCTAATGCATTAGTTGAGGCTTCCACAAAAGTGGACACAGCAATAGCTGAAGCTAAAACTGCATTAAGCGGTGCAATTGTTTACAAGAAGTGAAGAGTAACAAATTGAAGACGTACCTTCCATTATGGGGGTACATCTTCAATACAATATATATATTTAATTTATTATTTGTTTTTACTATCATTTATCCATTTCTCAAATTCTCTAGCAGTAATTTCTTTATTCAAGTATTTTTGCTTCATTATAGCACCTTCAAATTTATATCTTTCAAATCTTTTTATAGCTTTATCAGTACCATAATGAGAAACAGAACTAGCAAGGGACATATATCTTTTTCTATATAACTCTAAAGGAGGGTTTTCTTGCAAAGACCTTTTATAAACCAAATCTCTTCCAACCTGTTTACAAGTTTTTCTTGTAATAATATCTTCTTCATTACAATATTTTGTCTCTTTTAAGTTATTAGGAATAAAATACTTACCGCAATTTTGGCATTTCCTAATAACATGTTGTTTACGTGATAAAAACTCTCTTAGTTCCAAAGATAAAATACTGAAAATATCATAACTACAAAATGCATATGGAACATTATATGAATAAAGAGGTGTTTTTGTAAACATAAAAGAAAACAAGTCGAAATCTAAAGTAATATCATCAAGTGGAAGTGTTATATTATTTATATCAATATTACTCCTATCAGCATTTATAATATCTGAATAATCATCATCGTCATCAGGACTTACTTTTAAATAGTCTATGTTGTAGGGAAGATTAAGATAATAAAAGCATAAGTGCTGAACATATAAAAACATATCCTGATTTTCTTTTGCTAATTTTCGTGATTCGCTCATGTAATCTTCAAAACTAAAATTGAATTTTGTTGTATAAAAATTATGTTTTTCTTCAGGATGCTCTAATGCATAGAAAGTGTAAAAACAATACTGATATATAAAAAATGTAAAGTATTTTATTTTTTCAAAATTTGTATTTATAAAATCTAAAAGCAATGTTCCCATTTTTTTAGGCATACAAGCAGGATTTTTAGTTGTGTGAAAATGCCCATCATCTATTGTTATTCGAGGATATAGAAAGAATTCTAAGTCCTTTTCTCTGTCGTATGCTATTTTATATTTCATATAAAATCCCCCTTACATCAAACAACAAAAAACGCTAAAAAAATTTTTGTTGTTGTATAGTGTGATTAATTCGCTATAGACATTATAATAAGCATATACAAATTTGACATAATTATATTACGAAAATTAAGAAATGTCAAAGGTTATGGCACATTGAAAATTGAATAAAAAGGCTATAATACAAAATAATGATACTTTTACCTAGCCACAGACATCGCAATGGGGGTAATTCTATAAATGAGTAGAAAGGTGAGATTCCTATGTGGATTTTTTAATCCAGTTGTAGCTTTGTATAAAACTTGAAAAAAATGGAAACATTATTACTAAAGGGAGTTGATAGCATGCAAGAGAAAAAGAAGTACAAGAAAAAGAATGATTTTAAAATAAATTTATTTTTTAATGAAAAAGGGGAAAACTTGGAAAAAATTGTGGAAAGAGCATTTGGAACTTACTGCTTAAAAGAAGTAAAAAAATAGCAATTAAAATAATGGTATTTGGAAAGAGAATATGGTATAATAATTGGCAAGAGTATCAATATTATATCATATTCTTTATAGCTAGAAAGGAGGCAAAATTGAGCTATACAATAATGAATAATATTGATTATAAAGTAGGCATATATATAAGACTTTCAAGAGAAGATGAAGAAAAAGAAAAGTATCAAGAAAGCGAAAGTATTGGTAATCAAAGAACTTTACTTATGCAATATATTAAACAAAATAAACTTAATTTTATAGCTGAATATGTTGATGATGGAGTTTCTGGAACAAGTTTTGATAGACCAGCATTTAATAAAATGATTTTAGATGTTGAATCAGGAAAAATAAATATGATTATAACCAAAGACTTATCAAGACTTGGTAGAAACTATGTACAATCTGGATTATATATCGAAAATTACTTTCCAGAGCATAATGTAAGATTTGTTGCAATTCTAGATAATATAGATACAGCTTATGATAACTCAAACAATGATATAGCACCATTTAAATCAATATTAAACGAGATGTATGCAAAAGATACATCAAGAAAAATAAATAGTGTTCTTCAAGCTAAAAGAAATTTAGGAGAATACTTGGGAACACCACCTTATGGTTATAAAAAAGATCCAGAAAACAAATACCATTTAATTGTAGATGATGAGGCAGCAAATGTTGTAAAACTAATATATGAAAAGTATTTAGCAGGGTTTGGAACAATGCAAATTGCAGACTTTTTAAGCAAAAAGAAAATTCCAATTCCATCAGATTACAACAAACGAAAAAGAGGAGTAAGGTCACTTACTTATGGATTATGGCAACAGTCAACAGTTAGATTTATTCTTTCAAATGAAGTATATACAGGAACTGTAATTCAAGGTAAGAGAAAGAAAGTTAGCTTTAAATCTAAAAAGTTTATTGATTTACCAGAAGAAGATTGGGTAAAAGTAGAAAACATGCATGAGGCAATAATTAGTAAAGAAGATTTTGAAAGAGCTAGAAAAGTAATAGACGCTACTAAAGGTTCAAGAGTTATAGTAAATGACTATATTTTCAAAGGATTACTTAGATGTTACGATTGCGGAGGATATATTGGAATAAGAAGCCCAGATAAAAATGGAAATATTTATGGTAGATGCCAGAGATATGGAAGATTTGGAAAGTTTTCAGTATGTTCACCACATAATTTTAATTATCAGATCTTTGAATCGCAGATGTTAGAAGTTTTAAAGGATGTTTGTAAAAAATATACCAATATGAAAAAGTTAGAAGAAATCGCCAAAAAGGCTAAGTCAAATGAAGAAAAACTAATTGATATTAATTCTAGAATCGAAACAATAAAAGAACAAAATGATAAAGAAACTAGAAAGCTTGAATTGATGTATGAAGATAGGTTGGCAGGAATTATCTCATTGGAAGAATATATGAAAAATGCTGAACGTATAAAAGAAATTGTAAAACAAAATGAAAGTTCTATAAAAGAATTAGAGCAGGAGCTTGAAGGAAATAGTAAGCCTAAAAATGAAGAAAGGCTTGAAGATTTAATAGATAAATTTCTAAAAATGAAAAGTCCTAATAAAGAAATAATAAGAGAATTTATAGAAAAAATTGAAATTCATAATGATAAACAAGTGGATATTTATTTTAATTTTAAACCACTACAAGAATTAAATAATAGTTTTAGTGTAGCTAAAAAAGAATATGAGAAAAAGGCTATATAACAATGTTTTTGTGACATTTAATATGAGACGAAAACTTGTCACAACTACAATACACACATGCTGCTATCTGGGTAATTATTGCTGAAGCTATGTTAGGATTTGGAGATAAAGCAGTCGAATTTTTCAGAATGATAAATCCAATTGAACATTCAAAAACAAAAGACAGTGTAATGAAATATAAAGTTGAACCATACATCATTCCAGCAGATGTTTATGGACAAGGAAATTTAGCTGGTCGTGGTGGATGGACTTGGTATACTGGTTCAAGCAGTTGGATGTATGTTGCAGGTATTAAATATATTTTAGGTTTAAATATTGAAAATGGATATTTATGGATGAACCCTGTTATTTCAAGTTCATGGAAAGAATTTAGTATTAAATATAAATGTGGTAAAAGTGTTTATAATATTAGAGTTTTGAATAGAAGCGGAAAAAATTATGGTGTTGAAAAAGTAATTTTAAATAGTGTTGAAGTTAGTGATAAAAAGATTAAGTTAAATTATGATGGAGGAATTAATGAAGTTGAAATTATAATGTGATACATTTCAGACACATGGGGACTAGGCAATTTTGTTTCACTTTGAGAAATGATTTTCGGTGACTAGTCTTGCAAATAAAAGGATAGTAGTATATTACATTCCGCAGACTTGCTGGCTTGGCTTTGTTAAAAAGCAAAAGGCATTTTAGTAACATGTAAATTTTATATGTTATTATACCTTTTGCGTTTTTTAACAAACCTCGCCAAACTGCGCGTCTGTGCTCCATAGTAATATACTACTATCCTTTTATTTGCAAGACTAGTCACCGAAAATCATTTCTCAAAGTGAAACAAAATTGCCTAGTCCCCATGTGTCCTTTTTTAGAACATTAAAATTCAGGCATCTTAGGTAGAGAATAATCATAATTCTTAAGCAGATACGGGAATGTTGTTGATTTAAAATCAAATAAAGGTTGAAATATACAACTCTTACATTTGACATTATAATCCCATACACGCAGGTAAATTAAAAGATCGCAAAAAAGTGTGCCGATTTTCCCAGCATAATCTTTAGCATCTTCAAATTCATAACCACGTAATCCCATTATATCAACATGTATTTGCTTTGTTTGTGTAACATCACAAGCAAGTATCATGGTGTTTACCATGCCATAAGATTTATTTTCAAATACATCTAATTGGAAAAGTCCTTTAACTTCCTTTATAGGATGCACCTGAACCTGAAAAAAGTCTTCAAAATCTGTCTTATTGTTTTTATCAAAATTATAAATTCTGAAGGCAGAGAGTCCTGGGTTGATAATGTCAAGCTTAGAATCTGTGAAAACAGACTTTTTTTCAGATTTGGATTTTAAAGTACAAACTTCAACTCCAAGCTGAAAAAGCCAGTCAATATCATATGGTAGAACTTCCATGAAAACAGATTCATTTGGCTCAGCCAGAAACTCACGTTTGTTGTGATATACAGGTTCACTGATTGAAACAGTGATATTTTTGGTATCTCTGGCTAAAATCCTTTTGTTAGGAAAATGACCAGAATTTGAATACATTCCTAAAAGAAATGCATTTTCACGGTTAGCCTTTATAAGGTTGTTTGTCCGTCTACTACGCATAATTTAAGTCCTCCTTATGCATTATACAAAAATTTGACTTTAATATTTTACCAGATTTTTCGACAAAAGTCAATGAGTGGTAAAAGCAAAATATTTGAAAACTGTGCAATTTTATACCAAAAGGTTTTATTTTTGTTTTTAAAAAAGCTTAACAAATTTTTCAAACAAATACCTTGTAATTAAAAACCTAATTTTATATAATTAGAAAAGAAAAAATTAGAAAAGAAAAAATTAAAACAGGGAAGTATCAAAAATGAAAGAACAAGAATTAAAAATTGAAAATGTAAATTCCTTTAATTTAACACATATTTTTGAATGTGGACAATGTTTTAGATGGAACAAAAACAAAGATATGAGCTATACAGGAATTGTTGGAAAAAATGTTATAAATATTAGTAAAATTAATAATGATATATATGTAAGAAGCTTTGGAGAAGATGGTTTAGAAACTCTTTTTAACACATATTTTGACATGAATACTGATTATGAAAAAATTAAAAATAAGCTTAGAAAAATTGATAGATTTATGGAAGAAAGTATAAAATATGGTGATGGAATTAGACTACTTAATCAAGATTTATGGGAAACTATAATTTCTTTTATAATTTCAGCAAACAATAATATTCCAAGAATTAAAGGGATAATAGAAAGAATTTGCAAAAGATATGGTAATAAAATTGTGTGGAATGGTATTGAATATTACAGTTTTCCAACACCAGAACAGCTTGGAAAAGCTACCATACAAGACCTAAGAATTCTGGGGTTAGGTTTCAGAGATGTACGTGTATATGAAACAACAAAAATGGTAATAAATGGTGAAATTGATTTTGATAAATTACATAAAGAAAAAGATACACAAATTGTAAGAGATGAATTACTTAAACTTCCTGGAGTAGGACCTAAGGTTGGGGATTGCATTTTACTTTTTTCAACTTTAAAAAGATTAGATGTTTTTCCAATAGATGTATGGGTTAGAAGAGTTATGAATGAATTATATATTCATAATGAAGATGAAAACAAGGTTAATAAAAAATTAGTGCTTAAGATTGCTAATGAAAAATTTGGAAATTTATGTGGAATTGCACAACAATATTTGTTTTATTGGAAAAGAGGGTGAAACAAAATTAACCTGTTCAAAAATATTTCACATATGTAAAAAATAAAGGAGGAAAAAATGTCAGTTAGATTAATTTATGGAAAATCAGGTTCAGGAAAAAGTGAATTTATATTTAATGAAATAAAAAATCTTATAAATTGTGGAAAAAAAATATATATAATTACACCAGAACAATTTTCATTTACAGCTGAAAAAAAATTGCTTGAAACACTTGGGAATAAAGCAGTTTTAAATGCAGAGGTTTTAACTTTTAATAGAATGTCATATAGAGTTGCTTCAGAAGTTGGAGGAACAGCAAAAACAAGTATCTCAAATCCTGGAAAAGCAATGTTAATTTATAATATTTTGTGTGGTAAAAAAAGTAAATTGAAATTTCTAGGAAAATCAGATGAAAATATTGAACTTATAATAGACCAAATTACAGAATTTAAAAAACATGGTGTTATGATTGATGATTTAACAAAAATGAAAGATGAAACTAATGACAATTATTTAAAACTAAAAATTCAAGACATTTTGCAAGTGTATAGTGATTTTGAAAATAAAATAGAAAACAGATATATTGATGAAAATGACAATTTAACTAATCTTGCAAACCAAATTAGTGAAGTATCAGATTTTAATAATACATTAATTTATATTGATGAATTTGTTGGTTTCACAAAACAAGAATATGAAATAATTAAACAATTAGCATATGTTGCAAATCAAGTAAGCATAAGTATTTGCTCAGATTCGATAAATGATAGTATATCACCTGAAAGTGATGTTTTTTATTCAAACAAAATTACAATTTCAAAAATATTTGATATGGTAAGAGATTATGAATTAGAATTAGATGAACCTGTGTATTTAGAAAAATCTTATAGATTCAAAAATAAAGAATTACAACATTTAGAGAAAAATTTATATGCAATTCCATATAAAAAATATGAGGAAAAACCTGAAAACATCAAATTATTTTTAGCTAATAATCAATATTCAGAAATTGAAAATGTAGCAATAAATATAGTTAAATTAGTAAGAAATGAAAATTACAGATATAGAGATATTTCAGTAATTACAAAAGGTTTGGATGTATATTCAAATCTTGTAAAAGTAATTTTTAATAAATATCAAATACCAGTTTTTATTGATGAAAAAAAAGATTTAGGGCAAAATATTATTGTTAAATATATGTTATCAATTCTTGAAATTTTTGCAAAAAATTGGTCTTATGAATCTGTTCTAAATTATGTAAAAACAGGATTTTTAGATATCAGCAAAAATGAAATTTTTATGTTAGAAAATTATTGCCAAAAATGGGGAATAAAAAATTCAAAATGGTATAAATCAGAATGGAATTTTAAAGATGAGGATGAAAATAATAAAGAAAAAATTGAGAGAATAAAAGAAATAAGAAGAATGATTGTAAATCCTTTATTAGAATTTAAAACTGATTTATCAAGCCAAAATGATGTTAGAACTATTACTAGAAAATTATATGAATTTTTAATGAACAATAATATTGATAAAAAATTTGAGGAAAAAATTAATGAATTAAGACAAATTGGTCAAAACGAATTTGCTACACAATATGAAACAAGTTGGAAAATTATTATGAGTGTTTTAGATGAAATTGTCCTTGTTTTTGGTGATGAAAAAATGTCTTTTGATAAATATATGCAAATTCTAAAAACAGGGCTTGCAAGTAGTGATTTAGGAAAAATTCCTGGCACACAAGATCAAGTAATAATAGGTGATATTGATAGATCAAGAAGTCATAAAGTTAAAGCCATTTTTATAATTGGGCTTAATGATGGAATGTTCCCATCTGTACATAAAAATGAGGGATTTTTTAATGATAAAGATAGACAATTTTTAAAAGACAATGGTGTTGAACTTGCAAGAAATACAGTAGAAAGTCTATATGAAGATAATTTTAATATTTACAAAGCTTTTACAACAGCTGAAGAAAAATTATTTTTATCATACTCATCATCAAATTCTGAAGGAGGAACTTTAAGAGGTTCAATATTAATTTCAAAAATGAAAAAAATATTCCCAAAATTAGAGGAACAAAGTGATATTATTGAAAGAAATTCTGAAATATTAATTGAAAATACTACATTTGATGAATTATTAAATAAATTAGGTGAATATAGAGATACAGGTGAAATTGAGGATAAATGGGTTGAAGTTTATAATTATTATAATAATGATGATGAATGGAAATATAAATTACAAAGAGCAATGGAAGCTTTATTATATAACAATAAACCAGATAGAATTAGTAAACAAAATATAGATAAAATGTATGGAAATGTGCTTAGGACAAGTGTTTCAAGATTAGAACAATTTCAATCATGCCATTTCGCATATTTTTTAAAATATGGTTTGAAATTATCTGAAAAAGATAATTTCAAAATAAATCCAATAGATACAGGAACTTTTATGCATGATGTTATTGATGAATTTTTTAATAATATTAAGGTAAAATCATATAATATTAAAGATTTAAATGATAATCAAATTACAGAATTGGTGGAAGAGATTGTTGAGCAAAAATTAGGATTAAATAAAAATTACATTTTTTCAAGTTCACCAAAATACAAATCTTTAAGTAATAGATTAAAAAAAGTTATTACAAAATCAATGAAATATATAGTAGAAAGCCTAAAATACAGTAAATTTGAAGTATTAGGAAATGAGGTTGAATTTAAAGAAGGAAAAAATTATGCACCAATAACTATGGAATTAGACAATGGACAAAAGGTTGAGATTACAGGAAAAATTGACAGAATTGATATAGCAAAATTAGATGGCGAAAATTATGTACGTATTATAGATTATAAATCATCTGCAAAAAATATTGATTTAAACCAAGTTTATGCAGGACTTCAATTACAATTAATTACTTATTTAGATGCTGTTTGTGAAAATGAAGATTTATTACCAGCAGGTGTATTATATTTTAATGTAATTGACCCTGTTGTAAAATCAAAAAAAAGCTTGTCTGAAGAAGAAATTGAAGATAGAATTCGTAAACAATTTAAAATGCAAGGTTTAATTTTAGCAGATATTGATGTTGTTAAAATGATGGATACAAACTTGGAAACAGGATATTCAAATGTTGTTCCTGCATATGTAGGAAAAGAAGGAAATTTAAGCAATACTCGTTCAAGTACTGTAAGTAGAAAACAATTTGAATATTTACAAAAATATACTAAAAATCTAGTTGGTCAAATATCTAAAGAAATTTTAGGCGGAAATATTGATATTAAGCCTTATTATAATTTGAAAAATAAGAAAACTCCTTGTGAGTATTGTGCTTTTGGTGGTGTGTGTAATTTTAAAGGAAATGATTGTAATAATGGGTATAATTTTGTTACAAGTGCTGAAAAAGAAGCTGTTTTGGAAATGATGTCTAAAGATTTATAAAACAATGATTGAAAGAGGTGTGAATATGATAGATTTGAGTAATGAGATTGTTAATCATGTAAAAAAAAGTGATTGCCAATATTTAGAATTTAAGGAATTGATTAAATATAATGATATTGTAAAACATGGTTATTGTTTAAAACCTTATGGTTTTAAGTTGAATAAAGATAATGAAAATAATAAATACAATACAAAAACAATTAATAATTATAAAAAATTTTGTCAATGTATTGGTATTGAAACAAAAGGTTTAGTTAAACCAAATCAAACACATACAAGTGTTGTTAAATGTGTTGATATTAGGGAAGATGGCATATCTATTGAAGATGAAAAATATAGAGATACAGATGGTTTAATTACTAATGTTAAAGGTGTGTCTTTGGCAAGTGTTAATGCTGATTGCATTTTGTTAATTTTGTTTGATCCTGTGAAAAAGGTTATTGGTAATATTCATTCTGGTTGGAAAGGGACTTTTAAAAAAATTTGTGTTAATGGAGTACAAGCTATGATTGATAATTATGGTTGTAATCCAAATGATATTATTTGTTGTATTTGCCCGAGTATTAGAAAATGCCATTTTCAAGTTGAAAAAGATGTCAGAGATTTATGTTATGATATTTTTGGTAATTTGATTAATGATAATGATAGAATCGTAGAATATGTTGGTAAAATTGATGGTGTTGATAAATGGGTTATTGATACTGTTTTAATAAACGAGATTTTATTAAAAAATATGGGGGTAAAATCTGAAAATATTTTTGATTGTGGAATCTGTAGTGTTTGCAATTCTGAATTAGTTCATTCTAGACGTGCTGATGGAGTAGGGGGTGAACGTGGTACTGCAGTTATTGGATTGATTTAATTAAGAATTATATATTAAGTTATTAGTATTTAAGTCTCGAATTATTGGTCAAGTATTGAATTATTAATTTAGTAACAATATAATAATGTCATACAATTTTGGAAAATATAATAGAAGAGGATAAATTTATGGATAAAAATGAAATAAAAGAATTAGCAAATTATTGTTTAAATTGTAAGGTTAAACCATGTCAAAAAGGTTGTCCTTTAGGTAATGATATACCAGAGTTTATAAAAAATATTAAAGAAGAAAATTATAAAAATGCATATAGAGTTTTATGTAATACTACTGTTTTAGAATCTGTATGTGGTAGAATTTGCCCACATATGAGTCAGTGTATGGGAAAATGTGTAAGAGGAATAAAATCAAATCCTGTTAATATAGGAGAATTAGAAGCTTTTGTTGGTGATGAAGCTATTAAAAATGGATGGAAAATTTCTGATGATTTAAAAAATCAAGAAAATAATTCAAAAAATAAAAACTCAAAAATAAAAGTAGCAGTAATAGGAAGTGGACCAGCTGGACTAACAAATGCAGCTTTTTTAGCAAAAAATGGTGTTAATGTTACAATTTTTGAAAAAAAAGAAAAATGTGGAGGTCTTTTAAGATATGGAATTCCTGAATTTAGATTAGACAAAAAAACATTAGATAAAACAATTCAAAAAATACTTGATTTAGGTATAAATGTTGAATTTAATAAAGAACTTGGAGTAAATATTTTTCTAGATGATTTAATAAAACAATTTGATTTTATATTTATATCAATAGGTGCTAATATCCCTTGGAAAATGGGAATAGATGGAGAAAATTTAAATGGAGTTTATGGTGGAAATTCATTATTAGAATATAATATACATCCAGACTATTCAGGAAAAAATGTTGCAATAATTGGTGGAGGAAATGTTGCAATGGACTGTGCTCGTACTATAAATAAAATGGGGGCTAAAAATGTTAAAGTTATATATAGAAGAGCTGAAGAACAGATGCCCGCTGAGGTTAAAGAAATTGAAGATGCAAAATCAGAAGGAATTGAATTTTTGTTTCAAACAAATATTGTTAAAATAATTGGAAATGATTCACAAAATGCTGAACATACTCAAAATGTTCAGAAAATAGAATGTATCAAAACACAACTTATTCAAAAACCAGGTGAATCAAGATTATCACCTGTAAACATAGAAAACAGTAATTTTAATATTGATATTGATTATGTTATAATGGCAATTGGTTCAATGCCAGAGGAAAAAATTGTTAATAATCTAGGACTAGAACTTGATTCAAAAGGATATATTAAAACTAATGAAAATAATGAAACATCAATAAAAAATGTATTTGCTGGAGGAGATGTATCTGGAGCAAAATCAACAGTAGCATATGCAGCAAGAACAGGGAGAAATGTTGCAGAAATTATATTAAAAACAATTGATGAGAAAATTAAGTAAAAGATTAAATAAAGAGAAATTTATATGATAAAAAAATTAAATATATATTTAAAAAATTAACTGTGAAAGGAATGTGATTAAATGAAAAAAGTAAATTATAAAAATTGTTTTAATTTAGCAAAAAATACTACAATAAATGTAATAAAAAATATGTCAAAACATAATATAAGTGAATATACTGCACAATGTGCATATTATACAATACTTTCATTTATTCCATTTTTTATTTTAGTTATTACATTAATTCAATATACAGGAATTTCTAAAGAAGTATTAATTAATGCAATAAAAACAATAATACCAGAAACAATGCATTCAGGTATTAATGAAATGGCATTTGAAATATATTCAAAATCTATTGGAACAATTTCTATTTCAGCCATTTTTGCTTTATTATCAGCAAGAAAGGGATTTTATGCATTATCAAAAGGAATAGGTAATATATATGATAAAGATAAAAATTTTAAATATGAGTATATTTATGTACAAATAAAATCAATTTTATTAACAATATTTTTGATAATTACTATTATTTCTATGTTATTAATTTCCGTATTTGGTGGAGTAATTGTGGATTATTTAAAACAAAAATTATCAATTCCAGCAGATGTAATTAATATATATAAATTATCTAAAATTGGTATATACTTTATTTTATTTTTAGTATTACTTATGATTTATAAATTTGTACCAACAACAAAAGTTAAATTAATTAAACAAATTCCAGGCGCAATTTTTGCTACTTTTGGATGGTATGTTATTTCATTTATATTTTCTATTTATTTAGACACTTTTAAAGGATTTTCTGTTATGTATGGAAGTTTAACAACAGTTATTTTAAGTATGATGTGGGTATATTTTTGTATGTATATTATTTTAGTTGGGGCAGAGATAAATAATATAAATTTGCAAAAAAATATTGAAAAATAGAGAAATATATGATATAGTATCACAAAACGAAACATAATAAATTAACCTTATCAAATTAATTAATAGTAAGGAGAAAAAAATGGAAATTAAAATAATGATGTATTTATTTGCAATAATTGTTGTCACATTTATTGTGAATAAATGCAAAAAAGCAAACAAAAGAATTAGTGCAATATCTACTTTTAATTCTGTAGAAAATGATTTCATCAAAAAATACTATATTTATGAAAAAGCAATAAAAGAGAATTTAGATGGAGAAGACATTTTAAGAAAACTAAATTTGAGTAATAATTTTATTCAAATTCGGGGCATGAAAAAACCATTGAATTTTCAAAACTCAAGTGATTTGAGAAAAATTTTTTTGTTTTGTGGTGAAGTTATAATAATATATAGTGATGAATTAGAAGAAACCTATGATTATTATGCACAAGATTATGCAGACTTTGATATGATATTAGCAATATTAAAAAATATTCGTATTTGTTGCATGGAATATGGCGAAAATACAAATGTTGAAATATCAATCAAATAAAAAAATAGTGAGTTAGAAAAGAGATTTTCTAATTCACTATTTTTTATTATTTTACAACAATATTATAAATTCTATTTTTAACATAAATTTCTTTAATAATAGTTTTTCCTTCTAATCCAGAAATAACCTTTTCATTAGAATGAACAGCTGATTTTACTGTTTGTTCATCAGAATCTAATGGAACATGAACATTTGCTTTTAATTTTCCATTAAATTGTACAGGTATTTCAATTTCATCATCAATAGTTTTATCATCATCAAATTCAGGCCATTTTTCATAAGAAATTGTAGTTGTATGACCTAAAACTTTTTCCCACATTTCTTCACAAATATGTGGAGCAAATAAGCTTAACAGTTGAACTAATGTACTAAGTTCAGCTTTATTAACTTTTTTATATTTATAAAATTCATTAACCATTGTCATAAAAGTACTTATACAAGTATTAAATTTCATTTCTTCAATATCTTGTGAAACTTTTTTAATTGATTTATGCATCATTTTTTCAAATTGTTCTGAATATGTATCACCATCAGTAACAAATTCTTGTAAATTCCAAACTCTATCTAAGAATTTTGCACAACCTCTAATACTTTCAACAGACCATGAAGCTGTTTGATCAAATGGACCCATAAACATTTCATAAACTCTTAAAGTATCTGCACCAAATTCAGCTATAACATCATCTGGATTTACAACATTACCTTTAGATTTACTCATTTTTTCACCATTTGAACCTAAAATCATACCATGTGAAGTACGTTTTCCATAAGGTTCTTTAGTTGGAACCACACCAATATCATACAAGAATTTATGCCAAAATCTTGAATATAATAAGTGAAGTGTTGTATGTTCCATTCCACCATTATACCAGTTAACAGGTGTCCAATAATTAAGAGCTTCTTTAGAAGCTAATTCTTTATCATTATGAGGATCTGTATATCTTAAATAATACCAAGATGATCCAGCCCATTGAGGCATAGTATCTGTTTCTCTTTTTGCAGGTTTTCCACAATGTGGGCATGTTGTATTAACCCAATTTGTTAATTTACTTAAAGGTGATTCTCCATTTTCACCTGGTTCATAATCTTGAATATCAGGTAATGTAACAGGTAATTGTTCTTCAGGAACAGGAACCCAACCACAACAATCACAATATACCATTGGAATTGGTTCACCCCAATAACGTTGTCTTGAAAAAACCCAATCACGTAGTTTATAATTAACTTTTTTAGAACCAATTTGTTTTTCCTCAAGCCATGAAATCATTGCATTTATTGCATCTTGTTTATTCATTCCATTTAAAAAATCTGAATTAATGTGAATTCCATCACCTGTAAATGCTTGTTTTGAAACATCTCCACCTTCAAGAACAGGGATTATATTTAAACCAAATTTTTGAGCAAATTCATAATCTCTTGTATCATGAGCAGGAACAGCCATAATTGCACCAGTTCCATATGTAATTAAAACATAGTCAGAAACCCAGATTGGAATTTCTTTTCCTGTTACAGGATTTATAGCTTTAATTCCTTTGATTTCAACACCTGTTTTTTCTTTATTTAATTCAGCACGTTCAAAATCAGATTTTAAACTTGCTTGTGTTTTATAATTTTCAATCTCATCAATATTAGTAATTTGATTAGATAATTCTTTTATAATAGGGTGTTCAGGGGCTATAACCATATAAGTTGCTCCAAATAAAGTATCAGGTCTTGTAGTATAAACTGTTAATTTTTTATCTGAACCTAATAAACTAAATTTAACTTCAGCACCTTCACTTCTTCCAATCCAATTACGTTGTTGTGTTTTTATTTGTGGAAGATAATCAACATCATCTAAATCATCAATTAATCTTTGTGCATATTCTGTTATCTTAAGCATCCATTGGCTTTTTTCTTTTTGAACAACAGGACTTCCACATCTTTCACATACTCCATTTACAACTTCTTCATTTGCTAAACCAACTTTACAACCTGTGCAAAAATTGATTGGCATTGTTGTTTTATATGCAAGACCTTTTTTGAACATTTGAACAAATATCCATTGTGTCCATTTGTAATAATTAGGATCTGTTGTGTTTACAGCTCTATCCCAGTCAAAAGAAAATCCAATTGATTTTAATTGTCTTGTAAAATTAGCAACATTTTTTTCAGTTGTAATTTTAGGATGAACATGATTTTTCATAGCAAAATTTTCTGCAGGTAACCCAAATGCATCAAATCCAATAGGATATAAGACATTATAACCTTGCATTCTTCTTTTTCTTGCTATTACATCTAATGCAGTGTAACTTCTAGGATGCCCAACATGTAGACCTTGTCCAGATGGATATGGAAACTCAACCAAACCAAACCACTTTTCCTTTGAGTAATCTGTTCCAGTTGCAAATGTTTTATTTTCATCCCAATATTTTTGCCATTTTTGTTCAATGTTTTTAAAATCATATGACATAATTTTTATCAGTCCTTTCTTTTTTTTAATTTTGTTGCTATTATACTATATTTTTTGCAAAAAGAAAAGATGTTTTAAGAAATTTGTGCAATTGGGGACGCGTCCTAATTGCTCATTTTAAACAATTGGGGACAGAGCAATTTGATTTCACCAAAAATGTCAAAAAATGTCCTTGAAAAATCATTGACAAAGATTTTCACTTATAGATATAATAAGCTCATGAACAAAACCTTAAGGAGGAATGAGAATATGGCACAAGAAGTTAGTGAACAAGAAAAAATGCGTATTAAATCAATGATTGATGATTTGGTTAAAAAAGCAAAAAAAGCATCTGAGGAGTACGTAAAACTTGATCAAGATCAAGTAAACAAGATTATTAAAGCTATGTCTATGGCAGGTCTTGAAAGACACATGGAATTAGCTAAAATGGCTATTGATGAAACTCATCGTGGAATTTATGAAGACAAAATTATAAAGAATATGTTTGCAACAGAATATGTATATCATAGTATAAAATATGATAAAACAGTTGGAATAATAGATGAGAATGAAGAAGAGGGTTATGTAAGTATTGCTGAACCAGTTGGTATAATTGCTGGTGTTACACCTGTTACAAATCCAACCTCTACAACAATGTTTAAATCAATTATTGCTGCTAAAACAAGAAATGTAATTATTTTTGGATTCCATCCATCAGCTCAAAAATGTAGTGTTGAAGCTGCAAAAACTGTAAGAGATGCAGCTATTAAAGCAGGTGCTCCTGAAAACTGTATTTTATGGATTGAAGAGCCTTCAATTACTGCAACAAATTATTTAATGAATCATCCTGATGTTAATTTAATTCTTGCAACAGGAGGAACAGGAATGGTAAAAGCTGCATATTCATGCGGAAAACCTGCTCTTGGAGTTGGACCTGGAAATGTTCCTTGTTATATTGATAAAACAGCAAAACTAAAAACATCTGTAAATGATTTGGTTTTATCAAAATCTTTTGATAATGGTATGATTTGTGCTTCTGAACAATCTGTAATTGTTGATAAAGAAATTAAAAACGAATTTGAAAAATTAATGAAACAAGCAGGATGTTATTTCCTAACTGCTAAACAAACAGAAAAATTAAAAGGAAGCATGTTTATTGAAGAAAAAGGTTGTGCTTTAAATGCTGATATTGTTGGTAAAAGTCCTTATGATATAGCAAGTAGAGCTGGAATTGAAGTTCCAAAAGACACAAAGGTTTTAGTTTTAAAAGAAAATGGAGTAGGTGTTGAGTATCCATTTTCTAAAGAAAAATTAAGTCCTGTTCTTGCATATTACATTGTTGATGGACCTGATGAAGGAATTGCTTTAGCTGAAAAATTAATTGAATTTGGTGGATTAGGTCATTCAGCAGTTATTCATTCAGAAGATAGAGATACAATTTTAAAATTCTCTGAAACAGTTAAAGCAGGAAGAATTATTGTAAATTCTCCATCAACACATGGTGCAATTGGTGATATTTATAATACAAATATGCCATCACTTACACTAGGATGTGGAACTTTTGGAGGAAATTCAACAACAGCAAATGTATCAAGTGTTAATTTAATAAATGTGAAAAGAGTTGCAAAAAGGAGGGTTAATATGCAATGGTTTAAAATTCCAGATAAGATTTATTTTGAGGCAGGTTCAATTCAATATTTAGAAAAAATGCCTGAAATTACAAGAGCATTTATAGTAACAGATCCAGGAATGGTGAAATTAGGATATGTTGATAAAATATTATATCATTTAAGAAAAAGAGCTGATTATGTTCATTCTGAAATATTCTCAGATGTTGAATCAGACCCATCATTTGAAACAGTTAATAGAGGTGTTAAAATGATGAATGAATTTAAGCCAGATGTAATTATTGCACTTGGTGGTGGTAGTGCAATTGATGCAGCTAAAGGAATGTGGCTATTTTATGAATATCCTGATGCTGATCCAGAAGGTATGAAACTTAAATTTATGGATATTCGTAAACGTACTTATAAATTCCCAAAATTAGGTGTAAAAGCTAAAATGGTAGCAATTCCAACTACATCTGGAACAGGTTCTGAAGTAACTTCTTTTGCAGTAATTTCTGATAAAGTTCAAAATAAAAAATATCCATTAGCAGATTATGAATTAACACCAGATGTTGCAATTGTTGATCCTGATTTAGTAATGAGTTTACCAAAAAGTATTACAGCAGATACAGGTATGGATGTTTTAACACATGCATTAGAAGCTTATGTTTCAAATATGGCTTCTGATTATACAGATGGTTTATCTGAAAAAGCTATTGAATTAGTATTCCAAAATCTAAGAGAAGCATATAATAATGGTACAAATAGAGTAGCAAGAGAAAAAATGCATAATGCAAGTACTATAGCAGGTATGGCTTTTACAAATGCATTTTTAGGAATAAACCATTCTTTAGCACATAAATTAGGAGCAGAGTTCCATTTACCACATGGTAGATTAAATGCTATTTTATTACCTTATGTTATTAAATATAATTCAAGTAAACCAACAAAATTTGTATCATTCCCTAAATATGAGTATTTTATAGCTGATCAAAAATATGCCGAAATTGCCAGAAAAATGGGACTTGATGCTTCAACAATTGAAAAAGGTGTTGATTCATTAATTAAAGAAATTCAAAAATTAAATAAAGATTTAAATATTCCTAGTTCATTTAAAGAAGCTGGAATTGATGAAAAAGAATTCCTTGCAAAAATTGATATATTGGCTGATAGAGCATTTGAAGATCAATGTACAACAGCTAATCCACGTTTACCTTTAGTTAGTGAATTAAAACAAATTTTAATTGATTCTTATTATGGAAATGAAATTAAATAATTATAAAAAAATACTCCAGAAATATCTGGGGTATTTTCATGTTCATAAATAATAGCTAACAATCTGATCCAGGTCATCAGCTAATTTTGAAGTCCATTGTGTTGAATTATTTATTTGTCCAGTTAAAGCATTACTAAGAGCTTTTTGAAGCTTTGTCAATGACGTGTAACTTGGATGATTAAATTTTTCAGTACATACTTTACTTACCAGGTTGCAAATTTCTTTCTGGTTTGTTTTTGTAGTGATTTTCCGGGCTTCAGAGATGAGGGAGAGTGCAATTTCCTTTTCTGATGTCATTAATAAATCCTCCTATGAATATTTTATTACTATCTAAACGTACAGACTAGTATAACATAATTATATGTGGTTGTCTATAGATTTAGAACAAAATGTTTAATTTGTTTCTCTTGTTAAATTAGAAAAAATATGATATAACTAGTAAATAAAATTTGAGGAGTGGTAAAAATGCAAAATGATAAAATAATAAGTTGTTTAGCACATGGAGGTAAAGTAAATGTAAGATGCATAAAATCTACTAATATTGTAGAAACAGCAAGAAAGGCACATGATTTAAGTCCAACAGCAACAGCTGCATTAGGAAGATTATTAACAATTACAAGTTTAATGGGAAAAGAAATGAAAGGTGAAAAAGGAACAATTACAACACGTGTTAAAGGTGATGGACCAATTGGACAAATGACTGCTGTTGCTGATAATTTAGGTAATGTAAAAGGCTTTGTTTCAAATCCACATGTAGATATTCCATTAAATCCGGAAAATGGAAAACTAAATGTTGGTGAAGCAGTTGGCAAAAATGGAATGATATATATTATAAAAGATATAGGTCTAAAAGAACCTTATATAGGTATGACAAAAATCATTTCAGGAGAAATTGCTGAAGATTTTACAAATTATTTTGCAACATCTGAACAAACACCAACAGTTGTAGCACTTGGTGTTCTAGTTGATAAAAATGGTGTAAAAGCAGCTGGCGGATATCTAATCACTTTAATGCCAGATGCAACAGAAAATGAAATTACTAAACTTGAAAAAGCCCTAAAATCAGCTGATAGTATAAGTAAAATGCTTAATGATGGCAAAGAATTAATTGAAATTGCTGAAATTGTTACTGGTGATAATAATCTAATGTATTTTGAAGATGATTATATTCCTGAATTTAAGTGTGATTGCTCTAAAGAAAGAATGGAGAAAAACCTAATTACATTAGGAAAAACTGAACTAAATAATATGATTAATGACATGGAAGAAGGCAAAGATATTGAACTTGTTTGCCATTTTTGTAATAAAAAATATTATTTTAGTAAAAATGAATTAGAGCAATTGGGGACGCGTCCCAATTGTTCATTTGAGACAACTGGGGACAGATAATTATAATAAAAATGTTAGATTATGCTAACTGAAATGTTAAATAAATTAATATAAATAGTAAAATAAATTGCAAAATTAAAGAAGAAAGGTATTAATTAATTAAAAATACTAATTTATAATATTTTTAATGTAATTGATAATGTGAAAAAATGAAATTTGTAATTCAAAGAGTACTAAAAGCAAATGTAAAAGCTGATGAAAAAATTTGTGGAAAAATTAATCAAGGTTTTCTTGTTTTAATTGGGATAACTCACAATGATAATGAAAAAATAGCTGAAGGAATGATAAATAAATTATTAAAATTAAGAGTATTTAGTGATGAAAATGGAAAAATGAATAAATCAATTAAAGATATAAATGGAGAATTATTACTTGTATCACAATTTACTTTATATGCAAATTGTAAAAGAGGTAACAGACCAGATTTTTTAAATGCTGCAAAACCTGATTTTGCAAACGAATTATATGAATTTATTATTGATAAATGTAAAAGTGAAATACAAAATGTCCAAACTGGAATTTTCGGAGCAGATATGAAGGTTGAATTAGTAAATGATGGACCTGTTACTATTATTTTAGATAGTGAAGATATAGGGTTTTAAAAAACTTTGTAATAAAATTTAAATTTGAGTTTGAAATCCAGCAAAAAAAGCTTGTTTTTCAAGCCAAAAAGTTATATAATAGAAAACAAATTGACAAAAAGGAGATGAATTTTATGCAAGTTAGTGAACAAGAACTTTTACATATTGCAAAATTATCAGATTTAAAAATAAATGAAAATGAAATTGAAAATTATAGATTAAATTTAGAGGATATTTTAAATTTTGCTGAAGTTATTAAAAGTGCACCTGTTGATGAATTAGATGAAACAATTGATGTTAATGATAATTTTAATGTTTTTAGAAAAGATGAGATTAAGGATTTTGAAGATCAAGACTCATTATTAGAAAACGCACCAGAAAAAGAAAGAAAAATGTTTAAAATTCCTAAGGTTATTCAATAATAATCACACAATAAACAAAATCAATTCCAAAAAAGGAGATGGAAATTAATGAATATTACAGAATTAACTGTTCACGAATTACAAGAAAAAATAAAAAACAAAGAACTTACAGTTACAGAAATTACAAATGCTTATATAGATAGAATTAATGAAAAAGAAAAAGATGTAAATGCATTTATTACATTATTAACAGATGATGCATCAAAAAAAGCAAAAGAAATAGAAGAAAAAATAAATAATGGAGAAATAAATTCTGATTTAGCAGGAATTCCAATTGGTATAAAAGATAATATTTGTACAAAAGGTGTACGTACAACATGTGCATCAAAAATGCTTGAAAATTTTATCTCACCATATAATGCAACAATTGCTCAAAAATTAGATGATGCAGGTTTAATTAATTTAGGTAAAATGAATATGGATGAATTTGCAATGGGATCATCAACAGAAAATTCAGCTTTTGCAAAAACAAAAAACCCATGGAATTTAAACACAGTTCCAGGTGGTTCATCAGGTGGTTCAGCAGCTGCTGTTGCAGCAGATTTAGTGCCTTGGGCTCTAGGAAGTGATACAGGAGGATCAATTCGTCAACCAGCATCTTTATGTGGTGTTGTAGGATTAAAACCAACTTATGGTTTAGTTTCTAGATATGGACTAGTTGCATTTGCATCATCATTTGACCAAATTGGACCAATTACTAAAGATGTTAAAGATTGTGCAATTTTATTAAATTTATTAGCAGGTCATGATGAAAAAGATACAACATCAGTTGATATGCCAAAAATTGATTATGTTTCAAAACTAAATAATAATGTTAAAGGCTTAAAAATAGGTGTTCCAAAGGAATTCATAGGAGAAGGAATTAATGAAGAAGTTAAATCAGTATTCAAAAAATCAATTGAAAAATATAAAGAATTAGGTGCAGAAATTGTTGAATTTTCATTAGATATTGCTAAATATTGTTTAGCAGCTTATTACATAATTGCATGTGCTGAAGCAAGCTCAAATTTAGGAAGATTTGATGGAATTCGTTATGGATATAGAACCAAAAATTATGATAATTTAGAAGAATTATTTGTAAATTCAAGAAGTGAAGGATTTGGACCAGAAGTTAAAAGAAGAATCATTCTTGGAACATATGTATTAAGTTCAGGATATTATGATGCATATTACAAAAAAGCACAAAAAGTTCGTACACTTATTAAAAATGAATTTGATAAAGCATTTGAAAAATTTGATGTAATTTTGACACCAACATCACCAACAGTTGCTTTTGAATCTGGAACAAAATCAAATAATCCATTAGAAATGTATTTAGCAGATATTTGTACAGTTTCTATAAATGTTGCCGGAATACCAGCAATATCAATCCCTTGTGGAGTTGATTCAAATGGTATGCCAATTGGTATGCAATTAATTGGAAATAGATTTTCTGAATCTACAATTTTAAATGCAGCTTATACTTTTGAACAAGCTGTCAAATTTAGAGATAATTTTAAACCAACATTCAAAAAAAGAAAGGATTGAATTATATGATAAGAGATGACTATGAAGTCGTAATAGGTCTTGAAATACATGCTGAACTTAAAACTAAAACAAAGATTTTTTGCTCTTGCAAAAATGAATTTGGTGGTGAGCCAAATACACACTGTTGTCCAGTTTGTATGGCTATGCCAGGTGCATTACCTGTTTTAAATGAAAAAGTTGTTGAATATGCTGTTAAAGCTGGTTTAGCAACAGGTTGTACAATTTCAAAAGACAGCAAAAATGATAGAAAAAATTATTTTTATCCAGACACACCAAGAGCATACCAAATTTCTCAATTTGATAAACCTCTTTGTGAACATGGTTCAGTTGAAATAGAAGATGATAATGGAAATAAAAAAGATATTGGAATTTTAAGAATTCATATAGAAGATGATGCAGGAAAATTAAATCACAATGAATTTGGGGCTGGAAGTTTAATTGATTTAAACAGAGCAGGAGTTCCTTTAATTGAAATTGTCTCAATGCCAGATATGCGTTCTGCAAAAGAAGCAGAAAAATATATGAGAAAAATTAAATCTGTATTAGAATATATTGAAGTTTCAGATTGTAAAATGGAAGAAGGTTCACTTCGTGCTGATGTCAATGTTTCTGTAAGAAAAAAAGGTGTAAAAGAATTTGGAACACGTACAGAAATGAAAAATATGAGCTCTTTTAGATCAATTGTTAGAGCTATTGAATATGAAGCTGAAAGACAAATTGATGTTATTGAAAATGGTGGAAAAATTTATCAAACAACTTTAAGATGGGATGATATTTCAGGAAAGACTTTCGCAATGAGAGACAAAGAAGATGCTCAAGATTACAGATATTTCCCAGAACCAGATTTAGTTGCAATACGATTATCTGACGAATATATTGAAAATGTTAGAAAATCTTTACCTGAATTACCTGAAAGCAGAAGAGAAAGATATTTAACACAATATAAATTATCTGAAAAAGATGCTAGATTATTAACAGCCTCAAAATATTTATCTGATTTATTTGAAGGAGCTTTAAAAGAATGTGGTAATGCAAAAGTAGTTGCTAACTGGATTTTATCTGATATATCAAGAATTTTAAATGAAAATGAAATGGAACCAAATGAAATTCCATTCACATCTTCTGAACTTGCTAAATTAGTTACTTTAATAGATAAAGGAACTATAAGTTCTGCAATTGCTAAAAAAGTTATAGAAGAATTGTTTGAAAATCCACAAGACCCTGAAATTATAATCAAAGAAAAAGGATGGATTCAAATTTCTGATGAAGGTGCTATTAAAGAAGTTGTAATGAAAATTCTTGAAGCAAATCCTCAATCTGTAGCAGATTATAAAGGAGGAAAAGACAGGGCTCTAGGATTTTTAGTTGGTCAAGCTATGAAAGAAACTAAAGGAAAGGCAAACCCTGGAATGTTAAATAAAATGTTTTTGGAAGAACTAAAAAAATAATTGATAATAAAAATGATAGCTAAAAATATAAGGTAAATAAATGAATAATAAAAATGACAGTAAAAAAATTAAACAAACATTTAAATTAACAATAAAATAAGTAATATTTAGAAAAAGCAAATGTAATTTCCAGAAATTACATTTGCTTTTTTAGGTGTTTGAGTGTTATTATGGATTTAGAGTAAGTGTATAATTTGGAGAAGTGAAACATTTGAAAACATAGCAGATTTGTGTCACTTTACAAAAGGAGGTCTTAATTATGAGTCTTTTAGGTAAAATAAAAAAATTAAATTGTAATGATAAAAAAATAAGAAATACAGTTGTAAAAGGAATTGAATTTTCATTTATTTTTTGCTTATTTGCAAGTTATATATTAATTACATACATAGCCTCTGGAAATGTTTTAGCATATGACATCGGAATTGAAATGACAAAAACAGGGCTATTTTATTTGGTTTGTGTAATTATTTGTGGTATAGGTTTTAATCAAATAAAAAGAGATTGAAAACCAAGTAAAAAGAGAATTAAAATCAAATAAAAAAATGGAAGGTGAGCAAAAAAAATTTAAAACAACCAAAAAAGAAATTGAAGATATGAATAATCTTCAATTTCTTTTTGGTTTGTAAAAAACTGTGCACAATTTTTTACTTAAACTTATGCATTAATTGCATTTAATTTTTTTGCTAAATTTGATTTTTTTCTAGCAGCTGTATTTTTTACTATAACACCTTTTGCGCAAGCTTGATCAATTTTCTTTGTAGCTTGTGAGAATAATGTTGTAGCTTCTTCTTTATTACCAGCTTCTACAGCTTGTTCGAATTTTTTAACAGCTGATTTATATCCAGATTTAATCATATTGTTTCTTAAAGTTTTCTTTTCAATAACAACAACACGTTTTTTTGCTGATTTAATATTTGGCATGTTTGCACCTCCGTTCAATTAATTAGTGATTTATAACAAACAATATTCTAACATAAAAAAAACAGTTTTGCAAGGGGTTAAGATAAAAAAGTTTCTTTTTAAGTTACTGTTCACTACATTAATTAAATTATAGTTAAATTACATCTAAAATTACAAACAAAAACATAAAAAAAGATATTAAACTATATAAATAAAATGTGTTAAAAAACATTGTTTTTAGAAAATTATGGTGATATAATAAGCAAAATTAGGTTATAAATCATGAAACTTAAAAATATTATTCATATTAGGTAATTCCTAACAATTTTGTGAGGTGAAGATAATGACTGGAAATTATGAAGTTATTGAAGTTACAAAAGAAAATGAACAACAATATTTAAAAGGTATTGTTGAATTAGAAGAATTGGTATTAGACAAAATGGAAAAATCTGGTAGAATTGGTCAACTTTTTATAACAAGTGAAAATGACATAAAAGATTATATAGAATCTAATTCTAATCATGTAATGGTTGCAATAAATAATTCTGATAAATCTATAATTTCTACAGCTTATATAACTCAAGGACAACAAGATTTTTCTTATAATGATATTACTAAATATGTTAAAAGTGGGGAAGATTATACAAAATTTGTTAGGTCTAAATATTCAAAAAATGAATATGAGCATAATCTTAGAAAAACATATATTGATAAAATAACTGCTTTTGTATATGCAAGAGATATGATATTAAAAGAAAATAATATTGATAAACTAGATGAAATGACTGAAGAACAAAAAAATGCGATATTTATGGAATTTGTTGAAAATGAACGTAAAGATACAAAAAATGGATTTCAAGAAGTAAGCAAAATTCGTGAAAGTTTAAATAAAAATATGGCTGCATATATGAAATTTGTAAAGAAAAATATAGAAGGTTATCGTAATTTTTATTGGGCAGATTTTGAATTTTTAAAGAAAAATTGTGAACATAATAAACCTGAAGATATAGGAAAAAAATCAAATAATTTATTTGGAAAAATATTTAAAATATTAAAAGAAAATGATTCAGAAGAAAATAGTGAAAAACAAATATGTACATATGATTCAACAATGGAAACATATGACAAAATAATGAGTTATCAAAAATATAATATTAAAGATATGAGTCATTGCCAAAATAAAAGCAAATATTTTAATGCAAATACATCAAATACAATTGAATTAGATACATATATAACACATCCAAATAATAGAGAAAATGGTATTGCTAGAATTGTTGTTTTAAATGGATTAAAAAAATCTTTAAATCAAGTTTTGAAAAATGAAAAAAATTCAGAAATTTTTATTGCATCTACATTACATCAAGACAATTTATCTTCAAAATATGTTTCAGAATTTTTTGGACTAACAGATTATATATTTGTTAATAGAAGAACAGGAAGAGATAGGCAGGTACATTTATTTGGAATGAAAAGAGAAGATGTTCCAGAATATCTTAGAAAAATGGAGAAAAAAATAGCTGTTTTGTATGGATATAATCCATCAAAAATTGATATTAATGATAATGAAAAATTGAAAATTATAAATGAACAACTTAATTATGAAATTAATGAATTACAAAGATTAAATGAAATCAAAAATCTAGAAAAACATCAAAAATTTAGTGGATATATAAAAGTTAAAAAAAGTAAAATCGAACAGTTGAAAGAAATGAAAAATAGTATTAAAATTGAAAAGGAAAATATAGGTTTAAGAGGTTTATAGGCAAATCCTTTGTAAAAACCTAAATACAATAAAAGGATATGATTTTTATGAAAAATGTTGAATATACATGGCCAATAATTCCTAAATATAAAGTATGTGAACATGATAAATATGGAATAAGAAATAATCATTATGTTATTTTTAAACAAAGAGCTCATTCTGGATTTGATATAACTGCAGATTATGGAACTGATGTTAAATCTATGGCAAATGGAAAAGTTATTTGCACTGGATTTGATGGGACAACTACTGAGGGATTTGATAGATTTAATATGGGTTATGGTAACAGAGTTGAAATATTAAATGATGATGGTAGAAGATGTGTTTATGGACATTTAAGTGAAATATTTGTTAAAAAAGGAGATATTGTTAATAATAATACAATTATCGGAAAAACTGGATGTTCAGGAGGCTCAAGGGTCCCACATTTACATATTGAAATTAGAAAAAATAATACAGAACAAACAGGTTTAGATTATACTTTAAATCCTTTAGATGTTTTACCTAAATTCGATTTTTCTGTATTAAAAGAGGAATTTACAGTAGAACCATATGCGAAATTATGGAAAAAAATGGCTTCAGAAGAAAATCCATGGGGGTTTAGCAAAGATGATGTTTGGTATAGTGAAGATGAAAATTATATAAAGTAAATTTTTCACAAAAAGGTTGAAATATTTTAATAAACAATATATAATGAAATCATGAATTAGGAAAAGTGAGCATCAATGGATTTTTTGCACCTTTTCCAAAACTAAAGAAAGACTAACTAGAAAAAAGGAGTGATTGTTATGAAAATAAAAATAACAGGGAAGGATTTAAAAGCTACAGATGCAATCAAAGATTATGTTGAGAAAAAGAGTGAAAGATTACAAAAATATTCAGAAGATGAAATTGATGTACAAGTAACAATTAAAACAGAGGGCATTAATCAAGTTGCAGAATTAAGCGCAAATATTAATGGAGATATCTATAGAGCTGTAACAGAAAATAAAGATTTATATGCATCAATTGATAAAGATATAGATATAATAGAAGGTCAAATTAGAAAAACAAAAGCAAAAAAAGATAAACAAAATATGAGTGGTTCAATTAAAAACGCTGTTGAAATTAGCTTTGGTGCTGAAGACCATAAAGTAGAAAATGAAATTTTAAAAACAGCTTATTATGATGTAAAACCTATGTCAGCAGAAGATGCTAAATTAGTTTTATCTGAAAAAAGAGATGCATTTTTAGCATTTGTTAATATTGATACAAATAAAGTAAATGTTATTTTTAAATTAAAAGATGGTAAAAATTTTGGTTTAGTTGAACCAGAAGCATAAATTTAAATAATTAAAAACAGATTAATAAATCCAGAAATTTCAATGATATTAGATGTAAATTGAAATTTTTGGATTTATTTTTTTGTGGAATTATAAGCTAAAAAACAAAGGCAAATTTCCATAAAAAAGGCACATAATTTGACAATAGAACAAAAATTTGGTATAATAAAGTGATGTTAATAAAATAAGGAGGAGATACAAATGAATAATATTTATGATGAAAAAGATACACAATTAAATGATAATTATGATTTTGAAGGTAAAATGACTATTGATGAGGCATTAAGTGAACTTTATGATGAGCAATTAGATTATGAAGAAATGAAAATAAAACAAGAGAGAGAAAGAGAAAGAAAAAGATTAGAACAACAAAAAAATATAAGAAAACCTTCAAACAACAATAATAGAAATAAAAGAAAATTTACAACAAGAGGAAAAGCATTAATATTTGCAATGTTAATGGGATTAGGTTGGGCTGCTAAAAAGCCAATTGAAGATATTAAATATCAAATAGATATTGACAAAAATAATAAAGCAGTTTTAATGCTAGAACCATCTGACAGTGTTGAACTTTCTCCTGAACAGAGAAAACAAGCAATTGAATTTTTGACAGCAGCTTTTGAATATAAAGATGGAAAAGTTTCTAAAGAAGAAATGAAACAAAATTCAGATATAATTGATAATTATGTTAAAAACGGAGATGCAATTAATTTAGCACAAAAAATCATGACACAAAAATTAGATTTTGCAAGAAGAAATGGTGAATTATCATATGAAGATATTGATGAAAAAAATACTGAAACTGAAATTAATTTCTTTAAAGATTTTGAAGGAGGTTCAGGATTTAGAATTGAGGGTGTTAAAGGTGAAACATATTCAATTTATAATTTACCTATATTGGAAAACAAAATACCAAGAAATTTAAAAAAGGTAGCTAAAGATTGTTTAAAATATAGAGATACTAATTGGCAAAAATATGATAAAGATAAACGTATTAAAATAGGTTGTGAATTAGCAGAACATATAGAAACAATGATGAATGAAAATTATTTAATAGATGAAAATAAAATATTAAATAAAGGAATAAAAAGAATTAATGATGAAGATGCAGAAAAAGTTTCATCAAATTCTTATAAAAATAATTATGAAAGATAATAAAAGATAATATTTGAATTAAAAGAAAATTAAAAATATATAGAATATAAGAGAATAATATATAAAATAAAGTCAGAAATTTAAAAATGAAAAATTAAATTTCTGGCTCTTTTTTTATATTTTGGGAAAACTATTAATAAATATAAAATACAATAATATTTATTACCAAAAAACACTTGTGTAATAAAGAAAAATATGATATAAATAATACTGTAAACCTTAAAAAGAGAGGTGTTTTTTAATGGAAGAAATATTAAAACCAAAACCAAAAAGAACTATATTAATAGTTGATGATGAAAAACCAATTGTTGATATATTAGTATATAATTTACAAAAAGAAGGATATGACACATTAGAAGCCAGAGATGGTGAAGAAGGTGTTAGAGTTGCCTTAGAAAAAAAACCAGATTTAATTTTATTAGATATAATGTTACCAAAAATGGATGGTCTTGCAGTTTGTAAAAGAATTAGACATAGTTTAAATGTTCCAATTTTAATGTTATCTGCTAAAGATGAAGAAATTGACAAAATTTTAGGATTAGAATTAGGTGCAGATGATTATGTTACAAAACCTTTTAGTGTAAGAGAACTAATGGCAAGAGTTAAAGCAAATTTAAGAAAATTAGATATTGCAAATGAAAACAATGTTACAGAAAAAACTAAACAAAAACAAGATGAACATAAAAGTAAAAATAAAATTGAAGTTGGAGATTTAGTACTAGATTTAGATAAATTTGAAGTAAAAGTTAGAGGAGAAGTAATAGATTTAACATTAAGAGAATTTGAAGTCTTAAAATATCTTGCAAAACAACCAGGTCAAGTCATTACAAGAGAAGTTCTACTTGAAAAAGTATGGGGATATGAGTATTATGGTGATATTAGAACAGTTGATGTTACTGTCAGAAGAATAAGAGAAAAAATAGAATCAGATACATCTAACCCTAAAATTTTGGTTACAAAAAGAGGTGTAGGATATTATATTTACACTGATAAGTAACAGAAAAGAGGTTCAAATAAATGCAGAAATCAATGCAAAATAAATTAATCGCAATTTGTATAATTTTAGGAACAATTTTAATTAGCTTGATTGGATATATTTATATAAATGATATTTCAAAATTATCTGATATAAATCAAATTATTGGAATAACAAAAAAATATATGATAATTTCATTAGTCATTTTTGTTAGTAGTGTAATAATTGGAAGTGAAATATTAAAAAGAGCTGTAAAAAAATCTATGGTAAATATTGTAAAAAAAGCTGGCAAGATTGTTACAAATGATAAAAAAGAAATAAAATTATTACAAGATGGAAATAGATCAAAAGATGAGTTTATGTGTGCTTTTGATGATGCAACATTAGAAATAAGAGAAAATTTAAAAGAACTTGATAAACAGAAAAAACAAATTGAAACAATTTTATTACATGTAACAGATGGTATTTTAGCTTTTAATTTAGAAGGTGAAGTAACACATAAAAATATTGCTGCTGAAAGATTATTAGGATTATCAAAAGATGATGATGATTTTGAAAAAATCTTTTCGAAAATTGATGTTGATGTAAATTTAGAAAAAATTATTTATTTAGAAGAATGGACTTCATCAGACAGAAAAGTAAGAATAAATGATAAATATCTTAATTTATTATTTGTACCATATAAAGATAATACTGAAAAAACAGCAGGTGTTATTGCAGTTATACAAGATATTACAGAACATGTAAAATTAGATAATATGAGAAAAGAATTTGTAGCAGATGTGTCACATGAATTAAAAACTCCTATTACATCAATTATGGGATATGCTGATACACTTTTAGAAGGAGAATATGATGATGCAACTAAAACAAAGTTTTTAAATGTTATTGCATCTGAAGCTAGAAGAATGGCTAAATTAGTTACAGATTTACTTGCATTATCTAGATATGATACAAATAAAAGTAGAATTGAAAAAACTGAATTTGATTTAGGTGAATTAGTAAAAAAATGTCAAGAAAAATTACAAATAGAAATAGACAAAAAACATCATAAAGTTGAAAATTTAGTTACAGCAAATGTTCCATTAGTTTATGCTGATAAATCAGGAATTGAAAGAGTTGTTTTAAATATATTATCAAATAGTATAAAATATACTAAAGAAAAAGGGCATATAAAAATATATGTTGGTTTTGTTTATAATGATGCATATATTAAAATTATTGATAATGGAATTGGAATTCCAGAAGAAGATTTAACTAGAATTTTTGAAAGATTTTACAGAGTTGATAAAGCACGTAGTAGAGAACTTGGTGGTACTGGATTAGGGTTATCAATTGCTAAAGAAATTTTGAATCAAAATGGTGGAAGTATTGATATAAAAAGTGAAGTTGGAAAAGGAACTGAAGTTGTTATAAGAGTTCCTACAAAGAAATAGAAAGGAAGTATTTTTATAATGGAAGAAAAAAATAAAGGAAAAGAAATAAGAGAATGGATATATTGTATTATTATTGCATTTGTTATAGTAATTTTAATCAAATCTTTTATAGGGGTTCCAACTGTAGTAAAACAAAGCTCTATGTATCCAACTTTAATGCAAAATGATAGATTATGGTTAAGTAGATGGGGGGCCAATTTTGACACTGTTCCTAATAGAGGTGATATAATAACTTTTGAAGCCCCTACAACAAGAACAGTTGATGAATATCATGCTGATTTTGATAATCCTGTTGCTGAATATAATTATAATCCAACTAATCCAATTGTGAAATTTGTATATTATACTTTAGAAGTTGGAAAAACTAGTTACATAAAAAGAGTTATAGGAATCCCTGGAGACCATGTTGAAATAAAAGATGGTGGAGTATATGTAAATGGACAAAGACTTGAAGAAAAATATTTACAAGATTATGTTGTAACAACTGATTTAGGTGGAGTTTTTCTTGATGTTATTGTACCTGATGATACAGTTTATGTTTTAGGTGATAATAGGGGTGAATCTGTTGATAGTAGACGATTTGGATGTATTCCTGTTAATAAAATTGAAAGTAAAGCTATTTTCAGATTTTGGCCTGTTAATAAATTTGGTGGAATTTATAAAGATGTAAGATAAAAATAAAATATTATTAAAATTGGTGGTGGACTTGTGAGTTTTAATAAAATTATAGGAAATAAAAATATAAAAAATATTTTAACCAAATCTTTAAATAATAATACAGTTTTACATAGTTATATGTTTATTGGTGAACAGGGAATAGGCAAAAAAATGATAGCTGAACAATTTGCTAAAATGATTTTATGTGAAGACTTTCAAGTAAATACAGAATGTGATAAATGTAAGTCTTGCATAGAATTTAATGGAGGAAATAATCCAGATTATAGTTATATTGAACCAGATGGAAAAACAATCAAAATAGAACAGATAAGAGAAATACAATCTAAAGTTGTTGAAAAACCAGTAAATTCAGGCAAAAAAGTCTATGTTATAAATGATGCAGATCTAATGACAAAAGAGGCTCAGAATTGTTTATTAAAAACTTTAGAAGAGCCACCAGAATACATAGTGATAATTCTAATTGTTAGTAATGAAAACAAGATGTTAACTACTATTAAATCAAGATGTATGAAATTATATTTTGAAAAAATTGCTGATGAAGAAATAAATAAATTTCTTACAGAAAATTGTAATATATCAAATATTAGTAATAATATTTTAAGAATGTGTGATGGAAGTATTGGAAAATGTTTAAAAGTTAAAGATAGATTAGATGATTATAATGAAATCGAAAAAATATTTTCTAATATGAGTAATAAAAATATTACAAGTATTGTTAATAATTCAGATATTTTATATAAAAACAAAGATTTTATAAATGATTATTTGGATTATATTAATGTTATTTTATATGGCTATATTTTAGATAATGTACAAAAAACAAAATATATAAATTCAATAAAAATAGTAGAAAAAACTAAACAACGTTTATTAAGTAATAGCAATTATGATATGTGTATAGATTATTTACTTTTTAATATATGGGAGGAAATAAATGAAAAAAATAGTAGGTGTTAGATTTAAGAAACCTGGTAAAATCTACTTTTTCGATCCAGAAGATTTAGATATAAATATGGGAGATAAGGTTATTGTTGAAACAGCTATGGGTGAAGAAATGGGTGATGTTGTTGTTAATAAAAAAGAATTGCCTGATGATAAAATAACAAATCCTTTGAAAAAAGTAGTCAGAATTGCTACAAAAGAAGATTTAAAAAATTTGGAATATTATAAAAGCAAAGAACCAGAAGCACTTAAGATTTGTGAAGAAAAAATTAAAAAACATAAATTAGACATGAATTTAACTGATGTTGAATATAAATTTGATGGAAGTAAAGTATTATTTTATTTTACTGCTGATGGAAGAATTGATTTTAGAGAATTAGTTAAAGAATTAGCTGGTATATTTAAAACAAGAATTGAATTAAGACAAATTGGTGTAAGGGATGAAGTAAAAAGAATTGGTGGAAATGGTGTTTGTGGTAGAGAATTGTGTTGTTGTTCTTTTTTAGGAAATTTTGAAACTGTTTCAATTAAAATGGCTAAAGAACAAAACATCTCTTTAAATCCATCTAAGATTTCTGGAAATTGTGGACGTTTAATGTGTTGTTTAAAATATGAACAAGAAGCATATGAAGATAAATTAAAAAAATTACCTAAAATTGGAGCTATTGTTAAAACTCAAGATGGTGAAGGTGTTGTAGATAATGTGGAAATATTAAAAGAGCAATTAAAAGTTAAGTTTAAAGATGGTGATGAATATTTTTATAAAAAATATGATGCTAAAGATGTTAAAATTATTAAAAATGGTAGTTCAAATAATAAGATGAATCTTGAAGAAGCGGAACATTTGAAAGAACTTAAGGAATTGGAAAAATTGGAAAAAATGGATAAGAAAAATAGTTCTGAGGATTTTTAGTTTTATAATTTAAATATATGAAAAATAATTGAAATAAAATTATATGATTATCAAAGTTAGATAAATTGAAAGGTGGTGAAAATTATGGCTTACAAAATAACAGAAGCTTGTATTTCATGTGGAGCATGTGCAGCTGAATGCCCAGTAGGGTGTATATCACAAGGTGAAGAAAGATATGTAATAAATAAAGATATGTGTATTGGTTGTGGAACATGTGAGGCTGTTTGTCCAGTTGGTGCACCAAAAGAAGATAATGATTAATATATTGCATAAAATGTATATATTAATATATTCCAATATACTAATATAAAATAATGCTAATATACTAAAAAAAATCGTTTCTAGAATGAAACGATTTTTTTTATATAAAATAATTTTTTAGTATCTAATATAATTAAATTTTTAGTCCATCTATTATATCTAAATCCCAAAAATTTCTTTACAAATACACAAAAAAATGATTTAATGTAAATGTAAACAACATAAGAATAAAAGCAAAATACAAAAGAGGGGGGATTTATATGTCAAAAATATGGAAAAACTATAAGCAAACAATTATACTATTATTATCAATTATAATTGGAGCAATCATAGGAATTATTTTTAAGGAAAAAGTCGCGTTTTTAAAACCACTAGGAGATATTTTTATAAATCTAATGTTTGTAATAATTATACCTCTTGTATTCTTAACAATTTCAACATCGATTTCAAAAATGAAACAGCCAAAAAGACTTGGAAAAATAATGATATCAACTGTTGTTATTATTATAATAACATCAATTATAGCTGTTTTAATAGGAATTTTGAGTACATATTTTATAAAATTAGTTGAGCCTGACAATAAAGATTTAATAAAATCTCAATTAAGTGATGACCATGTTCAGGTTGAAGAAGAAGACAAAACAATTTTAGACAGAACAGTTGAAGCAGTTACAGTTAGTGATTTTTCAGGATTATTTTCAAGACAAAATTTAATTGCAGTAATGGTATTTTCTATTTTAATAGGAATTGCTATGAATATGTCAGGAGAAAAAGCTAAACCATTTGAAAGAGTGCTTGTTTCAGCATCTGATGTAATTATGAATGTCTTAAAAATTATTACATATTATGCACCAATTGGTTTAGGGTGTTATTTTGCAGTATTAGTTGGAACATTTGGTGAAAGTATTGCAATAGGTTATGCAAAAACATTTGGAATATATACAATTGTTGCAATTGCATTTTATGTAATAATATACACAATTTATGCATTTATAGCAGGTGGAAAAAAGGGAGTAGGTTTATTCTGGAAAAATGTTATAGATCCAACAGTTACATCAATTGCAACATGTTCAAGTGCTGCTTGTATTCCTGGTAATATAGAAGCTGCAAAAAAAATGGGAGTAAGTCAAGATGTGGCAGATACTGTAATTCCTTTAGGTACAAGCTTCCATAAAGATGGTTCTCTTATTGGAACTGTTTTCAAAATAATGTTTTTAGTATGTTTATTTGGAACTAATATTTCAAGTTTTGGTGGAATTATGCAAGTTTTATTTGTTAGTTTAGTTGCAAGTTTGTTAGTAAGTGCAGTTCCTATTGGTGGTGGAACAATTTCTGAAATGATGATTTTATCAATGATGGGATATCCAGTTTCTGCTTTACCAATTTTAACTATTATTGCAACTATAATTGATCCACCAGCAACAATGCTTAATGTTACAGGAAATACAGCTGCAAGTATGTTAGTTGGAAGAATTGTTGATGGTAATAAAAAAATAAAAATTAAAAAATTATGAGATTTAAAATTAATTATAAAAAAGTGAACATTTTTGTTAAATGTCCACTTTTTTAATTCATTAGATTTTTTGCTACATTAGAGTCTAATAGTATTTCCTCTAGAATCTTTTGCAGCAATCTGATACCCTGCACATTGAACCATTACAGGGTAAATAAAATCAGCATGTAATGTACCTGTTGTTAAATTAATAACACCCCATTTACCATTTCTTTTTACTGCAACAAGGTTTTCAAGGTGTGCACCATTTTTCTGGTAGTCGATTGTTGAAAGATATTGCAGAAAGTTTGGTTTGGGTGGGTATTCGATTGCTTGGGGATTTGATCCCATAAAAAACAAGATAGAGTCAAATCCAGATTTTGAAAATACAAGTTTGTTTGCTACATAATCAAGGATATAGCATTTACGCTGATTACTTGTAATCAAAATCATGTTATTTTCCAGGAAAATAGGGTTTATTGCATCACAAAATACCCCTTGACCATGGAAAGAATAAGCATCATAGATTCCAACAGATTTTTGTGCGATTATTCCAGATTTTTGGAAAATAACATTCTGGTACCGTATTGGTACAATGTTTTTTTTCACATTACCAGTGTTTGGGTCGATGTCTACAACACCAAAACTCCGGCTCTGGACGGATTGAACGCTAATTAGCATTTTCCGAACCTCCTTTGAAATTATTTAGAATATTTTTATTATACTATGTTTTTAGTGTAAATTCAAGGTGTTTTGCGAATTTAATGTATTTTGTAAATTTAATGTATTTTGCAAATTTAATGCATTTTGCAAATCTAATGCAAATGAAGGTGTTAATTTAATTCAAAAAGGGAAGAGTTACTTGTTAGTTAATTCTTCCAAATCTAAAAGTTCTTGCCATCTTTCATCAACAACTCTTTGGAATTCTTGAATCATCCATTCATTACCAGGTTTAAACATATGCTTAAATCTTCTTTGTAATTTCAAAAATTCTTCAATTGGTTTTCTATTAGCAGGTTTATATGTTATATGATATTTTCCATCAACAATTTCATATAAAGGCCAATAACATGTTTCAACAGCTAATTTATTAATTTCCATTAACATATCTGTTGGATAACCCCATCCACGTGGACAAGGTGAAAATACATTTAAAAATGTAGGACCTTCTGTGTAAATAGCTTTTTCAGATTTTTCATATAAATCTTTGAAATTGTTTACAGCAATTGTTTGAGCAATATAAGGTAAGTGATGTCCTGCCATAATTTTTGTTAAATCTTTTCTATATTGCATTTTTCCAGGTATTACAGAACCTGCTGGACTTGTTGTTGTATCAGCAAATTTTGGTGTTGCACTTGAACGTTGTGTTCCTGTGTTCATATATGCACCATTATCATAACATACATAAACCATGTCATGACCTCTCTCCATTGCTCCTGATAAACTTTGAAGTCCTATATCATATGTTCCACCATCACCACCAAAAGTGATAAATTTTGTTTCACCTTCTTCAGGTAATTTTCCTTGTCTTTTTAATGATTTATAAGCAGCTTCAACACCTGCAGTATTTGCAGCAGCACATTCAAATGCTGTGTGAATAAATGAATCTGTCCATGCTGTGTATGGGTAAATAAATGTTGCAACTTCCATACATCCTGTTGCACATGATATAACAGCATGATCTTCTGGTTTTAAAGCTCTTAAAACTGTTCTTGCAATAACAGGTGCTCCACATCCAGCACACATTCTATGTCCAGCTGTAAATCTTGAAGGTTTTGTAGCTATTACTTCTTTCATATTATATGCCATTTTTAATAATCTCCTTTCATATTTTAAAATTTATTTTCTAACTCCTAAATATCTATAAAAATCATCAGTTCCACCATTTTTAACTATTTCTGCTAAATCAGTATAAACTTTTTCAATATCTTTAGCAGTAGTATCGCGACCACCAATTCCATAAACATAGTTTACTGCAGGAACTTGAATTTTATTTACAAACATTGCAGATGTAACATCTTCAAATAAAGCTCCACCAGCACCATTTAAAGAATCAGCTTTATCTAAAATTGCAACTGCTTTAACTTTTGATAAAGCTTTTGCAACTTCTTCAGAAGGAAATGGTCTAAACATACGAATTTTCAATAATCCAGCTTTTATACCTTTTTCACGTAATTCATCTACAACAAATTTAGTTGTTCCAGCTGTTGAGTTCATACAAACAATTGCTATTTCAGCATCATCTAATTTATATTCCTCAAAAAATGAATATTTTCTTCCTGTTAATTCTTCAAATTCTTTAGAAACTTCTGCAATTACTTTTTTTGCATTTCTCATTGCCTGTGCTTGTTGATATTTATGTTCAAATAAATATGCTTGAACATCAAGAGGACCAACAGCCATAGGTTCTTTTGAATTTAATAAATAATGTTCAGGATTATATGTTCCAACAAAACTTTTTGCAGTTTTATCATCTAATAATTCTATATTTTCAATTGCATGTGAAGTAATAAATCCATCTTGACATACCATTAATGGTAGTAAAACATCTTTATTTTCAGCAATTTTGTGAGCCATTAATAAATTATCATATGCTTCTTGATTATTTTCACTAAATAACATAATCCATCCACTGTCACGAACACCCATTGCATCTGAATGGTCATTATTTATGTTTAAAGGACCTGATACAGCACGGTTTACAAGTGACATTACTATTGGTAAACGTAAACTTGATGCTATATAAATTTGTTCCCACATATAAGATAATCCATTTGCAGATGTAGCTGTCATAGCTCTTGCACCAGCAGCTTCAGCACCAATACATGCAGTCATTGCACTATGTTCACTTTCAACAGCAACAAATTCTGTATCAACTTGCCCATTACTTACAAATGTTGAAAAATATTGAGGTATTTCTGTTGATGGTGTTATAGGAAATGCTGCAACAACATCTGGATTAATTTGTTTCATTGCAATAGCAGCAGCCTCATTACCACTTAAACGTTCTCTAATTCCCATTATTCATTTTCCTCCTTCATCACAATTGCTCCAAATGGACATACTCTAGCACATACGCCACATCCTTTACAATAATCATAATTAAAATCTTCTCTTTTTTGATCACAATTTACAGGAATTGCATCATCAGGGCAAACAGGAAAACATAAACCACATTGTCTACATTTTTCACTTAAAAAAACAGGTTTTACACTTCTCCAATCACCAGTTTTAAATTCCATTGCATTTCCTGGTGTATAAATATTTCCACCTATTGTTAATTCACTAGCAGGTGTATTTGTATTAATTTCAGTCATTTTTATTCTCCTTTCAGATGAACAATTGGGACGCGTCCCCAACTGCTCACTATATTTTTTCAACTGCATTTAATGCAAGTTTTAATGCTTTCATATTACCTTCAATTACTTCAGGTTTTTTTGCAAATTTATGTTTAAATGAACCTTCCATATCATTTATTAATTCTTCATCTGACATAACTCCAGATACTTTAACAATAGCTGCAAGCATTGGGGTATTAGGGAAATATTTTCCTAATGCTTCCATTGATATTTTGCGAGCATCTATTTTATAGATATTTCCAGGGTAATTTTTTAATTTCTTTTTTAGCTTATCATTATCTTGTGTTGTATTGATAATTATTGCACCTTCTGGTTTTAAGCCAGCTGTTACATTTACTGCATCTAGTAAAGTATCATCTACAACAACAACAAAATCTGGGTCATAAATATTACTATGTATTGTAATAGGTGAGTTACTAATACGGTTGTAAGCTGTGATTGGAGCTCCCATTCTTTCAGGTCCATATTCAGGAAATCCTTGGATATATTTACCTGTATTGAAAGCTGCATCTGCAAGAAGAAGTGATGCTGTTTTTGCACCTTGGCCACCTCTACCATGCCATCTGATTTCAATTAAATCTTTCATGTATTAATTTCCTCCTTATTTTTTTGATTATAAAAAGCATGTTTTTGGCTTTAAATATATGCTTTTAAATATGAATTAAGTATATGACGATTTTACCAGAATGTCAAGAAGAAATGACCACCCTGACTAATTTATGAAAACAGTTAGTGTAAAATAAAAGTGGGCAAAATGATGTGAACAATAAATTATGATGATATGGGCAATAAATTATGAAAAAGATTGATTTTTATGTAAATTTATATTATAATTAGAATAATTTAGGAAATTATTGATTGGGGGAGTTTATTGTGAATATTTCACAAGATATAAAAGATTGGATTATTAATGAATATATAAATGAAAAACATAAAACTTATAGAAGAATAATGAAAGATGTATATGAAAAGTTTGACTTACAAATCCAAATAGAAGATTATGTTGAAGTTTTAGAAGAATATAGAAAAAAGATTAAGGAAAAGGAAATTCCAAAAGTTAAGTACAAGAAATATGAATTTACAGATAAAGATGATGAATTTATTGGTGATGAATTAAAAAAAGGAACTTCATGTCAAAAAATATTTAAAAAAATGTTGGATAAAGGATATGATATTACTTATTCAAATTTACGTAATAGATGTAAAACTATAAGACATAATGAAGATGTTTATAATGAGATTTGTAAACAAAAGGAATTAAGAGAAATTCAGAAAAAAGAAAAATTGAATTCTAAAAAAAGAAAAAAAGTTGTTTTAGATGAAGAAGAAATATTTAATTTAAGGCAACAAGGAATGAGTAAAAGTAAAATTGCTAAAATGATGAAAGTAAGTCCAAATAAAATTCAACGAGTTTGTAAAAATATATATGAGAAAAAAGGAATTAATGAACCATTATATAACAAAAAAATAGATGATATTGATTTTGAAAAAGTATATAAATTAAGAAAAAAAGGAATTGCCAGAAAACAAATTGCAACAAAATTTAATGTAAGTGAAGGGACTATAGCTAAGGTTTGTAAAATTATTTTTGAACAAAAAGGTGAAATTGAGCCTAAATATAGTACACATAAAAGAAATAAAAATATTGATGAAGAAGAGGTTTTTAAATTAAGAGAACAGGGTTGGACAATTAAAGATATTTCTGAAAAATATAATGTAGGTATGGCAACTATGCATAAAATATGCAAAAAAGTATATGCAGATAAGGGAAAAAATAGACCTAAATATAATAGGGGAAAAAATAAGAAAAAATTAGATAAGGAAATTATTTTTGAATTAAGAGAACAAAAGTTATCATATAGAGAAATTGCTGAAGAATTAGGAGAAACTTTGCAAGTTATAAGAAATACGTGTAAAAAAATATATGAGGAAAAAGGAAAAGAAGAACCAAGATATTCAAAAAATAATAGTAATAAAAAAGAAATTCTTAAATTAAAAAAACAAGGACTTTCATTTGAAGAGATTGCAGAAAAAATTGGTATAAGTGAAAAAAGTGTTTTTATAGTATGTAAAAATATATATAAAGAAAATGGAATAGAACTTCATGAAACAAAAAAAGAGATAAAACAGAAAAAAATTGATTTTAAAAATATGGATATAAATAAGTTTAATGAAAATTTACAAAAATTAAAGAAAACAAAAAATGCTACAGATGAGCAGTTAGAGGAAATATCAAAAGCCTGTGGGAAAAAAATAGATGATAAAAATATGGAAAAATAAAGATAAATAAAAAAATAAAAATTAACCATATAGTAAAATTTGGCTAATTTTTATTTTTTATTTTGAAGTGTGATCATTCAATTAAAAATTTGATAAATCTATTTTCCAATAAACATTTGAACATAAATTTTACCATATTTTGAACCAGAAATAACAGCTAAACCAGTTTGATTATAACTACTATTTAAAATATTTGCTCTATGCCCAGATGAATTCATCCATGCAGTAACAGCTGCTGAATTACTAGAGTTTCCAGCAATATTCTCACCTGCGGTTTTATATGTTATTCCAAAATTTTTCATCATATTAAAAGGTGTACCATATGTTGGTGAATTATGATCAAAATAATTATTATTAATCATGTCTTGAGCTTTTATTCTTGCAACCCTTTGAAGTTCTGCGTTTACTGTTAATGGTGAAAGACCATTTTTTGTCCTTTGCTGATTTATTAGATTAAATGTTTCTAATTCATCTGCTGTTAATATAGATGTTGAATTTGTATTTCCAGAACTATTTGATGATCCAGAAGTAGTATTTCCTGAGCCTGTGGATGTTCCACTTGTTGTGCCAGAAGCTTTAGGATATATTGGTTTAATATATTTTTGACTTACAGCACCTATATAATCACCTTCTACTTGAACTATATACCAGCTTCCAACACCTGCAAATACACGCACATATTGATCTTTATTTATAGTTGTTACTACTGAATAACCTGTTCCAGGACCACTTCTAACATTTAATTTATTTGCTGTTACTAAACCAGTTGAAAAGTCTAATTTATAGTAATGCTGCATTCCAAAAGATGTTGTACATGCAAATATTAATGTTAAAAAAAGTGTTGCTGATGCCAAAATAAGAATTTTTTTCTTGGTTAGTTTTAGAAATTTCATTATAGGTTACCTCCATGTTTTGAGTTTATTTTAGTAATGTTTATGTTAAGAAAAAATGTTTTATGACAGATTAATGTGAAAGAGAGCCAAATGTTTCACTTTTTTTGATTGCAAAATTAAACAAAAATGTGTTATAATAGTAAATATCTTGTCTGAATCATATATAACTTGTCAAAATAAGATAATAAAAACTTTTCATAAATTAAGAGTATAGAGCATATAATCATAATAGTAATTTTTGAAAGGGGAGTATTATGGAATATACAAATGATATTATTTTAAATGTAAAGTACAGAGGAGACAAGAAAAAAGAAAGTTTAAAAATAAAACATAAAGCCTTAAAAACAATAATTAAGAAAATATATGATGATGAATTTCTTACAATATCAATATTGGTGAGTGTAATTGTTTTAATTATTGATTTTTTGTTTGTAAAACATTTTATAAAAATATTAAATTTATTATAAAGGAATGATTAAGAAAAAATGAAAGTAGCAGAAAATTGGAAAGATTATGAAATAATTGATATGGCAAATGGTGAAAAATTAGAAAGATGGAAAAATGTAATTTTGGTTCGTCCAGACCCACAGATTATCTGGAAGGACAAGTCTTTTCCAGAAAAATGGAACAAAATAAATGCTCGTTATAATCGTAGTAATACTGGTGGTGGTGCATGGGAATATTCTAAAAAAATGCCTTCATCATGGGAAATTAAATATAAAAATTTGACATTTAATATCAAACCAATGGGATTTAAACATACTGGATTATTTCCAGAACAAGCTGTTAATTGGGATTGGATGATTGATAAAATTAAAAATGCTAAAAGAGATATTAAAGTTTTGAATTTATTTGCATATACAGGTGGAGCAACAGTTGCTTGTTTATCAGCAGGTGCATCTGTTTGTCATGTTGATAGTTCAAAAGGAATGGTTTCTTGGGCTAAAGAAAATGTTATTTCATCTGGATTACAAGATAGACCTGTTAGATATATTATTGATGATGTTGTTAAATTTGTTAATAGAGAAATTCGTCGTGGAAATAAATATGATGCAATAATTATGGACCCACCTTCTTATGGAAGAGGGGCAAATGGTGAGGTTTGGAAGTTTGAAGAAAATATATATGATTTAGTAGAATTATGTACTAAAGTTTTATCAGATGATCCATTATTTTTCTTAATTAATTCATATACAACTGGAATTTCAAGTACAGTTTTAGAAAATATTTTAAAATTAAATATTAAAAATAAGGGAACATTTAGTAATGGTGAAATTGGTTTACCAATGACTAATTCAAAAATGATTTTACCATGTGGTATTTATGGAAGATGGGAAAAATAATTGATTTAAAAAAGTGTTGTATAAAGTTTGAAAATGTTGAATAAATTGATACTTTTAAAATAAATTTGATTTTTAAATAAATTAGAGTTTATGAATATAGATTAGAGTGTATAAATAGATTGGAGTTAAAAATGCATAAATTAAATGTTTTATATGAAGATAATCATATTATAGTTGTAGAAAAAATTGTAAATGTTCCATCACAAGCTGATAAAACTGGTGATATTGATATGTTAACTATTATTAAAGATTATATAAAAGAAAAATATAATAAACCAGGGAATGTTTATTTAGGATTAGTACATAGATTAGATAGACCTGTTGGTGGTGTTATGGTTTTTGCTAAAACTTCTAAAGCTGCAAGTAGATTAAGTGAACAAGTTAGAGTTAAGGAATTTGAAAAAAAATATTTGGTAATTGTTAACGGAAAAATAGAGCCATCTAAAGGAGAATTTGAAGATTATTTATTAAAAAATGAGAAATCTAATATGAGTAGGGTGGTTCCTGAAAATACTAAAAATGCTAAATATGCAAATTTGGAATATGAAGTATTAAAATATAATGAAGAAATTGATTTATCACTTGTTAAGGTTCATTTACACACTGGCAGACATCATCAAATTAGAGTTCAATTTTCCAGCAGAAATCATAGTATTTATGGTGATCAAAAATATGGTGGAAGAGGTCATGGAAAACAAATTGCACTTTGGGCATATAGCTTAAGTTTTATTCATCCTATTACCAAAGAAAGAATGGAGTTTAGAGTTTTGCCTGAAATAATAGGTAGTTGGAAAATCTTAGAAGGTGTAGAATTATAGCCATTTTACAAATAACATAAATGCAAAATTTATTAAAATATATGATTAAAAAATTTATATTAAGTATATAAGTATAATTTTAAAAAATAATAGTGGTACAAAACACATAAAAAAGGGAATGAAATTAAAATAAAAAAATTTCATTCCTTTTTTATGTGTTTATATGTACATAATAAAAATATGCAAATTAAAAGATGTATTATGTGTATAGAAATACAGAAACAAAAGAGGTGAACATATATGATTGATAAATTTTGTGAATACATAACAAATAAAATTAGAAAAGAAATGCCAGAAGTTGATGATGAAAAAGCAGAAGTTATTAAATATGGTTTACAATTATTGTTTGGAGAGTTACCTAAATTATTTATTTTAGCTGGAATTGCATTAGTCTTAGGTGTATTTAAATGGACAATTATTACATTTGGATTAATGTTACCATATAGAATGTATTCAGGTGGTTTTCATTTAAAAACTCATATTGGTTGCATGATTCGGAACTTCAATAATGTATATAGGAAATGCATTTATGAGTCAATATATTCAAATGTCTATATTTCCAAAAATAATTATGGGAGTGTGTATATGGCTTTTTGCAATAATTATGATTAATAAATATGCTCCTGCTGATACAGAAAATGTGCCTGTTATTTCTAAAAAAGAAAGAAGAAAAAGAAAAATTGTTTCTTATATTATAGCAACAATAATGATAATAGCTGGAGAATTTGTGCAAAATCAAATAATTTCAAATATCTTGATTTTTGGAGTTTTATTTCAAACAATTACAATTACAAGAATCGCATATAAATTAACAAAAAATAAATATGGATATGAGGAATATTGGAAACAACAAAATATTGCTAATGGAGTGTAGAAAATGTTTTTTGAAATTCTATAAAATATTTTGATATTAAAATGTTTGATAATTATAACATTATATACCGGTTATAATGTTTGATTATATATATATAATTATTTAAGGGGGAGTTATAATATGTTAAAATTTTTATCTAAAATAGCTGAAAAATATGCAAAATCTACAAATACTGCTTGTGTATGGTGGGGATTAATTCACCAACCAAAAATGCCTAAATCATTAATAAAAAAAGACTAATTAATATAAAAAAATATATATAAAATAAAAGAAACCCAACTCAGTATAAGTTGGATTTCTTTAATTACTTATAATAAATTATTAATTCTTGTTTAAAGAAATCATCATTTTTGCTTGTATCTAATATAATATTATTATGTCTTTTTATAATTTTAGATACTTGCCATAATCCAATACCATGAGATTCTTTATTTTGTGTTTTGGAAGTATATCCTTTTTCAAATAATTTATTTATATTTATGTCCTTGTCCTCATATGTGTTTTCAATTGAAAGTAATTGATATTTTTTAGGTTTGACATCTGTAATTTCTATATTAATTATTTTTTTATCACACTTTGAAGAGGCTTCAATAGCATTATCCAATAAAATACCAAGGATTCTGCAAAATTCATAAACATCTAATTTTAAATTATTAAGATTTATGAAAACTTGAAGATTTATAGTAATGCCTAATTCATCTGCTTTGTAATATTTTGTGGCTAATATATTGTAAATGGCAGGATTGTTTATAATTTTAGGGTTAAGTGTAGAGAGATTGTTATTTATATGACACTCAGCAATTATTTTGTTGTAATAATCCTCTAAACCTTTCATATTTTTTGAATAAATATATCCACCTAAAGCAGTAATAATATTAGAAAAATCATGCTTAAAAGCTCTAACATTATTATACAGCAATTCCAAACTTTTATTATGCAATTCAGATTGTTTTAAATTATTTTGTGTAATATCTAAGTTAATAGTTTTTATAATACTAAAAATACTTACAATAGAATATGTTATTAATGTAATTAAACTAATTAATGTTATATAAGGTGGTAATTCTTTATAATAAAAAGCAAATAAATAAAATTGTATAGCTATCAAGAAAATTACAAAAACTAAATTTATAGTTAATAATTTAATCTTAGAAGAACTAAATTGATGAATTACCGGAATTTTGTTTTTAACTTTTTTAACCAATAAGGAAAGCAAAAATATTGTTGTATAAATTAAAAGCATAGCAGGAATTCTATATATAATTATATACTGAAAATCTAAAAATGCTTTCTTAAATAAAATAAAACAGATTTGTGAATAGATACTTTCAATAACAACTATAATAAGCATTGAAATGATTTCAGCTATTATAGATTTTAAATATGATGTTTTAAAAATTAATTTAATAACCACAAATGTTAAAATTAATGATATGTATATTGAAAATTCATTCGGAATAAAAAATGTTAGTAAAATTGAAAGAATTTCCATAACAAATATATAAGTAATTTTCTGTTTTTTAGTAGCACTAATATCTAAAATAGTTGTAAAAAAATTCATAACAACATAATTTTCAATAAAAGCTAAAAATATAGAGATATAACGCATTAAATATTCATCTTCAGTATTAACAATGTTCCACAAATGATGCAAAAAATCCATAAAAAATTCTAACCTCCTGTAAATAAATTTTCGAAATTTGGACCAATAGGACAATTCATATTTTCATTTTCATTAAAGAAAATGGTATTATTGGACTTAATATGAGAGATTTGGTTAAGATTTACAACATATGATTTATGACATCTAACAAAATTTTTGGGTAAATGTTCTAAAATATCAGAAAAAGAAGAATTAATTGAAAAATCATTTCCTTTAGTTTTAAAGATAGCTTTTTTTCCTTGTTTTTGAATAAAATATATATTATTAGAATTAATATATCCTGAATTTTTATTGAATCTTAAAAAATTATTATCACTACAAGAAATATCATCAAATAAACGAATAACAGTTTCTTCTAGTCTTTCTAAAGTGACAGGCTTGGCTAAAAAGTCAAAAGTTCTATATTTGTATGCAACCATTGAGTACTCTAAATGAGCAGTTGTAAACATAATATAAACTTTTCTGTTCCTTTTTCTTATTATATTGGCTAAGTCCATCCCAGATACAGCTGATTTTAAATCAATATCAAGGATAACAACATCAAATAAATTAGTTTCAGTGTATGTAAGTAGTTCATTTGGTTTTGAAGTTGTAAATACAATTTGACCAGATAAATTATCGTTTATAAAAATTGACTCTAGCATTCTTTCCATTCTTTTTAAAGTACTTTGATTATCATCACACATTATAAAATTTAACACAGTATCAGCTCCTATAATTATAAAAAATGTATAAAACATAAAAATAGTCAATGTAAAATAAAGTTTTGCTTTTGTTTCAATTGTAAAAAATATACTAAATTTTTTGTCAAAAGTCAACGAAAATTGGAAAAATTTGGAAAATAATTTTACATAATGTAAATGTTTACAGATATGTTAACATAAAACGAAACAAATATTTTCAAAATGAAAACAATAAAACAAATTAATGTTATGAATCTTTGTTATATAGTAAAGTTACATAATTAAAACTAAAAAATATTTGACAAGATTACAGAATAAAGTATAAAATAAAAGAAGAATAATTTAGTGAGAATAATAGATTTATAAAAGGAGAAAATGAAAATGAATGAAGAAAATATTGTTATGCCAAATTATGAACATTGTATTTTAGGAACAATTAATTCTATTTTAAAATATTATAATGTGGATATTAAGCATAAAAGTTCAGAAAGAATTGATAAAATATTAAGTGAAAAAAAATACAAAAATGTAGTGTTATTGATATTAGATGGAATGGGTGATATTGTATTAAAAAACATTGATGAAAATGGATATTTTAGACAAAATCAAATTGATGTTATTACAAGTGTATATCCATCAACAACAACAGCAGCACTAACAACATATTATTCAGGAAAACCACCATTTGAAACTGGATGGATTGCATGGTCTCAATATTTTAAAGAATATGGAAGAAATATTGATATGTTATCTCATCTACAATCATTAACAGGATTAAGTATAAAAAATGCTAGGTTAGATGTATTTAAAGATGTGGTAAATTATAAAACAATTTTCAATCAAATTGAAGAAGCTTCAAAAACAGTAAAAGCATATGAAATAATGCCTTCATATTCTGACAGAAGAGCTAAAAGAACAATTAAAGCTGATACTGTAGATGAAATTACTGAAAATATAAAATTGCTTTGTTCAAATGATGATAATAAATTTATAATGGCTTATTGTGATAATCCTGATGGTTTATTACATAAATATGGAACAAAATCTGATGAAGTAAGGGAATTTATTATTGAAACTGAGAAAAAAATAAAAGAGATGTGTGATGATTTAAATGAAGATACTATTGTAATTATATCAGCTGATCATGGTCATAAGGATATTGAAAAAGCTTATTCTATATTAGATTATCCAGTATTACAAAATTGTTTATTAATTCCACCATCATTGGAATCTAGATGTGTAACTTTTTGGGTTAAAGAAAATATGAGACCAGAATTTGAAAAAGAGTTTAGAAAACAATTTAATGATGAATTTGTGTTAATGTCTAAAAAAGAATTTTTAGAAAAAAATATGCTTGGATTTGGAAACATGCATAATAAGATTGATGATTTTTTGGGTGATTATATTGCAGTATCAATTTCAGGTAGTATAATTGTATTAGAAAATTATTTAGAAAAAGGAAAATCTATGAAAAAATCAACACATTGTGGACTTACAAAAGATGAAATGGAAGTTCCAGTTATAGTATTAAAAAAATAACAGATATGAAAAAACACCGAGAGTTTCTCGGTGTTTTTAAGTGGGGTTAATCATCAAATCGTATTGACAAACGATCTAGATGACTGAACTTATCAAAGTTTTGCTTACAAAATGAACGGAATTTATGTGCAATTTCATCCATTCTGATTCTCATTGGGTAATTTCTCCAATTATAAAAGAGCTCGCTATCAAAGAAATCATCAATTTCTTTTTGTGGCATGTCTGAAATCAAGGATTTGCAGGTTGTTAAAAGAGTGTTTCTATCATGTTTTTGCATCCAATGAGCTAATACCTGACGAGGATGTTGCCGTGGATAGTAATCTCTTTTATCACATGAGATATACTAGTTATCTTCTTGATCAACATACAACATATAAGGGTGTTCATTATAATCCAAAAGACTGTCTTTTGATATGAGCTGTGGGGTAAGACCACTGGATTGAACTTCTTCCAAAATTGACATATTTGTACAGGCTAGATGAAAATGAGCATGTACAATACTGGTTTTATGTTTTCCAGCTCCAGTTTTTCCAGAACCACATTCAAATCCAAATACCTTTTTGCCATATATGCAAGATAGAATTGAAGAGATGTTAGAATAAATAATGAAAAACTCATCTAATTCAATCATATTAAGATTGGCAAAAGACATTACATGTCGTTTAGGAACAATCATTATATAGCCTTCATAAAATGCTCCTGTTCCTGGAACTACAAAAAAATTGTCTGTTTCATATAAAATGTGTTCAGGGTAATCAGATTGTTTATTAAGGATTTTACAGATTAAACATTCTGATTTTGGCTGAATATAGCCTGAATCTGTAGAAACACTGACATGGTCTCCTGTGTCAATTCCATGAATAGCTAGCAATTTTGGAAAATCTTCTAAAATGCTTTGACATGATAACATCATTTTTTCTGTGGATGTTGTGAATGATGATAATTGAAGCACTATAGGAGAAAATTTGCTTAAATTGAGTTCTGTTTTTGTTGAAAAATATACAGCATTTTTGTTAAAATGATATACATTTTTCAATGTAGAGTGAGTTACATTCCGGATTATTGTAACAGCCTTAAATCCTTTGATGATTTCTTGAGCTTTTACAATGTTCATAGTATCTCCTATTATTACAATTAACCGCTGAGTTTTTAGCATAAGTATGCTCCCCTTTCAAAAAATAGAATAATATTATTATATCATTTTTTGGGGGAAAAGTAAATAGATTAAGCGAAAATGGTGCATTTTGGACGGTTCTAAAAAATATCTTCAAATTTAACATATAATTTATACACAAATAATATAAATAGAAATAAAAGTAGGAGATATTTGATATGAATTTTAACAAAAAAAGTCTTTTACATATATTTACATTGTTTTTTGTTTTTATATTTATTTTTTCAATTGTTATAAATAATGATTTAAAAAATGAAATATTATTAACAAATAAAAAAATGATTGATGATGGTCATATTGTTGGAAATTATACACCTAAATTCTTAATGTTTGGAATTAAAAATGTATAAAAGAATGGGGTAAATAGCCTATTATAGCAATTCGAATTTACTTTAAGAACATAATTACAAGTAAAGGTTATTAATTATTTGCAAAAACAGATTGGTTAAAATTTGCAATAAACATAGAAAGACTAAGAAAAAGAGGTCTGATATTTCTATCAGACCAATATCAAAAAGTTCATATTTCATCATTTCATTTAAAGAGAATAATTTCTGCTTTATCCCCCCAGTCAGCATCAATTGATGAAGTATTATAGTGCAATTTGGAAGTATACTGTAACAATTTTATTAAGTCACTTCCTGTAAAGTTTTTAAGCATGTACGTGTAATTAACATACATATTATTTTCAATAATCTTTATTGAAAATGCCCGTCCAAGTTCTGCACCATTATTGTGGATAGCAGAAATCATCTCATGAATGGATTTATATTCCATACAATACCTCCTAATATAGTCGATAAGTAGTTGTTTATGTGCTTTTGATATTGTTAGTGTCTGACCACAAAATTATTTGATTAATTTCACACTAACTTATATGATAAAACCAGTTTATCAACTTGGATTATTTGTTATATTATCACATTTATATATAATTGTAAATTACTTATAGAAAATTTATTGAAAAAGGTTATATTTATATGCATTATAAACATTAAAATACATTGATAATTTGTGCTTTTATATAAATTTGAAAATTGGGTAGCTAAAAAGAGTAAAATACGTTATACTATTTATGATAAGTTTAATAAATAAGGAGAATTAAGATTATGGTTTATGAATTTGCAAAATATCCTGATGAAACATTAGTTGTTTTTCAGATATAAGAAAAAAAGAAAATGGAGAAGAATATATTCATGTAACTTTTGAAAGACCAATGGATTATGGATTTGATACTGTTGTTTTTGAGCTTCCAAGTTATGAAATAGTAGAAAAAGATGGCCATTTTTCTGATGAAGAAATAAAAGAATTTAGAGAAACAGTAGAAAAAGGAGCACATTTATTTTTTAAATATGCAAGACAAGGAGGTCTTAAATTTGCCTAATATTTTAGAAATAATGAGGATATAAAATATATTTTTGGTCAAATGAAATTAATGAACCAATACATGTTCATATTTCAAAAGGTAAACCAACACCACATTCAACAAAAGTTTGGCTTACAAAAGCTGGTGGATGCATTTTATCTAATAATAGTCGTATTCCTCAAAGGGAGTTAAATAGTTTACTTGAAATTGTAGCATTATATTATTTAAAAATAGTCTCAAAATGGAAAGAAAAATATGGAGAGGATGCAGTGAAATTTTATTGTTAGTAAAAAATGGTTAATAATTCAAGACGGTCTGTAATGTATTTCTTCTGAACTTTTTTGCTAAAAGCAGAGAACTAGAAAACTTGTCTTTTTAAGTGCTTAAGTGAGACACTTTATAGCACTTTCCTGCTATTAGAAATGTTTGTTTTAATAACGAATGTGTTAAATTTTATATTGAATAGGATTATATAAAAGTTATTAAACAAAATAGTAATTTGCAAAAATTAACATAAAGTGGTATAATTAAAGTGTATTCGGAAGGATGCACTTTATTCGTTCGGCAAAAAATTAAATTTGATTTTTTAGGAGGAAACAATTATGAACAAAGCAACGGCTAAGAACGAAATTCAGGTGGTACTTCAGGAGTACCTGGGAAACAGAAAGGCAGCGAAGGTAGCTGAAACAGTGTACGCGGTAAAAGAAACACAGCACACACACAACGGAAAGAAGTTCTTTATCAATGAAGATTCTAATGGAGCACTTGTGCTTACAATGGAGTCTATGGTAAAGGAACAGATGGAAAAAATCTTGACTCAGTATCTTGAAAAAGATGAGGTTCAGGAGTGTCTTCAGCAACTGATGGTAGGAGGCATTTCAACTGAAACAGCGTCGACTGTGGGGTTTGAAACCATTACGGTTGAAGGCTCTGATAGTCAGATTTACTTTGACATGTTGAAATATACTCCGGCTAGTAAAACTGAAAAGAAATTCTTGGAGTTCCTTAAGGAAGCAGTTGATGCTGGAGTAAAAACCTTTAAGGTTCCAGTGTGCGATCCGTCGATTGATGAAAATGGTTCTCTTCATTTTGTTGCAGGTTGTAAGCCTGCAGAAGGTTATTCCTATAATGAGCTGAAAGAACTTGCAATCAACAATGGCGTACAGCTGGGGTCTAAAAATCAGTATATACTCTTCTTGGCAACAATTATTCATCGTTTGGTTAAAGAAGGTTGGTCTAAGGCAGACGCTTTTTATGCAGTATGCACAAATTCAACCAAATTAGGACATTACTGGAATTCTGAAAAAGCCAGACACAATCTTGAGGTAACTGGTTCAAGAAAGATTGCAGGTAAATGTGATTTGATTAATACCTACAAGATTTTGAGAAACGACGAAAAAGCTGGTGGTTTCTGGGTTGCTGGTGGTGACTACCGTTTCAATGGTGTCGACTGTCCGCTCGCCGACCTTTGCCTTAACAACAACTATGTTGGTCATTGCAACAATAGTGTTGGTTGGTTTGTGCTTTAAGTAGCACTGTCCACTGATACTACACCTGAACCGATAGAGCTCTCTAATTTAGGGGGCTCTATTTCGCTATATAGAGTAAAAAATCAAAAAGCATATTATTATTTATAAACATGTTAACAATATTAATAAAATTGCCGAGAACTGAAAAATTTAGCATTGGAACAGAAATAAAAACAAGCATGTATGAAATGTTAAAATATATTATTTTATCAAGTAAAGTTGAAAAAGGAAAATTAAAGATAGGAAATTATTAAATATCTTCAAATTTAACATATAATTTATACATAAATAATATAAATAGAAATAAAAGTAGGAGGTATTTGATATGAATTTTAACAAAAAAAGTCTTTTACATATATTTACACTGGTTTTTGTTTTCATATTTATTTTTTCAATTGTTATAAATAATGATTTAAAAAATGAAATATTATTAACAAATGGTAAACAACAGTTAAGTAATAAAAAAATATGTTGGGGGATAAAAAGGTCTGATAATCATGAACAACCAGATGTTGGTTCTGCAAATAAAAAAATATTAGATGATTATAATGGGATATGTCTTGGAAATAATCAATCCAAAAAAATTTATTTGACTTTTGATGCAGGATATGAGGCTGGATATATGGAAAAAATTCTTGAGGTGTTAAAACAAAATAATGTTAAAGCATGTTTTTTTATTACTGCACATTATTTAAATACACAACCTGAATTGGTTAAAGAAATGATTGATGATGGTCATATTGTTGGAAACCATGCACCTAACTACTTAATGTCCGGAGTTTATGAAATATAAAAAATTGAGGTAAATAGTCTATGATAGTGATTAAAATTTACTTTCAGACCAGCAAACTATAAAATGTGGGTATGAAAGTAAATTTTTTATTATATATAGTAATAAATATGATTTGATATAAAAGTGCAGGATAAAGTGCAGAATAAAATATAGAATAAAATATAGAATAAAATATAGAATAAAGTATAGAATAAAGTATAGAATAAAATAATATTATTTTTTTGAGATAAACGGCCTTTTCTGACCAATTTTTAATACTAATATATTAAAATAGGTCAGGAAGGGGCTTTTATTTATAAATTTATTAATTGAAAAATATTCTGAAAAAACAGTTATCAACATAAAAAAATATTATAGCTATTAAAATATGTCGACAACTTATGTTTTTGGGGAAATTTAAAAATTGGGTAGCTAAAAAATATAAAATATGTTATACTAATTATGAGATATTTAATAAATGAAAAGGAGCGTGAATTATAATGACTTTTGAATTTGCAAAATATCCTGATGGAACATTAGGAGTTTTTTCTAATATAGGAAAAAAAGAAAATGGTGAAGAATATCTTAGGGTTACTTTTGAGAGACCTATGGAGTATGGGTTTGATACTTATGTAATTGAGCTTCCAAGTTATGAAGTTGTTTTAGAAGATGGAAACTATTCTGACGAAGAAAAGAAAAAGTTTATGGATATAGCTAAAAATGGAGCCTCATTTTTCTTTAAATATGCACGATTAGGAGGTTTGGAAATTGCCTAGTATTTTTGAATTGAAACGGATATAAAATTTATTTTTGGACAAATGAAAATGATGAACCAATACATGTTCATATTTCAAAGGGTGTTCCAACAGTAAATGCAACTAAAGTATGGTTAACTCAATCAGGTGGTTGTGTACTTTGCCATAATAAAAGCAAAATACCTGAAAGAGAATTGAATATTATTTGCGAAGATATTTCTTTACATTATTTTCAAATTGTTGAGATGTGGAAAGCAATTCATTCAGGTAATGTTAAATTTTATTGCTAATATTCCAGAGCGGTATGGACTAAAGTAACGAAATATTAAATAAAATTGCTATTCTACAGAATGTAGAGTACTGCATTTTTACAGAGTTTTTTAAGCTAAAAGCAGAGAAATAGAAAGCTTGTCTTTCTACGAGTTTATGTGATGCATACTGCATCACTATCCTGCCGTTAGAGATAAAATGGAAAGGAGATGCCTTTGTGGTTGATTTAGAATTATATAGAATATTTAAAATCGTTGCTGATGAAGAAAACTTAACAAGAGCAAGTGAAATATTAAATATTTCACAACCAGCAGTAACAAAACACATACACAATTTAGAAAAAGAATTAGAAATAAAATTATTTGATAGAACAAAATATGGAATGAAATTAACTTTAGATGGAAAACAAATATACAATCAAATAAAAGATGCTATAAACACATTAATGAATGTAGAAAATAATATAAAACAAAATAAAATATTAAATTTGGGAATTCATACAAATATGCCAAAGGAATTATATAGGAATATAATAGCAAAAATAAAGCGAAATAATCTTAACATAGAAGTAAATATTGAAAAAGCACCTACAGAAGATATGTTTTCAAGGTTAGAAAAACAGAAAATTGATGCATATTTATCTAAAAAACAACCAGAAGATATACATAGTAAAGCTATAAAATTTATAAAATTAGGAGTTTTTCATGATGATTTCTTTGTAAATGCTAATTCAAAATATTTAGATAAAAATATTTTGAAAGATAATGAAAAGGTTACTATATACACCTTAAGAAATATATCGACCACAAGTAGAAATTTGGAAAATATATTAAAAGAAAAGAATTTAAAAAATATAGAAATAAAGAATGCAACATTTAATACAATTAGTGAAGAAATGCAAGATAATGATATAGTTGCGTACATAACGGAAGAATATATAAAAGAAGAACTTGAAAGTCGTAAATTAAGAAGGTTAGAATTAGGAATTGAATCAGCAGACATAGAGTATGGAATTTATTATAATTCTAATAATAAGATAAAGAATATTAAGAGTTTATTTAAAGATATTTAATAATGAGAATGAGTGTGAAATATAACTTTAAGTTATATTTCACACTCATATTTGTATTTTACATAACAAAAAAACGTTATTATAATTAAAATAATAGCAAGGTAGATACCTTATGTAAAAATAGGAGGAATTATTATGATTAATTATACACTAAATGACCCTACCCAGCAAATGCTTATTCCTCATCTTAAGACTACAGAGGAATTGCTATCACGGGTCGCAACCAAACTTTCTGGTGTAAAGAAGTATGCAGAAATAACGGCTATGCCTGATCTTGGCATTGCACATAACTGCACCCGCATGATGGGCGGATTTTTCACTGGTGCACGCTATGTGTGGGATTCAACCGTTCCGTTTATTCCGGTTGATACAACGGTTAATGTATGTGGCACTGCTGTATTTAAACTGAAAAATGAAATCTCCGTTCAGGAATTTCTTAAGAGGGCTCAAACTGTACTCACAGACAGAACTTACTATACGTGGAACTACACAAATGGAAATCACTTCATTAGTCTATGCCGTTCTGACGGTGAATATGGCACAGAATCCGGATATTATATGGTGGTTCACGCATCAGCCAACGAGTTTAAGAATGGTCCAAATGGATTGTATCCTAACTCAGACGTTTGGTATTCTAACGCTATACAGACAGAGTATTTAGAGGGAACGTCAAGATATCTGCGGTATATTGTTGGAACAACGGCAGAACGTTTTTATGAAATTGCGAAGATGCTTATCTTGTTCAACGAAGAGCGCAATCGTTATTTTATCAGAAATGTTCTTAAGGAATATCTGGATAAGGAAGTTCTTAGTGTTCAGCATTATGGAATGCCAAATGACCATACTGTTTGTATTGGTACGCACTGGGAGCCAACAACATATACGCTGTTAACTGCACCCGGACGTCCAATTTTCCTTGTAGAGCCTGGCAAAAAATATGATGGTTCGCCACATGGTTTTGGTCTGGCAGTTAGGCACACGAATATCGAATTTTCAAGTGACTCAATCACAATTGGAAACAAGACCTTTCATCTTGGAGAAAGCATTAATATAGGCAGTGACGCACTTAATCGTTGTTCTTCTCCAAAAGACAATCTTGATGATTATGTTGGTGAGATTCTTAGCATTTGTCCTGGCAAAATTATTGGCAAGTTATATCAGATTGTTTCTATTTCAAAGGATGGAACTAAAATCTGGTAAGACGGAATTTCGAAAAGATTGAGGAGTGTTCATTGAATGCTCCTCAGTGTTATTTATGAGGGAGGTTTTTTTATGAAAATTATACTTATGAGGCATGCCGAAACAACGTTTAATAATTCTGGAAGGTTTTGTGGCAGAACTGATTGTGACATAACAGAAAACGGAAGAATTACTACATCTAAATTAGCAAGTATTAAGCTATTCTTATCTGGTTTTACTGCTATGTATGTTTCACCTCTTAAGCGGACCGTACAAACCTTGATTGCAATTTATCCTAGTTGCAACTATATTGTAGATGAACGTCTGACCGAGATTTCCATTGGCTTATGGGAAGGACTTGAGAAAGCATCTGTCAATCAAAGTGATAGGAAAGCTTTTCTTAAAGGATTATATACTCCGCCTAATGCAGAAGAAAACCACGAAGACCAAGATTAAAAGATTTATAAAACAAACATTATTATTTGAACATCAAATGTTACCGGCTTTCTTTTTATAAATATGTGGAAAGAATATTAGAAAAGTAGTAAAAAGACACGAGGCGGAAGTTTCCGCCTCGTGTTTGCTACTTTTACTTCATAAGGTCCATGTAGCAAAGAGCAGCAGCTCTGCTATCATAGAGCGGGTTATGTGTCCCGCCAGCTTCGGGCTGAGGAACTACAATGCCATGTTCTGCATTGTAGGTATCAACTGATGTACAGTCGAAACCTGCATGCTTGAGGCATCCTGCGATATCCAGCCAAGGATATGCACCGTCCCAGTCACCGATGAAGCCTTTGTCGTGCATATCAATGATAACACGACTTTCAACAGGCACTCCCATGTGGAAGATTACGTCTGCATCTGCCTTATTCTCCATAAAGAACTCGGCAAATGCCTTTAGCATTTCCTCATAGGAGTCGTGAGTTTGGATCATGTCTTCCATCTGAGAAAGAACATTTTCTGCAACCCACGAGTTGACCTCGCCTTCGATAGGGCAACGAGCATAAAAGCTTGCTACCTCAATACCGTTCTCATAAAGAACAGCTCCGATGGCAAATGCCTGCCCCCAGAGACCATTGGTCTCTGCATCCCAAGTAAAAATTTTTGTCATAATATTCTCTCCTTTTGCCATTTAAATGGCTTTATATTTATGACGTTTGAAAAAACGTCATATCCCTGAAAGGTAAGGTATTGAAAGAATAATATGTTAGCTATGAATTTATTATAGCACGTAAAAATATAAAAGTCAAATTATGTAAATTTCTGGGGTGATCTAGTTATGATTGACAAATAAAAAAATATAATATAATATAAAAATAAGTACAAATGAGTAAAAAATAAAAGGAGAGTAACAAATGAAAAGTATGAACTGGAAAGATAATAAATAATAACCACATAAAAAATCAATATAAAAAATTTTGGAATATTGATTTTTTATGTGGTGTTTTGAATTATAATCTTTTTAAGATAAAAATGATTTGTTGAAAGTTTATAAAAATAGAATATAATTAACTTATTTCATAAAAATATTATGAAAATGATTAACTAGTATTAGTATAAAATAAATTAAAAGATAAAAATTGAAAGATACTAGAAAGAGAAAATGAAAAAAATTAATAAAAGTTCTTCAAACAAAAGAAAATAATAAAAATACAAAGGAGAAGAGATTGAATTATGAATAATAATAAAAGTGAACTACCTATTGAAATCAAGAATAATTTATGGAATAAAATCAAAAAGAAATTAGAAAAAATATTAAACATATTCAGAAAAAATAATACATCAATAAAACAATACAAAGAAAATGAATATGAAAATAACACTAATTCAGAAATTTCTAATCAAAATAACAAATCAATAATCACCTCCAAAATTGAAAAAGATGTAAATCCAATTATAAAAAAAGCTCAAATAGCACACAAAAGCTATATTTTAAATTCTAATCCAGATATAGGAAATGATTTATATAATTTAGTTAAACAAAGAATAATAGCTAATGAAGATATTATAAAAGATTTAATAAAAATAAATGATAGTCCAATAACATTTTTGCAGATATTGGAATTATTAAATGATGAACAAAACACTTTAAAACAATATAAAAAAGCCCAAATGACTAAAAAAATTGATAATAGATTTATATTTTCACAATATCAAGTACCAGTTGGAATTATTGGAATAGTTACAAAAGATGTAAATGAGGTTATAAAAAATATATTTAAATCAATCACAACAAGAAATTCTATAGTTATTATACAAGATAATTATAATGAACATAGTGTTGAAAATTTAGTTTTATTAATAGTGCATGAAGCATTAAAAAAACTTGAACTTAATGAAAATATAATACAAATTGTTTCTAAAACACAAATTGAAAATAAAGATATTGAAAGTTTTGATATGTTTCTTGGAAAAAATAGAATTATTAATAAGAAAGAATATAATAAGAAAATGTATATATATGAAGAAGATTCAAGTTTTGATAATATTGTAAATGAAGAGATTAAGAACTTAAAATTAAGCGGGAAAAGTATAGAATTAATAAAAGGTTCTTTTGAAGATGCTGTAAATAAAGTTAATGAGAGTAATAATTATGCTGTAAGTATTTATACAAAAGATAGAAAAAAAGCATATGAGTTCATAAATCGTGTTAAAAGCAAAAATGTATTTTTCAATAGCACATTACAAGATGCTTGTGAGGTTGAAGAGTGTAGAAATGTGTTTTTTAATATGAAAAATATTGCTTGTGAGTATGCTTGGAAATAGGGGGATTATTTATGGTAATTGAAGATGGAGTTTTGGAAAGAGTAAGTGAAGAGGATATAGCTGAAGGAAAGTTTGAAATACCAGAGAGTGTAACCAAAATTGGAATGTATGCCTTTAGAGGATGTAGTGGCTTAAGAGAAATAACAATACCAGAGAGCGTAATCTCTATTGGTATAGGTGCCTTTGAAGGATGTAGTGGCTTAAGAAAAATAACAATACCAAAGAGCGTAACCAAAATTGGAATGCATGCCTTTGAAAGATGTAGAGGCTTAACAGAAATAACAATACCAGAGAGTGTAAACGAGATTGGATTTAGAGCCTTTGAAGAATGTAGTGGCTTAAGAGAAATAATAATACCAGAAAGTGTAACCAAAATTGAAGAGGAAGCCTTTGGAAGATGTAGTGGATTAAAAAAAATAACAATACCAGAGAGTGTAACAGAAATTGGAGATGGTGCCTTTATAGAATGTAGTGACTTAAGAGAAATAACAATACCAGAGAGCGTAACCAAAATTGGAGAGAGAGCCTTTAGTGGATGTAGTGGCTTAAAAGAAATAACAATACCAGAGAGCGTAACCCAAATTGAAAGTAGTGCCTTTAGTGGATGTAGTGGATTAAAAGAAATAACAATACCAGAGAGTGTAACCAAAATTGGAATGTATGCCTTTAGAGGATGTAGTGACTTAAGAGAAATAACAATACCAGAGAGCATAACCAAAATTGGAGAGAGAGCCTTTAGTGGATGTAGTAGCTTAAAAGAAATAACAATACCAGAGAGCGTAACCCAAATTGAAAGTAGTGCCTTTAGTGGATGTAGTAGCTTAAAAGAAATAACAATACCAGAGAGCGTAACCCAAATTGAAAGTAGTGCCTTTAG
>CAKOWZ010000011.1 GCA_934129745.1 uncultured Clostridia bacterium
CAAGGAACAAAACCAAGCGGAGACCAAAAAGGTGATGACCAAGGAACAAAACCAAGTGAAGACCAAAAAGGTGATGATCAAGGAACAAAACCAAGTGAAGATCCAAAAGATGATGAGTTACATGTTGACATAAACAAAGATAATAACAAAAAAGATGATTATGAAAATTTAGAAGATGATGTAACAAAAGATTTAATTGATAATAAAAATGATAATAACACAAAAACACCTGAAAAGAAAGATGAAACTATAATAGAAGACAAAACACCATTAAATGAAGCTAATGCTGTAAATAAATCAAAAGAAAATATACCACAAACAGGTACTAATGACAGTTTAGTTATTATTGCTATGATAATGTTTTCAATTATAGGAATAGCAAGTTTTATAAGATATAAAACTATTAAATAATTAGAAATAATAAAAATAAGTTAAAAACGTAAAATAAAAAGCAGTAATAAATGAAGAAAAAGATGTAGTAAAATTATTTGTATTTCATCTTTTTCTTTTTTCATATATTGACAAAAAATACTAAAAAATATAGAATATTTTATAGCAATTTAAAAAGGAGGTAGTAAGGAAAACTTACTTAGTGATATGGAATTTGTATTAGGTTTTTTAGGTGCATGTTTGGGAATAGTAGCAGGAATAGTAATAATTTGTGGAATAATATATGTAAAAATAAGAAAAACTGTAGGACCAGCTAATATGAAAGAATTAGTTAGAGCTGCCCAAAATGCGAAAAATGTTGAATTACAAGAATATTCTAGAGAAAAAAATGTAAGTGGTATGACAGCATTGTTAGAACCTGCAATACTAAGAGATTTTAGTGATTTTAATAAAAATTTTTTATATGGAAAAGTTGAAAAAAATCTTATGAAAATTTTTAATGCAATAGAAGAAAAATCAGTTGAAGATATAAAAAAAGATGATGATTTAATATATATGTATTCAACAATTAGAGATAAGATTCAAGATTTGAAAAATAATAATATAGATATAAAATATGATGAAGTTAAATTTCACAGACATGCAATAAAAAATTATTTGAAATCATCAGGAACAGCAACAATAGATATATCAACTACTCTTGAATATTATTATAGTGATAGTAGTAAAAAACAAAACCAAAAATTTGCTGGATTAAAGAAACAAACAAGATATTCTACACAATTTGTGTATGTATATGATGAAAGTAAATTTAAATATAATCAAATGTCATTAACAATAAGTTGCCCTAATTGTGGAGCTCCACTTAATAAATTAGGAGAAGGTAATTGTCAATATTGTGGAACATATATAAAACCAATTAATTTAAAAGGATGGTATATGGTTTCATATAAAGATGAATATAAATAAAAAAGTTTTAAAATTTATTGTTAAAATTAAAAATTTGTAGTATAATTTAAATTAATTAATACATAGTATAAAACATAATTAAAAATAAAAAATTAGGAGGTAAAATTATGGGATTAATTAAAGCAGCAGCAGGTGCAATAGGAAGCACATTACATGATCAATGGAAAGAAGCTATTAGATGTGAAGATTTAGGAAATGATATTCTAATGATGAAAAAAACAACACCAACAGGTGTTATAACAAATAAAAGTACAATTATTGTAGCACCAGGACAATGTGCTGTTATATTTGATAATGGTAAAATTATTGATGCAACAGCAGAAGAAGGGTATTATACATTTGATACATCATCAAGTCCTTCATTTTTTGCAGGACAATTTGGTGCAGTATTTAAAGAAATGTGGCAACGTTTTACATATAATGGTGCAACAGCTAAAGAACAAGCAGTATTTTTCTTTAATATTAAGGAAATTATAAAAAATAAATTTGGTACACCAGCACCTATTCCTTATCAAGATTGGTCACATGCTATACCAAATGAAATGACAGGAACACTTACACCATTAGGGGTTAAAGTTAAATGTTTTGGTACATATACATTTAGATTAGTAAATCCAGCTTTATTTATGAATAATATTGGTGGAACTGCTAATGTATATAGAGTATCTGAGTTAACAGAACAAATTCGTTCAGAAGTTGTAGCTGTATTCCAAAATGTATTAAATGAATTAGGAAATTCTGCTCATAGAGTTCCAGTATTAGAATTACCAAGTAATACAGATGAAATAAAACAAATGATGGATGAAAAAGTATTTGATGAACCAGTAAGAAGAAGAGGTATGCAAATTGAAGTATTTTCTGTTGAATCTGTTACATTAGATCCTGATTCTGAAAGAAAAATTGAAGAATATGAACATAATTCAAATTCAAGAATGCAACAAGGTCGTGTTCTTGATGTTATGGAAGCAGCAGCTAAAAATGCAAATGGTTCTGCAAATGGATTTATGGGACTTGGTGTTATGAATATGGCTACAGGTGGAATGGGAAATGCTGTTATGCAAAATGCATTTAATCCAGCTCAAACAACTCAATATCAACAAAATGCAAATTCTCAAACACAAAACCAAACAACACCAGCTCAAGAACAAGCTCAACCAGTAACACCTGAAAATTCAAATGAAAATACACAATCAACATCTACATCAAATACAGCTAATTCATGGGTTTGCCCAACATGTGGAAATACATCAACAGGTAAATTCTGTGGAGAATGTGGTACTAAAAAACCAGAAGCTAATGTATGCAAAAATTGTGGAACAAAATTAAATGAAGGTGCTAAATTCTGTGGAGAATGTGGTACTAAAGTTGAATAATTTTTGGTAAATAATATTTGTTATATATCATAAATAAAAAAGCATAAAATCATAAAGATTTTATGCTTTTTTAATATAGTAATGTAATGCTATTTCCGTTTTTATCAATAACTTTATCATTTTTTAAATATCCAATTTCTCTCATCATAGCACTTCTATCAACACTTAAGTAATCAGCAAGATCTGTAAGTGAAAAAGGGAGTGCAAAGGTTTTACTAAATGTTGAAGTAGAAATTATATTAAAATAGGTTAAAAGTTTTTCTCTTATAGTACGTTTACTTAAAATTTCAATTCTAGTATTTAATGAATTAATTTGATTTAAAAGCAAATTTGGTAATGTTTGAACTACAATTTTGTGATATGAACAGTTTTGAGTACATTTATTTTCTATAAATTCATAATCAAAAAACAATACTTCACATTTGGTTTTTGCTTCAACAAATAATTCATTATTTGTTGTAACATTATAAAAAATTTCACCAAAAACACTATTTGCAAGATAGTGTTCAACAATTGTTTTATTTCCATTAAAATCATATCTTATTAGGTCTGCTTCACCATTTTTTAAAAGACATAATTGGCGTCTTTTGGCTATATATGTAGTTATGATATCATTTTTTTTGAATGTTTTATTTTGTACTTTTTTACAGGTATTACTGAATTCATCAAAAAATGTTGCTATTTCTTTTTGAGTTATATTCATGATGTAGCTTCCTTTCTTAGATATTTTTTATGGTTATTATACACGAAAAATGTTGCGATTGCAACAAAATTTGGATTAATTAATGATAAAAAAAATTATAACTTTTTATGGTAAATAGACGTAATAACTATGTCAAAAAAATGTAATAAAATTTTTTCAAAAATTTTTACTTAGAAAAAACTGGGCTGAGCCTGTTCGCCTAAAAAAAAGTCATAATATGTTGCAAATGCAACAATAAAATACAAAGTAATAGATTATAATTAGTTCATCAAGAAAAATAAAAATTAATACAAATAACTCAAGAAGAAAGGGATGTATGTAAGATGCAAGTAATTAAAAGAGATGGAAGATTAGTAGAATTTAATGGTGAAAGAATTGTTAAAGCTATAACTTTAGCTATGGCACAAACACAAGGTGGAGTAGATGTAGAATTAGCCAATAAAGTAGCAAATGCTGTAGAAAAACAATTAGAAGATAAAAATCAAGTAACAGTATATGAAATTCAAGATTTAATTGAAAAAAAATTAATGACAACTTCAAGAAAAGAAGTAGCACAAAGTTATATAACATATAGATATAACAGAGATGTTGCAAGAAAATCTAAAACTAAAGAAATCTTTTTAGAGATTATTGGAGCAAAAGCAAATGATATTACAAGAGAAAATGCAAATATGAATGCAGATACACCAGCTGGTATGATGATGAAGTTTGCTTCTGAAACTACAAAACCATTTGTTGATGATTTTCTATTTTCAGATGAAGCTAGAAAAGCTGTAAAAGATGGATATATACATGTTCATGATAAAGATTATTATCCAACAAAATCTTTAACTTGTTTACAACATCCATTAAATAAAATTTTGAAAAATGGTTTTAAAGCAGGACATGGTGCTTCAAGACCAGCAAAAAGAATTGAAACTGCAAGTATTTTAGGATGTATTTCAATGGAAACTGTTCAAAATGAAATGCATGGTGGTCAAGCAATTCCAGCTTTTGATTATTATTTGGCTCCATATGTAAAAATGACATTTGTTGAGGAAATTAAAAAATTAGAAGAATTAACAGGAAGTGATTTATCAAAATATTATGATTATCAAGTTGAAGATTATATCAAAAAAGATATAAAAGATTTGAAAGGTGAAGAAAGAGAATTACAATTTGCCATAAATAATACAGTATCAAGAGTTCATCAATCAATGGAAGCTTTTATACATAATATGAATACAATACATTCAAGAGGTGGAAATCAAGTTGTATTTAGTTCAATTAATTATGGAACAGATACTTCTCCAGAAGGTAGATGTATTATAAGAGAAATTTTATTATCTACTGAAAGAGGTGTTGGAAATAATGAAACACCAATATTTCCAATTCAAATTTGGAAGAAAAAACGTGGTGTTAATTATTTACCAGAAGATAAAAACTATGATTTATATAAATTAGCTTGTAGAGTAACAGCAAAAAGATTTTTCCCTAATTTCATTAACTTAGATGCTACATTTAATCAACATGAAAAATGGAATGCAAATGATCCAGAAAGATTTAAATATGAATGTGCAACAATGGGATGTAGAACTAGAGTTTTTGAAAATAGACATGGTGAAAAAACATCTATTGGAAGAGGAAATTTATCATTTACAACAATTGATTTACCAAAATTAGCAATAGAATCAGCTCTAGAAGCTCAAGAAAAAACAGGATGTAAATTTGATTTAGGTAGAGGTTCAGAAGAATTTATGACAGCTACTTATAAAAAATCTGTAAAGAAAATTTTTATGAATAAATTGGAAGAATATGCAGGTGTTACAGCTCGTCAATTATATGACAGATATAGATTCCAATGTACTGCTATTGCTAAACAATTCCCATTATTAATGGCAGGAATGTGGGAAGGAAGTGATGCTTTAGGTCCAAATGATTCTGTTGAACCAGTTTTAAAACAAGGTACTTTAGGAATTGGATTTATAGGATTAGCAGAATGTTTAACTGTTTTAACAGGTAAACATCATGCTGAATCAGAAGATTCTCAAAAATTAGGAATTGAAATTATTACAGAATTACGTGATTTATCTAAAGAATTTTCTGATAGATATGATTTAAATTATAGTGTTTTAGCTACACCAGCTGAAGGGTTATCAGGAAGATTTACAAAATTAGATAGAAAAAAATATGGAACAATTTTAGGTGTTACAGATAGAGATTATTATACAAATAGTAATCATGTTCCAGTTTGGTATAAATGTACAGCTGAACAAAAGGCTAGAGTTGAGGCACCATATCATGATTTAACAAGAGGTGGACATATATTCTATATTGAATTAGATGGTGATGCTACACATAATCCAGATACAATTGAAGGTGTTGTTGATTTAATGGATAAATATAATATGGGATATGGAAGTGTTAATCATACTCGTACAAGATGTATGGATTGTGGTTTTGAAAATGCTGATGCTAATTTAGAAAGATGCCCAGTGTGTGGAAGTGTTAATATTGATACAATTCAAAGAATTACTGGATATTTAGTTGGAACAACTTCTCGTTGGAATAATGGAAAATTGGCTGAATTAAGAGATAGGGTTACTCATATTAGTGGAAAAGATTGTGAAGTTAAAGGTGCTCAATAATTAAAAAATTGATTTAGATAAAAATTATAAAGATACTAAAGGTTAAATAGAGAATGAATGAAGTTTTTATTTGTTCTCTATTTAATAAACAAAAGGAGGATTTAACTATGAATATGGCAGGTTTTTATGATGAGAGTATATCAAATGGACTAGGATGGAGAGCAGTTTTATTTGTAAGTGGTTGCCCTCATAATTGCCCAGGATGTCAAAATAAAATGGCACAAAATTACAGTTATGGTGAACAATTTGATAAACAAAAAATTATAGATAGAATTTGTGATAATTCTCTTTTAAAAGGAATTACAATAAGTGGTGGTGAACCTCTTTGTAAAGAAAATGTTGGGGCAGTTTTAGATTTTATAAAAGATGTAAAAAAAGTTAGACCTAATTTTAATGTATGGTGTTATAGTGGATATACAATTGAAGAATTAAAAAATAGAAATGATAAGATTACAAATGAGGCATTAAATGAAATTGATGTTTTAGTTGATGGAAGATTTGTACAAGAAAAAAGAGATCCAAATCTTAAATTTAGAGGATCTTCTAATCAAAGAATTCTTGATGTTAAAAAAACTATTAAAGAAAACCAAATTGTACAAATTGCTTTATAATTTTTTATGGACATCTATCAAATTTTTGATGTTTTGAAAGATGTTATTAAAAGACACTTTTAAAAGACACGAAATTTTGAACTGTTTTTTAGAGGTGTCTTTAATAACATTTTCAGAGGTGTTACTAAAACAAAGGGAGGAAAAGTTTGAAAGTTATAAAAAGAGATGGAAGAGCTGTTGAATATAATAGTAATAAAATTTTTGTGGCAATTGAAAAGGCTAATAATGATGTTACTGAAGATAAAAGAACAACAGAAGAAGAAATTAATCATATAATTGAATATATAGAATCTCTTGATAAAAAAAGAATTTTAGTTGAAGATATACAAGATATTATTGAACAAAAATTAATGGAATTAGGTAAATATGAACTTGCAAAACAGTATATAGTTTACAGATATACCAGAGCTTTGGTTAGAAAACAAAACACTACAGATGAATCAATTTTAGGTTTAATAAAAAATGGTGGAAATGTTTTTCAAAATCCTGAGGGAAATAGTATGATGGCTTGTGTTCAAAGAAATTTGATTGCAGGGGAAGTGTCTAAAGACTTGACTAAAAGAATTTTATTACCAGAAAAAATTACTAAAGCACATGAAGATGGAATACTTTATTTTCATGATATGGAATATTTTTTACAACCAATAATAAATTCATCTTTAATAAATTTGGGCGATATGCTTGATAATGGAACATGCATAAATAATTATAATATTGATACTCCAAATGGATTTTTAGAAGCATGTATGATATTTTCACAAATTATTCAAGCAGTTTCAAATAGTCAATATGGAAAAATTTATGTAGATGTCAAACATTTAGGAAAATATTTGAGAAAAAGTACCAAAAATATTATTGAAGATGAAGAAAATATTATAGGAAAAAATTCATTGGAAATTCATAAAAAACAACAGGAAATTGTGGATAATAAAGTTGAAAAAGAACTTGAACAGGGAATTAAAATTATTAAATATCAAATAAATGGATTAATAAATATGAGCGGAAATAATCATATTGTTTCATTAATAATGATAAATGATAGTGAAAATGAATATTATGAAGAAATTGAAATGATAATAAATGAAATTAAAAAACAAAATATTGAGAATTGTGATATTATTACAAAAAAACAGGAAATTCCTAAGTATCAATATGAAGGGCATTTTAATTATGGAATTGTTAGTATTAATTTATTGAAAATTGTTAAAGATTTATTAAAAAATAATTTTGAAAATAGTAATAAAGAAGAGATTGATAAAAATAAACTAGAAAATAATTTTTGGAAAATGTTAGATGATAGGTTAGAATTATGTTATGAGGCTCTTATGTGTAGACATTATGCTTTATTAGGAACAATATCTGATTCAAGCCCAATTCATTGGCAATATGGAGCAATTTCAAGGATTGAAAAAGGTGAAAAAATTGATAAATTGTTAAAAGATGGATATTCTGATATTTGTTTGAATTATACAGATTTTGATGAAACTATAGATACAATGTCAGAAAATTTAGAAATGGATAAATCTTATGAAGAAAAATTCAAAAATAAATTGAGTAAAAATTTAGAAAATAAGGTTCAAAATTGGAGAAAAATGACCGGATTAGGTTTTACATTAAAAAAAGATATATAAAAAGAAAAATGAGATATCTTCTTTAATTATTTTTAGTAGGTATTTCATTTTTTTATTTTTTGAAATCCAAACTTAATGATTGTATAGACAAAAATTTTTCATTATGGTATAATTGCAATAAATTAAGGAAAGAGAGAGATTATATGCCAAAATTTTTTGTTAATAATGAACAAGTTGATAATGGTAAAATTAGAATTTTAGGAAAAGATATTAATCATATAAAAAATGTATTAAGAATGAAAATTGATGATACTTTTAATGTATGTAATGAAGATGATTCACAAAATTATGTAGTTAAAATTGCTAGATTTGAGGAACAAGAGATTATTTGTGATATTATCGAAAAATGTGAAAATAGTGCAGAATCTAATGTAAAAGTTCATATTTTTCAGGGATTACCAAAATCAGATAAAATGGAATTAATTATTCAGAAATCAGTTGAATTAGGAGTTCAAAAAATTACTCCTGTTGAAATGAAAAGATGTGTTGTAAAATTAGATGGAAAAGATAAAATTAAAAAAATAGAAAGATGGCAAAAAATTGCTGAAGTTGCAGCAAAACAAAGTGGTAGAGATATTGTACCAGAAATATGTTCTGTAAAAAATGTTAAGGAAATTTCAAGTGATTTTAGTAAATTTGATTTAGTTATTTTGTGTTATGAAAATGAAAAAAATATTTTCCTAAAAGATGTTTTAAAAGAATTGGCTAAAAGAAATTTGAATTCTGTTCAGGAGTTAAAAATTGCTGTTATTATTGGACCTGAAGGTGGAATTGATATTTCTGAAGTTGAATATATGGAACAAAATGGTGCAAAAGTTGTAAGTCTTGGAAATAGAATTTTAAGGACTGAAACTGTTGGATTATCTTTGTTAAGTATTATTATGTATGAATTCGAAAGGAATGAAAGATAGTATGAGTAAAGTTGCTGAAAAAAATGAAGTTATTAATGAAAATGTTGAGGTAAATAATAGTTCAAAAAAAAGCAAAAAATTAAAAGCAGATTCAACTGGTAAAAAAAGTGAGAAAGAAAAAGTGGAAAAGGCATCAGCTAGTGGAAACAGTGGAAAGACAAAATCAAAAAAGGTAGAAGTTAGTGGAGAAAATAAAAAAACAGAATCAAAAAAAATATCAAATAGTGAAAGTAGTGAAAAAACTAGTTCTGAAAAAAGTACATCAAATTTAAAAAAAGCAAGTGAAAAAAAAGAGTTGAAAAATGAAAATACTAAAAATATAGAGAAAACAAATACAGAAAAAAAGAAAAGTGCCAAAATTGCGAAAGAAAGCACAAGCAAAAATAAAAATTTAAGTACAAGCAAAAGTTCAAATAAAAATTTAAAGACAGCTCAAAAAACTAAACAAAAAAAGAATGATGAAAAACTAAAAATAATTGATGATGATTTAGATGATGAAAAATTAGAAATAATTGATGAAAATGATGAAAAAAGTGAAAATAATAAAGATAGTAAAATTATAGATGATGAAGATGAAAATCAGAAAAATGAGCAATCTGATGAAAACAAATATGATACAGTAAGTTTGAAAGAAATTAGAGAAGCAATTGAAAATAAAGTTGATAAAAAACAGAAAAAAAGTGTTATAAAAAAAGTATTAATTAATTTTGGAATTGGAATAGCAATGATTATATTTCTAATATTGGTAATAATGGGAAATAAAAATATTAGTGCTGATGTGTTAGAAAAAGATATGAAAATTATGACTTTATTTATATTAGGAATTGGAATTTTTACACTTGAATTAGCATATCAAAAAGATAAAACAGAAATAGTAATTAATGCTATTGAAATATTAATTTTTGGAGCAGCTAATTTATGTCTAATTTATATTTTTAAATTATATATTGGTCAATTAATGTATGCAACAATTGGAATTGGTGCTACTGTAATTGGATATTATGTGTTAAAATCAATTATTATGTCAATTATAAGTGTTAGAAAATTTAAAAAAGATAATAGTGATATTAAAGAAATTGTTGAGAAAAAAGTGATTTAAATTATTAAAAAGTGAGAAATATTATAAATTATACTGATTTATAAAGTTATAGATATATTAAGTTATGAAACAAAGTAGATAATTTAAAGGTAAAACAGAAAACTAATGTTGAGAAAGGAAGTAGTAACTATGAAAAGCATGACAGGATTTGGAAGAAGTAAACTAGAAGAAAATTCAAGAGAATATATTGTTGAAATAAAATCTGTAAATCATAAATATAGTGATATTTCAATAAAAATGCCAAGGAATATTATGTGCTTTGAGGAAAAAATTAAAAAAAATATTTCAAGTAATATTTCTCGAGGAAAAGTTGATGTATTTATTACATTTAACAATTATAGTAATGAAGGAAAAAATGTTATAATTAATAAAGAATTAGCTAAAAATTATATTAATCAATTAATTGAGTTAGCTGATGAAACAGGATTAGATAAAAATATTCGACTTACTGAAATTACTAAAATGCCAGATGTTTTACAACTAAAAATTGAAGATGATGAAAGTGATGTGATTTGGCAAGAACTAGAAAAATGTGTAAATCAAGCAGTTAGAAATTTTGTCCAAATGAGAGAGATTGAAGGAGAAAAAATTAAACAAGATTTATCAACAAGAATATGCAGTATAGAAAAATTAGTTAATGGAATTTTTTCTAATACCACTGGACTTCTTGAAGAATATGTAGTAAAATTAAAAGAAAGAGTTAAAGAAGTACTTCAAACAGATATTGTTGATGAGACAAGATTAGCTCAAGAAATTGTTATATATTCTGATAAATGTTCTGTTGAAGAAGAACTTACAAGATTACATAGTCATATAGGACAATTTAAAGATTTATTGGAAACACAAGGACCTGTAGGAAAAAAATTGGATTTTTTAATTCAGGAAATGAATAGAGAAACCAATACTATTGCTTCTAAATCAGTCAAATTGGAAATTACAAATTTAACAATTGAAATTAAAACAGGATTAGAAGATATTAGAGAACAGATTCAAAATATTGAGTAGTATAAAATTATTATTTTATATAAATAATTCAAATGATAAATATTAAAAGTAAAATAGAAAGGAACATAATTTGTTATATAGTTCCTAAAAAAGAAAGGGTGTATAAAAATGATAGTAAAACCAACAGTTACAGAGTTATTAACTAAAACAGAAAACAGATTTAAATTAGTAATTGCTACTTCAAAAAGAGCGAGACAAATAGCAGAAGGAAGTGAAGTATTAACAGATTCTGATGATGTATCACCTGTATCATTAGCTGCAGATGAAATTATGGAAGGAAAGGTGAAAGTATGTTAATCCTATTATCAGGTGTTTCAGGAGCAGGAAAAGACACAATAAAAAAAGAATTAATTAAAAGAATGGAAAATGTAGAATCTTTACCATCATACACAGATAGAGCACCTCGTGAAGGAGATATACCAGGGGTTATTTATAATTTTGTCACAACTCAAGAATTTGAGAAAATGATAAAAAATAATGAACTTTATGAATATGATGTTCATCATGAACATTATTATGGTACATCAAGAAAACTGATGAATGAAAAAATCAAGAGTGGAAAAATTATTATAAAAGATATAGATGTTAATGGTACAGAAAGATTGATTGATTTATTAAAAAAAGATACAAAAGTTGTAACAATTTTCTTAAGAGTTCCTAAAGAAGTATTACGTAAAAGACTTGAAAATAGAATTGATAAACCATCTGAAAAAGATATTACTTTAAGATTAAATAGATTAGATTATGAAGAATCTAAAATCGGATTATATGATTATGTTTTAAAAAATAATGATTTAGAAAAAACAGTTGATATTATTATGACAATTATTAAACATGAAATGGAAAACAAAGAAACTGAGTTTTAGGCTTAGTTTCTTTGTTTATATACTTTTTAATGTATAATAAGAGTGAATCAGAGGTTTAATAAGTTGTCGAAATTTGGCGAACGAATTTTCTTGCATATTAGAAAAAATCATTGTATAATATAAACATAGATTGAAATTTTAATCATGATAAATTTTATCAATATAATTTTAAACTAAAAAAGTTAATTCTAAATTAAATTCAAATTTAATTGAAAATTAAAAAGTGAACTGTTATAATAAGGTGGTGAATTATAAAAAAACAAGGAGAAAAAATGATAGCGGAAGTTATTATAAATAGTAATGTAAAAAATTTAAATAGAACTTTTGATTATAATATTCCATTTGAGATGGAAGAAAAAGTAAATATTGGAAGTAGAGTATTAGTAAAATTCGGGAATATAAAAAAATTAGAAGAAGGTTTTGTTGTTGATATTAAAGAAAATAGTGATTTTAATGTTAAAGATATTTCTGTTGTAGAAGAAAAAGATTTTATAGATGAGCCTAAAATTGAACTTGCTAAATGGATGGCACATAGGTATTTTTGTAATGTCTCTGATTGTATTAAATTGATGTTACCTCCAGGAACAGGTACTAAAGATGTAGAAAAAAGAGTTAAAGAAAAATCTTTGAACTGTGTGAAATTATTAAAAACAGAAATTGAAATAAATGATGATATTGAAAATAAAATTCTAAAATCAGAAAAACAAATAAAAGTATTAAGATTTTTGATTGATAATAATGATGTTTTAATTAATGAATTAGAAGCTTTTACAGATGTTTCTAAAGCAATTATAAAAACTTTAGAAAAAAATGGATATGTAGAAATTTATGAAAAAAAAGTTGAAAGAAATCCTTTTTTACACAAAGTTATTGAAAAAAATTTTAATTTAAATTTAACAGATGAACAACAATATGCTTATAATATGGTAGAAAATGCAATTGATGATTATATGAATTCAGAATTTTTACTTTTTGGTGTAACTCGGATCACGGAAAAACAGAAGTGTATTTACAATTAATACAAAAGGTATTAAATGAAGGAAAATCAAGTATTATGTTAGTACCAGAAATTTCATTAACACCTCAAACTGTAGACAGATTTATTGCTAGATTTGGACAAGATAATATTGCTGTTTTACATAGTAAATTATCAGTTGGTGAAAGATATGATCAATGGTATAAAATAAAATCTGGAAAAGCAAAAATTATTATAGGTGCAAGATCTGCAATATTTGCACCTGTAAATGATTTAGGAATAATTATAATTGATGAAGAACATGATAGTTCTTATAAGTCTGAGATGTCTCCAAGATATAATGTAAAAGATGTTGCAAGATATCTAGGAAAAAAATATGATATTCCAATTGTATATGGTAGTGCAACTCCTGATATGGATACATATCATAGAGCATTAAATGGAGATATTGAATTATTAGAATTAACAAAAAGAGCAAATAATTCGAGTTTACCAAATGTTGAAGTTGTTGATTTAAAACAAGAACTTGCAAATGGAAATAGAAGTATGATAAGTAAAAAACTATATGAAGCTATTAAAGAAAATTTAAAAGCAAAAAAACAAACAATTTTGTTTTTGAATAGAAGAGGATATTCAACATTTATAATGTGTAGAGATTGTGGATATACAGCTAAATGCAAGAATTGTAATATAACAATGACATATCATATAAAGCAAAATAAATTAAAATGTCATTATTGTGGATATGAATGTAATGCATTAACAGTTTGCCCTGATTGTAAAAGTAATAATATTAGATATTTTGGAACAGGTACACAAAAATTAGAAGTTGAGATAAATAAAATGTTCCCAATGGCTTCAACAATTAGAATGGATGTTGATACAGTTACAAAGAAAAATTCTCATGAAGAAATTTTAAATAAATTTAAAAATGAAAATATAGATATTTTAATTGGAACACAAATGGTTGTAAAAGGACATCATTTTCCAAATGTAACATTAGTTGGAGTAATTGCAGCAGATACTAATTTAAATATTGATGATTATAGAGCAAGTGAAAAAACTTTTCAAATTTTAACACAAGTAGCAGGAAGAGCAGGACGAGAAAAAGATGAAGGTAAGGTTATTATTCAAACTTATAATCCTGATAATTTTAGTATAGAATTTTCTAAAAAACAAGATTATAAATTGTTTTATAATTTAGAATCAACATTAAGAAAACAGTTGAAATATCCACCTTTTTGTGATATAATAATGCTCGGATTTAGCTCAGAGAATGAAAATGAAATAAAAAGAGTAAGTGGAGAGGTTCACAAATATTTAAAACAAAGAATAGATACAGAAAATATACCAATAATGTTGTATACACCAGTTCCTGCACCAATAGATAGAATAAAAAATAAATTTAGATGGAGAATGATTATTAAATGCAAATTTGGTGATGATATTATTGATATTGTAAATGATTGTATAAAAAATGTTTTTGATAAAAAAAATACTAGTGTTAGTATGATTGTGGATGTAAATCCTAATAATATGTTATAGAGGTGGGAAAAAATGGCAATAAGAAATATAAGAGAAGATGGAGACGAAATTTTAAGAAAAAAATGCAGAACAGTTGAGGTAGTAGATAATAAAGTAAAACAATTAGTAGAGGATATGCTTGAAACTATGTATAAATACAATGGAGTTGGTCTTGCTGCACCACAAGTTGGAGTATTAAAAAGAGTGGTGGTTATTGATATTGATGATGGAAATGGACCTTATGTTTTAATAAATCCTGAAATTATTAAAGAAAAAGGTGAACAAGAAGTTGAAGAAGGTTGTTTAAGTTTTCCAAATAAATTTGGTAAAATTATTAGACCAGCTGAAGTAACTGTTAAAGCTTGGGATATTGATGGAAAAGAATACAAAATAAAAGCTAAAGAATTATTAGCACAAGCAATTTCTCATGAAGTTGATCATTTAGATGGAATTTTATTTGTTGATAAAGTTATTCCTGGAACTTTGGAAGTTGTTAAAAATTAGTAAATATGGAGGAATGTTAATGCTTAATATATTATTTATGGGAACACCTGATTTTGCAAGAGATTCATTAGAAGCGGTATATAATGCAGGTCACAATATAATAGGTGTTGTAACAAATGTTGATAAACCAAAAGGAAGAGGAATGAAATTAATGGCATCTCCTGTCAAAGAATTTGCTATTTCAAAAAATATTCCTGTTTATCAACCAGAAAAGGTAAGAAAAAATACAGAATTTATAGAAGAAATGGCTAATTTAAAACCAGATGTAATATGTGTTGTAGCATATGGAAAAATATTACCAAAAGAAATATTAGAAATTCCTAAATTAGGATGTATAAATGTTCATGGTTCTTTATTACCAAAATATAGAGGAGCTGCACCAATTCAATGGGCTGTTTTAAATGGTGATAAAAAAACAGGTATTACAACAATGTATATGGATGAAGGAATGGATACAGGTGATATAATTTTAAAACAAGAAGTTGATATTGATGAAAATGAAACAACTGGAGAATTATGGAATAAATTATCAAAAATTGGTGGAGAATTACTAGTAAAAACTTTGAAAGTTATAGAAAATGGAACAGCACCACGTATAAAACAAGGAGAAGAATTTACACATGCGCCAATGCTTAATAAAGAAATGTCTAAAATTGATTGGGAAAATCAAGATACTGAAACAATTAAAAATCTTATAAGAGGATTAAATCCAATTATGGGAGCATATTCAATGTTAGATGGAAGAAAAATAAAATTTTGGAGAGCAAAAGCATTAACAGATAATGAGATATTTGAAATGTGTCCTGAATTAAACAATTATAAAGATAGATATTATGATTTATTTCCAGGAACAATTTTATTTTGTGATGATAAAACTGGATTATTTATAAAAACAATAGATGGGGCTATAGAAGTTCTTGAAATTCAAGGAGAAAATGCTAAAAAAATGGATATTAAGGATTTTTTAAGAGGAAATAAACTATATGCTGCTTCAGTTTTTGAATAGAAGATATGGCTTAATATTACAAAAATATTACAAAGAAATTACAACTATATTACATTTGCAAAAATATATTGTTATTTTTTTCCAATATGATAAAATATAATTGTAATTTAGTAAATGGGAGGAAATATTATGAGCCAAAGAAAAAATAAGAAAAATTTAGTTTTAGTTATTTTATTATTACTAGTTGTTGGTATGGCTGTTGGTTATGCAGCATTATCACAAGCTCTAGTTATTAATGGTACTGCAAATATTACTGCACAATGGAATATTGAATTTACTAAAATAGAAGCTGGAAATTTGATTGGAGCTGAACAAGCATCAGAACCTACATATACAGCTACTACAGCTACATTTAATGTTAATTTGTTATATCCAGGAGCAATAGCTGAATATAAAGTGACAGTTGAAAATAAAGGAAATATAAATGCTGTTTTAAAAAGTGTTGATGGTATAGATACAGCAAATAGTGCATCTCCAACTGAGGTGAAATTTTCAATTGATGCTGACACAAATGATACATTAAATGCAGGAAATTCAAAAATATATACTGTTAAAGTAGAATGGCCTGCTTCATCAGAAGTAGTTCCAGAAACTATGTCAAAAACAGCTACTATAACATTGAATTATACACAAGCAGAATAATAAACTATAATAAAAGTACTATTTGTTTAATTCAAAATAGTACTTTTATTTAATCAATAACATAAAAATTTTTGTTATTATAAATTATAAATATTATAAATTAATAAATTTTGTAAATTGATTATTATAAATTACTAAGATAATTATTATAAATTACTAACAGGAAAGGAGTGTATAATTTTTATTATACATTGTAAATATTGATAATATGAAAAAAATATTAAAAAAAGATAAAATGAAAATAACAACAATAATTACTATTGTTTTAATAATATTTTTATTAACTATTAGTACAGGATATTCTTATTTACATGCAAAATTAAAAATTGAAGGAAAATCAACAATTATTGCTCAACCAAAACAAGTAGGTGAATATCAACAAGGTCAAAGTACTTCATCATGGAGTATTGTTTCACAATCTAATTTAGAAAACGCTTTAACAAAAATCTATGATATAAAAATAAACATTGTAAATAATGATGAAGATGCTAATTCTTGGGCTGTTGGAATGGATGTACCAACTTCATATGATGTAACTAAACAAAAAATAAAATGTGCAAGTACAACACAATATGAAAATGGAAGATTAACATTATATTCAACAGATTGGAATGCACAAGTTGAAAAAGGGCAAATTTTGACATTAGAATTTCAAATTGCAATAAATGGAGAAACAGAATTAAGTATAGATAATATAACATTTAATGGATTATTAACGCAAAATTTAAACAATTGAAATTATAATATGTGAATATATTATAAATAAATATAAAATAATCTATATTATATTATTAACATAAATTAAATAATAAAAATACATATGATAAATGAAATAAAAAGGAGTTAATATAAAATATGAAAAGTGAAAATAAGAAAATTATTTTATATTCTCTAATTTTAGTGTTAGTATTACTAGGATGTCTAGGGGCAACTTTGTTTATTATACCAGAATTTTTTGAAGACTCAGCAAGAATTGCTATATTAATTTTATGGATTGGTCTTGCAATTATAGCAGCACCAATTGAAAATGATCATACAAGATTTAAAGGAAAAACTGAAAAAATAAAAACAACACTTATAATTGTGATTATTTATAATATTTTATATTTTTTATTAGGACTTATATTTGGATATCAAAGAAACCCTTTGTCCATAAAGTTTTTTTCTATAATTAAAAATCTTGTTTTTATAGTTGGAGTTATTGCTTTACAGGATTTTGTAAGGTCAAAGGTTATAAATAACCAAAGGAAAAAAATAAATTATGTTGTTTTTACAATAGTTTTTATTATACTAAGATTAGATTATTCACAAGGATATGCAGTTTTATCATCTGGTGAAAAAATATTTGAATATTTATGTTCAACAGTTTTCCCAGAAATAGCACGAGGATGCGTGTGTACATATTTAGCATATACAGGAGGTACACTTCTAGTATATTCATATACATTACCAATGGCATTAAGAAATGTATTATTACCAATATTTCCAAATTTAGATTGGTTTTTGACATCTGTTTTAGAAGTATTAGTATCTGTTATAATATTTGTATATAATAATTATGTACATACAATAAGAACAAATAGAATTACTAGAAAAGAAAGAAAAAACATATCACCTGTAAAACAAATTCCAGTATTGATAATATTATTAATTTCAGTTACATTTATTACAGGTTTTTTACCTGCAAAACCAATAGCAATTATGTCATATAGTATGGTACCAACATTTAGTAGAGGAGCAGTTGTAATTTCTGTAAAATTAGATGAAAAAGGAATTAATAATTTAAAAGTTGGAGATATAATTCAATATCAAACTGATAGTGGTGATGTAATACACAGGATAATTGAAATAAAAAAAGATGAAAAAGGAAATTTATTATTTCAAACCAAAGGAGATAATAATAGTGCACCAGATTCGAATTTAGTACAACCTGAACAAATTTTGGGATGTATTAAATTAAATATACCATATATTGGATATCCATCTGTGTGGTTTGGAGAAAAAATATTAGGCAAAAAGTCTTTTATAACTATATAACAAAGGAGAAAATAAAATGGAGAAAGATAAATACAAAGCAAGAGTAAAAAGTGTTATAAGAAATATTTGTATAAGTACTGTAATTTTATTTTTAGGAATAATTTTTATTGTTAAATCATTTTCAATAGAAAAAGAAGTTAAAAATTTTTTATATTCATATAATTTATTTCAAAGTGTAAATTATACAGTTGATCTTAAAGATAATGAATATTTTAAAAATAATACATTAGGTATGAATATGTCATATATTTCAGAACTTGTAGATAAAGTAAATTTAGATTTTTCATATAAATTTAATGGAACTAAAGATGGTAAAATAAAATATAATTATCAAATTGTTGCATATACAAAAGTTAATTCAACATCAATAACAGAAGATGAAAATAACAAATTAATTTGGCAAAATACAGAAGTTTTATTAGAACCTAAAACAATTGAATTAGAAAAAAGTTCATCTTATGATATAAATGAAAAGGTTCAAATTGATTTTGCATCATATAATGAAAAAATACAGAATTTAAGCAAAACATATAGAATACCTGTTGAGGCAAGTTTAGAAGTAAAATTGATTGTTAAAACAGATGCAGATATTGAAAATGTTGAACAAGTTATTAATGAATATTCTGTTATGAATGTTAAAATGGATTTAAATGAAACAGTTTTTTCAGTTAACAAAGATTTTAAACAAAATGATCAAAAAACTATTAGTGATGTTAAACCTGCAAGTAAGAAAATTAATAAAGTTCAATTTATTATAGGAGTAATTGAAGTAGTAATTGCATTACTTATTATGTTAGATTCAATAAGAAAATCTATCAAATTTAGTGCTAAGTCAGATTATGCAATAGCATTAAATAGAATTTTAAAGAATTATGGAGATGTTGTTGCTGAAATTGTAAGTCCTATTGAAGTTGATAATTTAAATGTAATTGAAGTTAAAAATTTTGATCAATTATTAGATATTGAAGAAGAGATTAGAATGCCTATTTTATTTTTTGAAACAATTCCTGATGAACAAGGTGAATTTATAATTGTCTGTGATAATATTGCTTATAGATATGTAATTGGATAAAATAATGTAATAGCTTATAAGTTGGAAATTATTTGAAAAAACAGTTGTAAAATTATTGAAAAATTGATATACTATTAAAAGAAAATTTTCTATGTTTTGAATGAAAGGAAAGTGATAAATATGGAAGAAAATAATGTTAATAATGAAACTAAAGAAATTGTGAATAATAATAACACAATTAATACAAATGAGGAAATAAGTTTAGGAAATAACACAATTAAAATTGCTGATGATGTTGTTGCTGTAATTGCTGGTGTTGCTGTATCAGAAATACCTGGTGTTGCAAATATGGCAGGAGGATTTGCAGGAGGATTTGCAGAAGTTTTAAGTGGTAAAAAAAATCTTGCAAAAGGTATAAAAGTTGATGTTGGTGAAAAAGAAACTAAAATTGATGTTAATATTATAGTTGAATATGGGACAAGAATTCCAAATGTGGCATATGAAATTCAAACAAAAGTTAAAAAAGCTGTTGAAACAATGACTGGATTAAAAGTTGTTGAAGTAAATGTTCATGTTCAAGGAGTAAATATTACAAATACAAATAATGAAGAAAATAAAAATGTTGAACAATAAAAACTAAAAATGAAATTAGAGCATTAAAAATTAAAAAATATGCTGTAATTAGAAAACTAAAGCACAGGTGTTCAATACAGCTCCTGTGCTTTTTTGCAAATAAGTTTTGGCAAATAAAGTTTTTATAAATAAAGTTTTTACAAATAAAGTTTTTACAAATAAATATGATATATCAGTAATTAATATTATAAAATAAGCCTTTAATAAAATAGTATTAAATAAGGCAAAAGAAGGGATATGGTGAGTACATATGAAATTTTTAGAAAGATTAGCATTAATATTATTTTCAATAATTATGATGATATTGGCTATTACAAGTTGTTTAATTGTATTTGATATTGTTCAATTAAAAACTATATATAAATTATTTGAGGAACTTTTAAAAGATGATATTGCAAAAAGAGTAATTATTGGTTCATCAATTGTTACAACATTATTAGCTATAAAATCATTATTTTTTCCGACAAAAATGAAGAAAAAGCAAGAAATTAAATCAGGTGTTTTATTAGAAAATAAAGATGGTAGATTATTAATTTCTAAAGATACAATTGAAAATCTTGTAAATAGTGTTGTAAATAGTTTTGAAGAAACAGTTGATAGTCAAACAAAGGTGGTATTAGATTCTGACAATAATCTAACAGTTTTTGTGAGTTTATTAGTAAAAGATAACTCTATTATTAAAGAAATGTCTTCAAATATGCAAAATAAAATTAAAGAAACAATTAAGAGAAATACAGATTTAGATGTAAATCAAGTTAATATTAATATAAGAGATATTGATAGTAAATCTAGTGGGAAAAATAGTCAAACAAAAATTAAGATAAATAATGTAAAGGTAAATCAAGAAAAAAAACAAAAAGAAGAAACAACTAATAAAGAGCAAAATCAACAAATTAGTTAATAAAATAAAAATTTTAATAGGAGGTTTTTGATTATGAATGAAAACAATAATTTCTGGTTAAAAAATTTAGGAGCTATAATTGGAATTATAATAGGAGCAATTTTGGCATGTACAAAATTATATAGAGTTGTTATTATAATTATGGCAGTTATTGGTGGAGCTTATATTGGAAAATATATTCAATATAATAAAGAAGAAGCAAAAGATAAGATGAAAAAGTTTATTGATAAATTATAAAAATGTAGAAATAGAAGGGTGAAGAAAAATGAATAAATCAACAATAAGAGAACTAACTTTTAAATTATTATATAGCTTAGAAATTCAAAGAAGTTTTGAAGATGAAGATATTGAATTGTTTTTTGAGGATACAGGATTAGAAAGTAATCAAGCAAAAAAACAAATTAAAAATGATGTTAATGAAATAGTATCAAATAAAGAAAATTTATTAAAATTAATTTCAGGAAACTTAAAATCTGATTGGAATGTTGAAAGAATTTCAAAAGTAAATATTGCATTATTAGAGATAGCTATATATGAAATGCTATATAAGAAAGTTCCTTATAAAATTGTCATTAATGAAGTTGTTGAACTTGCAAAAAAATATGGAGAAGATGCTTCAAGTTCATTTATAAATGGAGTATTAGCTACAATTGTTAAAGAAAATAATTTACAACAAAGTAGTGAAATTAAAGAGGAAAATTCTGAAGAAGAGTAATACATAAGTGAAAAGAGGGGTAAGATGGAATATAATCCAATTACAGTTACAGATTTAAATAGATATATAAAAAATAAAGTAGATGGTGATGAATATTTAAATAATGTTCTTGTTAAAGGTGAAATTTCAAATTTTAAGCATCATTATACTGGACATATGTATTTTACTTTAAAAGATGAAAATTCATTAATAAAATGCATAATGTTTAAAACATATACTCCTAATTTAAAATTTGTTCCAAGAGATGGGATGAAAGTAATGATTTTAGGAACTGTTTCGGTTTTTGAAAGAGATGGAGTATATCAAATTTATTGTAAAGCAATGCAAGAAGATGGAATGGGAAGTTTATATAAAGCATATGAAGAATTAAAAAATAAACTTGAAAAACAAGGTTTATTTGATATGAAATATAAGAAACCAATTCCTAAATTTCCAAAATGTATAGGAGTTTTATCAGCAAGTACAGGTTCAGTTATACGTGATATAATAAATGTTTCAACAAGGAGAAATCCAAATTGTTATATTAAATTATTACCAGTTCCAGTTCAAGGTAAAGGTGCAGGAGAAAAAATTGCAGAAGCAATTAAAATTATGAATAAATACAAATTAGCAGATGTAATTATTTTAGCACGTGGAGGAGGTTCGTTAGAAGATTTATGGCCATTTAATGAAGAAATTGTAGCACATGCTATTTTTGAATCTGAATTACCTGTAATTTCAGCAGTTGGACATGAAACAGATTTTACAATTGCAGATTTTGTAGCAGATTTAAGAGCTCCAACACCATCAGCTGCAGCTGAATTGGCAAATCCAAATGTTGCAGATTTAATTTCTGATCTTGAAAAATATAATAATAGATTAAAAAAATCACTAATTACAAAAATTGAAACAATGAAATTAAGATATGAAAAATGTATGGCAAGTAGAGTATTTAAAGAACCTTTACAAAAAATAAATGAAAGATATATTTTAATTGATATGAAAGTTAAAAAAATGCAAAATTTGATTAATAGTAAAGTAAAAGATGATAAAACTAAAATGGTTGAAGTTATTGCAAAACTGGATACTTTGAGTCCTTTAAAGACTTTAGCAAGAGGTTATAGTTTGACAACTGGTATTGATGGGAAAATTATTAAATCAGCTAATAATATAAAAAAAGATGATGAATTAGTTATTAGATTTAAAGATGGAAAAACAAATGTTAAGGTTATTTAAAAATAATAGAAAAAATTGAAGGGAGACAAAAGATTATGAGTAAAAGTAAAAAGGAAAAAGATAATTCTTTAAAAATAATATTAGGTTTATTAATAATTGGTGTTTGTTTATGTTTAGCATATGGTGGAAAAATGTATTTAGAAGATAAGAAACCTGTAGAAGCTGTTATTGATAATCAGCAACCTAATAAAGTTGTTGCTGAAGATAAAAAAGATGAAGTAAAAGAAGAGAATAAAGAAGAAAACAAAGAAGAAAAAGAAGATACTGATAAAAAAGAAGAACAACCAGAACAACCAGAACAACCAGAAAGTGAAGAAGTTAGTGCAAGTGCTGAAGATAAAGCTATTGAATTAGCAAAAAAAGAATATGGTGTTACAGATGGAGTTTATTTTAGAATTGAACAAACAAAATCTAGTGATGTTTATGTTGTTAGTGTAAGAGATGAAAGTACAACAGCAGCATTAGAATGGTATACAGTAAATATTTCTACTGGTGAAGTTAAATAATAATAATTAGTACTTAGTAAAAACTGAAAAGGAGAGGAAAAATGGCTAAAGAAAATAAAGAAAACATAAGCTTTGAAGATACAATGAAACAATTAGAACAAATTGTAACAGAACTTGAAAAAAATGATTTAGATTTAGATACATCAGTTACTAAATTTGAAGAAGGAATGAAATTATCTAAACAATGTAGTCAAATGTTAGATGATGCAGAAAAAAGAATTAGTATATTAGTAAGCTCTGAAGATGGGATTGTTGAAAAAGATTTTGAGTAATAATAACATATTGTAGATTATGATAATTGCTAAAGATGGAAAGGTGTGGAGCACATGAAGGATATTGAAATTGCACAAAATGCTAAATTAGAGAAAATAGAAAATATAGCTAAAAAAATACAAATAGAAGATGAATATCTTGAACAATATGGAAAATATAAAGCAAAAATTGATTTATCAATTTTTGATAAACTGAAAAATAAGGAAAATGGTAAATTAATTTTAGTTACATCAATTAATCCAACTCCATTAGGAGAAGGAAAAACTACAGTATCAATTGGTATAACAGATGGTTTAAATAAAATAGGAAAAAAAGCAATTGCAACATTAAGAGAACCATCTTTAGGACCTGTTTTTGGAATTAAAGGTGGAGCAACAGGTGGAGGATATTCACAAATAGCACCAATGGAAGATATAAATTTACATTTTACAGGTGATATTCATGCAATAACATCAGCTAATAATTTATTATCAGCAATTATTGATAATCATATTTATTTTGGAAACAAACTTCAATTTGAAAAAGTTACTTGGAAAAGATGTGTTGATTTAAATGATAGACAATTAAGATGTGTTAAAACTGGATTATCAGGTGAAAAAAACATTGTACCAAGAATAGATGGATTTGATATAACAGTTGCATCAGAAATAATGGCTGTATTATGTTTATCAAAAAATATACAAGATTTAAAAAATAAAATATCAGAAATAATAGTAGGATATAATATAGAAAAACAACCAATTAAAGTAAAAGATTTGAATGCACAAGGAGCATTAACAGTTTTATTGAAAGATGCAATAAAACCAAATTTGGTTCAAACACTAGAAAATAACCCATGTTTAGTTCATGGTGGACCTTTTGCAAATATAGCACATGGATGTAATAGTATAATTGCAACAAAAATGGCATTAAAGTTAGGGGATTATGTTGTTACTGAGGCTGGATTTGGAGCAGACTTAGGAGCAGAAAAATTCTTAGATATTAAATGTAGAAAATCAGGACTAAAACCAGATTGTGTTGTTTGTGTTGCAACAATTAAAGCTTTAAAATATCATGGAGGAATGGCAAAAGAAGATATTCAAAATGAAAATATTGAAGCATTAATTAAAGGAAGTAAAAATATTTTAAAACATATTGAAAATATAAGAAAAAAATTTGGATTAAATGTTATTGTTGCAATAAATAAATATAATACTGATACAGAAAAAGAAATTCAAACTTTAAATAATATTTTAAATGATAATGGAATACAATTAAGTTTGTGTGAAAATTGGGAAAAAGGAAGCCAGGGGATTATAGATTTGGCTAATAAAATTGTTGATTTATGTGATGAAAAATCAAATTTGAAATTTATATATGATTTAGAAGATACAATTGAAAATAAAATAGAAAAAATTTGTACTAATATATATGGTGCAGAAGGTGTAGAATATACAGAAAAAGCAAAAGAAAATATTGAAAATATACGAAAATTAGGTTATGAGAATTTACCTATATGTATTGCAAAAACACAATATTCTTTTTCAGATGATCCGAAAAACCTAGAATGCAATACAAAATTTAATATCCATGTTGAAGATGTTAATTTAAAAACAGGAGCTGGATTTATAGTTGTTTTAACAGGAAAAATTATGACAATGCCTGGTTTACCAAAAACTCCAGCAGCAGAAAATATTGATATTGATTTAAATGGAAATATTGTGGGAATTTTTTAAAAAATAGTATAATTCACTTTATTTTGGAAAAGATAATTCTAAAATGAGGTGATTTTTTATGTTTAAAAATAATTTAGATAAAATATATAAATCTAATAATTCAGCAAAAATAAAAAGAACTAGAAAAACACAAAAAATTTGTGCATTAGTTAATATAATAGCTGTATTTATGATGTTCTTTTTATATAATTTATCATTTAGAACAAATGAATCTTTTGCTTTATCAAAATATGGTTCAAGTGGAAGTGAAGTAAGGCAAATTCAAACAAAGTTAAAAAGATGGGGATATTATAGTGGAAATGTTGATGGAATTTATGGTAGTAGAACAGTAGCAGCAGTAAGAAGTTTTCAAGCTAAAAATGGATTAACTGTTGATGGAATTGCTGGAAAAAGAACATTAGAGGCAATGGGAATTTTTTCATCTTCATCAAGTAGTAGTAGTTCTAGTAACAATGACCTTAATCTATTGGCTCGTATAATTCATGCAGAGGCAAGAGGAGAACCATATAAAGGTCAGGTCGCAGTTGGAGCAGTAGTATTAAATAGAGTAAAAAGCAGTAGGTTTCCAAACACTATAGCAGGTGTAATCTATCAAAAAGGAGCTTTTGATGCTGTTAGTGATGGTCAGATTAATTATGCACCAGATAGTACAGCAATTAATGCAGCAAGAGATGCACTAAATGGATGGGATCCTACTTCTGGTTGTATTTATTATTTTAATCCAAGTACTGCTACAAGTAAATGGATTTGGTCTAGGCCACATGTTATTACTATTGGAAAACATAGATTTTGTAAATAAGAGAAATGAAACAAAATTGCTCTGTCCCCAATTGTTTCATTTCTTTTGAACATCTTGACAAATTCATATTTCACTGATAATATAAATGTGTAAAATAAGGAGGAAAAATATGCTAATTTATCCAAAACATTATTGTAATAATGTACGAGAAATTGATATAGAATTCTTAAGGAAAAACAATATAAAAGGAATTATTCTAGATGTAGATAATACATTAATAGATTACTATAGAAATTTTGAAGAAGGTACAATTGAATGGGTAAAAAAACTTAAAAATGATGGCATAAAATTTTACATTGTATCAAATAGTAATAAAGTAGATAAAGTGAAATATGTTGCTGAAACACTTGAGTTGCCTTTTATAAGTTTTGCAAAAAAACCATTTAAAACTGGTTTTTTAAAAGCACAAAAAGCCATGGGGCTAGAAGCTGAAAATGTTGCAGCAATTGGTGATCAAATTATGACAGATGTAATTGGTTCAAATAGATGTAAAATGTTTTCAATTTTGGTTAAGCCTATAAATGAAAAAGATATTTTAATAACAAAAATTAAAAGACCTATTGAAGATTGGATTATAAGTTCATATTTAAAAAAGAAAGAGAAGGTATAAATATAAATGTTTATAAATGATATACATATTTTCTGGTATGTTGGAATTGGTTTATTAGGACTATTTGTTGGAAGATTGATAGGATTAGTAAATAACAATTTACCTGAACATAAAGAAATTTTTTCATTAGATGTTATTAAAGAATACATAAAAAATTCAGAAGCAAATTATATAATAATGATTGTTATAAGTGTAATTTATATAGCACTACTTAGAGTTATTGGAATGGATGATAAAATTGAATTATTACAATTTTTAATTTTAACCCCAATGCTAGTATCAGCTTTTTGTATAGATTATAAATTACAAATAATTCCAAATAGATTAACACTTACAATGCTAGAGGTTGGAATTGCATTTAGTTTTTTTAGAGGAATAAATAATTTAAATATAGCAGTTGAAATGTGGCTAGGAATGATATTAGGTGCAGGAATATTCCTATTACTTACATATTTAGGAAATTTAATATTTAAAAAAGAAACAATGGGATTTGGAGATGTTAAATTAATGGCTTCTCTTGGATTGTTTTTTGGTTGGAGAAATGTAATTGCTATAACTGTTTTATCATTTTTTATAGCTACAGTATTTATATTATGTTTAGTAATAAAAAATAAAATTCAAAAAAAGCAAACAGAAGAATTTATTCCATTTGGACCTTTTATAGTATTAGCATCATTTATTGTTATGTTTGTACCATTAAATATTTGGATTAAATTGATTTTCTTTGTGTTCACATTAGGTAAATACAAATTTTAGTGATAATTGGGGGATGTTTTATGAATGAAAAAATAGAGGCATTAAGGGAAAGATTAAAAAGTTTAGATTTACAAGGAATGATTATTACAAATCCTGTAAATATAAGATATTTGACAAATATAAATGCAGAAGGAGTTTTGCTTTTAACAAGACGTGAAAATGTATATATTACAGATGGAAGATATATGGAAGTTGTAAAAAATGCACTTACAATAGAAGATGAAGTTATTGTATATAGTTTTAGAGAATTAACAAAAGAAGACTATGAAAATTTCTTTATTTTTTGTGAAAATGTAGGATTTGAAGAAAATAATCTTACATATGCTCAATATAAGGAATATATGCATAAATATAAAATAAATAATTTTGAGGAAACTGAAGGATTATTAGAAAGACTTAGAGTTGAAAAAAAAGAAGATGAGATTGAAAATATAAAAAAAGCTTGTCTAATAACTGACAATTGTTTTGAATATCTTAAAAAATTTATAAAAATCGGAATGACCGAAAAAGAAATAGCATTTGAAATTCAAAAATATTTTTTAATGAATGGTGCTGATGAACTTGCATTTAATACAATTGTTGCTTCAGGTCCAAATTCATCAATGCCTCATGCTGTTCCAACAGACAGGAAAATTGAAGATGGAGATCCAATTACAATTGATATGGGATGTAAAGTTAATGGATATTGTTCAGATATGACAAGAACAGTTTTTGCAGGACATGTTCCTCAATATATGAAGCCAGTTTATGATTTAGTTTTGAAAAATCAATTACGTGTTTTAGAAGAATTAAAAGAAGGAGCTAATATTAAACTTATAGCTAAAAGTGTTGAAAGTGAATTTAAACTACATGGAACAAATATGATTCATAGTCTTGGACATGGTGTTGGTTTAGATATTCATGAATATCCATTTATGAGTTCTAAACAAGACTTTTTGTTAAAAGAAAATATGGTGATTACTGATGAACCAGGAATCTATATTCCAGGCAGATTTGGTGTTAGAATAGAAGATACAGTTTTGATTACAAAATATGCATCTCAAAAACTAACAATGAGTGATAAAAATTATGTAATTGTTGGTGCATCTGAGGATACCTCTAAAATGTAACATTAATTTATAACTGGAAATTAAAGTGATTACTTAAGACAGGTTAAACAGATTTGAGTTTAACCTGTTTTTTGAAGAAATTTAAAGAAAAAATGATAAATATAGCTAAAAATATTTATTTTCAAAGCAATAAATAATAACTAAAAATTCACAATTTGGACACAAAAATATTGTATAATAAAACAATAATATGAAATAAAGGTATAATTTGGTAGATGTTTCAAAAAACATTACTAAAAATAAAGGTGCAATTTAAAATGCAACCCAAAAAACATAATAAAAAAGGAATGATAAATATGGGCGAAATTACAATTTTAGTTGTTGATGATGAATCAAGAATGAGAAAATTGATAAAAGATTTTTTGGTAAAAAAAGAATATCATATTTTAGAAGCTGTTGATGGTGAAGATGCATTAAAAGTTTTTGAAGAAAATAAAGAAAAAATTAATTTAATATTACTTGATGTAATGATGCCAAAATTAGATGGATGGTCTGTTTTAAGGCAAATTCGACAAGAATCAAATATACCTATAATTATGCTTACAGCAAGAGGTGAAGAACAAGATGAATTATTTGGATTTGAATTAGGTGTTGATGAATATATTTCAAAACCATTTAGTCCTAAAATTTTAGTGGCAAGGGTAGAGGCTTTGCTAAAAAGAACTATAAAAACAAAAAATAATGTGTATGATATTGGTGGAATTGAAATAGATAGTGATGGAAGAACAGTAAAAGTAGATTCAAAAATAGTTGAATTAAGTTTAAGAGAATACGAGCTTTTGAAATATTTAATTGATAATAAAGGAATTGCATTATCAAGAGATAAAATTTTAAATAATGTTTGGAATTATGATTATTATGGAGATTCAAGAACTATAGATAGTCATGTTAAAAAAATTAGACATAAATTAGGAAAAAAAGGAAAATATATTCAAACAATGAGAGGTGTGGGATATAAATTTGAAGTTAAATAAAGAAGTTGAAAAAATAAAAAAAAGTGTAAAATCTGTTAGAATAAAGCTATTTTTAACATTATGTATTACAATAAGTGCCATAATTTTGCTTCTTGTTCTTATAAATACTGTTGTTCTTGAAAAATTTTATTTATATAACAAAACAAGAGGAATGATAAATATATATGAACAAATAAATGATATATATAATCATAAAATTGATAAAACAGAAATAGGGACAACCTTAGAAAATATTTCAATTAAAAATAATCTTGATATATTGATTAAATCAGATGAAAATATAATATTACTTGAAAGTAATAATTATAAATCAAATGAAAAGAATGAAAGCGAATTTTTTGAAGAACTTTGTGATGGAGAAAATGAAACAAGGAAAATTTTTAAAGAAAAAAATGTTACAGTAAAATTAATAAAAGATGTTTCTTCAGGAGCTAATTATATAGTTAGTTCATCTAAATTAGATAATGGCTTAAACCTATATATGGCAACTCCTACAGGAGATTTACAAGAAAGTGCGAGAATTTCTAATAATGTTTTAATAACAGTTGGAAGTATAGTAATCATAGTTTCTGGAATAATATCTTCATTTGTATCAAAAAGATTTACAGCACCAATAGTTCAGTTAAATACAATTGCTCAAAAAATGTCAAATTTAGATTTTTCACAAAAATATCAAATAGATGAAACTGATGATGAAATAAATAATTTGGGAAATAGTATTAACATAATGTCAGATAAACTTGAAAAAACAATTAAACAATTAACAGTAAATAATAGTGAACTTGAAAAAGATATAGAAAAAAAATCAAAAATTGATGAAATGAGAAAACAATTTATTTCAGATGTATCACATGAATTAAAAACACCGATTGCATTAATACAAGGGTATGCAGAGGGATTGGTAGAAAATGTAAATACAGATGATGAATCAAGGGAATTTTATGCAAATGTTATTTTAGATGAAGCAAATAAAATGGATAGATTAGTAAAACAATTATTAGAATTAATGAGTCTTGAATATGGAAAACGTGAATTTAATAATGAAAATTTTGATATTGTTGGACTTATAAATGAGGTTATTAGAAAAAGTAATTTGATGTTACAAGAAAATGAAGTAAAAATTAATTTTGAGGAAAAAGAACCTGTGATTGTATATGCTGATAGTTTTTATATAGAACAGGTTGTGACTAATTATGTAACAAATGCTATTAAATATTCAGAAAAAATTAATGATGAAAAGAAAATAGTTATAAGTATTGAAAAACGTGAAAATAATAAGATTAGAGTTAATGTTTTCAATAGTGGAAATTCTCTTGATGAAAATGAATTACAAAGAATTTGGGGAAGATTTTATAAAATTGATCAATCACGTAATAGAGATAAAGGAGGAACTGGAATAGGATTATCTTTTGTTAAAGCTATTATGAATAATTACCAAAATGATTATGGTGCTATGAACAAAGATGGTGGACTTGAATTTTATTTTGAATTAAATGAAGGAAAATAAAATTCAACTTAAAAATAAATATTTGGAACAATTTTGAGTAATTTTCAGTACACATACAAAAAATTGCTGCAAAAAATTATAAATTTAAATTACAAAAGCCAAAAAATGCTCTCTAATACTTGACTTTTTGCCAAAAAAAACATATTATAAGATAAATAAAATTAATAAAACAAAGGAGAGACTAAGCATATGTATACTCAAATATTAACATCAAAAAACGGCGGGGAATTAATAAGTTTCAAGTTAAATGGAAAAGAAAGAATACATCAAGGTGTAGATTGTGTAGATGAAAATGGTAAAGTTTATTGGAAAAGACATTCACCAGTACTGTTCCCAATTGTAGGAAAATTAAAAAGAAATCAAACAATAATAAATGCACGAACATATGAAATGTTTCAACATGGATTTGCTAGAGATCAAGAATTTGAGCCAATAACAAAATTAAATAATTTTCATTCTTATGTGTTAAAAAGTAATAGAAATACATTAACTAGATATCCTTTTGATTTTGAGTTATATACAACATATAGGCTTGATGAAAATAGATTAACAACAATATATAAAGTAATAAACACAGGAAAAGCAAATATGCCATTTTGTATAGGAGGACATCCTGCATTTAAAATAGATGCAGAAGCATTTAAAAATGGTGATTATTATCTTGAATTTGAAGAAGATGAAGATAAAATACATTTCCTATATTTAGTAGATGGATTAATTGGAACAGATTATGCACAAAATAAAATTGTAGACAAAAGAAAAATCTTTTTAGATAAAGATTCATTTAATAATGATGCAATAATTATGAAAGGAATGATATCATCAAAAGTAACATTAATGAGAAAATCAACTCAAAGACGTGTACTAACAATGGACTTCTCAGAATTCCCATATTTAGCATTATGGTCAAAACCAGGAGCTCCATTTTTGTGTATAGAACCATGGCATGGAATGTCAGATTCAATTAAAAGTAGCGGTATTTTTACAGAAAAAACCTCAATTATTTTGCTAAAACCTAACGAGGAATTTGATTGCAAATATACAGTTGAGTTTTATGATGAAAAATAATGTACAATTGGGGACGCGTCCCAATTGCACACATTGTGCAATCAGAGACATAGTATATGCTGCTTATAAATAGAAAATACTAATCAGAATATCATATGAGATAATATATGATATTTGAATTGTATTAATAAAAATAGATTAAAGGATGTTTGAAATATGGATAAAGTTTTGTGTTTAATTGGTTTAATTATAATTGCAATAGGAATGGTTTGTATTTATGATGCTAGAAAAATAACAAAAAAATTTTTTAGTTCAAGTGATAGAAATAATGCAACTAAAACTGCCAAGATTGTTGGATTTGTTGTATGTGTGATTGGAAGTGCTTTTATTTTAATTTAGATTACATTTTAAATTAGATTATATTTTAATTTAGGTTAAGTATTGCATTTACAAGAAATTTATGTTAATATATTAAATATAGTTAAAAACAAAGAAAAAGAGGAGTAAATTTAATAAATTATTTAGAGAATAGAAGTGATACGCTGAAAGCTTCTTATAATAAATTAAATTGAAGGTAGCTTTGGAGTTGATAATTTGAAAAATATAATCTGAAAGAAATTAGATTGAATTTAATATTATTAAATTATACAATGCTAATAAAAATCAAAAATTAAAAACAGATTAGAAATTTAGTAGAATTATCCGTTTAAGCAACGTTAAAAGCTAATTAAGATGTTATGTATTATCACAATATACATTAAAATTAAAATATATATGTGATTATATAATAAATTAAGGTGGTAACGTGAAGATGACTTCGCCCTTATTGTAGGGTGAAGTTTTTTGATTTTCAGATGTAAATGAAACTTTTAGATTTTATATATAAATGAGAATTTCTAAAACATAAAAATACAATTGAAAATTAAAATATCTGTCCCAGATTGCACGATGTGTGCAATTGGGACGCGTCCCCAATTGAACAAGGAGGAGATAAAAGTGGAACACAAATTAAATGACAAGTACAACCCACAGGAATTTGAAGAAAAATTATATGATAAGTGGGAAAAGAATGGCTATTTTAAGCCAAGTATGGATAAAACAAAAGAAAGTTATTGTATTATGATGCCACCTCCAAATGTAACAGGTAAGTTGCATATGGGGCATGCATTAGATGCTGCAATTCAAGATTTTTTAATTAGATATAAAAGGATGCAAGGATTTAATACTTTATGGCTTCCTGGTACAGACCATGCTGCTATTTCTACAGAGATGAAGGTTGTTCAGGAGTTGAGAAAACAAGGTGTAAAAAAATCTGATTTAACTAGAGAACAATTTTTGGAAAAGGCTTGGGAGTGGACACATGAGTATGGTGGAACTATTCAAAAACAACAACGTAAAATGGGGTGTTCTTGTGATTGGGATAGAAGTCGTTTTACAATGGATGAAGGATTGTCTAAATCAGTTGAAGAGGCTTTTTTCAGATTATATGAAAAGGGATATATTTATAAAGGAAAAAGAATGATTAATTGGTGTCCAAATTGTAAAACATCAATTTCAGATGCTGAGGTTGAATATAAAGAAGAAGATTCACATATTTGGCATTTAAAATATCCTATAAAAGATTCAGAAGAAGGTGAACAAGATTATTTAGTAGTTGCAACAACAAGACCTGAAACAATGCTTGGGGATACTGGTGTTGCTGTAAATCCAAAAGATGAAAGATTTAAACATTTGATAGGAAAAAAATGTATATTACCATTAATGAATAAAGAAATTCCAATTATTGCAGATCCATTTGTTGATATGGAATTTGGTACAGGATGTGTTAAATTAACTCCATGTCATGATCCAAATGATTATCAAGCAGGTAAGAAAAATAATCTTGAATTTGTTGAAGTATTTGATAGTAATTTAATAATGAATGATTTAATACCAGAAGTTGCTGGAATGAATGCATATGATGCAAGAGAATTTATTGTTAAAATGCTTGATGAACAAGGATTTTTAGTTAAAATTGAAGATTATACACATAATGTTGCAAAATGTGAAAGATGTAAAACAACAATAGAACCAACAATTTCAGACCAATGGTTTGTAAAAATGGATGAACTTGCAAAACCTGCAATTAAAGAAGTTAGAAGTGGGGATATTAAATTTATTCCAAATAAATATGATAAAACATATTTCAATTGGATGGAAAATCTACAAGATTGGTGTATATCTAGACAATTATATTGGGGACACAGAATTCCTGCTTATTATTGTGATGAATGTGGAGAAATTCATGTTTCAAGAACAATGCCAGAAAAATGTAATAAATGCGGATGTACACATTTAACACAAGATCAAGATACATTAGACACATGGTTTAGTTCAGCATTATGGCCATTTTCAACACTTGGTTGGCCAGATAATACTGAAGATTTAAAAACATTTTATCCAACAAATGCAATTGTTACAGGATATGATATTATAACTTTATGGATTTCAAGAATGATATTCTCAGGAATGGAATATTTGGGACAAAAGCCATTTTCAGACATAATAATTCATGGTTTAGTTCGTGATGAACATGGTGTAAAAATGAGTAAATCATTAGGAAATGGTGTTGATCCATTAGAAGTTGTTGCAAAATATGGTGCAGATGCATTAAGATTTTCATTAATATTAGGAATTTCATTTGGAAATGATATTAGATATATTCCAGCAAAAGTAGAACAAGGTGCAAATTTTGCAAATAAATTATGGAATGCATCAAAATTTGTATTAATGAATTTAGAAGATTATGAAGAAAATGATGGTCAAAATTGTGATTTAAGTAAACTTGCAATTGAAGATAAATGGATATTATCAAAAGCAAATAGATTAGCTAAAGAAATTGCAACAAATATTGATAATTATGATTTAGGTGTTGCAACACAAAAAATATATGATTTTATTTGGAATGAATTTTGTGATTGGTATATTGAAATTGTAAAAACACGTTTATATGATAAAAATTGTGATACAAGAAAACAAGCTCAATTTACATTAAATACAGTTTTAGAATATAGTTTAAAAATGTTACATCCAATTATGCCTTTTGTTACAGAAGAAATTTATACAAAATTATATAATAATGATGAAACAATAATGACATCAAATTGGCCTCAATTTAAAGAAGAATTTAATTTTGAATTAGAAGAAAATGAAATTGAATTATTAAAACAAATTATTGGAGATATAAGAAATTTACGTAATAATATGAATGTTCATCCTTCTAAAAAAGCAAAATTAATATTTGTTACTGAGAAATATAATGATTTAATAAAACAAAGTGAACAATTTTTATTAAAACTAGGATTTGGTAGTGAAATTGAAGTAAAATCTAGTAAGGAAAATATACCAGATAATGCTGTTTCAATTTTAAAACAGGATTTAGAATTATATATGCCTTTTGAAGATTTAGTTGATTTAGAAGCAGAAAAACAAAGATTAGAGGGAGAAAAAATTAAACTTGAATCAGAAGTTGAAAGAGCTAAAAAAATGCTTTCAAACTCAGGATTTGTAAATAAGGCTCCTGAAAGTAAAATTAATGAGGAAAAAGAAAAATTGGCTAAATATGAAGAAATGTTGAAAAATACGGTTGAAAGATTAGCTAGTATGTAGGTAAAATGAAAGATTAAAAAATTAAAGTGTAGATACTAGAGGATAAATTTAAAGAATAGATACTAAAGTATTAAAATATAAATATTATAATATAAATGTCAAACTATAAATATTAAAGCATAAATATTAAAGTATAAATATTAAAGTATAAATATTAAAGTATAAATATTAAAACATAGATATTAGAGTGCAAATATTAATGCATAAATATTAGAACATAAATAGTAAAGAAAAACCTGAAAAGAAGTTATAAATGATTTCTTTTCAGGTTTTTTATATTTTGGTGGTAATAAATAAATCAAAAATAATTCATAAAATTTATTTATTCGACAAGATTCGACAAAAAATCCGAGAGAAATGTAGTAGAATATACAAAGTAGGAATCACAAAAATAATAAGTACAAAATAATAAATACAAAAATTTGTAATCAAAACAAAAAAATATAACTAATAAATATTATAATAAAAGGAAAAATAATCCAACCAAATATGTGAATAATTTTAACAATTTTAAACAAATTAATTATAAAGGAGTGGATGATAAAATGAATGATAAAGATAATGACAAAATAAATGAAAAATCAAAAAAAATAAAATTAATTATAGCAGAAGATAACAAAGAATTTAATAATATACTTAAACAGATTCTAGAGTCAAATGACAAAATTGAAGTTATTGGAAGTTGTTATTCAGATGAGCAAGAATTACAAATGATTGAAAAACTTCATCCAGAAATAGTGATAACAGATTTGGTTAGAAATGGTAAAAAATCAGGTTTAGAAATAATAAAAAAATGTAAAGAAAAATCAAATATTCCAAAATTTTTAGTGATAACAGCTGGAGGTGATGATGAAATTGATTGTGATATTATTGATGGATTAATAAAAAAGCCTATTATAAATTATGAAATTATTGTTGACCAATTATTAATACTAAAAAAACAAATAATGCAAGAAACATTGCGTATTTCAAATGATAATGATACGATGGTTCATGTTGGTAATATTTTTAATGATTTTAGTAAAAAATTTGGGAACAATAAAAAAAGAAAATTTGAAAAGATAATTAAAAATCTATAAAGAAAGGTAACGAAGTAAATTTTCGTTTTTTATTTGTTCTATTTAACAACTACAAACCACATAAAATAAACAATTGTAGTTGATAATAAAATCAAAAAATAAGTGAGATAATACTAGCAAATGATAAAAATAAATGTTGCTAGTATTGGAGGAATTAATAGTAAAATGAGTAGAACAGATAGATATGAATATCAAGATTGGGATGGATTTGGTGCAAGAACACGAAACTATAGACTTGCAATAGGACTTACAAAAGAGACTTTTGCAGATATGATAAATCGTTCTGAAAATTATGTATCAGAATTGGAAAAAGGTAATAGTAGTTGCAGTGTTCATACTTTATACCAGATTTCACAAGCATTGAAAGTTCCTAGCGATAGTTTGCTTTATGAGGAAAATGAAGCATATATGAAAGATGATTATAGTGATAAGGAGATTTTGAAAAATATTATAGATAGATGTAGTGATGAGGAAGTAGCTGTTATTAAAGATTTGATTACAGCAGCATATCCTAATTTGGATAAAATGACTGCTAATAGAAAGATTGGAAAAGAAAAAAATAAGAATTGTGAAAATAAGAAATAAAATTTTTTTAGTTAATATTTTGGAAACTTTAATTTTAGCTGGTATCATAAGTGGTGGTACTGGCTTATGTTGCTTGTGAAAAACTTGAAAACAAAACTAAAATATTTTTCAATATTTTGCTATGAGTTGAATATTTTGATATGAGTCAAATATTTTGCTATCGTCAAGTGAAAAGTTAAAAGCAATTTTGTAAAGTAAACGCAATTTGTAATATAAAAAATTGTCAAAATCTATTGAAAAAAATTAGAATAGATGTTAAAATACATTTAGATTTAAAAAAAACCGCTATTTTTGTTGGAATTTTTTTAAATCTTTTTTTGTTTTCTAATAAATTAAGTATATTAAAATACATAAAAAATGCGGTTTTTTCAAAGAGAGGAGAAAATCAAAAAATGAAAACAAAGTATATTTTTGTAACAGGTGGAGTAGTATCAGGATTAGGAAAAGGAATTACAGCAGCATCATTAGGAAGGTTGTTAAAAAACAGAGGATATAAAGTAACAGCTCAAAAATTTGATCCATATATAAATATTGACCCAGGAACAATGAATCCTTGTGAACATGGAGAAGTATTTGTTACAGATGATGGAGCTGAAACAGACTTAGATTTAGGGCATTACGAGAGATTTATAGATGAAAACCTATCTAAAAATAGTAGTATTACAACAGGAAGAATTTATTCAGAAGTAATCGAAAAAGAAAGAAGAGGGGATTATCTTGGTAAAACTGTTCAAGTAATTCCACATATAACAAATCAAATTAAAGAAAAAGTACATAAATTTGATAATACAGATGTAGATATTGTAATTACAGAAATCGGTGGAACTGTAGGAGATATTGAAAGTTTACCTTTTTTAGAGGCAATAAGACAAGTTGGAATTGAAGAAAATGATGAAGATGTAATTTATATTCATGTTACATTACTTCCATATATTTCTGGTTCAAATGAATTAAAATCTAAGCCAACACAACATTCTGTAAAAGAATTACAAAGCCTAGGAATTAAACCAGATATTCTTGTATGTCGTGCAGATGGAACAATTCCAGATGGAATGAAAGAAAAAATGGCATTATTTTGTAATGTGAAAAAGAAAAATATAATTGAAAACGCAACTGTTTCAGATTTATATGAAGTTCCATTAATGCTTGAAGAACAAGGATTAGCAGAGGTTGTATGTGAAAAATTAAGATTAGAAAATAGAGAACCAAAAAATGAAAATTGGAAAAAAATGATTGATAATATTAAAAATTTAGAAAATAAAAATGTTAATATTGCAATTGTTGGAAAATATATTCAATTAGAAGACTCTTATTTATCAGTAATAGAAAGTTTAAAACATGGTGGATTTGCAAATAACACAAAAGTTAATATTGAATTAGTTGATTGTGAAAAAATTAAACCAGAAACTGCCAAAGAAATTTTAGGAAAATATAATGGGATTCTTGTGCCTGGAGGATTTGGAACAAGAGGTGTTGAAGGTAAAATAGAAACAATAAAATATGCAAGAGAAAACAATATTCCATTTTTAGGGATTTGTTTAGGAATGCAAATGACTGTTGTAGAATTTGCTAGAAATGTTGCAAAAATTGAAGATGCAAATTCAGCTGAATTTGATGAAAAATGCAAAAATCCAGTAATTCATATTATGGATACACAAAAAGATATAACAAAAAAAGGTGGAACAATGCGTTTAGGTGCATATCCATGTAAAATAAAATCAGATTCATTAGCATATAAAATTTATGGAAAAGATATAATCTCAGAAAGACATAGACATAGATTTGAATATAATAATGATTATAAAGATATATTAGAAAAAAATGGTTTAATTTGTTCAGGAACATCACCAGATGGAAGTTTGGTTGAAATTGTTGAAATTCCAGAACATAAATTTTTTATTGCTGGACAATTTCATCCAGAGTTTAAATCTAGACCAGATAAGCCTGCTCCTTTGTTTGTGGAGTTTGTTAAGGCTATTATCAGTAAATAAAAAGAAAGGAATGTTTAAACATGAATGATAATGTTAAATTGGATATTGCAATTGAAATAATGTCAAGTAAGGTTGCAGATGTAATGGAAGGAAAAAATAAAAAAGAAATAGATAAGATACTTGAAGAAAGGGAACAAATGTATCTTGGAAATTGGGAAGTTATTAATAAAATTCTTACTGAATATAGTGAAGATGTAAAAAGGTGAAAGGGAGTAAAAAAATGAATTATGAACAAAGTTTAGAAAAGATTAAAGAAAAATATGTTCTTAATAATGAACAATTTCAAGAAATGTATGAAAAATGTAAAAAGATATCTTTTTATAATTGTGAAAAAAGTAATAATCCAGTTGCAGTGTTTACAGGAGGACAAACAGGATCAGGAAAAGGTGGAATAGATGTTTTCTCAGGAAGAGAAGTTCATAAAAATGGAGAGCATATGGCTGTTTTAGATGTTGATGTGTACAGAGCAACATTTCCTTATACAAAAGAAATTTTAAAAAAATATCCTACAATGTATTCAGATATTACAGCTGAAGTTACAGGCAAAATTGTAAATAGGATTATTAATGAAGCAGCTGAAAATAGATTTAATTTTGTTTTTGAGGGAACATTGAGAAATACTCAACCATTTGAAACATTAAAATCAATGCCTAATGATTACAAAAAAATAATTAGAGTAATGGCTGTTTCAAATATTGAAAGTTTACTAACAGCATTTGAAAGAAATTATGAACAAATTAAATTAACAGGATATGGAAGATTTACAAATGTTGAAACTCACAACAAAACATATAATGGTGTATTGGATAGTGTCAAAAAAATTGAAAAGAATAATGAAAATGTGATTATTGAAATATTTAAAAGAGGAAAAGATATGGTTTCTCCAATAAAGATATTTAGTACAAGTGAAAAGTCTAATAAACTTGCAAGTGAGGTATTATCTGAGCAAAGAAACATTGATAAAAATTTATATAAAGAAGAAAGAGCAAAAAGATTAAAGGTTTTGCTTGAAACTTTAAGTCCAAAGGATGAATTTGAAAAAATACAATTTGAAAAACTGAGGGATGAATTAAATTTTTTGATTTAAAAATTATATAAAAGGAATGGAAAAAATGGAATTAGAAGAGGCAATTAAAAAATATAAGATAAATGTTCCTACTGATGAGGAATTTTACAGTGAAGAATATAGAAAATACTTTGAAGAAAATGTAAAAAATGAAGAATTAAAAATAAAATATGGCAAATATGAAGAATTTCATAAAATGTATATAGAAAGTTTCTATGTTACATTTTATAGAGCACAAAGAAAGTTTAACTCAAAAAATAAATCTATTGCTAATTCAGAAGCTGTAATATTAGGAGGACAGGTAGGAGCAGGAAAAGGAGGTTTAGTATCTGTTGCAAAAAGAGAATTTGAAGAGCAGGGAAAAGAGGTTTTTCTGATTGATGATGATCAATATAGGAAATTTTATCCGAAAGAAAAAAGAAAAGGTATATTAAAAGAGTGTCCAGAATTTTATACTAAAATTACTGCAATTGGAAGTTCAAGTATAACTCCTAAAATTATGAAATATGCATCTGATAATGGATTAAATTTTATCTTTGATGGTACAATGAAAAATCCAAGAATTATAGAAACAGCAATGATGTGGAATAATTACAAAATTAATTGGAAAGTAATGGGAACATCTAAAGTGGAAAGTTTAATTTCTGTGTTTGAAAGAAATGAAATTTTAAGGAAAAGAAAAGATTGTAGATTTATTACAGTTGATGTTCATAATGAAACATATTATGGATTAGAAAATACAGTAATGTTGTTGGAAAGTATTTCGAATATTGGAAAAATACAGGTGTATAAAAGAGGTAATAAACCTGAATCACCAATAAAAATTTATGATTCTAAAGAAAAAGATCATAAGTATGAAACTGCTGTATCAGCATTAAAGGAAGCAAGGAAACAAGACAAAGAAAGGTGTATTAGAGGAGTAAGTTCAAGAATAAAAAAATTAAAAAATTGTAATAAAAATAGAAATGAGGCAGAAAAAGTAGCTTTAGATGAATTAGAAAAAGCAATACAGTTAGAAGAACTAGAAAAATAATAATAAATGGAAAATGAATTGTGAATTTTATGTGAATTTAATAAAAACATATTGACAAATACAAAATATGGGTGTAAATTATTAGCAGTCTTAAATAAAGACTGCTAATAATTTTGTCATATCATAATTGCAATATGCATATAATATTGTAATTGGGTTGAAATAAAAAAGGAGGTAATTTTAATGTTAAGACCATTATTAGACAGAGTTGTAGTAAAAATGATAGAAGCAGAGGAAACTACAAAAAGTGGAATTATATTGACAGCAAGTAGTAAGGAAAAACCACAAATTGCTGAAGTTCTAGAGGTAGGACCAGGCGGGCAAATCGATGGTAATGAAGTTAAAATGTACATAAGAAAAGGTGATAAAGTTGTACTTAATAAATATGCAGGTACTGAAATTAAGTATGAAGGAGAAGATTTAATTATTGTTAAACAAAATGATATTTTGGCAGTTGTAGAGTAACATAAAAATCGTAAATTATTTTATAAAAATGTTATGTCAATGAAAAAAATGAAAGGAAGTAATGTGTTATGGCTAAACAAATAAAATTTGGTGAGGAAGCTAGAAAAAAATTGTTAGATGGTGTTAATCAATTAGCAGATACAGTAAAAGTAACATTAGGACCAAAAGGAAGAAATGTTGTATTAGACAAAAATTTTGGTTCACCATTAATCACAAATGATGGGGTTACAATAGCAAAAGAAATCGAATTAGAAGATCCATTTGAAAACATGGGAGCACGTTTGGTTAAAGAAGTTTCAACTAAAACAAATGATGTTGCAGGTGATGGAACAACAACAGCAACTGTTTTAGCACAAAGTATGATTAAAGAAGGTGTAAAAAATGTTGCTGCTGGTGGTGATCCAATGGCAATAAAAAGAGGTATAGATAAAGCTGTAGATGCAGCTGTTGAAGGATTGAAAAAAATAAGCTCACCTGTTAATGGAAAAGAAGACATTGCTAGAGTTGCAAGTATTTCAGCAAATAATGAAGAAGTTGGAAAATTAATTTCAGAAGCAATGGAAAAGGTTTCAAAAGATGGAGTTATTACAATAGAAGAATCAAAAACATCAAATACTGAATTAAATATTGTTGAGGGAATGCAATTTGAAAAAGGATATGTATCACCTTATATGGTTACTGATACAGAAAAAATGGAAGCAGTTGTAGATAATCCATATATTTTAATCACAGATAAAAAAATTAGCAATATCCAAGAAATTTTACCATTATTAGAACAATTAATGCAATCATCAGGAAAATTAGTTATTGTATGTGATGATATTGAAGGTGAGGCATTATCAACATTAGTATTAAATAAACTAAGAGGAGTTTTAAATGTTGTTGCTGTAAAAGCACCTGGATTTGGTGATAAAAGAAAAGCAATGTTACAAGATTTAGCAATCTTAACAGGTGGAGAAGTTATTACATCAGATTTAGGATTAGAATTAAAAGATACAACAATTGAACAATTAGGTAGAGCAAAACAAGTTAAAGTTTCAAAAGAAAATACAATAATTGTAGATGGATTAGGAGATAAAAAAGAAATCGCAGAAAGAGTAAATTTAATAAAAGCACAAATTTCAGATGAAAAGAGTGAATTTGAAAAAGAAAATTTACAAGAAAGACTTGCAAAAATTGCAGGAGGTGTTGCTGTAATTGGAGTTGGAGCAGCAACAGAAGTTGAAATGAAAGATAAAAAATTAAGATTAGAAGATGCACTTTCAGCTACAAGAGCTGCTGTTGAAGAAGGAATTGTTTCAGGTGGTGGAACAGCATTTGTTAATATAATTCCAGATGTTGAAAAAATTGTTTGTGAATTAAAGGATGACGAAAAAATAGGTGCAAAAATAGTTTTAAAAGCATTAGAGGAACCTGTTAAACAAATTGCAATAAATGCTGGATTAGAGCCTGCTGTAATATTAGAAAAAGTTAAACAAAGTCCAATAGGAACAGGATTTAATGCACAAGATGAAATATATGTTGATATGAAAAAAGCTGGAATTGTTGATCCAACAAAAGTTTCAAGAAGTGCATTACAAAATGCAGCATCAATTGCATCTATGGTTCTTACTACTGAAAGTATTGTAACAGATAAAAAAGAGAAAAATTGTAGTTGTGGTTCAAGTAATGATGAAACAGCTGGAATGGGCGGAATGTACTAAAAAAAGAGTCAATTTTGAAGTGCACCCAGATTAGTATACCATAATAAAAAAGAGTTATGGTATACTTTAATCAGAGGTGTATTTTATTTGACTCTTTTTTTATACTAATGTTTTTAAAGTCTAGAATGATAATCAAAACAACATGTTAACCCAACATACCCCATTGACATTTTCAAAAAATATGATAAAATAAACCAAAATACAAAAGAAAGGATATGATGAAAAATGAACATCTGGCATGATATTAATGAAAACAGAATCAAAAAAGATGATTTTATTGCAATAATCGAAATCCCAAAAAACGGAAGAAATAAATATGAGCTAGACAAAGAGACAGGAGTACTAAAATTAGATAGAATACTATATACAGCAACACATTACCCAGCAAATTATGGATTTATCCCAAGAACATATTCAGAAGACCATGATCCATTAGATGTACTAGTTCTTTGTCAAGAAGAAATAATTCCAATGACATTAGTTGAATGTTATCCAATAGGAATTTTAAAAATGATTGATAATGATGAAGAAGATGAAAAAATAATCGCAATATGTAAAAATGATCCATATATGAATAGTTACAATGATATAAGTGAATTACCAAAACAATATATGGACGAAATTACACACTTCTTTGAAGTATATAAAACTTTAGAAGGAAAACACACAAGTGTTGGAGAAGTGTATGGTAGAGATGTGGCAGAAGATATTATTCAAAAATGTATAAAAAAATACGGTGAAAAATTTGGCAAATAATTCATTAAAAGTCTAATCATTCAAAACAAGAGAATAACTAAATAGAATTGAAGAGGTATAAGGATGGTTTTAGCAAGAATAGTAATATTTGTAATAGTAATATTAATTTTACTAGCAATAATGTTTTTTATTTTAAGAAATAATTATATAGAAGAAAAAATAAAATTATTCAAATTAAAAATGCTAATTATAACTGGAAAAGATGAACAGGCAAGAAAATATGCATTAAAATTCATTGATCAATTTCCAAAAAATTTTGAAGCACACAAAATACTTGGAAGTTTGTATGAAAAACAAGGAAATATAAGTGTTGCATTAGATGAATATATAAGAGCAGTTGAGTTAAATGGAAATGATTTTGAAATGCATTATAAAGTTGCAGATTTGCTTCAAAAAAATAATAGAAATGAAGATGCAATAATTATGTTACAAGATTTATTAAAATTAAAGCCAGATTATTTGGAAGCATCAAAACTTTTAGGTAATATTTTATATGATGAAGAAAGATTTAAAGAAGCTGTTTCAGTGTACATGTATGCATTAAGATATAATCCAGCAGATTATGAATTATATTATAATTTAGGAATGACTTTTACAAGATTAAATGATTTTCAAAGGGCAAAAGAATTTTACAGAAAAGCTGCTAAAATTAATACATATTTGTATAATGGACAATATAATTTAGCTTTAATTGAGATGATTCAAGGTGAGCTTGAACAAGCTGAAAAATATCTACAACAAGCTATTAAAGAAGAAGAATTAGAACCAATGGCATATTTTTATTTAGCACATATTGCTATGAGAAAAAATGAAAAACTTAAAGCTATTGATTATTTAAATTTGGCATTAGAATTGGATGAAAAAATAAAAGAAAAAATTGAAAATCAACCAATATTTAAACCAATACAAGATAAAATAAGAATTCCAAGTGAGCCTAATAAAAAAATTAAAATTAGATTATCTAAAAAAGAAAGAAAAACCAATGAATATCTTGAAGAAATGTATAGTTTAGTTGATTCTTTAAATGGCGGAAATATATTGAATAATACTAAAGATAATAAAGAAATTGAAATTCAAATTGAACAAGAAAAAGAAAGATAATATTATTTGAAATAAAGAATATTTGAAAAATTACTTAAATATACTCATAATATACAATTTATATTTATTAAAAATCTGATTATTAAAAATTAATTTATCAGAAAAATATTGATATGAAAGGATTTGTGATATTATGAATATTTCTGTAATTGGTGGAGATTTAAGAATTATTGAATTAGCTAAATTATTTGATAAAAATGGTGATAATGTTTGTTTATTAGGATTTGAAAATTTAGAAGAAAAAATATTGGAAAATTCTAAAATAACAAAAATTACAACACTTAATAATTCAGTTAAAACAGCTGATTTGGTAATAACATCAATTCCAATATCAAAAGATGGAAAATATATTAATTCTCCATATTCAAATGAAAAAATTGTTGTAAAAGACTTTTTTGAATTAACAAAAAACAAGAAAATTATTACAGGAAATGTTACTGAAAAAATTCAAGAATGTATAAATAAAAACAATAATAATGAAATAATAGATATTTTAAAATTAGAAGAATTAGCAATAAAAAATTCAATTCCAACAGCTGAAGGAGCAATACAAATTGCAATGGAAAAAAGTTTAATAACTATACATAATAGTAATTGCTTAATTTTAGGTTTTGGAAGAATTGGTAAAATATTAGCTAAAATGTTAAAAGGTATGGGTGCAAAAGTTTATTGTGAAGCAAGAAAACAGCAAGATTTAGCATGGATTGAAACTTGTGGATATAGCAAAATTGATTTGAAAAATCTGAATAATGAATTAGAAAAAGTAGAATTTGATTTTATATTTAACACAATTCCATCATTAATTTTAGATGAAAAAAATCTAAAATTTATTAATAAACAATGTATCATAATTGATTTAGCATCAAAACCAGGTGGGGTTGATTTTGAAGAAGCAAATAGATTAGGATTAGTTACAAATTGGGCATTAGCATTACCTGGAAAAGTTGCACCTAAAACAGCAGCAAAATATATTTTTGAAACAATTAAAAATAATTTTGATTTATTATAATTTATGTAGTAAAAAAAGAAAGGAAATATAAAATTATGTTAAATATATATATGCAATCATTAATATTAGGAATAGTGCAAGGACTAACAGAACTTTTACCAATATCTAGTTCAGCACATTTAAATTTAATACCATGGATGTTTAATTGGGGAGAAATACCAGACTCATTTGATGTAGCACTTCATTTTGGTACATTACTTGCAATTGGTATATTCTTTTTCAAAGATTGGTTAGATTTAATAACAAATGGATATAATTATGTTGTAAAAAAGAAAAAAACACCAACAGGTAGAATGTTTTGGTATTTAGTTTTAGCAACAATTCCTGGTGGAATAATTGGATTTTTATTAGATCATTTTTTAGAAGATACATTAAAAAAGCCAGTTATAATCGCAATTGCATTGATTGTTATGGGTATAATTTTATATTTTGTTGATAAAAAATGTAAATCAGAAATTGATTATGAACATATGGGATTAAAAGAAACTTTTTTAATTGGATTATCACAATCATTAGCTTTTATACCAGGTGTTTCAAGATCAGGAATAACAATGACTACAGCTAGATTATTAAAAGTTGATAGAGAATCAGCAGCAAAATATTCATTTTTGTTATCAGCACCAATAGTATTAGCAGCAACTATTTTTAAATTTAGTAGTTTTACTTTAAATCTACAATTTTTTATAGGAGTGATTTCAAGCTTTTTAGTTGGAATTGCAGTTATAAAATTTTTGATGCAATATTTGAAAAAAGGTAGTTTCAAAATGTTTGCAATATATAGAGTTATAGCAGGGTTGATAGTTTTATTAGTGTATGCTTTAAAGTAAGATTTTAAGATATATTAAGTAAAAATATAATAGAGTTAAAATAAAATGAAAGGACATGGTAAAAATATGAAAAATGATTCATTAATTAAATGGACAATAATTGGATTAATTGTTTTAACATTTGTTGTTGTTATTGCTCTTGTTCTTGTTGGAGATAATGGGTTAATTAAACAAGAAGTAAAAAAATATAATGATACACATACAGAAGAAATTGTTGATAAAGATAATAAAAAAGTTGTTGTTTATGAGAATAACTAGAATTTGGCTGTTTTAAGAATTTAAATCTTAAAACAGCTTTTTTTATACAAATCAAAAAGAAATAAAGTTACCAAAAAACTGATATTTGTAGTGATTTTTTAAAATTATTTTTATGGATTTTTTTGAACAAAAACATTGGAAAGTTCTTGACATAATACCAGAAATAGAGTATAATTAAACACAGTTAGTACCAGAGATTGGGAAAATGAGATTAAATTTGTATATAATATTTATTTAATGGTGTGGATAAATATTGATAAAAAAGATTGTAGAATGAGTTCGGGAAAATAAAATTAAAATTATGTGGTTTATAATATTTAATTAATAAACTATTTTTTTGCTATGACAATTTTTCTTATTTACAATATGCAAATTTAAACGAAAATTAAATAAGAAAAGGAGAAATGTAAATTTATGACAAATGAAATTAAAGGAAAAGAAAAAACAGAAAGAAAAACAAAGGAAAAATTTGGATATGAAAAAAACTTTAGAAATGAAGACAAAATGACAAAAAAGAGAGCACAAAATGAATTAAGAGAGACAAGAAAACCAAGAAGAAAATTAGTAAATGAGAATATAGAAAATAATGAATTAGAAAATATGAGTGTTTCAAGTGTTCAAAAAGAAAGAGAAATATTGAAAAAAGAAAATAAAAAAACAAATACAAAATCAAATACAAGATTAAATACAAAATCTATGAACAACAATTCAAGAGATGTAAAAGAAAGCAAACAATCAAGAAAAACAAGAACAACAAAAACACAAAGAACATCAATAATACCAAGTTTGGACATGAATTTTGAGTTTAAAAAACCAAATTTAAAAATTATCCCATTAGGTGGATTAGATGAAATCGGAAAAAATATAACAGTTTTTGAATATGATGATGAAATTATTTTAGTAGATTGTGGACTAGAATTTCCTGAAGATAATATGTTAGGTGTAGATTTAGTTATACCTGATGTAACATATTTGGTAAAAAATCAAGAGAAAATTAAAGGATTAGTAATAACACATGGTCATGAAGATCATATTGGGTCAATTCCATATGTATTAAAACAAGTTGATATGCCAATATATGCAACAAGATTAACTGTAGGATTAATACAAAATAAATTAGAAGAACACAAATTATTACGTAAAACAAGATTACACACAGTTGAACAAGGACAAACAATAAATTTTGGAAAAATGCAAGTTGAATTTATTAGAAGTTCACATAGTATTCCAGATTCAGTAATGCTTGCAATTCATACACCTGTTGGAACAGTAATGCACACAGGAGATTTCAAAATTGATTTTACACCAATAGATGATCAATTAATGGATTTTGGAAGAATTGCAGAAATAGGAAATCAAGGTGTTTTAGCTTTATTATCAGATAGTACAAACTCTGAAAGAAAAGGATATACAATGTCTGAAAGCTCTGTAGGAGAAGTATTTGATAGATTATTTATGAATTGTACAAAAAGAATTGTAGTTGCAACATTTGCATCAAATGTACACAGAGTTCAACAAATTTGTAATTCAGCTGTAAAATATAAAAGAAAAATTGCAGTATGTGGAAGAAGTATGATAAATATGATTGAAGTTGCAAGAAACTTAGGATATATCCAAGTTCCAGACAATACTTTCATAGATATAGATATGATTAAAAATTATACAGATGACCAATTAACAATTTTGACAACAGGAAGCCAAGGTGAAGCAATGTCAGCACTTACAAGAATGGCATCTGGAGAACATAAAAAAGTTGTTATTACACCAAATGATTTAATAATAATCTCAGCTACAGCAATTCCAGGAAATGAAAAATTAGTTTCTAAAGTAATAGATGATTTAATGCAAATTGGTGCAGAAGTTGTATATAGTGCATTAGAATCAGTTCACGTTTCTGGACATGCTTGTCAAGAAGAACAAAAATTAATAATGTCATTAGTTCGTCCAAAATATTTTTTACCAGTTCATGGAGAATTTAGACAATTAAAAGCACATGCTGAAACAGCTAAAAAAATGGGAATACCTGCAGAAAACATATTTATGCTTGAAAATGGTAGAGTACTTGAATTAAATGAAAATGAAGCAAAAATAACAACTGCAGTTCCATCAGGAAAAATTTTAGTAGATGGATTAGGTGTTGGAGATGTAGGAAATATAGTTTTAAGGGACAGACAACATTTATCACAAGATGGATTAATTATTATAGTAATGACAATGGATTCAGGTTCTGGAGAAATAGTTTCAGGTCCAGATGTAATTTCAAGAGGTTTCGTATATGTTCGTGAATCTGAGAATTTGATGGATGATGTTAAAAAACAAATTAGATTAGAAGTTCAAAGATTTGAGGAAAATGGTGTTACAGATTGGGCTACAATTAAATCAACTTTAAAAGATAATTTAAGAGAATATATTTTCCAAAAAACTAAGAGAAATCCTATGATTTTACCTATTATTATGGAAGTATAATGAAATAAAACAAATATAATCATGATAAAATGTATTGAATTAAAATGAAAAACAGGAAGGATAGATAAAAATGGATTATAAAGATTTAGCAAATTTAATATTTCCAGATGCAAAGGATATTTCATATTATGAGGAAAAATATCCTAGAAGAAATTTACCAGAAGGAGCAATGGTTGTAAGAGTTGCACCAAGTCCAACTGGAAATGTGCATATTGGTACTATAGATCAAGCAATGTTAAATAAAAAATTAGCAAAACAAACAGGTGGAATTTTTTATGTAAGAATAGAAGACACAGACCAAAAAAGAGAAGTAAAAGATGGAATTACACAAATAATTGAATCATTAAAAAAATTTGATTTAGAGCCTGATGAAGGAATGATAAATGAACAAGAGTCTAAAGGAGAATATGGACCATATAGACAATCATTAAGAAAAGATATATATGAAGCATATGCAAAATATATGTTAGAACAAGGAAAAGCATATCCAAGTTTTGAAACTCAAGAACAATTAAATGAAATGAGAGAAAAACAAGAAGCAGCTAAAGTTAGAACAGGATATTATGGAGTATGGGCAACTTCAAGAAATTACACAGTTGAAGAAGCAACTGAAAAAATTAAAGCTGGTGTTCCATATATTATAAGATTTAGATCTCCAGGTAGAGAAGATAGAAAAATCAAACATAAAGATGTTATAAAAGGTAATGTTGAATTCCCTGAAAATGATCAAGATATTGTAATAATTAAAGCAGATGGATTACCAACATATCATTTTGCACATGCAGTTGATGACCATTTAATGGGAACAACACATGTTTTAAGAGGTGATGAATGGTTATCATCAGTTCCACTTCATTTACAATTATTTCATGAATTAGGGTTTAAACCACCTAAATATGCACATACACCAACACTTTTGAAAAATGATAATGGTGGAAAACGTAAAATAAGTAAAAGAAAAGATCCAGAGGCAGCAGCATCATATTATGAACAAGCAGGAATTCCAAGTTCTGCAGTAAAAGAATATTTATTAAATATAGCAAACTCAACATTTGAAAATTGGAGAAAAGCAAATCCAGATAAATCAATTGATGAATTTGATTTCCAATTAAATAAAATGAGTGTAAGTGGAGCTTTGTTTGATATGGTAAAATTATTAGATGTATCAAAAAATGTGATTTCAAAATATTCAGCACAAAGAGTATATGATGAAACAATTACATGGGCTAAAAATTTTGATACAGAATTAGCTGAAATGCTTTCAAAAGATACAGAATATTCATTAAAAGTATTAGGAATAGAAAGAGGAAATACAAAACCAAGAAAAGATATAGCAAAATGGTCAGATGTAAAAGAAAACATATCATATATGTTTAATGAAAAATTTGATAAAAATGCTGATTTTGAATATGGTAAAATTTCTGATAAATCTGAAATCGAAAAAATTACAAAATTATATATAGAAAAATATTTTGATATAAATGATGATAAACAAACATGGTTTAATAAAATGAAAGATTTAGCTGAAGAAGTTGGATATGCAAGAGAAGTTAAAATGTTTAAAACAGAACCAGAAAAATGGCCAGGACATGTAGGTGATATAAGTACTGTAATACGTGTTTCTTTAACTGGAAGACAAAATACACCTGATTTATATGAGATTATGCAAGTTCTTGGAAAAGAAACAATTATTGATAGATTAAGCTAAAACCTGAATTTTAAATGTTTTTCATCCAAAATTTAAAAGAAAGAGATGTGATTCATATGGAATATAATATAGGAGATATAGTAAGAACAAAAAAACAACATCCATGTGGGAGCAAATTATGGGAGATAACAAGAATAGGTGTTGATTTTAAACTTAAATGCCAAGGTTGTGGTCATGTAATTATGGTTGAAAGACAAAAAGCAGTGAAAATGATTACAAAAATTGAAAAGGCTGGAGCTAAATAAGCTCCAGCCAGGAATTTGCTAAATTCGCTAGATTATTTTCATACATTATTCTGTATGACGTCTGCCACCATATCTTCTCAGTTTAGCCTCTATATCCAGCATAAATACAAGAGATTTATTGGATGGCACAAAAAGGGTTCTTTCTGTAGCATAGGCTTTTACACCAGAGATTGAGTTGAAAAACTCATCATTGATTGCTTTTTCGGCAGCCTTGAGAGACTCAGGACTCTCGAAACAGTAGGGGGTATAAGAGATCTTGCGGGTGTTTGACTGTGTTGTTGTGATATTCATGGAAAATACCTCCAATAAATAATATAAATTTATCATCTCTTGAGATGATATGTAACTAATAATAGCATATAAAATATAAAAAGGTCAATAAAATTCGACAAAATGTTAAAAAAAATTTCGACAAAACGTTAAAAATATTTAAATAATGTTTACTAGTTAGTATTAATAATAAATAATATTTAATATTTAATCAAAATAGAATTAAATCATAATAATAATTTAAAATTAAATTAATTCATTGTAAGAACTATTTGATTTCAGGGTTAAATAATTCTTCAAATTCGTTCCAATTAATAAGTTTAATATTTGAACAATCATAAGAAAAATTATTAACAATATTTTTTGTATTGTCATTAGAATTTAAATCCAAAACAATAATATTTTCAACAATATCATCATTACCATATAATAATCTGAAATTTAAAGAACGTAAAAATCCTTCGATTTTATCTTCTTGATTTTTTACTGCAACAATAACATTTATACCTTCTGTTTTAATTTTGTTACAAGTATGTATATAAATAATATTTTTGATTATTTCAACAAGACCATAAAGTGCTAAAACCCAGAAGATACAATTAATTAGAAAGCTCAACATTAAGTAAATCACCTCTCTGCTGTATAATATGCCTAAAATGGCAGTGATGTTAATAATAAAAAAATATAAAAATAAAAAAGACCTGAAAAATTATCAGGTCAAAACAAATAATAAAATTAAATTAAATTATTTGAAAGGTGCATCTTCTACGAGTTTACCGCCAGCAGAAGTGATAAAAGCTATTATCTTAGAATCAAAGATAATAGAATTACGAGCTTCTACAACAAGAGTAAGTGTATCTGGTAATGCCAGAACAGATACATCAGGGTGTAATTTGCTCATATTAGTACTAGCAGTTGTAAGGGAGTCAATGTTTGAAAATGTAAAATGATAAGTGTCCATAAAAGTGCCTCCTTAATGAAATTATTTACATATACTTAATTTACCATAATTTGAAGCAAAATGCAAGACATAATTCTAGACTTTTTAAATCTTATATGATAAACTGAAACCATGAAAATAAATATAAAGGAGTAAAGGTGACTAAGAAGTGGAACTAAAAGGAGAGATTAAAGAAATAATTTTTCAAAATGAAATAAATAGTTATACAATTGCTGTATTAGGAACAGAATTTGAAGAAATAACTGTAGTAGGATATTTGCCATTTATAACAATTGGAGATTCTTTAAAATTAGATGGAAAATATGTAGAACATCCAGAATATGGAACACAATTTAAAATTGAGACATTTGAAAAGATAATGCCAGAAACATTAGATAGTTTAGAAAGATATCTTGGAAATGGAACAATAAAAGGTGTGGGCCCTGCAACAGCAAAAAGAATTGTGAATTATTTCGGTGATGAAACTTTATATGTTTTAAAATTTGAACCTGAAAAACTAGGAAATGTTAAAGGAATAACTGAAAGTAAAGGAATTGAAATCGCTACACAATTTAATGAAAATTGGGAGTTATGGCAAATTGTTGGATTTTTAGAAAAATTTGGAATAGGTGTTCAAAATGCTAAAAATGTATATAAAGCTTTGGGAGTTAATGCTATTCAAGAAATTGAGGAAAATCCATATATATTAATAGATGTTGCTAATAATGTTGATTTTAGATTAATAGATAAAATGGCTTTGGAAATGGGTGTTGCTTTAAATAATGAGAAAAGGGTTAGAAGCGGAATAAAGTATGCATTAATAAGAGCAACTTATAATGGACATTGTGCAGTTACAAAAGAAAATTTATATGGGTTTGTAAAAAATTTATTAAATGTGGAAGATGATGATATAGATAATACTATGATAAATATGAAAGCAAAAAAAGAAGTGATTTTAGAAGAAAGAGATGGATTTACATGGGTTTATTTATATTATTATTATGAAGTTGAACAAAATATTGCTGGAAAATTATTAACATTAGATAAATCTAAGAATATCAAGAAACTACCACATTTAAGCAAAGAAATCAAAGAAATAGAAAAACAAACAGGAATATTTTTGTCAGAAAAGCAAAAAGAAGCAATTGAAGCTGTAAATACTAATAATGTTTGTATTATAACAGGTGGACCAGGAACAGGAAAAACAACAATTATAAAAACAATAATTGAATTATATAAAAAACATAAGAAAAAAGCTGTATTATGTGCACCAACAGGAAGAGCTGCTAAAAGAATGACAGAAACAACAGGAGAAGAAGCTAAAACTTTACATAGATTACTTGAAATTGGAAAAATAGAAGATGAAGGAAATTATGAAAATATTGATTTTGATATTGCTCCATTAGATGCTGATGTTGTAATTATTGATGAAATGTCTATGGTAGATGTTTTTTTGATGAATTATTTAGTTAAAGCATTATATCAAGGAACAAAATTAATTTTGGTTGGAGATGTTGATCAATTACCATCTGTTGGTCCAGGAAATGTGTTGGAAGACTTGATAAACTCACAAAAAATAACAACAATAACATTGAATAAAATTTTTAGACAAGCAGCTAAAAGTAAAATTATTTTAAATTCACACAGAATTAATAATGGAGAAACTTTTATAAAAAAAGATGAAGTAGAAGATGAATTAAATGAAGATTTCTTTTATGTTAAAGAAACAAATCAAGAGAAAATATTAGAACAAGTTATTTCATTATGTAGTGGGCGTTTAAAGAAAATGGGAGATTATGATTTTTTTAAAAATATTCAGGTTATAACTCCAACTAAAAAAGGTTTGCTTGGAACTAAAGATTTAAATAAAGCATTACAAGAAAAAATGAATCCAAAGAGTGAGAAAAAAGCAGAAAAAAATGTGCTAGGAACAGTGTTTAGAGTTGGAGATAAGGTTATGCAGGTAAAAAATAATTATGATATTTATTGGGAAAGAAAAATAGAAAAACAAATTGAAAATAGTAATGATTATGAGGGCACAGTCAAAAGAGAATTAGAAACTGGAACAGGAGTATTTAATGGAGAACTTGGAATTATTCAAAAAATAGATGATTTGGAAAAACAAATAAAAGTAAAATTTGATGATGATAAAGTGGTTTGGTATCAATATTCAGAATTAGAACAATTAGAACATGCATATGCAATTACTGTTCATAAAGCACAACGGAAGTGAATTTGATGTTGTAATTATACCAATTGCACCATCAGCACCAATGTTATTAACTAGAAATTTATTGTACACAGGAATGACAAGAGCAAAAAAAATGTTGATAATGGTAGGTTATCCAAGTGTTATTGAATTTATGATTGGTAATACTGATTGTAAAAAAAGAAATACAGGATTGGAATATAAGATTCGTAATTGGGATACAGATAGATTTTTTTAAAATAATTTATATTTGTTTAAAATTAATTAAAGTTGAAATAAAGCTCGACTTTGACATGTAATATTAATGACAAAAGTAAAAATTTATATAAATAATTAACTAACATTAAGAAAATCACTAAAATATACAAAAGCATAAAAAAACAATTGTTATGGAGATATGATGAATCTGGTTTTAAGAAAAGATCTAATAGAAAAAATCATAAATTTGATATTTCCGCCTGTTTGTGGTTTTTGCAATAAAATAAATGAAAATTTCATATGCGAAAAATGTAAAGAAAAGTTTAAATATATAAAAATTAGCCAAATAGATGATTATTCAAAACAGCCTGTTTATTTTGATGAACATTATTATATGTTCAAATATGAAAAAGATGTAAGAGACAATATCTTAAAATATAAATTTGGTGAAAAATCATATATGTATAAAAGTTACTCAAGATTATTTTTTTATGATGATGTATTTAAAAATCAATTTATCGGAAAATATGATTATATTATAAGTGTACCACTTCATAAAAAAAGATTAAGAAAAAGAGGATATAATCAAAGTAAATTGATTGCTAGAGATATTGTGAAATTGTTTAATAAAGAAGATAATATAAATAACAGTACAATAAAGTACTTAGATAATGTAATAATAAAAAATAAAAATATTGTTGCTCAAAGTAGTTTAACTGATAAATTAGAAAGAATTAAAAATGCCAAAAATGCTTTTGATATAGGATTAAATATAGATAAAATTAAAGATAAAAAAATAGCAATTTTTGATGATATTTTTACTACAGGAGCTACAGTAAATGAGTGTGCAAAAATTCTAAAGAAATTTGGAGTTAAGTATGTGGGAATTTTTACAATTGCAAAAGCATAAAAAATTTTATAAAAAATTCGAAAAAATTCGACAAAATATTGCAATAAAATTTATAGACTGATATAATAAAAATCGAACTCAATAATAATTTATACAAAAGGAAGTCGGAGGATAAAATGGGAGATATAAATGTATTTACAGGACCTATGAAATGTGGAAAAAGCCATGTTATTTTACAAGAGGCAAAAAGACAAATGATTGCAGGCAAGACGATTCAAATTTTTAAACCCGGTATAGATAATAGGTTTTCAAAGGATTATGTTCAAGATAGAAATGGAAATAAACTAAAAGCTGTGAACATTGATAATATAGATGAATTGAAAGATTATGATGCAGATGTATATATAATAGATGAATTTCAATTTTTAAATGGAGATGTTAAAATTATAGAAGATTTAGCTCAAGAAGGAAAAAAGTTTTTTATTGCAGGACTTAATTTAACTGCTGAAAAAAAGCCATTTGGAAAAATGGGAGATTTACTATGTGTGTCAGATCATGTAACAACAATGACTTCAATTTGTGATATATGTAAAAGAGATAATGCAATTTTTAGTTTTTATAAAGGTGATACAAAATCTGGTGATATTGAAATTGGAGATTCTGATTATATTCCGGTTTGCAGAGAATGTTATAATGAAATGGTAAAAAAATATAAATCTAAAAATTAATATATAATATATAATAAATAATAATCAACAATTAATAGTAAATAAACATAAAACATAGAAAATAAAAGTAAAAATAGTATAATAGTAATATTATAAAAAATATATAATAATTAACAAATAAAAAAGTTAAAATTTTATATAAAGATGTTGAATATATATTTGATAAAAGGAGTGATTAGATGAAAAAGAATTTAAAAATATTCTTAAAATTTGCCATTGCATTATTATTAAGTTTTAGCATATTTATGTCTATTCATGGTGGAGGAAAAACACATGCAGATAGCGGATATGATACAAGTTATAGTAGTGACTCAAGTTCAAGTTATAGCAGTTCAGATTATGGAAGTTCAAGTTATAGCAGCTCAGATTATGGAAGTTCAAGTTATAGCAGCTCAGGTGATGCAAGTGTTGGAGATGTGCTAGGAGCATTCTTCATTGTAATTATACTTATTGTTATAATAACAATTTCAAACAAAAAATCTGTTGAAAATGTATCTGATACATTAACTTCAAATTTAAATGCTGTTAATAAATTGAAGGAATTAATTCCTGGATTTGATGAAAAAGAATTCCTAAAAAATGGATACCAAATTTATGTTGATGTTCAAAATGCATGGACTAATTTCGAACTAGATAAAGTACAAAATATTATTACAGACGAATTGTTTAATCAATATGAATCTCAACTTTCTAGCATGGAAATTAAGGGTGAACAAAATATAATGAAAGACTTTGTATTAAAATCATCAGCTATTACAAATTGTAATAAACAAAATGATAATATTGAAGTTCAAACAAAATATATTGTTGAATTCTATGATTATATTGTAAACAAAGAAAGCGGAAAAGTTTTAAGAGGAAATAGTAAACGTAAGGTTAAAATGTATTATAACTTAACATTTGTTAGAAGTGCATCACAAACTAAAATTGAAAATTGTCCAAATTGTGGAGCAAAAGTTGATATAACATCAGCTGGAACTTGTGCATATTGCGGAAGCAAGATTGTTGGAGAAAATTCAAATTGGGTATTGTCAAAAAAATTAAGCACTAGACAAGTAAATTTATAAAAGATGGTAACATCCAATAAAATTAAAGCCTAAAAAAAGAGGTAAAAACAAAAGATAAATTGAAAAAGAGGCAATAATAATACATTGTCTCTTTTTTGAAAATATTATATTCTAATATAATAGGTTATGTGTAAAACCTTTATTTAGAAAAAACAAATATAAGGGAGTAAAATAATGAGCAAATTTTTTGATAAATTTTTAAATAAATTAGGAAATGATTTTAATAATATTATAAACGAGAACGTAGGCAATTCTATTAATTCAACAAATAATGTTAATAATGAAATAGAAAAAACAGAAGAGTTAAATAATAATTCTAATTTAGTTTCATCAAATAGAAAAGAAGTTTTGCAAAATTTATTAATAGAAGATAATACTTTTTCTGAAGCAAAATTTAAATCAAAAGTAGATAATGTTTTTATAAAATTATATACAAGTGTAATGAAACAAGATTTAGAAAAAGTTAAGCATTTTATTTCAAATAATGTATATGAAGAATTTATGAATAGAATAAAAAAATCACAAGAAAAAAATGAAATTCAAATGTATGATGAATTAAATGTTTCAAATACTAATATTGAAAGTATTCAAGAATATGATGATAGATTTGAAATTAATGTTAGTTTATTAACAAAATATTTAGATTATAGAATTACAAGAGACACAAGAAAATTTATTTCTGGTGATAGAGATGTTAGAAAAGAAAAAAATGTTAGATTAAAGTTTTCTAAAATCAAAAATGCAAAATCACAGGGAAATGCACGTAAATGCCCAGGTTGTGGAGCAAATATTGATGTTAATAAAAGTGGAATTTGTGTTTACTGTGGAAGTGTATATACTTTAAGAGAATATGATTGGGTTTTGGAAGAAATTTATGATTAAAATTAAAATTTATTAAAAGGGAATGATTCAAATGAAAAAGAAAATGTTATTTATAATTATTGCAATATTATTAATAATTGTAATAATTGCAGCAATTGTAATAGGTGTATTATTAAATGCCAATAAATCAGTGGGCTCAAAATGGGGTGATACATATTATGCATATTTAAATGAAGCTGCTGAAGAAAATGATGAAGATAAAGTACTTGAAAAATATGGTATAAGTCCAAAAATGAAAAATATAAAATTACAATTTTGCGAGGTTGAAGAAAATTCGGCACCAGCAATGATTATGACATATAGTAAAAATGATACAAATTATGTTAATATATATCAAATAACAGATGATGATAAAGTAACATTTATTTCATATAAGGAGCCAACAGAAATTGAGTTCTTATATAACATTGAAAAAGAGGCATATAATTGGTATATTCATAAAATTGATACAGAAAATGATTCATATAGTTCATTAAATAATATAATAAGCAAATTAAAAGATAATTCAAAGAAATCTGATAAAAGTGATAAAGTAAATGTGGCTGAATTAGAAGCTGATTATACAATTAAAAAGAATGAAAAAGAAATCTCTCAAAAAACAGTTGATGGTAGTGAAATTAAAATTTCTAAGTTTGATACAATATTTATAAAACCTGAGGTTGAAGAAAATAAGCAAATTGATTTCAAAGTGGGAATGAGTAAAAAAGATTTGAAAAATAGAATGAAAAAAGCAGTTAAAAATTACAAAAAAGAATCTGAAATAGTAACTGATAAAGTAAAAAATGAAGTTTCTGATAAAGCTGATAATATTAAAGAAACTATCAAAAAAATAGATGAGGCTAAACAGGAAATTACTAAAAAAGAAGAAGAAAGCAAAGGATTACAGGTTGGAAAATGTACTTTGAAATATGGTGATTATAAATCAGATGTATCAACTATGGAATCAAAACTTTATGGAACTATTACATTAAAACCAAATGGTAAATTTCATATTAAATCAAATTATAATGAATCAAGTGGTATGGAATTAAAAACTATTCTTGATTGTGATGGAAAATATACAGTTGAATTAAATCAACCTGATGGATATCCAGATTCATATACTAATTATGTTGCATTCCAACCTGATGATGGAGAAAAATTTTATTTTGAAGTTTACAAAAATGATGCAATGAGTGATCAATGGCATCAATATAGTTATGTAGGAAATAATGCATCAAATAATACATCAAGCAATACATCAAATAATTCAACAACATCAGTTTCATCAAGTGCACAAAATGGAATAGATGAAGAGTATAAAAATTATGTTAAAAATAAAGAATATGAACAAATAACTAAAGATTGGGATTCAAAGCCAGTTAATTATTGTATGTGTGATATAAATCAAGATGGAGAAAAAGAATTAATATTAGCTAGTGAAAATGACGGTGGATGGCAATTTAGTTTGATTTTAACATATGATAAATCTAGTAAAAAAGTTATTCAAGTAGCAAATATATATGGTTATGGTGGATTAAGATATTCCAAAAAAGACAAACAGATTGTATATGCTGATACAAAGCCATTTCAAGGTGCTGGAGCATATGGATTTTATGAGATGAAAAATAACAAAATGGTTATTGCTAAAACAGTAGGAACAGATGACATAGACTCTTATTTTATAAAAATTGAAGGACAAGAACTAAAACATGTTAGTTCAGATGAAGCTAGTGCACAATATAATGATTTAATTAGTTTTGAATATTCTAAACTTTAAATCAAAAACAGATATGGTAAATTTATTAGAAACGCAGACATTAGGTTTAGATATCCAAAATTCCAAATTACAAAAATATAAATATCAAAATCTAAATTATAAACATAAAATTCTAATTTCAAAAATTCAAATTAAAAAATTCAAATATAAAATATGTTAGTAAAAATCTTGGATGTAAAAAAATTTATATCCAAGATTTAAAAATCATAAAAACAACTCACATAAAAAAGTAAACAACAATCAAAAAGAAAATTTTGTATAAATTTTTCCTAATTTGTAATACTAAAAATGTAAAAACAAAAAAATAGCAGATAAGGAGGAATTTATAAATGAAAGCTACAGGTGTAGTGAGAAGAATAGATGACTTAGGAAGAGTTGTAATTCCGAAAGAAATACGTAAAACATTGCGTATAAAAGAAGGAGACCCATTAGAAATATTTACAGATAAAGAAGGAGAAATAATTTTGAAGAAATATTCTCCAATTGGTGAATTATCAGAATTTGCGACAGAATATGCAGAAACATTGGCAAAAACAACAGGACATATTGCATGTATAACAGATAAAGATACAGTAATTGCAGTATCTGGAGGTTCTAAAAAAGAATATTTAGAACAAGACATTAGTCCTGAATTGGAACAAATTATTGATGACAAAGAAAATTACACAAGTAAAGATAATAATGATGTTGCAATTCCAATTACTAAAAATGAAGATAATTCTAAGAAAAACAATAGCCAAGTTGTATACCCAATAATTGCTGATGGAGATGTAATTGGTACAGTAATATTATTATCAAAAGATGCAAATACAAAAATGACAGAAGTAGAGCAAAAAGTAGTGCAATCAGCTGCAAGTTTTTTAGGAACTCAAATGGAAATGTAAAAAAATAATATTTTTTAAGATAAAGTGTTATTATTAACTAAAAATAATGCTTTATCTTATTTTGATTTTTTCAATTATATTACAGAAATATTAAATTTATATTACAATTTGTAATAATTGATACAAAAATGAAAATGTATGTTATTATAGAATTAATAATATAGTGAGAAATAAGAGAGGAGCAAAATATGGGGAAATATACGAATGAAAAGGGGTTAGTAGTTGTTCAAGACAACTTTTTAACAAAAATTAAAAAATTTTTTACAAAAGCAGTTTTTAATTTTAAGTCAAAATATAATGATTATGATGAAAATTGTGATTGCCAATTAGATGAAAGTGAAAATGAATATGATGATAACAAAAAACAAGAATTTTCACAAAACTCATCTGTTGAAAAAGAAAGAAAATTGTTTGATTTTGATGCTGAAGACACTGGGGACTGGCCAGTTAATGATGTTAATTGCATGAATCAGCAAAATGAAAATTGCGCTGAAGATAATATAGAATGTGAAGAAAAATCACAACAAAGTGAAAGTACAGATATAGATAAAAAAGATGAAGATGATGAACTTGATTATGAAAAAGAGGAATATAGTCAGGCTTATATTGAAAAACAAGAGATTGAGCAAAAATTGATAAATTATTATAATAGTATAAAAAATAATGTACAATAAATAAATATAAATTAACATCTGTCCCAGATTGTTCAAATGAGCAATTGGGACGCGTCCTCAATTGCAAAAATTGTACATTAGAATAAATTTAACAAAATAGGGAAAAATTAGAAAAGAATACTTGAAAAGTATTCTTTTTTGGTATACAATGACTTTGATTTGCATTAAAGCAATTGTAAAAGATATCTAGAAAAGGTATCGGAAGGAGGAATTTTTTATGTCAGTTAAAGTAGCTATTAATGGATTTGGGCGTATAGGACGTCTAGCATTTAGACAAATGTTTGGAGCAGAAGGGTATGAAATCGTTGCAATCAATGATTTAACAAGCCCTAAGATGTTAGCTCATCTATTAAAATATGATTCTGCACAAGGAAGATATGAAAAAGCAGATACAGTTTTTGCGGGAGAGGATTCAATAACTGTAGATGGAAAAGAGATTAAAATTTATGCGGAAGCAGATGCAAGTAAATTACCTTGGGGAGAGATTGGAGTAGATGTTGTACTTGAATGTACAGGATTCTATACAAAAAAAGAGAAAGCCCAAGCACATATAGATGCAGGAGCTAAAAAAGTTGTTATTTCAGCACCAGCAGGAAATGATTTACCAACAGTAGTTTTTGGAGTAAATGAAGATATATTAAAACCAGAAGATACAATAATATCAGCAGCTTCATGTACAACAAACTGTTTAGCACCAATGGCAAATACATTAAATAAATTTGCACCAATTCAATCAGGAATAATGTCAACAATACATGCATATACAGGAGACCAAATGTTATTAGATGGTCCACATAGAAAAGGTGATTTAAGAAGAGCAAGAGCAGCTGCTTGTAGTATTGTTCCAAATTCAACAGGAGCAGCTAAGGCAATTGGATTAGTTATTCCAGAATTAAATGGAAAATTAATTGGATCAGCTCAAAGAGTTCCAGTTCCAACAGGTTCAACAACAATATTAACAGCAGTTGTAAAAGGTAAAGATATCACAGTTGAAGGAATAAATGCAGCTATGAAAGCAGCAGCTAATGAATCTTTTGGATATACAGAAGAATTATTGGTTTCATCAGATATTATAGGAATCAGATATGGTTCATTATTTGATGCAACACAAACAATGGTTACAAAAATAGAAGAAGGATTATATCAAGTTCAAGTTGTAGCTTGGTATGATAATGAAAATTCATATACAAGTCAAATGGTTAGAACAATTAAATATTTTGCTGAATTATAATTGAGCAATTTGAGTATCATTTGAAACATTTGGGGACGGAGCAATTTGGTTTCATTTGAAGGCGAAACAATTTTGAAACAATTGAATGTAAGCCATTTTTGAAACAAAATTGCACCGCCCTCAAATATTCCAAAATTGCCATGTACACAATTGAACATAAACAGAAAGAAGGTATAAGTTGTTATGAATAAAAAAACTGTTAGAGATATTGATTTAAAAGGAAAGAAAGTTATTGTAAGATGTGATTTTAATGTTCCTTTAGATGAAAATAAAAATATTACTGACAATAGAAGAATTGTTGGAGCATTAGATACTATCAAATATTTACTAGAACAAAATGCAAAAATTATTTTAATGTCACATTTAGGAAGACCAAAAGGTGAAGTTAAACCAGAGTTTTCTTTAAGACCTGTTGCAGATGAATTATCTAGATTATTAGGTAAAAAAGTAAAATTGGCTGATGATATTATTGGAGAAAGTGCTAAAAAATTAACTTCTGAAATGGCTGAAGGTGACATTGTTTTATTAGAAAATGTTAGATTTGATAGTAGAGAAGAGAAAAATGATTTGGGATTTGCTAAACAATTAGCTTCAATGGCAGATGTTTATGTAAATGATGCATTTGGAACAGCTCATAGAGCTCATAGTTCTACAGCTGGAATTGCTGAATTTTTACCAGCAGTATCAGGATTTTTAATGGAAAAAGAACTAAATTTTTTAGGAACAGCATTAGAAAATCCTGAAAGACCATTTGTCGCAATTCTAGGTGGAGCAAAGGTTTCAGACAAAATTGCTGTAATTGACAATTTATTAGAAAAAGTTGATTGTCTAATAATCGGTGGAGCTATGGCTAATACTTTTATTAAAGCAAAAGGATATAATGTAGGAAAATCTTTATGTGAAGATGATAAAATCGAATTAGCTAAAGAATTGATGAAAAAGGCTGAATCAAAAGGTGTTAAATTAGTTTTACCTATTGATTGTAGATTAGGTAGAGAATTTAGTAAAGATACAGAAAGTAAAATCGCTGATATAGGTGATGTTACTGATGAATGGCGTATTTTTGATGTTGGACCTAAAACAATTGATTTATATAAAAAAGAATTAGCTAATGCTAAAACTGTTGTATGGAATGGACCTGTTGGATTATTTGAATTTGACAAATTTGCTGTAGGAACAAATTCAGTAGCTGAAATTTTGGCAGGATTAACAGATGCTAAAACAATTATTGGTGGTGGAGATTCTGCAGCAGCTGTTGAAAAATCTGGGTTAGCTGGCAAAATGACTCATATTTCTACTGGTGGTGGAGCTTCTTTGGAATTCTTAGAAGGGAAAAAATTACCAGGTGTTGAATGTTTGCTAGACAAATAATAAGAAAAAAATAATGTAAAGAAAGCAAGAAATTGCAATAAGAAAATAATGCAAAGAAAGCAAGAAATTGCAATAAGAAAATAATGCAAAGAAAGTAAAAAATTGCAATAAGAAAACAATATAAAGAAAGTGAGGAATTGCAATGAGAAGAAAAGTAATCGCAGGAAACTGGAAAATGAATATGCTTCCAAATGAAGCAATGGCATGTATAGAAGCATTAGCACCAGCTGTAAAAAACACAGAAAATGAAGTTATTTTATGTGTACCATATACAGATTTGTTTTATAGTTTATTAACAGCACAAGGAACAAATATCAAAATAGGTGCTCAAAACATGCATTGGGAAGAAAAAGGTGCATATACTGGTGAAATATCAGCTCAAATGCTTAAAAGTATAGGGGTTGAATATGTTATAATAGGACATTCTGAAAGAAGACAATATTTTGCAGAAACAGATGAAACTGTTAATAAAAAAATTAAAACAGCACTTGCAAATGATTTAAAACCAATAGTATGTGTTGGAGAAACTTTAGAACAACGTGAAAGTGGAAAAGCTGAAGAAATAATTACAACTCAAACACGATTAGCTTTTGAAGGAATATCAGGAGAAGATGCAAAAAAAGTTATAATTGCATATGAACCAATTTGGGCTATAGGTACTGGAAAAACAGCTACTTCAGAAGATGCAAATAATAGTGTTAAAGCTATTAGAAATGAAATAAGAGAATTATATGGAGATAATATTGCAGAAGAAATTATTATTCAATATGGTGGAAGTGTAAAATCTTCTAATGCTAAAGAATTATTTACAACATCTGATATTGATGGAGGTTTAGTAGGTGGAGCTAGCCTTAAAGCTGATGAATTTGCTAAAATTGTTAATTATATGTTATAATATAAAAATCAAAAATTTGCTTTTGGAGTTTTTTATACTTCAAAAGCAAATATAAAAAATGTGTCGAAAAATGTCGAATGAGATTTTCATATTTAAGAAAAAGGATGTAAAAGATGGGATTTAAAGAAAATTTAAAAGTACAAGATGTTTGCAGTAAAGACTGTTATAAAGTATATGATAAAGATAAAAATTATTTAGGAAATATAAATGCAAAAGATGAGAAAAAATTGACTGATGAATATTTATGTGGAGTAACATGTTTTGTTATAAATGAAGATAACCAAGTTCTTATGGAAGTAAGAGCAAATACAGAATTAACACCAGGAAAAGTTGATTTAGTTTCAGGACATGTAAATGGTAGTGAAACATGTACACAAGCTATGATAAGAGAATTGAATGAAGAAGTTGGAATTACAAATATTGATGGAGGCAATCTGAAAAAGATCAATAAATTGCCGAAATCTCTTGGATTTGAAAGTAATGGAAAAATACGCAACTTTTTCATTGATTTCTATTGTTTTAAAACAAAAAAAGAGCATTTTACATTACAACCTGAAGAAGTAAAATCAATAAAATGGGTTGATATGAATCAAGCTTTTGATATGATAAAAAATGGTAAAACCAAATTTCCAAAACAACAAGATAATGTAAATTATGATGAAATTTTCAAAGAAGTAGAAAGATTTGGAAAAAGTGAAGAACAAAAACAAAGGTAAGTAAAAGGAAATGGTACTTGAAAAATAAGAACAAACAATGTATAATAAATTCGAAGTAAAATGAAGAAGGGTATGAAAAATGATTGTAATATTATCAGGAATAACAGGTGCAGGGAAATCGTACTTAAAAAAATATATTATTAATAAACTTAATTTTAAAAACATTGTAATTGTAACAACCAGAGCTAAAAGAACTGGAGAGGTTGAAGGTATTGATAAACACTTTGTTACAGAGGAAGAATTTGAAAACTTAAAAAAAGAAGGAAAAATTTCAGTGCCTTTTGAATTTTTAGGACATAAATATGCATACTATACTGAGGACCTAATTTCAAGTGAAAATAGTGTAACAGAATTACATTATAGTACAATAGATGATTTTAAAAAAGTTGCAAAAGAAGTTGTTGCAATTTATATAAAACCAAATGTTGAAATGGCTAAAAAAAAGTTAAAATTAAGATGTTTGCCTAAAACGGTAGAAAAATTTAGGTTAAAAGAAATAAAAGAACAAGTTGAATTATTTGAAAATAATATAAATATACAAAATAAATTTGATTATATTATTTCAAATAATTATACAGAAGAATCTGTAAATAATGCTGTTGAACTAATAAAAAATATTGAGGAAAGACCAACTATAAGAAGTCAATAGATTTTTGAAAAAATTTTTAATTTTTTTAGAAATAAAAAAATATACAAC
>CAKOWZ010000012.1 GCA_934129745.1 uncultured Clostridia bacterium
TAAAAAGACCAGAACAAGCAGTAAAACTATTTTTAAGATTTGCAATAGCAAAAGGAATTGTTACTTATGGATTAGAATTAATGTTAGCAGTTTTTAGAATAATACAAGGAATAGCGACAACAATTATGGCGAAAAGTTCATTTCAAGCAAGTTCTATGACTTTACCTCAATCAATTGTAGATGCAGTTAATAATTGTGGATTTTTTGAAAGTATACCTTTATGGGCAGTTACTTTGTTAGGAGGACTTTTTGTAACTGTATTATCATTTATTTTAATTTTAACAGTATACGGAAGATTTTTTAAACTATATATGTATACAGCAATAGCTCCAATACCACTATCATCTTTTGCAGGAGAAAGTACACAAAATATAGGAAAAAGCTTTCTAAAAAGTTATATAGCAGTTTGTTTAGAAGGTGCAATTATTGTATTAGCTTGTGTGATTTTTTCAGCATTTGTAACAACTGCACCAAATGTAGATACTGGTGCTGCGACAGTTACAATGGTATGGAAGTATGTTGGAGAACTGATATTTAATATGTTAGTTCTAGTTGGAACTATTAGAATGTCGGACAGAATTGTTAGAGAAATGATGGGGTTATAGATGGAAAGGAGTGTTTTATTTGGAACCAAATTTAAAATTTTATGAAATAGACGAAATAATAAAACTTTTACAAAGTAAAGAAAGATTAGTATATGTTGATGATGGTATCGAGGAGGCAGTTATCAAATATAAAGATTTACCAGATTTTATTGTAGATTATAATGAAAAATGTGGTTTGAAAGATATTAAAGTATATGATTACGAAAATCCAAACATGGATAAGCCTTTATTAGATACATTTGGCGTTTTTTTGAATAAATGTGAGCCAAAAGTAAGAGAAGATATAATCGATAGATTAGTTATGCTACAAAGGGGAGAAATAAACGTAAAAGATTATAAGATAATTGATGAAGATACTCTAGATGTGGCAAATGAAAAAATAGAGCAAGAAGAAATGAAGAAAAAACATAAAGAAAGAGGTGCAAGATAATATGAGTTCGGATTTTATACATATAGAAGAAAATGGAATTAAATATTTAGTACACCCAACTGGGAGTATATTTGAAGGTATGAAAATAAGAGAAAATCCAAATGATGCATTTGAGAATGCAATAAAAAGAGGAATGAAAAATCCTGATGATTGGATGTATATGTATTCGGAGAACAATAAAGACTTTTTCAAGAACTATTATTCAAGAACATATAAATCATTTCCTCAATTTGGCTTAAAAGAAAAAATAAAAAATAAATTACTGGAAAGGTAGGAAAATATTATGAATTTAATAAATGAAGATGAATTAAAAATCATTGAAGATAGTTATGATTATACAAAATTTAAAGACAAAACAGCATTGTTTGAAACAAAAATTGCAAATGATATGAGACATAACGGAGAAATAATAGAAGTTTTAGGGGTAATAAAAGGCAGAGATCCAGAACATGATTCATATATAGTTCGTTTTAATGATGGAACTATAGAAAAAAATGTTATGAATTGTGAATTAACATTTGATTATCATAGAGATAAAGCTAGTATAGAAACAAGAAAAAAATTAAGTCAAATAATGAAATTATATGAATTGAGTGATAAGGAGGCTGAAGAACTTTTAATAGCATCATATAATTATGATTATGAAATGAATGAGGGAGTTGTTCTTACAAATCTTGAATCAATAGAAAGATTATTTACAGAAGAAGATAGTGAAGAAAGAATAAATCCAAGCATTAAACAATTAAAAGCTATGGCAATGTATATTAGAGAGACAAAAGAATATTATGTGCCTTTTTTTGGATATGAAGAATATACGGAAAAGGTTATTGATTTAATTTTAAATAAAGATGAAACAGAAATTACAAAATTAGAGTTTCTTAATGAAATAAAAGATATGATTAGCCATAATATAATATGCTATTCAAGTAATTATTCTCTGGAACAATCAAAACAAGGGTATGAAAAAGAGTTCATAAGAGAAAATAAAAAACTTATGTTAGTTGAACAAATGATTAAAGAAGAAAAACAAAAAGAAAAAAAGAAAAACAAGGAGGCTAGATAGATGGAAGTAAAAATAAATAAAGATATTAGAGAATTTAGTGAGAGTATATTTTTTGGACTGTCTTTAAGGCAGTTCATTTTTTCTGTCTTGGCTTGTATTGTAGCAGTAATATTATACTTTATTTTAAAACCATTCTGTGGAATTGAAACCTTAAGTTGGGTGTGCATTTTAGGATCTGTACCATTTGCAGTATTAGGTTTTGTAAAATACAACGGAATGACGGCAGAGAAATTTATTATTGCAGTTATAAAGTCAGAATTTTTAACTCCTAGAAAACTAACTTATAAAACAACAAATATATATGCTGAAATATTTAAACCAACTATTGATAGAAAGTTAAAACAAAGTTTGCTAAAGCCACAAAAAAAGATGAAAGAAAAGAAAAATAAAAAGAAGAAAAAGGAGGTAAAAAATAATGAAAACTCTTAATAAAATTTTAAAATTAGATAAAGAAAAATTCAAAATACCTAAATGTGTTCAAGATATTATTCCAATAAAAGCAATATGGGAAGATGGAATTTTTCAAGTAAGTAAAAATAAATTTTCAAAATCATTTAAGTTTATGGATATTAACTATGCAGTTGCAAGTAAAGAAGATAAAGAGGCAATGTTTTTAGATTATTCAGATTTATTAAATTCTCTAGATGCTGGAGCAATAACAAAAATTACAATAAATAATAGAAGAATAAATAAATTAGACTTTGAAAAAACGATATTGCTTGATGAAAATGAAGATGAACTTAATGATTATAGAAAAGAATATAATAAAATGCTTGTATCTCAGGCAAAAAATGCAAATGAAATTATACAAGAAAAAATAATTACAATATCTGTTTATAAGAAAAATGTCGAAGAAGCTCGAAGTTATTTTAATAGAGCGGGTAGTGAATTGATAAGTCGCTTTAATACATTAGGCTCAAAATGTGTTGAATTAGATGCAAAAGAAAGATTAAGAATAGCACATGATTTTTATAGAACAGGAGAAGAAACTTCTTTTAGATTTGATATACACGAAACAATGAAAAAAGGTCATAATTTCAAAGATTTTATTTGTCCAGATACAGTTGAACTTGAAAGAGATTATTTTAAAATGGGTAATAGATATGGTAGAGTATTATTCCTAAAAGAATATTCTAGTTATATCAATGATGACATGGTAACAGAACTTACAGACTTGAATAAAAATATGATGTTATCAATAGATGTCATTCCAATTCCAATGGATGAAGCAGTAAAAGAAGCAGAAAAACGTAGGTTAGGTGTAGAAACCAATATTACAAACTGGCAGAGAAAACAAAATGCTCAAAATAATTTTTCTGCAATAATACCTTACGATATGGAACAACAGAGAAATGATTCAAAAGAAATGTTAGATGATTTGACTATTCGCGACCAAAGAATGTTTTTAGGAGTTATTACAATGGTAATAACAGAAGAATCAAAAGAAAAATTAGAAAGTGTTACAGATGCAATTTTAAAGATAGCAAGTAAAAATCTATGTCAGCTTGGAATATTAAGATTTCAACAACTAGATGGACTTAACACAGTATTACCATTTGGAGTTAGAAAAATAGATGCAGTAAGAACTTTAACTACTGAAAGTTTAGCAGTATTTATGCCATTCAAAGTGCAAGAAATAAGGCACGAGAATGGTATTTTTTATGGTCAAAATGCTATTAGTAAGAACATGATTATTGCAGATAGAAGACAGCTTTTAAATGGAAACTCATTCATACTGGGAGTGTCTGGCAGTGGAAAGTCATTTACAGGTAAACAAGAAATAACTTCAATACGATTACGAGATCCAAATGCTGATATTATTTTAGTAGATCCTGAATCCGAATATGCACCACTTGTTAAAGCTTTGGGCGGAGAGGTTATTAAAATATCAGCAGTAAGTAATAATCACATAAATGCAATGGATATGAATTCAGAATATGGAGATGGAGCAAATCCAATAATATTAAAATCTGAATTTATACTATCTTTGTGTGAACAACTAATTGGTAGCGGTAATCTCGGACCGAAACAAAAATCAATAATAGATAGATGTACTGCGAATGTTTACAGAGTATTTCAACAAGGTAACTATCAAGGAGTGCCTCCAACTTTACAAGATTTTAGAGAAGAACTTTTAAAACAACCAGAAGATGAGTCGAAAGAAATAGCACTTGCAATAGAATTATTTACAAATGGCTCTTTAAATACATTTGCTATGAATACTAATGTAAACACATCTAATAGTTTAATATGCTATGATATTTTAGAATTAGGAAAACAATTACAACCAATAGGAATGTTAGTAGTTTTAGACTCTATATTAAATAGAATTACTGCTAATAGAACAAAAGGTAAAAATACATATATTTTTATTGATGAAATATATTTGTTATTCCAATATGAATATTCTGCAAATTTCTTATTTACACTTTGGAAAAGGGTTAGAAAATATGGAGCTTTCTGTACAGGTATAACACAAAATGTTGAAGATTTATTACAAAGTCATACAGCAAGAACTATGCTTGCAAACTCTGAATTTATTATTATGCTTAATCAAGCAAGTACAGATAGAATAGAACTTGCAAAATTATTAAATATATCAGACTTACAGATGAGCTTTATAACAAATGTAGGAGCAGGAGAAGGACTTATAAAAGTAGGTTCGTCATTAGTTCCTTTTGTTAATAAATTTCCAAAGAATACAAGACTTTATACTTTGATGACAACAAAACCAGGAGAAGGATTTAATGAATAAAAAGTATAAGTTTATCTTAATGCTACTAATAGTTTTATTTGCTATTAGTAGCTATTTTTTTATAAAAGAAATTGCGGAAAATAAAAAAGAAAACAATATATATGAAGAACTACAAGAAATTGTAAAAAATGAAGAAAATTCGATACAAGAGAATGAATATACAAATGCTTCAGAAGACAAATCAAATAATATATCTACTGAAAATAGTACAAATCCAGATGATTTCTATAATTTAGAAAACATATCAAAAATAAATACAGATGTAATAGGTTGGATTAAAATAAATGGAACTAATATAAATTATCCTATTATGCAAAATGAAAATTATTATCTTCATAGAAATATTTATAAAAAAAATTCAAGTCATGGTACTCCATATTTAGCTGAATATTGCAATTTGAGAACAAGTGATAATCTTATTATTTATGGGCATCACATGAACGATAATTCAATGTTTGCAGAATTAGTAAATTATAAAAATTATAACTATTATAAAAATCATAAGTATATCTATTTTTATATTTTGAGAGATGGACAGACAATTAAAAATACCTATGAAATAGTAACTGCATTTAAAACAATAGCCTATTCTGATAATGGTTTCAAATATTATAATTATACTAATTTTTATAATGAGCAAGAGTTTAATTCCTTTATAGAAAAATGTCGAAATTTAGAATTTTACAATACAGATGTAAATTTACAATACGGAGATAAGTTAATAACATTATCTACTTGTGAATATTCACAAAAAAATGGAAGAATGGTAATCGTTGCGAAGAAAATATAAAAGTCTGGAGGTGGAGCAAATGGCAGAAATCAAAGTAAAGCCAAAAGGCACAATAAAGAAACTAGAAAAGGAAATAGTACAAGTGCAAAAGTTCAAAAATAACTTAATAACTGTAAAGGAAAAAATAAATGAATTTTCTACAAATGATAGCAATAATACTGCTGAAGATTATGCAAGTCAAAAAATTCAAAATGATATAAGCTATATTTCAAGAAAAGGAGAAGTTAAAGTAAATGAAATTGGAAAAAAATCATTAAAAGAAACACAAGAAAATTCCATAAAAGGAAAACAAAAAGTAGAAATATTAAAATCTAGAATTAAAGAAAAAAACGCAAGAGAGTTAAAAAATGTAGTTGAAAATTCAAGCAAAACAATAAAAAAAGGAACAAAGAAAAGTATTAAAACAGCTAAAAATACTACAATACTTGCTAAAAAAGGAATAAAGACAACAGAGCAAGTGACAAAAAATACTAAAATAGTTGCAAAAGAAAGTGTTAAAATGACACAAAGAGCAGTACAAATATCAAAAAGAACTATTCAAGCTACAATAAAAGCTACAAAAATTACAATACAAGCTACTATAAAAACATTAAAAGCAATAATTACTACTGCAAAAGCTATTATATCAGCAATTATTGCAGGAGGCTGGGTAGCAGTTGTAATTATTCTTGTTATAGCTTTAATTGGAGGATTTATAGCTGCAATTTTTAACAGCAATGGAGATGCAGATTATGATACTTCACAAATTCCTAATAGTGAAATAATATTAGTTGCAAAAGCACAAATAGGAAATGAGGGAGGAGATAAATTCTGGAAATGGTATGGTTTTGAAGAACATGTACATTGGTGCGCTTGTTATGTGAGTTGGTGTGCTAATGAATGTGGTTACATAGAAAAAGGAATAATCCCTAAATTTTCTGTTTGTACAGATGGTATAAATTGGTTTAAAGAAAAAAACGAATGGCATGATAGAGGAGAAAGTTATTATCCAATCATTGGAGATATAATTTTCTTTGACTGGAAAGATGAAAACGGTAATCAAGATGGGACAAGTGATCATGTTGGAATTGTGACGAGAACAGATATTACTAATAGAAATATCTATACAATAGAGGGAAATACAAGCAATAAATGTGCTGAAAGAATGTACTCTTTTGATGATGTACAAGTTATGGGATATGGTAGTCCAAAATATGAATAAAATTGGTATCAAGTAAAGTAAAAATACTTTGCTTGGTACTATTTATTTTTTTACTTTTTTATGATACAATGCAAAAAAATCAAGGAGGATATAAATGTTAGAAAATATAGAAGTTTTATACCATAGTAGTATAAGAATTAACAAAGAAAAAACAATTTATATAGATCCATTTAAAATAGATAGAAATTATAATGATGCAGATATTGTTTTTATAACACACGACCATTATGATCACTATTCTGAGGAAGATATAGATAAGGTTATAAATGAAAACACAATTATTATAATACCAGAAGAATTATTAACAAAGCTATTAAGAAAAGGCATAAATAAAAATGCAGTTATAACAGTAGAATCCAACAAAGAATATATGGTACAAGGAATTAAATTTGAAACAATACCAGCATATAATACAAACAAAGCTTTTCATCCAAAAGAAAATGATTGGGTTGGTTATATCATTACACTAGATGGTATTAGATACTATATTGCAGGAGATACGGACATTACAGAAGAAAATAGAAAAGTAAAATGTGATGTTGCTTTTGTTCCAGTTGGAGGAACATATACAATGGATTTTAAAGAGGCAGCACAATTAATAAATGAAATACAACCTAAAATAGCAGTTCCAATTCATTATGGTAGTGTAGTTGGAACAAAACAAGATGCCACGGACTTTATAAAATTATTAAATCCAAGTATAAAAGGTATAATTTTAATGAAACAATAAATGAAAGAAGGAACAAATAGTGCAATTTTCAAGCAAAGATATTCAATTATTTAATGAAGCAGGAATACATGTAGAAGATAAAAATTATACAAATGATGAAGTTGAAAGATTAAAAATTAAGGTAACAGATTTTATTGTAAGTCAAAGTACAAAGGATATAGATAAATATAGTAAAAAATTTAGTAGATTATTATAAGGATTTAGTTATGAATAAAGAAGAAATAATAAAATATTGTTTAACATTAGAAAATACATACAAAGATTGTCCATTTTCGGATGACTTTGAATCTGTAACAATGAAACATTTGAAAAATAAAAAGTGGTTTGCATTATTAATGAATGTAAATAATAAGTTATACCTTAATGTTAAGACAGATCCAAATTATTCTGATATATTGAGAAATACTTATGATTATATAATACCTGCATATCACATGAATAAGGAACATTGGAATACAATTATTGTGGATGAAAAAGTGGACAATAATTTAGTTAAAGAATTGATAGAACAAAGTTATCAATTAACGAAATAAAGTTAAATACGAATAGTAAGTTATCGTTGAGAAAGAAGTGTTGGTATATGAAGAAAAAAATAAGTTTAATGGCAAGTATGGTATTATATTTGATTGCTATAATTATTTTAATATATTATTTTAGTTTAGAGTTTAATGAATTATTACGTTTAAGTCCAACTGGAAGAATAGTATTATTACTATTAAGTTGTCTTATTATGTATTTTGGTGGATTAGCTTTAACTAAATATATAGATGAAAAATATAAGAATAAAGTTTTAAAAATAAATATAGGTATATGGTTTATTTTATATATTATATTGTTATCAACACTTACTTTATTTGATGATTATTTTTTTAGAGGAGATTTTAATATATTAAATTGGAATAGTGAGTTGTTTAAAAACTATATGTCTAACTCATTTAATTTAATTCCATTTAAAACAATTTTGGGTTACATTACAAAATTTATTAGTGGAGATATTGCACCATATATATTTATATATAATATTTTAGGAAATGCAGTTGCTTTAATGCCTTTTGCCTTTTTCTTACCAATATTATTTGAAAAACAAAAGAAATTAAAAAACTTTTTATTAACAATGATTTGTATAGTTGTGGGTATTGAACTATTGCAATTTATTACAATATCTGGTTGCTGTGATATTGATGATGTGATTCTAAATGTATTAGGTTCATTAATTATGTTTGTAATATTGCGAATATCATCTATAAACAAATTTTTAAGAAACATAGTCCTTTTAGAAAAAAATAAAATTGATTATAAAGATTTAATAAAAAAGATTATTATTATTTTAATACCAATTATCTGTATTATTGGAGTTGTTTTTATAAGTGAAAATAAGTATATAGATAAAAATAGTCAAACTTTTACACACTTAAAGATAATAGATAAAACAAAAGAAGAAAATATTACATGTAATACTGCATTAGAACAATTTTATGAAGATAAAGAATATATATATTATTTTCCTTGCGAAAAAAGTAAATATGTAATAGTTATATATTCTAATGGTTATCAAGAAACTGTAAAATCATCTTTAGAATATGGAGATATAACTATTGAAGATTTAGAAAAAAATAACATAGAATTTATCAAACAGAAGAAAGATATGAGTAATTGACAAATTACATGTATATAAAATTCAAAGATTAGTTGTAAAAGTTAATATATTAAGTTATAGGAGGAAAATAATATGTCAAGTTGGAAATGTCCAAAATGCGAAAATGAAGAATATGTAAAAGATCAATTCCAAGCAACAGGAGGAGATTTTGCAAAAGTATTTAATGTGCAAAATAAAAAGTTTATTACAATAAGTTGCAGTAAGTGTGGATACACAGAATTGTATAGAGCAGAAACATCAGCAGGAATGAACATATTTGATTTTTTAATGAATTAAACTTAAAGTGATAATCAGATTTTTGCAGATAATTTAATGATTCTACCAACAATCGATTGATAAAAGCTAATAAAGTGATAGTATGATAGCAATAAAGAAAAAGGGAGTTTTTTATGATGGATAATCAGAAATTTGGAGATTTCATTAAAAAGTTAAGGAAAAAAAAGGACTAACTCAAAAAGAATTAGGAGATAAATTAAATATAACGGATAAAGCAATTTCAAAATGGGAAAGAGGATTAAGTTTTCCAGATATTACGATGCTAAACACATTGTCTGATTTTTTTGAAGTTGACGTATCAGAACTATTAAATGGAGAAAAAGGAATAAAAGACAAAGCAAATGTAGAAGTATTGATAAAAGAAGCAATAGAAAAGTATAAAAATATTGAAGAAAAAAGAAAAAATAAACTAAACAAAATAAAGAAGGTTGTTGGAATTTTCTCCTTAATTGTATTTTTTAGTTCAGCATTATTGCAATTAGGATATATATTGATTTGAAAAAGAACAACTAGAATATGAGATAGATGACAATATAAAAAAGCAATGACTAACAAATGATATATGCGCATTAACATATCTTGATAAAGATAATAATTTAAGAGAATATGTTGTAACCTATGAAGATCGAGAAGTATGTCTTTACGCCGAATGCTCACGATTTCGTTAGTGGACTATTAAGTGGCTCTTCGTTAATATTAAATATTCTAGGTATTATTCATTTACAGAAAAGGAAAATCAAAGATAAATAAATAGTTAAAAATAACAGGCATTAAAATTACATTTGTAATATAATGCTACTAAATAAAGAGCAGTATTGCAGGAAATTTCAGATAAAAGAAATAAAAAAGGTATTCCATTTTTAATACATCACGCAAATCCGTTGCAAGTTCAATACGAAGAAGATGTTTTAGAGTTATATGGTCAAGATTCTATAATAGGTCATTATAGAATTAGTTAAAGTTTATATTGAATAGGAAATAAAATTATGAAAAGTATAAATAAGGAAGAATTGCACGAAATATTTGATAAATTAAAAGATGAGAAAAAAGAATTTGAAAAATTATATGAACAATATGGAAATCTTGTATATAAAATCGCTTTTTCTATTGTTAAAAATCGTGAACAAAGTGAAGATATAAAACAAATAGTATTTCTTAAAATATGGAAGATAGAAAAAGATAAATTACCTGCTAGAAATGAAGCAAGTTGGCTCTATTCTATAACAAAAAATGAAACATTAAACTATATAAAAAAGCAAAAAGATACTATTAGTTTAGATGATATTTATTATATAACTGTAGAAGATAAAGAATTAAATAAAATTATTGATAAAGAGTCGTACAACAAAATATTAGATAGGTTAGAATCCAAAGAACAAGAGATAATATCTTTAAAAATATTAGGAAATTTATCATTTCAAGAAATTGCACAAATGTTAGATGAACCAGTAGGAACGATAAAATGGAAATACTATAAATCTATACATACATTAAAAATACTTTTAAGCAATTTAAGTATGCTTATTGTAACATTGCTTGTTGGATTAAAGACAATGTTCAATACTAATAAATCAGAACAGCCTAGTATTGCGGAGCAAGAAAAAAATATAACAGAGGATTCTACTACAAAACAAGCCGAAAAAACGAAAACTGAAACAGAATCTCAAGATAGAAGTGAAAATAATATAATAGCGGAAGATTCTACTAAAGAAGAAACAAAAGAGGAGATTATTATACCCAAATCACAAGAAATAAATTATGTTGGAGTAGGAATTTTAAGTATTTCTGGAATTTTCTTAATAGTAACTTTAATTTTTACAATTTTTTTCGTAAAATACCAACTAAAAGCAAAGAAAAAATTGTCTAAATAATAGAAAGGTAAAAGGTGATATTATGAAAAAAGTAATAAAAATAATTTGTATTGTATTAGGAATAATAATTATGTTAGGAATAATATTCTTTTCAATAGACAATTATAGAGTATCTAAAGGACAAACGCCAATATTTTGTATAAAAAATCCAGCAGGAGTTATAGCAGATGGTGGAACAGCAGAATATTTTGGTTTGGGATATAAAGTAATAGATTTTAATACACTAGCAGGATATGATGAAATAAAAATAGGAACGTGGTTTATGAAATATGAGGACTTTAGTTCTGAAATGGCAGAATATGAATTGAAATTTGAGAGTGAAACAACAGCAAATGAAAATAGTAAATATAATTATTCAAAAACTGTTAATGATGTAATTGTAAAATTAAATATTCCTGAAGGATGGAATTATGAAGAAACTACAGATACACAAAATGAGAACGAAAAATTTACTTTAACTCTTTATAAAACATCAAAAGATAAAAGTGCAAGTTTAACTTTTTATACTAATAAATTTGCTGTATGTGGCACTGGATTAGAACAAAAAGAAATAACTTTAAATAATGGAAAAACAGCAAAAGTTGGATATTATGATGGAAATGAAAACTGGGACTTTATCTCATTTTATAAATCAAACAATCCTTATTTTGCTTTTATAAATAATGGACTTGACGATGATGAATCACAAGAAGTATTGGAGCTCGCAAAAACAATTAATTTTGATAGTGGAGATGAAGAGACTACTCGGAAACTCATTTTATGGTAAAGTAATCGAAAGTAATAGCAACTACATTATAGTAGAGCCAAATAAAGATGAAGAAATAAGAACGTCAGCAGATAAAATAATGATTGGATTAGAGGGAAATAATGATGCTATTTATACTGTAGGAACAAATGTAAAGATTACTTACGATGGTTATGTAATGGAAACTTATCCTGCACAAATAAAAACTACTAATATTGAAATAAAATCAGTAGAAAATTTTGAGATAATTTTTTCTAAAAAAGAGTCAACGGATAATGACAAAACATATACAATTTTAAGTAAAACAGAAACAGATAAATATGATTATGATATATATGGATATAATGGAATTGTAAACATAAAGATTGATGGAGAAGAATATTTATTGAAAGATGCTTTATTACAAAATAAAATAACAATGGATGAAATAATTGAAAAAGCAAATGATGATTTGAAAAATAACAAAATAACAGGAGATACATATAAAGATGGTGGAAGTATGATTTATCAGTATAGTGATTATACAATTATAAAATGCCATACTTTAGATGGAAACAGAGATGTGTATATTGGAGCAACAGAAATGAATATAAATGATGTAATTTAAGTATAATTAGAAAAAATAACAGGTAGTGATTTACCTGTTATTTTGTATTTAATGAAATTACAATTAGAAATCAATTTAAGAAAGAAACTTTATTAGAAAGATTAAAAGAATTATTTAATAGTTGGAGGCAAGTATGGATATATTATCAACAAAAACTTATAAAATTTTTGCATAATAAAAATTTATTTTAAAAATTTTTCATAAAAATCATCTCCTTTGTGTACATTACAGCAAATTCACATAAAATATGATGCTGAAATTTGTCGAAAACAACAAAAAATATTAAAATTATAGAAAAATTAAACAATTTATGATAAAATTTGGATATAAAATAGTAAATTATCGCTTACTTTAATATATGTTTATCAGTAGTAATAGGAGAACAAATTATATGTTACCAACAATAAAATCAGACAGTATTTATCCACTATCAAATGATGTAGCAATATTTAACATTAACATATTAGATATAATATTTTTAATAGGAGTTATATGCCCAATAATAAAAAGAAAATCTATTTTCAATTCAAATAATGATGTATTGGATAAATATAATAGTAATAAAATAAAGGGATTATTGGCAATATTGATAATAATGCACCACTTGTCTATCTATATAAAAGATGTAATTCTATTTAAAATACTTACGATAATAGGAATTATTGCGGTTTCAGCATTTTTCTTTTATTCGGGATATGGATTAATGACAAGCTATTTAAAAAAAGAAAGTTACATAAAAGACTTTTTGAATAAAAGAATAATGAAAATAGTTATACCATATATAATAGCAATTATGTTTACTGGTTTAGCATATCTATTAACTAGACAATTAACCCCTAGAAAAATTTTTAATTCTTTAGTTGAGGGAGAACCAATTGTAAGATTTTCGTGGTATGTGTTAGCAATTATTATTTTATATGTAGTCTTTTACTTGTCAGCTAAGTTTTTAAAAAAGAAGAAAATGATAAATATTGCAGTATTTGGTGGAACTATCTTATATTGCATAGTTGTCAATAATGTTTTAGGTTTTAATAATTGGTGGGTTAATTCTTGCTTTGCATTTTTTATAGGTATATTTTGGGCAAGTTATAAAGAAAGATATACCATAACATTAAAAGACAAAAATAAAATAATTAGATATGCAATAATACTTTTAATTATATTATTTGTAATAATAGGATTTCAATTTTTCACAAGTGAATATGCTGCTATGGATATAATAAACAATACAGACCTAGCAGATGATATAATGAGGCAACCTATTCCTGTTATAAATATGAACATTATTTGTATAGTGTTACTTTTTATGTTGTTTAATATATTAGAAAAAGTAAGATTAAATGATAAGGTATTTACTTTTTTGGGAAATATATCTTTTGAAATTTATTTATATCATGGATTAGTTATGTATTTATTGAGAAATTCTTGCTATTATTGTAGAATCGATTATATATATGCTATTCTAGTAATCGGATTAAGTATAATATTAGCTAAACTCATGAATGTAGCAAACAATAAAATATATGCTTTTTATTTGAGTAAAATTGAGAAAAAATCATGTTAATTATAACGACAACTTACATGTATATAGTAATTTGTAGTAATATAGATTAAATGTTAAAACTCATTGCTTGTAGCAACGGACAGTTCTTTATATAATATTTGTAAAGAAAGGAGTTGGTGTAAAATGTTAAAAGAAAACATTAAATCAATAAGAAAATCAAAAGGACTTTCGCAAGAAGAACTTGCCATAAAATTAAATGTAGTTAGACAAACAATTTCTAAATGGGAACAAGGTTTGTCAGTACCTGATGCAGAAATGTTAATCTCAATATCAGAAATTCTTGAAACACCTGTAAGCAAATTACTTGGAGAAAATATTTCTGAATCTAAAGTAGATGATTTGAAAGCAATTTCTGAAAAATTGGAGATAATAAACTTACAATTATCACAAAGAAAGAATGAGAAAAGAAAAATCGTTCATTGGTTTTTAATCTCATTATGTATAATTATAATAATTGTTTTTATATCCTTAATTTTATTAAATAGTCCATACTTAAATTGGGATTATAGTAATCCTGAAAATGCTGTTTTAGGAGTTGCTTTTCATTCTATTGAATGGCTATTTATTAGAATAGCACCAATCATATTTATAGGATTAGTTGTTGGAATTTTTTTAACTAGAAAGAAAAATTAAAATTATTTGGAACAAACTATTTAGATTACAAATTGAATGAAATAGGACTATCACACGATAGTCTTTTTCTAATCTTACAAAAATGTAAGGTGCAAATCTTAAAAAGTATGCTATAATAGAATTGGTGATGAAACAATGTCAAAAATACTAATAGTAGAAGATGATGAAAAACTAAGTAAAGAATTAAAAATCTTTTTAGATAAAAATGGATATGATGCAGTAATATTACAAAAGTTTGATAATGCAGTAGAAGATATTTTAAAAGAAAATGCAGATTTAATATTACTAGATATAAATTTGCCATATACAGATGGAGAATTTATATGTAAGGAAATAAGAAAAACATCAAATGTACCAATAATAATGGTAACAAGTAGAGATAATGAAATGGATGAATTAATAAGTCTAAATTATGGAGCAGATCAATATGTAACAAAACCATTCAATATTCAAATTCTACTAGCAAAAATTACAGGACTTTTAAAGAGAAATCAAAATGCAGATAAGAGCCAAGAAAAAATAAAGTGTAATGGATTTATTTTAAATGTATCTAAAAGTATGATAGAAACAGAAAATAAAAAGATAGAACTTACAAAAAATGAATTAAAAATATTACATTATCTAGTATTAAATCAAGGTAAAATAGTAACAAGAGAAGAAATTATGAATTATTTATGGGAAAGTGAGAACTTTATAGATGATAATACTTTAACAGTAAATATGACTAGATTAAGAGGTAAATTAGAAGAATTAGGAATAAAAGATTCTATTGAAACTAAGAGAGGACAGGGATATATATTAAAATGAGTTTTAAAAGTTTTTTGAAAGATAGAATTACATATATCATATTAATTTTATTTGCAAGTATAACCTCTCAAATATTGCTATTGCCATCAGAAATAGCAATATTTGTTAGAATCTATGTTGGACTAGCTCCTATTATATTATTTTTAATATACTTTTTTATAGAATACTATAAAAAGAAAAATTACTATAACAATTTAAAAGAAAGTATGATGGAATTAAGTGAAAAATATCTAATTGCAGAAATAACAGGAAATCCTGGTTTTGAAGAGGGAAAAATCTTGAAAGAGATAGTACAAGAAACAGGAAAGTCAATGTTGGAGAATGTAGATAAATATAAATATTTGCAAGAAGATTATAAAGAGTATATAGAACTATGGATACATGAAATAAAATTACCAATAGCAGCAGGAAAGATGATAATAGAAAACAATAAGTCAGAAGTAACAGAAAGTATCAATGAGGAATTAGACAAAATAGAAAACTATATTGAACAAGCTCTTTTTTATGCTAGAAGTAATACAGTCGAAAAAGATTATTACATAAAGAAAGTGAATTTAAAAGAAATTGTAAATTCTTCTATTATAAAAAATAAAAGAAATCTTATTCAAAATAAAATAAACATAGATGCACATGATATAAATACAATTGTTTATACGGATCATAAATGGTGTATGTTTATTTTAAGTCAAATTATACAAAATGCAGTAAAATACAGTAAGGAAGATAGTAAGAAAATTGAAATTTATTCAGAAATTAAAAAAGAGAATACGATTTTATACATAAAAGACAATGGAATTGGAATTAGAAAAGGAGAAATTACTAGAGTATTTGAAAAAGGATTTACTGGAGAAAATGGAAGAAAAAGAGGACAAAAAGCTACAGGAATTGGATTATATTTGTGTAAGAAATTATGTAATAAACTAGGATTAGGTTTAGAGCTAAATTCGGAAAAAGATGTTGGAACAGAAGTGAAGATTGTATTTCCTAAAAGTAGTTTTATAAGCGAAACATTTTGATTATATCAAAAGGAGAGTTCAAATTTGAACTCTCTAATTTTAATATTCTTCAATATATAATGCTTTGGCTAAATAAGGCGTTATTTCATTAATATTATACCAACCAGAACTTTTGCTATTATTTTCTAATCCATTAGGGTTAGAAACATAAACCATATTTTTACCATCAGTAGCAAGTAAAGCCATATAATGAGAGGCAGTAGTCCACCTGTTGTCAGTTGGTTTATTCCATACACAAATGATAATAGGGCGGTCAGTTTTTAAATGATTTATTATATTTTTATTTGATAAATGAGTAGAATCATAATAAAAGTCTGAATTATCAATTCCATAAACAGAAGATAATTCTTTAGACAGATTATCATAATTTAATACTGGATAATATTTTTGCCTAAGATCTTCTGGAGTATAATTTTTATTGTAACCACTTAAAATAATTGACATTACAGTTATTCCACATCCGTTTTCAGCCATAGTACCATTCCAATATTCCGAATTAGACCAAGAAGAATTACCATTTTGTTTATATTCGATATATGTTCTTTTATTTTTCTCTTTCGTTGTAAATGTTGTAAAGTATCCATCTTTATTATTAATCTTTTCTTGACCTATTCCAGAATAATTTTTATTGGTATCTTGTTTTATAATTTTATAGTTTGAATTATTAATACTATTAGGTAATAATGATTGGTTTATATTTGTATTAACAGTATATCTATTAATACAATATACTGCTGAAATTATAAATAGTATAAAAAATAATATTTTTTGTATGTTTAATTTTTTCTTTTTTTGTTTCATTTTTTCTCCTCCTTGTAACTTGTCTTTATTATACAAGAATAAAGAAAAATAAGTTTTAAAAAATACTTAAATAAATCTTAACTTTTTCTTACGAAATGAAGAAACAGATGAAAAAAAGCAAAATATATGTTATAATTCAAGGGAAAGAAGGAATATGATGAATGTTTTGATATTAGATGATGAAAAAGAAATTGCAGATTTAGTAGAAGTTTATTTGAAAAATGAAAATTATAATATATATAAATTTTACGATTCAGATGATGCAATAAAATGTATAGATACAGTTAAATTAGATTGTGCAATATTAGATGTAATGATAAAAGGAAAAAACGGATTTGAAATATGTCAATATATTAGAAATAAAAAACTAAACTTTCCAATTATAATGCTAACAGCAAAAATTGAAAATCAAGATAAAATTACAGGATTAACATTAGGTGCAGATGACTACATCACAAAACCATTTAATTCTCTCGAATTAGTTGCCAGAGTCAAATCAGCAATAAGAAGATATAAACAATACAACAATTATAAAACTGATGAGGAAAAGATATATATTGATGGTTTGGAAATATGCAAAGAACAGCATAAATGTTTATTGTATGATAAAGAAATCGATTTAACTCCAATAGAATTTGATATTTTACTTTATCTTGCAAGCAAAAAAGGTGAGGTTGTTAGTTCAGAAGAACTATTTGAAAAAGTATGGAAAGAAAAATATTTAGATAATAATAATACTGTAATGGTACATATTAGAAGGATTAGAGAAAAATTAAAAGAAGATACCAAAAATCCTAAATATATAAAAACAGTATGGGGAGTGGGTTATAAAATTGAATGATTACAGAGAAATAACTAAATTGAAGAATAATATAGCAACTAAAAGCATTTTAAAAATTCTAGGCTATACTTTTGTTGTGATACTAATATTTTCATTGATTGTAGATGGATTTTATAATGATACAATAGCAAATGAAGTATCGAGTTTTAATAGAAGTTTATATCTATTTTTTGTACGAAATAAAACTATTATGATGGTCATATTTTATATGATTATTTTTATAGGTATTACTTTTATTGTTACAAGAAATATGAGTCAAAAAATGTTAGAAATTATGAAGTCAGTAGATAAAATTATAAAAGAACCAGATAAAGAAATAAAATTATCAAATGATTTAATTTTGTTAGAAAATAAATTGAACAAAATAAGATTAGATTTAATAAATAGTCAAAATGCAGCAAGAGAAGCAGAAAACAAAAAGAACGATTTGATAATGTATATGGCTCACGATTTAAAGACACCTTTAACATCAGTAATAGGATATTTGAATTTATTAACAGATGAAAAAGATATTTCAAAACAATCGCAAGAAAAATACATCAAGATAGCATTAGATAAAGCATTAAGAGTTGAAGAGTTAACAAATCAATTTTTTGAAATAACTAGATATAATATACAAGATATGCCTATAAGTAAACAAAAATTGGATATTCCATTTCTAATAGAGCAGTTAGTTGATGAGTGTTATCCTATGTTACAGGAACGAAATTTAAAATGTAAAATTACAAAACCTGAACACTTATATTATGAAGGTGATGGAGATAAACTAGCCAGAGCATTTGGTAATCTACTAAAAAATGCAATCAATTATAGTTATGAAAATACAAATATAGAAATAAAAATTAATGAAGAAAACGAAAAAATTAAGATTGTTTTTAGAAATAAAGGAGATGCAATTCCTGAATATAAGTTAGAAAAATTATTTGATAAATTCTATCGAGCAGATGAGGCAAGACAAAGCAGTACAGGTGGAACAGGATTAGGATTAGCAATAGCAAAAGAAATCATTGAATTGCATAAAGGAAAAATAATGGCGAAAAATGATGGCGAATATATTGAATTTGCTATTGAATTAAATAATAATATAGATTAAAAGCTAGACATTGTGCTAGCTTTTTCTAACCTTACAAAAATGTAAGGTTATTGTAAGGTAAATCGATGTTTGGAAAATAAAAAATATGATAATATAGATATAACAAAACAAGGAAGGAGTTTTTGGAATGGAAAATGTATTAGAGGTAAAAAACATTGAAAAATACTATGGAAACAAATCAAACTTAACAAAAGCGATTGACAATATTAGCTTTAATGTACAAAAAGGAGAATTTGTTGGAATAATGGGAGCAAGCGGATCTCGGAAAAACAACACTATTAAATTGTATTTCAACAATAGACAGAGTTACAGCAGGAAAAATAATAGTTAAAGGGCAGGATATTACAAAATTAAAAGGCAATAAGTTAAATAAATTTAGAAGAGAAGAATTAGGATTTATCTTTCAAGATTTTAACTTATTAGACACTTTAACAGCTTATGAAAATATAGCTTTAGCACTAACAATTCAAAAAGTAAATGCACATGAAATTAATAGAAGAGTTAAAGAAGTTGCACAAAAATTAAATATAACAGAAATATTAAACAAATATCCATATCAAATATCTGGAGGGCAAAAACAAAGAGTAGCATCAGCAAGAGCGATTATTACAAATCCTGAGTTAGTATTAGCAGATGAACCAACAGGAGCTTTAGATTCAAAATCAGCAAAACAATTATTGGAAAGTTTTGAAGCATTAAATCAAAAATTAAATGCAACAATTTTAATGGTTACACACGATTCTTTTACAGCAAGTTATGCAAATAGAATTTTATTTATAAAGGATGGGAAAATCTTTAATGAATTAACAAAAGGAAATGACACAAGAAAACAATTCTTTGAAAAAATAATAGAAGTTCAGACTTTACTTGGAGGTGAGCTTGGAGATGTTATTTAAACTATCATTTAAAAATATGAAAAAAAGTTTTAAAGACTATAGCATATATTTTATAACATTAGTTTTAGGAGTAGCAATATTTTATATGTTTAACTCTTTAGATAGTCAACAAGCCATGTTACAAGTATCACAATCTCAAAGAGATATTATAACAATAATGATTAGAATGTTAGAATTTGTATCAGTATTTGTTGCAGTAATATTAGGACTTTTAATAGTATATGCAAATAATTTCTTAATAAATCGAAGAAAAAAAGAGTTTGGAATATATATGACACTTGGAATGGGAAAAAGACAAATATCAAAAATAATTTTATTTGAAACAATATTAGTAGGAATATTATCACTAATAGCAGGACTTGTAATCGGAATATTTGCATCACAATTCATGTCAGTATTAGTTGCAAAATTATTTGAAGCCAATATGACAAAATTTGAATTTGCATTTTCAAAAGGTGCATGTATAAAAACTTGTATATATTTTGCAGTAATGTATCTTGCAGTAATGTTTTTTAACACAATCACAATTTCAAGATATAAATTAATAAATTTACTTACAGCAATTAAGAAAAACGAAACTATTAAATTAAAAAATCCAATTATTTCAATATTAGTATTTTTGATGTCAGCAGGAATATTAGCATATAGCTATTGGAAAGTAACAGCAGGGGTACAAACACTTGATACAGCCGATAAAATATTGCCACCAATATTAATGGGAATAGTTGGAACAATTGGAGTATTTTGGTCTTTATCAGGGTTTATATTAAGATTAGTACAATCAATGAAAAAAACGTATTTAAAAGGAACGAACATGTTTGTGCTAAGACAATTAAACAATAAAATTAATACAACTGTAGTTAGTATGAGTGTAATATGTTTAATGCTATTTATGACAATTTCAGTATTATCATCTAGTTTATCTTTAAGAAACACAATGCAACAAGATTTAAAAGAAATGACACCAGTAGATATTAATTTATACAAAACAGCAAATTTACCAGAAAAAGCAACAATATATGGAATAGAAAAAATTTATACAAAAGAGGCTAGAGAGGATTCTACAAGAACAATAGAACATACATTAATACAAAATGGATTTGATATGAATCTATTAAAAGATGTAGTAGAAATACCAATATATGCAGATAATAGCATAACTTGGAGAACATTTTTTAAAAATAATATTGATGAGGTAAAAGCCACATATCCTATGTTAAGATATGAAACAGCAGAACAATTTGTAAAAGTTTCAGACTACAATAAAATAGCAAGATTATATGGACAAGAAGAATATGAATTAAAAGATAATGAATATATAGTTCTTTGTGATTTTGATGTTATAAAAAATTTGAGAAATATGGTATTAAAAAATGAAAATACACTTGTAATAAATGGAAAAGAATATGTTTCTAAATATAATGAATGTAAGTCTGGATATATTATGATGTCAACAAGCCATATAAATACAGGAATTATATTAGTACCAGATAGCTGTAATTTAAAAGAAGAACAAAAAGAACAAACATTGTTAGTAGCAAATTACAACGCAAATACAGATGAAGAAAAAGAAAAAATAGAAGCAATTTTTACAAGTAGTAATTCAGGACTTATACAAAATTTAGCAGATAATGGACTTGAAATAGATGGAATGACAAAAATTGCTATTATAGAATCAAGTGTAGGAATAGCAACATTGGTAGTGTTTATAGCAATTTACTTAGGTATAATATTTTTAATTGCAAGTTCAGCTATTTTAGCACTAAAACAATTAACAGAAAGTTCAGATAATAGGCAAAGATATATTATTTTAAGAAAAATAGGCTGTGATGAAAAAATGATAAATCAAGCACTATTTAGACAAATAGGAATATTTTTCATATTACCACTTATTTTAGCAATTATACATTCTATATTTGGAATACAATTTGCACTTTCAATGATGTCAGGTTTAGCAAGTACGGAACAATTATTACCTTCTGCTATTGCAACAGTAGTGATTATTGGAGTGATTTATGGCATGTATTTCTTAGCTACATACTGGGGTAGTAAAAATATTATAAAAGAAGAACAGTAAAAAAGATGATAAAGTCACTTACTTGTCATTTTAATATAGTATAATTAACATTAGATATAGTAATAGATGTAGTATGAATCGAAAGAAAGAGGTGGTAATGATGAAAATATTTAAAAAAATAATTTTTATAGTAGTATTAGTTTCAATAAGTATAGGATTGTTATTTGTAGGTAATGGATATGATATGTATAAACAAGCAATTGAGCAAATAAGTGTAGAAGATAAAATTGCAGAGATTAAAAGCAAAGAAAATTATACAAATTTTTCAGAATTACCACAAATGTATAAAAATGCAGTAATAGCTGTTGAGGATCACAGATTCTATAAACATAATGGGATTGATATAATAGCAATATGTAGAGCAGCTTTTAATGATATAAAAGCAATGAGTTTTGTTGAAGGAGGAAGTACAATAACTCAACAACTAGCCAAAAACATCTATTTTACGCAAGAAAAGAAAATAGAGAGAAAAATTGCTGAAGTATTTATGGCATTTGAAATAGAAAAGAATTGTGATAAAGATGAGATATTAGAGTTATATTTGAATACAAGTTATTTTGGAGATGGCTATTATACACCAAAAGAAGCATGTAGAGGATATTTCAATAAAGAGTTAAATGAAATGACTGACTACGAATGTATTTTATTAGCAGGTATTCCAAATGCTCCATCTGTATATGCACCAACAAAAAATCCAGACCTAGCAAAGCAAAGGCAAAGACAAGTCATAGATAAAATGGTTAAGTATAAGTGTTTGACACAAGATGAAGCAAATGAAATATTATTGCAGAACAATAATTAAAGTTGTTATTAGTTGATAAATATACTAATAAATATTATAATTACAAAAGTTAAGTAACTGAAGTAGAAAAAAATGCACAAAATAATATAATGTTAGTAAAATGAAAAGGAGAATGAATTATGAGCTTTTTAGGAAATGTATTATGGTTTATCTTTGGAGGTTTTCTAAGTGGACTTTCTTGGCTTTTATCTGGAATACTATGGTGCATAACAATAATTGGAATTCCTTATGGTAAACAATGTTTCAAATTTGCAACTATGTCATTTGCACCATTTGGAAAAGAAATTGAATATGGAGGAGGAGTACCTTCTTTGTTGGCTAATGTAATATGGATTATCTTCTTTGGAATACCAATGGCACTAGAAAATTTAATTTTTGGCTGTCTATGGTGTATAACAATAGTGGGTATTCCGTTTGGTCTTCAATTTTTCAAAATCGCTAAACTTTCATTAGCACCTTTTGGAGCAAGAGTTTATTAAAATTAAAACTGTTACATGTTGATATTTAAAAACTAAAATTGTATTTTAATTGTGTAATTATTTTGAGGGAGTTGTACTCTCTCATTTTATTTATATAATAATAAAAACATAATCTATTGAAGAGAAAAATAAAAAAATGTTATAATTTGCAATACATAAGAATATTTGACAATAAATTAAAAGGTTGTCTTGAAATAGACAACCTTTTAATCATCTAAATCCTCAAATAATTTAGAATCATAAAACTCTTTTAGCGAGATTTTTAATGTTTTACAAATTTGATATATTACCATAGAACTTGGATTTTCAACTTTGCAATTAACTATATCTCTTAATGTTGATGGAGGAATAGTGGAAGTTTCAGCTAATTTATTTATTGTTATATTTCTATCAGCACATAATTCTCCAATTCTTCGACTTAAAGCTCTTTTAAATAGCATTTTCAATCCCTCGCTTTCTAGTATAATATTTTATAAGAAAAGGAAAGAAAATATACACGGATATCCGTTGACTTTAAATAATACAAATGATATAATTATTGATGTACAATGATTATGGAAAAGGGGCAGTATATATTTGTTGAAAGTGGAACTGCTTTTTTTTATAAAAAACAACTTGGGAAAATAGCATATAAGGAAAAGGATATATAATGGAATCAATATTTATATTAGTATTTATGATTATTTTAATAGGAGCAGTTATCTTTTTGGGAATAAAAGAAGATAAAGAATTTGAAAAAGGGAATAATAAAAAACAAGAAAATTCTGATAGATTTAGCAAAAAAATTAGAGCAATAAAGAAAGAATATGGAGAGCTTAATTATGATGAACAGCCTATAATAAAGATAGGAGAATGGGAAAATGAAGTCAGAAAAAATATCGTTTCAATAGTTGATACGAAAACAAAATATAAATCAAATAAAGAATTAAAAATATTAGTAGGAGATTATAATAAAGCCTCTGTATCAAATACAACATCTGTACTAGAAAGTATGGGGCTAAATGTAACTATTGCTAAGTTAGGTATTGAAATAATTGAAAGAATAAAAAACAATGAAAAATATGATTTAATTATAAGTAATAACATTTACAATACTGGTCATTGTGATGGACCAGAAACTCTTATGAGATTAAGAGAATTAGACAATTTTAATATTCCTGTTATTGTTTTAACTGTTTCAGATGGCAAAAGAGATATGTTTGTTAATGGTTATGGATTTGATGAATATATGGTAAAGCTTTTAACACAAGAAAAAGTAATGCAAACATTACCAAAGTTATTTAAAGATTTAGAATTTACAAAAATTAAAAGCAATAAGTCAGCATAAACTTATTGCTTTTTTCTACCTAGTAACTTATCTATTGAAAAAGGTTTATAGACAAGTGTTAAATTATACAAAAAAATTGTTGGTATTAAGTTTTGAGAATTTTCGTAGTGTGCATAATTCGCTTGTGATGTATTGATTTTCTTTGCAACTTCTTCTTGCGTCATAGCATTTCTTTTACGAAGTATGCGAAGATTTTTTGATATTAAATCCATATTTATTTCTAATGGCAAATATGATTCATCATTTCTATTTGTTATACCAAAAAGGTAATCAAGACTAAAATTATAATGACTTGCATATTCAATTAATCTTCTTAATGGGATAGTATCTTTTCCTGTTTCCCATCCAGATATTGTAGTAAAGTTCAAATTAAAGAACTCTGCAATATCTTTTTGTTTTATATCAATATTTTCTCTACTATTTTTAAAATTTTTAATTATCATTGTTTTTTCCCCTATACTATTATTTCACTTACTAGGGTAAATATTATATTTCTAGGGGAAATAGACTATTATGCGCTTGAAAATTTGTTTATTCGCAAGGTTCGACAAATTTTGCAAATATAATGTGATATATTTAGCAAGAAAATACATATAAAAAACAAAAATCGGCTTTTTGTATAATAAATCCTGCATTTCATATAATATTTCGAATTTATTGAAAAAATTGTGATACTATGTCGATAAAATTAAAACAAATGAAAAATCCGTCAGATTACCAATGATGTTTTTGAAAATCAGGGAGGGATAAGATGGATTTTTATTTAATATATAAAAATAATTTAGAAAGCATACATTAACCGTTAATGGTTATTTGTGTGCTTTTTTGTTTTTATATATAAAACAATTCCATTCTATGTACTTATTAAGCATAAACATACTGAAAGAAAAAAATTATTGAGATTTTTTAGCGTAGCTTTATAGAAATGTTTATGCTTATGTTCTAAAAATCTACGCATTTAGAGGTGTGTAGATTTGAGAATTGTCTTGAATGGAGTCAAAAGAATTTCATATTTTGTAAAGAGTAGAAAAAAGATTATAGACATTTCTGCTCTTTTAACATTTTTATATACAAAATGTAGAGGACCTCCTGTTACTCAAATTGTTTGAGATTTGAGTAATAGGAGGTCTTTTATTATGTCTAATGAAGAATTAGAAGATGATATTGTATTAGCAAAATTTATAAACTATATGCAAAAAGCTCTTTATCACATTAGATTAAATTATTTTAGAGATTATGAAAGAATGAGAGATTATGAAGTTGAATTAAAAGAAATTGAATGTCAGGATTCAAAAGATATTATAAATGAAGATATATCAAATATGGGAGTTTTAAATAATAATGAAATTAAATTATTAAAATTATTATATACACAAGGATTAAGCTACAAAGAAATATCTGAAATTACAAAAGAAAATATAGAAACTTTAAAGAAAAGGCGAACTAGAGCCTTAAAGAAATTAAAAGAGGTTATGGAGGAATGAAAAAATGCAATATAATACAGGGTTTTATAAATTATTAAGACAAGCTGTATATGATGACACAGCATTAGTAATGGTATTAGATAAAATAATGAAACTTATAAATAGTAATTCTAAAGATGATAATGGGGAAATTGATGAAGATTTAAAGAGTGAATTGATTACATATTCTATTGAATTGATACGAGATAAAAAAATTTATAAAAAATTTGAAATTTGATGTCCACTTTTTCGATTTTTTTGTGCTGTTCATAGTAGAAGGGTAAAAAACTTCTACTATGGTATGCACATTGAAAATTGAATAGATTTTATTAGAACGACAAGAGCTACATTCTAGGTGGGTTAGCAACTATTTAGATATCTAATAAGAATGTTATCTTATTATGAAGTAGTTTGGATACTTTTGTATAGTCATAGAATGAGCGTAAAGTTATAGGAATAGACCATAATATTTCTATAATGGTGCGTCCCACGCAATGAGTACAAACCAGAGTTCTGGGTGGTAGATAACCAATGTTGCTAGAAACAATAGCAATCTAATAAATGAATGGAACAATTAAAGTTAAAATAATTTAACTATTAAAATGGAGGCTAAAATGTTAGATATTATTTCAATGATTATAATATTATTCTTTTTAATGGGACTACCTATGATTTTAATAATTATAGGTGGAAGTAAAAGTAAGTCAGAACAAGAAAGAGCTTATGAATTAGAAGAAGAAGCTAAATACTGGAGAGATTATGAAAAAGAACAAATAAGAAAGAAAAAAATTAGAAAAATAAAAATTAGGAGGTTTTTTAAATGGGTAAAGAACTTTATACATGGGAACAAGTAAGTGCTTATGCAGAAATCGCACTACATAATTTAATGAATTCAGCAAATGAAATAAATATGAGAAATTTAAAAATGTGCATAGATCCACTACAAACTTTATATGCAAAAGAGGGAGTAGTTGGAATGGCAGAATATTTAATTAACAAATATGAAAAATAAAATAACAATGAAAGATGTTAGTTATTATAACTAGCATCTTTTTGAAAGGAAAAGGTATGGAGGAAATTAAAAAATTAGAATACAAACTAAAGAAAAGTAAAGAAAATTTACAAGCAGATATTGAAAATAGGCAAATAGATAAAATTGACAATATTAGTATAGATTCTAATACACCATTAGAAGCAAGAATATTTAATTTCTTTCAAAAGATTAAAAATCCCTATGCAATTAAAGTCGGCAATGTAATAGTAGAAATGGAGTTTTCAGAGGATTCCAATATTTCTCCAATGGAGTGCATAGACGCCACTTTAATAAATGAATACAAGATGAGAGAAATGTCAAATGTGTAAATTTTAAAGGTGTTGTTTTTTTGTAAATTAGGATAATAAAAGAAGCTGTGTTACTATTTCGGTGTAGGAGGTTTTGTAAAATGAAAAGAGGTAGAAAAAGTAAATATGATATTGAAATAAATAAATCAAAAGTATGGAATGTTGCTGTATATATTAGATTATCAGTTCAAGATGGAGATAAAGCAGAGAGTAATAGTGTTATCAATCAGAAAGAACTTTTAAATATGTATTTAGAACAAGATAAAGAATTGAATTTTAAAGAATATTGTATTGATGATGGATTTTCTGGAACAACTTTTGATAGACCTGCTTTCAAAAAAATGATGAAAGATATAGAAAAAGAAATAGTAAATACAGTTATAGTAAAAGATTTATCTCGTTTTGGTAGAAACTATATTGAAGTTGGAAATAAGATAAATTCATTTATGAAAGATAATATAAGATTTATATCTGTTTGTGAAAAGATAGATAGTTATAAAGATAAAAAGTCAGTAGATGATATTATTTTTCCTTTAAAAAATATAATGAATGAAATGTATTGCAAAGATGTATCAGACAAATTGATAAAGACATTTGAGGTTATGAAAAAAGAGGGAAAATATATAGGGGGAATACCACCTTTTGGCTATATAAGAGATGAAAATAATAAACACAAGCTAATAGTAGATGAGGCTTCAGCAAGTGTTGTAAGAAGAATATTTGATTTATGCGAATCTGGAATTGGTAATGTATTAATTACTAAAGAATTAAATGAAAAAAATGTATTAACACCAAGCGAATATAACTGTAAGATTTTAAAAATTACATCATCAAGTAGTAAAGTTGCAAAACAATGGACAGCAAGTATTGTCGGAAAGATATTAGATAATAGAGTTTATTGTGGGGATTTAGTTCAAAATAAAACAAGAGGAATCAGTTATAAAGTACATAAGAGACTAAAAAATGATGTAGAAGATTACATTATAATTGAAAATGCACATGAACCAATTATAGAAAAGGAAAGATTTTTTTATATACAAAAAATAAGAAAAGATAGAAAATTTAATTGGAACAGAAGAATAGAAAATATTTCTATATTTGATGGAATTGTATTTTGTAGTAATTGTAATAAGCCATTAGTAGCAACTATAAAAGAAAAAAGTATGATAAATGATACTGGAATTGAAAAATATGTATTGGAATGTAAAGAATGCAATAATCAAAATGATAAACCTTATGTAATAGATGTGGACAAGTTAAAAATATGTATTTTTAGAAGTATTAAATATCATATAGATTTACTAAATGGATTTGAAAATGCAAGATTATCTGTTAAAGAAAATAAAGAATATGCAGACAAAATAAAAGAGAATGTTGATAATTTAAAAAATAAATTAGAAAGACTTGATAAAGAAAGAACAAAATATTTCACAAAATTCAGAGATATGGAAATTGACGAGCAAGAATATATTGCTTTTATCAGAGAGAATGTTAAAGAGGAAGAAAATATAAAGGAAAAAATTAAAAAAGAAAAAGCAAAGTTAATGGGGGCAAGATTAAATTATAAGAATGTTTCTAAAAATAACTGGGTAGATACTTTAATGAAATATAAAAATCAAAGGAAGATTACAAAAGAAATGTTAAATGACTTAATAGAAAAAATTTATATCAATAATGATGGTAGAAAAATTAAATTAGTATTTAAATATGAAGATGCTTTTAAATTAGCAATGGATTATTTGAAAATTGTAAAGGAAGGGGGAAATACTAATGCCTAGACAAAGTAAATATAATAAAGAAGAAAAAGATAATGTGAAAAGTTATCAATATAAAGCAGCAATATATATAAGACTATCAGTAGAAGATGGAGATAAAGAAGAAAGTAACAGTATAACAAATCAAAGAATGTTATTAAATCAATTTTTAAAAGATAATTCAGATATTGAAATATATGATTATTATACAGACGATGGATTTTCTGGAACTACTTTTAATAGACCAGGATTTGAAAAATTGTTAGAAGACTTATATGAAAAGAAATTTAATACTGTTATTGTAAAAGATTTATCAAGATTAGGAAGAAACTATATTGAAGTTGGAAATTATATTGAAAAAGTATTTCCTTTATATAATATAAGATTTATTGCAGTTAATGACCAAATAGATAGCATAAAAAATCCTGAATCAGTTAATAGCATTATTGTACCTTTTAAAAATTTAATAAATGATGAATATTGTCGAGATATATCAAATAAGATAAAGGCAGTATTAAATGTAAAAATGAAAAAAGGAGAATATGTTGGCTCTTATGCACCTTATGGATATATCAAAGATCCAGATGATGTACACCATTTAATTATTGATGAAGAAGCAGCAAAAGTTGTTAGAATGATATATGAACTTACTTTAAATGGATATGGAAGAACAGCAATATCAAAGAAATTAAATGAATTAGGAATACTGAATCCAACAGGACATAGAGCAATAGATTTAAAAATGAAAACACCATTTAAGAATAATACCGATAAAGTTACATATTCTTGGTGTTCAACAACAATTAGAGATATTTTACGAAATCAAATGTATTGTGGAGATTTAGTTCAAAACAAAGGAAAACTAATTAGTTATAAAATACATAAAAGAGTATTAGTACCACAAGAAGAATGGATTATTGTAAAAGATACACATGATGCAATTATAGATAGAGATACATTTGATAAAGTTCAAAAAGCAATACTAGACAGAGATACAAGAATGAATACAGATGGAAAAATATCTATATTTGCAGGACATATTAAATGTGGAGATTGTCAAAGGGCAATGAGTAAAAAGATACCAGGAAAATATAAAGGACAACCTCGAAATTATTATCATTATATGTGTTCTGCATATATGAGGTCTGGTGGAGAAATTTGTACAAAGCACAGTATAAAAAATGATGAATTAGAAAAAGCAGTTTTAGAAAGTATAAAAGTTCAAATTGGACTTATAATGGATATGAAAAGAATAAAAGGAAAAATAGATAGTAAAACATTTAATGATAATCGCAGAAGCTATTTGCTAGAAAATATCAATAAATGTGAAGAAACATTGAATATTAAAAGAAAATTAAGAAAAGAGGCTTACGAGGATTGGAAATTAGGCATTATTACAGAAAAGGAATATAATGACTACACCCAAGAATATGGAAGACAAATAAGGAAAAATGAAGCATATATTGAAGAAAACTATAAAGAATTACAGAATTTAGACAAAATGAGTACCTCTGGAGAATGGATTGAATATTTTGAAAAATATCAGAATGTAAATTCATTATCAAGAGAACTTATAGATGGACTAATAGATGATATATATGTTTATGAAGATAAGAAAATTAAAGTTAAGTTTAAATATGAAGATGAATACAATTATTTAATTCAATATATAAAAAGAAGAAAGGGAGAGATACTTTAAAGAGAATTTATCTCTCTTTTTTCTGTAATTTTATAGAAAAAGATTAAATTTTATGATATAATTTGAAAAGTTTTAAGGAGGTTATATATTATAACCGCAAGAACTCGAAAACCTTATGTATGAACAATTACATAAGATTACAGAAAATACTGAAAAATAAGCAAAGAAGAAGATAAAAGACCCTGAAAACCTTGATATCATAGCTGTTTTAATGAAGAACGACAGGGTACGCGAATTTGAATGGTTAGATACGAGGACTTGAGAATATGAATCTGCTAAAGCAAAAGAAATGAGAAAAGAATTAAAAGCAAAAGGAATAAAAGCCACTGATGATTACATGAGAAGTATCTTATATAATTAGTGTTTTAGAAAATATTATTTTAAATATAAAAAAGTATATGGTTAATTACAAATAAGTAGTTAACCATTTTTTGCGTTTAGGCTAAATATTTAGTTAATAATTAATCAAAAAAACACTGAAAATATATTATACTGACCAATCAGTCTAAAGATATTAATGTATTATTATGGTATAAGTATGATGTAAAATTTAGAAATAATAGGAGAAAATATGAGTAAGAGAATATACGATTATTTAAAAATTAATGATTTAAAAGATATGTTAAATAAAACAGGAAAATTATATGGAGATAGACCAGCATATAAAATAAAAGTAGAAGAAGGGAAATATCAAATTTTTTCACATAAAGAAGTGCGAGATATGGTAAATAATTTAGGAACAGCATTAATAAATTTAGGATTAAAGGGAAAACGAATTGCAGTTATTGGAGAAAATAGATATGAATGGGAAATAGCATATTTATCAATTGTATGTGGAACAGGAATTGTTGTTCCATTAGATAAATCACTGCCTGCAAATGAGCTAGAATTATTGATAGAGAGATCTGACATAGAAGCAATATTTTATACAAAAAAATATTCAGAAATAATCCAAAATATTAGATATAGTGAAAAAAATAAATTAAAACATTTAATTTCTATGGACAGTGATGAACATGGAGAAGGAATATACTCGCAAAAAGAATTAATACAGGCAGGTAAAAAACTAATAGAAAAAGGAAACAAAGAGTTTTTAAATACAAAAATCAATCCAAAAGAAATGAATATTATGTTATTTACATCAGGTACAACATCTAAGTCTAAAGTAGTAGCACTTTCCCATGAAAATATTTGTACAAATTTAATGGATATTGGAAGTATTTTAGATGTAACTGAAAAAGATATTTTTCTTTCGATTTTGCCAATACACCATGTATTTGAATGTACGGTAGGATTTTTATTTTCATTATATAAAGGAGCAGAAACTGTATTTTGTGATGGCTTGAGACATATAGTAGAAAATTTAAATGAATATCATGTAACAGTTATGGCTTGTGTACCAGGTATATATGAAAGAATATTTATGATGATTAGAAAAAAATTAGAAAAACAAGGAAAACTTGAGAAAATATTAGAAAATGAAGAAAAATATAAAAATTTATCTATGAAAAAAAAGAAAGAAGTATTTAAAGAAATACATGATATGCTAGGTGGAAATATAAAGTTATTCATAAGTGGAGCTGCAGCTTTAGATAAGACAATAGAAGAAAAATATAGATTATTAGGACTAAACTTAGTACAAGGATATGGATTGACTGAAACTTCACCTGTTGTGGCAGTTGGAACAAATAAGAATTATAAGTTAGGTTCAATTGGAAAAACAGTTCCAAGCATAGAAGCAAAACTTGTAGATGTAAATGATGATGGAATTGGAGAACTAGTAGTTAGAGGTTCAAGTGTGATGCTAGGATATTATGAAAATGAAAAAGTAAATAAAAAATCATTACAAGATGGATGGTTTTATACAGGGGATTTAGCCAAAATAGATGGAGAAGGATATATATTTATATGTGGTAGAAAGAAAAGTGTAATAGTATTAAAAAATGGAAAAAACATATTCCCAGAAGAAATGGAAAATTTAGTGAATAAAATAGAAGGAATAAAAGAGTCGTTTATCTTTGGAAAAATACAATCAAATGATGAGAATAATATAAAAATAAATGTAAAGATAGTATTTGATAGAGATGTTATAAAAGATGTTTATAAAGTCGAAAAAGATGAAGACATATATAAAGTCTTGTCAAAGAAAATTAAAGAAGTAAACCAAACTATGCCATTATATAAAGCAATAAGAGGAATAATACTAACAGAAGAACCTTTGATTAAAACAACAACAAATAAAATAAAAAGGCAGGAAAATTTAGATGCAATTAGAAAACTTAAAGACTAAATTTTTAGGAAGAAATAGTATTTTTTATAGCAAAATAGATTCAACACAAAATGAAATTTGGAGATTAATAGAAAACAAAAATACTCCAGATGGTACTTTAGTATTTGCAGATATTCAGGATAAAGGAATAGGAACACATGGAAGAGTCTGGCATACAGATGAAGCAAATAATATAGCATTCTCATTTTTTATAAAAACAAATTGTAATATTCAAAGATTAGATGGACTTACAATAAAAATTGCAAATATAATTGTTGATATTTTTAAGAATCAATATGGAATTTGCTTAAATATTAAACAACCAAATGATATTACATTTAATAATAAAAAAATAGGTGGAATTTTAACTCAAACTAAACTTATTAATGAAAAAGTTAAGTATTTGGTAGTTGGAATTGGAATTAATACTAAAAAGGAAAAATTTACAGATGATATAAAAAATATAGCAACATCAATAAAAAGAGAATTTGGAATAGATGTAGATACAAAAAAGTTTATAGTAGAGTTTTGTAATCAATTTGAAAAAGAAATAGAAATGAGAGGAGTTATTAAAAAATGAATATTGGTTTTTTATTTCCTGGTCAAGGATCTCAAAGTATTGGAATGGGAAAAGATATATATGAAGAATATGAAGATGCAAGAAAAATATATAATAAAGTTAAAAATATAACAGGAATAGATATTGCAAAAATATCATTTGAAGGGCCAGAAGATATATTAAATGAAACAAAATATACACAACTTGCGATACTTACAGAAAGTTTAGCAATATTAGAAATTTTAAAAGATAATAATATAACAGCTAATATGTCAGCAGGATTGAGTTTAGGTGAATATACAGCACTAATCAATGGTAAAGCACTTACATTTGAAGAAGGAATACAAATTGTTCAAAAACGAGGTGAATATATGCAAAATTTGCTTCCTAGTGGAGAATGGCAAATGGCTGCAATTATAGGATTAACTGATAATGAAGTAGAAAATGTCTGCAAAAAAGTAAAATCTGGATTTGCAGTTCCTGCAAATTATAATTCAGTAGGTCAAGTTGTAATTTCAGGAGAGAAAGAAGCAATTATAGAAGCAGAAGAAATTGCAAAAGAAATGGGAGCAAAAAAGATAAGAATTTTAAAAACGGCAGGTCCATTTCACACTGAAAAATTAATAGAAAGTTCAAAAGCTTTAAGAAAAGAACTTGAAAATATTACTATTCATAGGTTTGAAACAAAAGTAATTAAAAATATAGATGGTGAAATGTACAAAGATACAGATGATGTAAAAGATATTTTAGCTTGTCATATTATAAATCCAGTTAAATTTTCAAAGACAATTCAAAATATGATAAATAATGGAATAGATACATTTATAGAAATAGGTCCTCGGAAAAACATTATCAGGATTTGTAAAAAGAACACCAACAAATAAACAAATAAAAATATTAAATATTAATAATGTTTGTAGTTTACAAGCAGTATTAAAGGAATATGGAGGATAAAATGATGAATAAACTAGTATTAATTACAGGTGGAACAAGAGGAATTGGAAAGCAAATTGCCTTAACATTTGCAAAAGAGGGATATGATATTGCAATAAATTATAGAACAGAAAATGATGATTTAAAAAATACTAAAAGAGAAATAGAAGCAAATAATGTAAAGTGCTTTGCGGTTCAAGGGGATGTAACTAAATTTGAGGATTGCGAAAAATTTGTAAAACAAATTGTAGAAGAATTTGGAAACATAGATGTATTAGTAAATAATGCAGGAATTACAAGAGACACATTGTTAATGAGAATGAAAGAAGAAGATTTTAAACAGGTTATAGATACAAATTTAGTAGGCACGTTTAATGTAACTAAAAATGTAATTAGTTATATGATGAAAGCAAAAAATGGAAGAATAATAAATATATCATCAGTTGTAGGAATATCAGGAAATGCAGGTCAAACAAATTATGCAGCATCAAAAGCAGGAATTATAGGATTTACAAAAAGTTTAGCAAAAGAAGTAGCTTCAAGAAACATTACTGTTAATGCAGTAGCACCAGGATTTATTGATACACAAATGACAGCTGTATTAAAAGATGATATTAAAGAAGATATTGCAAAAAAAATTCCTCTAAAAAGAATGGGGACTCCGCAAGATGTTGCAAATGTTGTTAAATTTTTAGCATCTAGTGATAGTTCATATATTACAGGTCAAGTAATTCATATTGATGGTGGAATGTTAATGTAAGGAGAGATGAAAAATGGAAAGAAGAGTGGTTATAACAGGACTAGGAGCAATTACTCCAATAGGAAATAATGTAAATGAAACATGGAAAGGAATAGAAAATAAAGAATGTGGAATCGATAATATTTCATTATTTGATAATAGTAATTTTAAAACAAGTTTATGTGCAGAAGTAAAATATTATAATCCTTTAAATTATTTCGAGCCAAAACAAGCAAAAAGATTAGATAGATCTTCACAGTTTGCACTAATAGCAGCAAGAGAAGCAGTAAAAAATAGTGGAATAACTTCAGAAAATACAGATTTTAAAAATGTAGGTATTTTTGTAAGTACAGGAATTGGTGGATTGATAACAATTCAAAATCAATGTGAAGTTAATTACGAAAAAGGAAATAATAGGGTATCACCTATGTTTATACCAATGGCAATAGCTAATATGCCAGCTGGAAATATTTCAATAGAATTTGGATTTAAAGGTGAATCCATGGCAATTGTTACAGCTTGTAGTTCTTCAACACATGCGATAGGAGAAGGGTATAAAACAATAAAACATGGATATGAAGATGTTGTTGTTGCAGGAGGTACAGAGGCTTCTATATGTCCTGTTGGAATAGCAGGTTTTGAAAATATGAAGGCACTATGTACATCTACAGATAAAAATAGAGCAAGTATTCCATTTGACAAAGAGAGAAGTGGATTTGTTATGGGAGAAGGAAGTGGAATACTAGTATTAGAAGAATTAGAGCATGCAAAAAAAAGAAATGCTAAAATATATGCAGAAGTTATTGGATTTGGTTCAACTTCAGATGCTTACCATATAACATCTCCATGTCCTGATGGAGAAGGTGGAGCAAATGCAATGGTAAGAGCAATAAAAGATGCCAAAATAAAACCAGAAGATATAGATTATATAAATGCACATGGAACATCAACACATTTAAATGATTTAACAGAAACAATGGCTATAAAAACAGCATTGGGTGAGTCAAGTAAAAAAGTAATGATAAGTTCTACAAAAGGAAATATAGGACACTTATTAGGAGCTGCAGGAGCGGTAGAAGCAATTTTTTGTGTAAAAGCAATGGAAAATGGGTTAGTACCACCAACAATAAATTATAAAGAAAAAGATGAAGAATGTGATTTAGACATTGTTCCAAATGAACCAAGAAAAACTAAATTAAATATTGTTATGTCAAATTCACTTGGATTTGGAGGACACAATTCTAGTATTATCCTAAAAAAATGGGAGGAAAAATAGATGGAATATGAAAAAATAAAACAATTAATAGAAGAGATGGGAAATTCTAAATTAACAGCAGTTGATATTGAATTTCCAGATGGTACTAAAATTAGTATGAAAAAAGATAAAATGCAAGAAAAAATAATTCAAAACACTCCAATAGTAGAAAATAATACTATTGAAAATCAAATAAAAGAAGATAAAAATGAGAAAAAAGGAAATATAATAAAATCACCAATGGTTGGAACTTTCTATTTAAAACCTTCTCCTACAGCAGAACCTTATATTGAAATTGGAAAAGAAGTAAAAAAAGGTGATGTACTTTGCATTATTGAAGCTATGAAATTAATGAATGAGATTGAGTCAGAATACACAGGCAAGATTACAGAAATTTTAGTAAAAGATGGTGAAACAGTAGAATATGGAACACCATTATTTAGAATAGAAGGTGAAAATTAATGTTAAATAAAGAAGAAATTAAAAATATTATTCCACAAAGAGATCCATTTTTAATGATTGATGAAGTAGAAGAATATGTACCAGGAGAATCAGCAATAGCATATAAAAATGTAAATGAAAAAGAATGGTATTTTAAAGGTCATTTTCCAGATAATCCAATTATGCCAGGAGTGTTAATTACAGAAAGCTTAGCCCAAACAGGAGCTGTTGCAATCCTTTCAATGGATGAAAATAAAGGAAAAAATGCTTTGTTCGGTGGAATTGATAAAATGAAATTTAAGAGAATGGTTGTACCAGGAGATAGATTAAAATTAGATGTAAAAATTATAAAAAGAAAAGGACCAATTGGTGTAGGAGAAGCAATTGCAACAGTTGATGGAAAGATTGTGGCTAAAGGAGAATTAACTTTTGCATTAGTTTAAGTTCATTAAAAATTAAAAGAGGTGAAAATAAATGAATAAAATATTAATTGCAAATCGTGGTGAAATTGCAGTTCGTATTATAAGAGCATGTAAAGAAATGAATATAAAAACAGTTGCAGTTTATTCAGAAATAGATAAAGATGGTTTACATACACGATTGGCAGATGAGGCTATTTGCATTGGACCTGCTCAACCTAATAAAAGCTATTTAAATATAAAAAATATTATACAAGCAGCATATATAACAAAAGCTGACAGTATTCATCCAGGTTTTGGATTTTTATCTGAAAATTCAAAATTTGCTCAAATATGTGAAGAGTCAAATATAAAATTTATTGGACCAAAGTCAGAAGTTATTGATTTATTAGGAAATAAATCAAATGCAAAAGAGATGATGAAAAAAGCAGGAGTACCTGTTATACCTGGTTCAGATGGAAGTGTAAAAGGATTAAAAGATGCATTAGAAATAGCAGAAAAAATAGGTTACCCAGTTATATTAAAAGCAGCAGCAGGAGGCGGTGGAAAAGGCATTAGAGTTGCAAATACAGCAGAAGAAGTGAAAAAAGAATATGAAATAGTAAAACAAGAGGCAAAAAATTCATTTAATGATGATGAAATATATATAGAAAAATTTATTGAAAATCCAAGACATGTCGAAATTCAAATAATAGCAGATGAACATGGAAATGTAATTCATTTAGGAGAAAGAGATTGCACGATTCAAAGAAATCATCAAAAAGTGATAGAAGAAACACCATCTACTGCTATTGATGAAAAAACAAGAAATAAAATGGGAAATGCAGCTATAAAAGCAGCTAAAGTAGCTGGATACACAAGTATTGGCACAGTGGAATTTTTGGTGGATAAAAACAATAATTTTTATTTTATGGAAATGAATACAAGAATTCAAGTTGAGCATCCAATTACTGAGATGAGAACAGGAATAGATTTAGTAAAAACGCAAATAAAAATTGCAACAGGTGAAGAATTAAAAATAAAACAAAAAGATATAAAATTCAGAGGACATTCTATAGAATGTAGATTAAATGCTGAAAATCCAAATAAAAAGTTTATGCCATGTCCAGGGTTGATAAATGGTTTACATTTTCCAGGTGGAAATGGAGTGAGAATAGATAGTGCAATTTATGAAGGATATACAATTCCACCAAATTATGATTCAATGATTGCAAAGATTATTACTTTTGGAACAAATAGAAATGAAGCAATTAGCAAAATGAAAAGAGTTTTAGAAGAACTAGTAGTAGATGGAATACAAACAAATCAAGATTTTTTGTTTGAAATAATTAAAAATCATAATTTTATTAGAGGAAATTTTGATACTTCATTTATAGAAAAAGAAATATTGAAAAAGGAGACTGATAAATGATTGTAGACAAAATAAAAAAAAGAAAAGTACCAATAAATCAGAAAAATTCTAATATAGATATACCAGTTGGAAAATGGGTAAAATGTGAAAAATGCAAAGAGATATTATATAAAGAAACAATTAGAAATAATTTAAATATATGTCCTAATTGTGGATATTATTTTAGAATGCATATAAATAAAAGATTAGAATTAATAATAGATAAAAATACATATAAAAAGTTTGATTTAAATATAGAAACAACAAATCCACTGGAATTAGAAGATTATCCTAAAAAACTTAAAACATTAAGAGAAAAAACTGGGTTGGCTGAAGCAGTAGCATGCCGGAACAGGTAAAATTGATGGAGAAGATGTTGTTATATGTATTATGGATAGTGGTTTCTTAATGGGAAGTATGGGAAGTGTTGTAGGCGAAAAAATAACATATGCCATTGAGCAAGCAGTAGAAAAAAGATTACCACTTATTATATTTTGTGTTTCAGGTGGAGCTAGAATGCAAGAAGGAATTATATCTTTAATGCAAATGGCAAAAACAACAGCTGCACTTACAAAATTAGATGAAGCAGGTTTATTATATATATCTGTTTTAACAGATCCAACATATGGAGGAGTTACGGCTTCATTTGCAAGTTTGGGAGACATTGTTTTAGCAGAACCACACGCAATGATAGGATTTGCAGGGCAAAGGGTAATAAAACAAACAATAGGTGAGGAATTACCAGATGGGTTTCAAACAGCTGAATTTTTGTTAGAACATGGTTTTATAGATAAGATAGTTGAAAGAAAAGATCTAAAAGATACTATTTATAAATTAATTATGTTTCATAAAGGAGGCGAAATTTAATGGCAAATACTAGATTATCAGCTTGGGAAAAAGTAGAAATAGCAAGAGATCCAAAAAGGAAGACTTCACTTGACTACATAGAAGAGATATTTGATGATTTCATAGAATTACATGGAGATAGAAACTCTAAAGATGATAAAGCTATAGTATGCGGATTAGCCAAAATAGGAAAACAAAATTTTACAATTATAGCAGAACAAAAAGGAAGGACAACAAAAGAAAATATAGAAAGAAATTTTGGAATGCCAAATCCTGAAAGTTATAGAAAAGCGATAAGATTTATGAAACAGGCTGAAAAATTTAAAAGACCAGTAATTACTTTTATTGATACAAAAGGAGCATATCCAGGAATAGAAGCAGAAGAAAAAGGACAAGGAGAAGCTATTGCTAAATCTATGTTTGAAATGGCAAAGCTCAAAGTACCAATTATATCAATTGTAGTTGGAGAAGGTTCAAGTGGAGGAGCTTTAGCAATTGGAGTTGCAAATAAAGTATTTATGTTAGAAAATGCTATTTATTCAATTCTTTCACCAGAAGGTTATAGTAGTATTTTATGGAAAGATGCATCTAGGTTTAAAGAAGCTGCAGAAAAAATGAAATTAACAGCAAAAGACTTATTTGAACTTAAAGTAATAGACAAAATTATAAAAGAACCAAAAGAATATAATGAGGAAAATTTTAAAAAAGTTGCAAATAGTTTACAAAAAGAAATACAAAAAGAAATACAAAAAGAAATACAAAAAATGAAATATCTAAATGACAATCAAATTGTAGAAAATAGATATATGAAATTTAGAAATATGGGTGAGTTTAAGGAGGTATAAAATGTTATTAAAAGATAAAAAAATATTAATAATGGGAATTAGAAACAAGTGGAGTATTGCTTATGGAATTGCAAAATCAGCTTATGAAAATGGAGCAAAATTAATTTTTACTTATATGGGTGAAGATAATAAGGAAAAAATAGAAGAACTAATTAGTGAATTTAAGGGTAGTAAAGCTTATGTGTTAAATGGTGCTTCAGAAGATGAATTAGTTAAAAATGTATTTACAAAAATAAAAGAAGAAAATGGCAAATTAGATGGAATTGTACATGCAATTGCACATGCGAATACTGAAGATTTAAGAAATGATTTTATCCTTACAAGTAAAGAAGGATATTCTCACGCAGTTGATGTTAGTAGTTATTCTTTTGTATTAGTTGCAAGAAAGGCTAAAGAACTAGATATGTTAAATGAAAATGCAACTTTAGTCACTTTAACATATCATGGATCTACTAAAGTTTTAGAAGGTTATAATATTATGGGAATTGCAAAAGCAGCACTTGAAGCAAGTGTTAGATATTTAGCAGATAATTTAGGAAGAGACGGAATAAGAGTAAATGCAATATCAGCAGGCCCAATAAAAACATTATCAGCAAAAGGCATAAAAGATTTTAATTCGATATTGACTATTGTAGAAGAAAAAGCACCTTTACATAGAAATGTAACTACAGAGCAAGTGGGAAATGTAGCAACATTTTTATTAAGCAATATGTCAGATGCGATAACTGGACAAATTATATATGCTGATAGTGGCTATAATATTATGGGAGTTTAATAAAATAAAAAAATAGAGGAGGAAATTATTATGTTGGAAAAAGAAATTTTTCAAAAATTAAAAAGTATAGTAGTAGAACAATTAGGAGTAAATGATGAAAATGTAACAATGGAGGCAACTTTTGTTGATGACTTAGCTGCAGATTCTTTAGACATTGTTGAATTAGTAATGAATATAGAGGAAGAATTTGATTTAGAAATTCCTGATAGTGATACTGAAAAAATTGTTACAATAGGTGATGTTGTTAAATATATAGAAGAACATAAATAGAATGTGAAAAAGAAAGGAAAACTATGGAAGGAATAAAAGTAGGAAATAAAAAATCAAAATATCCTATTATTCAAGGAGGAATGGGTGTAGGAGTTTCTATGCACAATTTAGCTGGTAATGTAAGTAAGGAAGGTGGCATTGGAATAATTTCAACAGCAGATATTGGATATCAAGAGGCAGATTTTAATAAAAATCCGTTGAAAGCAAATTTAAGAGCAATAGGAAATGAAATAAAAAAAGCAAGAAAAATTGCAGGAGAAGATAAAATAATTGGCGTAAATATAATGGTTGCCTTAAAAGATTATGCAGAAATAGTAAAAGAATGTGTAAGACAAAAAGTCGATTTAATTATATCTGGGGCAGGAATTCCTAAGGAATTACCGGAATATGTAAAAGGATCTAAAACAAAAATTGCACCAATAGTATCATCTTTGAGATGTTGTAAGCTAATAGTAAAACATTGGATAAAAAAATATAATTATGTTCCAGACATGATAGTTATTGAAGGACCAGAAGCTGGTGGACATTTGGGATTTAAAAGAGAAGAATTAGGAGAAGATACTAAACCAAAATTAGAAAATATAACTAAGGAAATTGTTGACTACATAAATGAGGTAAAAAAAGAAACCGGAAATGATATTCCAGTAATTGCGGCAGGTGGAATATGGGATTCTACAGATATAAAAAAATTTTTGGATTTGGGTGCAAGTGGTGTACAAATAGCAACAAGGTTTGTTGCTACAAATGAATGTGATGCTTCTATAGAATTTAAAAAAGCTTATGTTAATGCTACAACTGAAGATATTAAAATAATTAATAGTCCTGTTGGTATGCCAGGGAGAGCTATATATAATAATTTTATAAAAAAAATAGAAAAAGAAAAATGTAAAATAGATAAATGCTATAATTGTATAAAAACTTGTAATATAATAAATAGCCCATATTGCATTACAAGAGCATTAATAAATTCTGTAAAAGGAAAAACAGATGAAGGATTAATTTTTTGTGGCAGTAATGTTAATAAAATAAAAAAAATTATTCCTGTCAAAGATTTAATGCAGGAATTAGTTTGTGAATTATAGTATATAGTATTAAGTGCTTAAGTAAAAATAAATTCCTTTAAAAAACATAAAACTGTAACATCAAAAATTGTTGAAAAAAATTGTTAGTCAAAACTATTGAAAATACAAAAACATTGTGATAAAATAACCAAGTGATGTTAATTATTAACAAAATATTATAGGAGGTTGAAGAATAATGAAAGATTATTTAGAAATTGATGAAGTAAAAGCTTTAGAAGTTTTGGATTCAAGAGGAAATCCAACAGTTCAAGTTGAAGTTATTGCAGGGGGATTTAGTGGTGTTGCTATGGTTCCATCTGGAGCATCAACAGGAAGCTTTGAAGCAGTAGAATTAAGAGACGGAGATGCCTCAAGATACTTAGGAAAAGGTGTTTTAAAGGCTGTAAACAATGTTAATACAACAATTAGAGATGCTGTTATTGGAATGAATGTTTATGACCAAATAAAATTAGATAAAACAATGATAGAATTAGATGGAACAGAAAATAAAGGTAAATTAGGAGCAAATGCAATACTTGGAGTATCATTAGCAGCAGCAAAAGCAGCAGCAGCTTCTTTAGGAATAGAATTATATGAATATATTGGAGGAAGAAATGCAAAAGTATTACCAACTCCTATGATGAATATTATGAATGGTGGAAAACATGCTGATAGTACATTAAGTGTACAAGAATTCATGATTATGCCAGTTGGAGCTAAAACTTTTTCAGAATGTTTACGTATGAGTGCTGAAATTTATCACAATTTAAAGAAAGTTTTAAAATCAAAAGGATTAGCTACAGGTGTTGGAGATGAAGGTGGATTTGCTCCAAATGTTAAAGATGAAGATGAAGCTTTAGCTTTAATAGTAGAGGCTATTGAAAAAGCTGGATATAAACCAGGTGAAGAAGTTTGCTTAGCATTAGATGTTGCTGCAACAGAAATGTTTGATGAAGCAAAGAAAATTGGTAAAGATGGACAATATCATTTCTGGAAAATTGGTGTTACAAAAACATGTGATGAAATGATAGATTTCTTAGAAGATTTAGTAAATAGATATCCAATTATCTCAATTGAAGATGGTTTAGCTGAAGAAGATTGGGATGGATGGAAGAAATTAACAGAAAGATTAGGAAAGAGAATTCAATTAGTTGGTGATGATTTATTTGTTACAAACATCAAAAGATTACAAAAAGGTATTGATTTAGGAGTTACAAACAGTATATTAATTAAACTAAACCAAATCGGTACATTAACTGAAACATTAGATGCTATTGAATTAGCTAAGAAAAATGGTATGACAGCTGTTGTTTCACACAGAAGTGGTGAAACAGAAGATACAACATTAGCTGATGTTGCTGTTGCTACAAATGCTGGACAAATTAAAACAGGTGCTCCATGCAGAACAGATAGAGTTGCTAAATATAACAGATTATTAAATATTGAAGCAGAATTAGATGATGTTGCTATTTATGCAGGTAGAAAAGGTTTAAATAGATAATTAAAAAACTATTCTAATATTAATAAGCAGTTTGTAATTTACTCAAACTGCTTATTTTAATACTTAATTCTCGATTTTAAAATTTTTTAAAAAAACCCCAAAACCCTATTGACATACGAATTTTTTAATGATAATAATTAAAGTGTCAAAATAAAAATAGCATCAGGAGGATTAAAAAATCTATGTCTAATACAAATTTATGGCAATATACGAATGAAAATTATGAAAAAATGAGTGATGAAGAAGCAATTAAACTAATAAAACAAGGCGACAAAGGTGCTCTTGATTTTATTATGGACAAATATAAAGAAGTCGTTAATATTAAAGTTAGTAAATATTTTATAATTGGAGCTGAAAAAGATGATATTGTACAAGAAGGGCTAATTGGCTTATATAAGGCAATTAAAAATTTTGACAGTGAAAAAGATAATTCATTTAAAACATTTGCTAATTTATGTATAGAAAGACAATTAATTACTGCAATTAAAACATCAAACAGACAAAAACATCAGCCTTTAAATTCATATTTGTCTTTAAATATGTCTGCATATGAAGATGAAGAAGCTGAACCAGTAATTGACATTTTTGACTCAAATCAAATTGAAGACCCATTAGATACAATTACTAAAAAAGAATATTATACAGAAATAGAAAATGCTATAGATAAATCATTAAGTGATTTTGAAAAAAAAGTTTTAAACAGATTTGCAAATGGAGAATCTTATGTTCAAATTGCGGACAAGCTTAATACACCTGTAAAATCGGTTGATAATGCAATACAAAGAATTAGAAAAAAAGCAATCAGAAATATTGTAGATTAGAAAAAATGGTCAATATATGTTAATCATATATTGACTTTTTGTTAATATTATTGTAAATTTAAATAGTAGGAATGGCAAAAATTTTGACAATATTATGCTTGCGTAGCTCAGTTGGTAGAGTACTGCCTTGGTAAGGCAGAGGTCGACAGTTCAATCCTGTTCGCAAGCCCCATTACACTAAAGACAAAACATATAATTTTTAATATTTGTTAAAATTTTCATAATATATAATATAAATTAATTTACTATATATTTAGAAAATAGAAAGGGATGAAATTTTTATATGGGAGAACTTGAAAATAAAAATCAAGAATTAAATCAAAATAAAAAAACAAAAAAAATTGGAATAATAATTGCTATTTGTGCAGCTGTTATTGCTGGACTTATTTTATTTTCTGTGGGAATGTATAATGTTTTTTACAATAATAACAAAAAATCTGTTGAAACATTAGCTGAAAATAAATCTGAATTAACTGAACAAGATAATGAAGAAATGCAAATAGAACTTATTGATGCAGAAACATTAGAAGAACCAGAAGAACAAGATAAAGAAGAGGAAAAAGAAGAAGATAAACTTTCTGAAGAAGAAAAACAAAAACTTGAAGAAGAACGAAAAAAGAAAGAAGAACAAAAACGTAAACAAGATGCTCAAAAATATCCATATTATATAAAAGTAAATTATTCAGCAAATACTGTAACAATTTATTCAAAAGATAATGATGGAAATTATACAGTTCCTGTAAAAGCAATGGTATGTTCAACAGGAAAATCTACTCCAAGGTCAGGTGTTTATAAAACACCACAAAGAGCTCAATGGGGAAATTTAATTGGTTCATATGGTCAATATTGTACTCGTATTACAGGTCAGATTTTATTCCATTCTGTACCATATTGGACAAAATATGATAAAACATCATTAGAATATATGGAATATGACAGATTAGGTGAAACTAGATCTTTGGGTTGTATTCGTTTAACTGTTATTGATGCAAAATGGATTTATGATAATTGTCCTTTAGGAACATCTGTTGAATTTTATTCATCATCAAATCCAGGACCTTTAGGAAAACCATCTGCTCAAAAAATAAGTGGTTATGAAGAACCATTGAAAAATTGGGATCCAACAGATCCAGATTCTAATAATCCATGGCATAATTATAATGCACAACAAGCTCAGAAAAAAGCTGAAGAAGAACAAAAAGCTGCAGAAGAGGCAAAAAGAAAAGAGGAAGAAGAAAGAAGAGCACAAGAAGAAGCAAAAAGAAAAGCAGAAGAAGAAAAAAGAAAAGCAGAAGAAGCAAAAAGAAAAGCAGAAGAAGAAAAAAAGGCACAAGAAGAGGCAAAAAGAAAAGAAGAAGAAGAGAAAAAAGCACAAGAAGAGGCTGAAAAAAAGGCAGAAGAAGAGAAAAAGGCACAAGAAGAGGCAAAAAGAAAAGAAGAAGAAGAGAAAAAAGCACAAGAAGAAGCTGAAAAAAAGGCAGAAGAAGAAAAAAAGACACAAGAAAAGGAAAATAAAGAAGATTCTGAAGAAAATAAAATTTAAAAAATTTTAAAAATTCATAGAATAATAAATATAAAACAAAAGAAAACTACTAAAAAAAGTTAAATGTAAATAAAAAAATATAGATAATACATAATAAAAGGAGAGAATAAATAATTATGAAAATAGGTATAGTAGGACTTCCAAATGTTGGTAAAAGTACATTATTTAATGCAATAACAAATGCTGGAGCAGAATGTGCAAATTATCCATTTTGCACAATAGAGCCAAATGTAGGTGTTGTTCCTGTTCCAGATGAGCGTTTAGATGAATTAGCAAAAATATATAATCCTGAAAAAATAACACATGCAATAATAGAATTTGTTGATATTGCAGGTTTAGTTAAAGGTGCAAGTAAAGGTGAAGGTTTAGGAAATAAATTTTTATCACATATAAGAGAAGTAGATAGTATTGCACAAGTTGTAAGATGTTTCGAAAATCCAAATGTTGTTCATGTTGATGGTAATATAGATCCATTAAGAGATATTGAAACCATTAATTTAGAGTTAATTTTTGCTGATATTGAAACATTAGATAAAAGATTAGATAAAGCTTATAAAAATTTGAAAGCTGATAAAAAAGTTCAAGTTGAAATTGATGTTTTGAAAAAATTAAAAACAGCTTTAGAATTAGGAAAATGTGCAAGAACAGTTGAATTAACTGATGAAGAAAAAGAATTGTTAAAAGACACATTTTTATTGACAATGAAACCAACTTTATATATTGCAAATGTTTCAGAAGAACAATTACAAGACCCAGAAAATGATGAAAATGTTAAAAAAGTAATTGATTATGCAAAATCTGAAGGTGCTGAAGTTATTCCTTTATGTATAAAAATTGAAGAAGAATTAGCTTCATTAGAAGATGAAGATAAAAAAGAAATGCTTGATGCTCTAGGATTAGCAGAATCTGGATTAGATAAAGTTATTAAATCTAGCTATAATTTATTAGGCTTAATGTCATTTTTAACAGCTGGTGAACCAGAAGTTAGAGCTTGGACAATAAAAAAAGGTACTAAAGCTCCTCAAGCAGCAGGAAAAATCCATTCTGATATTGAAAGAGGATTTATTAGAGCTGAAATTGTTTCTTATGATGATTTAATTAGAGAAGGTTCAATGAATGCTGCTAAAGAAAAAGGTTTAGTTCGTTCAGAAGGAAAAGATTATATTATGAAAGATGGAGATATTGTTTTATTTAGATTTAATGTTTAAATTTTATGTTGAATAAAATCAGAATATTTTTCATAAAATATATTGACGAAAAATATTTTTAAGGATAAAATTATATTATAAAGATAATCAAAAGAAAAAAGGAGAAAAGAAACTATGAGAAAAGTGAGTAAAATTTTATTAATGTTAATAGTTTGTATAACTGTTTGTGCTTTTACTATAAATGTAAATGCAGCTTCAGTAGGTAAATATGAAGGATACAATGAAATTGAAGAAGAAGAAACAGATAAAACTAATCAAACAACAAACACAACTCAAACAAAAACAAAAACAGAAAATACAGAAAACAAAGGAACAACAAATACAACAAATACAACAAACACAACAAACACATCAAATAAAGCAACACAACCAACTCCTCAAGCAGGTAATTTTATAGGAGTTACTACAGGAATTGCAGGAATTGTAGCATTAGTTTTAGTTGGAGTTGGATATAAAAAATTAAATAAATACAATTTTTAATGAATAATAAATATCAATTTATAAAAAAGCATCATATTTTTTGAAAAAATGTTCAAAAATAGGTGCTTTTTTTTATGTTTTATGATAGAATACAAAATGTAAAAATTTTTCAAAGGAGAGTGTAATAATGTCTGAAATAAAGTATAAAAGAGTATTGCTTAAACTAAGTGGAGAAGCATTAGCTGGGGAGAACAAAACAGGATTATCACCAGAAGTATTAGATGACATAACAGAACAAGTAAAAGATTTAAAAGATTTAGGAGTTGAAGTAGCAATAGTTGTTGGAGGAGGAAACTTCTGGAGAGGAAAATATGGACATAACATGGAAAAAACAACATCAGATTATATGGGAATGTTAGCAACAACAATAAATGCATTAGCATTACAAGATGCATTAGAAGCAAAAGGAATGTTCACAAGAGTTCAAACTGCTATTGAAATGAGAGAAATTGCTGAACCATATATTAAAAGAAAAGCAACAAAACACTTAGAAAAAGGCAGAGTAGTAATATTTGCAGCAGGAACAGGAAATCCATTTTTTACAACAGATACATGTGCAGCTCTAAGAGCAGCAGAAATTGATGCAGATGTTATTTTAGTTGCAAAAACAATTGATGGAGTATATTCAGCAGATCCAAAAATCGATCCAAATGCTGTAAAATATGATGAAATTACTTATTTAGACATATTAAACAAAGATTTAAAAGTAATGGATTCAACTGCAATATCTTTATGTAAAGATAATAATATTCCTTTAATAGTATTTGCTATGAATGAAAAAGGTAATATGGTTAAAGCTGTTAAAGGTGAAAAAATTGGAACATTTGTTAGATAAATAAAAAATGAATTAATTTTTATAAATTAATTAAAAAGGAGAATGAATTATGGATTATAGTGAAATTAAAGATAAAATGAATAAAACAATAAGTGTTTATTCTGAAAATTTAGCAGAAATTAGAGCAGGACGTGCTAACCCTGCAATTTTAAATAAAATTAAAGTAGATTATTATGGTGTTCCAACACCAATTAGCCAAATGGCTGGAATTTCAGTTCCAGAGGCTAGATTAATTGTTATTCAACCTTGGGATGCAAGTGTTTTAAAAGAAATAGAAAAAGAAATATTAAAATCAGATATTGGTATTAATCCAAATAATGATGGAAAAGTTATTAGATTAAATTTCCCTGAATTAAATGAAGAAAGAAGAAAAGAAATTGTTAAAGACATAAAAAAATTAGCAGAAGAAGCTAAAGTTGCTGTTAGATCTATTAGAAGAGATGCTATTGATGGATTTAGAAAACAACAAAAAGATTCAGAAATTACTGAAGATGAATTAAAAGTTGCTGAAGATGAAGTTCAAAAAATCACTGATGCAAAAATTGCTGAAATTGATGAAATCTTATCTGTTAAAGAAAAAGAAGTTATGAGTGTTTAGATGCATTTGGGAATTCCTCCCAAAATGCATTTTAGAAAAACTCAAAAAAGCAAGATTGATAGGAGGAGTATTTAATGAACTTCAAAGATGAATTAACACAAAAAGCAAGTATTATAAATAAAGAATTAGAAAAATATATAAGACATCAAGATTGCCCTGAAAAAGTATTAAATGATTCTATGGAATATAGTTTAATGGCTGGTGGAAAAAGAATTAGACCAATTCTTATAATGTCTTCTTATGAATTATTTAAAAATAATGTTGAAAAAATTTTTCCATTTGCAGTAGCTATGGAAATGATACATACTTTTTCTTTAATTCATGATGATTTACCTGGAATTGATAATGATGATTATAGAAGAGGAAGACTTACAAATCATAAAAAATTTAATGAAGCAACAGCTATTTTAGCTGGTGATAGTTTATTAAATTATGCATATAATTTAGTAATTAATGATATTATTAATAATGATGATTCAGACAAAAATTGTTCTAAGAAAAAACTAAGAGCTTTTAATGAATTATCTAGTGGTGTTGATAGAATGATTGCTGGAGAATATGTTGATACTGAATTCGAAGGAAAAGAAATTTCTGGTGAATATTTAGAATATATGCATGAAAATAAGACAGGTGCATTAATAAAAGCAAGTGTTAGAATTGGTGCTATTTTAGCTGATGTTAATGAACAATCAATTCAAAAATTAACTACTTATGCTGAAAAAATTGGGTTAGCTTTTCAAATCAAAGATGATATTTTGTCTGAAATTGGTGATAGTGCTGTTCTTGGAAAACCTGTTGGAAATGATAAAGAAAAAGGAAAATGCACATATACAACTAAATATGGATTAGAAAAATCACAGGAAATGCTTACTGAGATTACAAATGAGGCAGTTCAAATTATTGAAGAGTTTGAAAATGGGGAGTTCTTAAAAGAACTTGCTTTATATATTGCAAATAGGAATAAATAGATTTAATAATAAAGGAGTTTTATATGGATGATATTGCAAATATACCACAACATATAGCTATTATTATGGATGGTAATAGACGTTGGGCAAAAGAAAAGGGGATAGCGACTAAAGAAGGTCATAAAGCAGGTGCTGATAATTTGGAGAATATTGCAAAATTCTGCAATAAAATTGGAGTAAAATATTTGACAGTTTATGCTTTTTCAACTGAAAACTGGAAACGTAGTAAGGATGAGGTTTCTGCATTAATGTTATTACTTAAAAATTATCTTAAAAAATTTTCAAAAGATGCTAATAAAGATAATATTAAAATTAATATTTTAGGTGATATTGATAATTTAGAAGGTGGATTAAAAAAAGATATTAATGCAGCAATTGAAAGAACAAAAAACTGTACAGGTTTAACATTAAATATTGCTTTTAATTATGGAGGTAGAGCAGAGATTACAAATGCAGTTAAGAAAATTGCACAAATGGTTGCAAATAAAGAAATTGATATTAATGATATTAATGAAAAAATTGTTGGACAAAATTTGTATACAGAAACTCAGCCTGATCCAGATTTATTAATAAGACCAGGGGGAGAATTAAGAACAAGTAATTTTTTGCCTTGGCAATTGGTATATTCAGAATTCTATTTTATTGATAAATATTGGCCAGATTTTAATAATGAGGATTTATTAGAAGCTATAAAAACATTTAACAAAAGAAATAGAAAATTTGGAGGAAAATAATATGAGAATAAAACGTATTATAACAGCTTTGATAGGATTCCCAATTGTTTCAGGTTTATTGATTTTTGGAAATAAATATGTTGTAGATGTATTATTTGCAATTGTTTCTGCAATAAGTATATATGAATATAATAAAACATTGAAATTAAAAGGAAATCCAGTAACATGGATAGGGTATGTAGCATGTGCAGTAATGGCTTTTATACATGTTATACCTACACAATATTTAGTAACAATTATAGGTTTATTAATTCCAATAACAATTTTGGTGCTATTTTTACATGTAATAATAACTAATATGAAAATTAACATATCTGATATAGCTTTAACTTTTTTTGGTATATGTTATATTGTAATATTTATCATGTTTATTCCAGTTTTAATGGGAAGTGAAAATGGGAAAAAACTAGTATGGTATATTATAATTTCTGCATGGGGAACTGATACTTTTGCTTATTTTGTTGGAAGCAGATTTGGTAAACATAAATTTAGTGAAGTAAGCCCTAAAAAATCTATTGAAGGTTGTATTGGTGGAACAATAGGTGCTGTGGTTTTAGCAATATTATATACAGTATTTTTGAATAATTTTTATGATATGAGTATAAACTATTTAGCAATTTCAGGTATTGCAGCTGTTTTAAGTGTAATAGGTCAAATTGGTGACTTTTCAGCATCTACAATAAAAAGATATGCTGGAATTAAAGATTTTAGTAATCTTTTTCCTGGTCATGGTGGAATGTTAGATAGAATAGATAGTGTTATATTTATTGCACCTTTTGCATATTTTTTATTGATGTTGATTTAAGTAATTTAATGTGAAGTGATTTTGAGATAATTCAAGATTACTTCACATTAAATTAATATATGAAAATTGAATCTAAATTAAAAAATAAATGAGTTTGGAGGTTAATAGATTTGTTTATTATTAATGCTTTAAAAATAGTGTTTTTATTAGGATTTTTAGTTTTTATACATGAAGGTGGACATTTTTGTGTAGCTAAATTATGTAAAATTAGAGTAAATGAATTTTCGATTGGATTTGGTCCAGTTTTATTAAAAAAACAAGGAAAAGTTACTAAATATTGTTTAAGAATGATACCTCTTGGTGGATTTGTAAGTATGGAGGGAGAAGAAGAACCTTCAACAAAACAAGGATCTTATAGTGAGGCAAGTATTTTAAAAAGAATGGCAGTAATTGTTGCAGGAGGATTAGTAAATATATTTTTTGGTATTATTGCATTTTGGTGTTTATCAGCATCTTTTGTAGGTGTTCAAAATGCATTTCATAATGTGGGATATTTTATTAGAATGATGTTTGAAAGTATTGTACAATTATTTACAGGTAAAGTAACTATTGACCAAATGATGGGACCTGTTGGTATTTCAAATGTTGTTGCTAAAACATCTGATTTTGCTGATTTTATTTATATTTTATCTGCAATTTCATTATCATTAGGTGTTACAAATTTATTACCATTTCCACCACTTGATGGAGGAAAATTTATTATGCTTATTATTGAAGGAATCCGTAAAAAACCATTTAGTCAGAAAACTGAAGCAATGATACAATCTGTTGGTTTTCTAGTTTTAATTACATTATCAGTTTTTGTGACTTATAATGATATTATTAGATTAAAATAAATGATTTGAAAGATTTATAATTGTTTATATTAATTATTGGTTTTGAAAAATTTATAATTAATGATATAAATATTATGATTGATGTTAATACCAATAAAATTTAATAAAAAATAAAAGATGAATAATTTAAAGTAAAAAGGAAGATAGATAAAATGAACAAAAATGAATTAATGATAGTTAAACAAAATGCATTAGAAAATCATATTCCAATTATCATGGATGATACTTTAGAAGTAATTGCTGGAATTTTAAAAAAAATTAAACCACAAAATATACTTGAAATTGGTGCAGCTGTAGGATATTCAGCAATGTGCTTTTCAGAATATTTACAAGAAAATGGAAAAATAGATACAATAGAAAGAGATGAAGAAAGAATTCAACAAGCAAAAGAAAATTTTGTAAAAGTTGGAGTACAAGACAAAATAAATCTTTATGAAGGTGATGCTATAGAAATTTTACCTACATTAAATGAAAAATATGATGTAGTATTTATTGATGCAGCAAAAGGAAAATATCCATTTTTCTTAGAACAAGCTTTAAGAATGTTAAATAAAAATGGTGTAATAATTGCTGATAATGTTTTATACAAAGGGTATGTTATGAGTGATTATAATAAACATAAACAACGTACAGCTGTTAGAAATTTAAGAGAATATATTGCAAGGGTAAATGAAGATGCTAATCTTGATACTGAGATTTTAGAAGTAGGAGATGGATTGGCAATTAGTTATTTAAAATGAAACATTTGGGGACAAAATTGCTCTGTCCCCAAATGTTTCATTTTTAATTAAAATTGTAAATATTTTATACAAGATAAAATAAAATCAACAGATATTCCTATACATAATATAATTGCAGTAATAATTTGAATTAAGCGAGGAATTTTAGGTAAAACTTTATTTTTAAAATTATCAATTAATGGATAAATAAATTTTCTAAAAACTATTGTAATAACACCCCATAAAAATGAATTTAATAATGTAATTCTACCATTTAAATTATATTTATTATCTGTATAATCCCACCATCTTTCAGCAAATAATGCATCTAATGCAAATCCAACAATATATTCAAAAATTGAAAATATAATTGTAAACATAAAAAATAATTTTATATAATTATCTTTTGATTTAGAATTGTCTAAATAAATTGTTAATATTAAAGCACCTGTTCCATATATTGGACAAATAGGTGAATATAGAAATCCTCTTTCTACGAATTTGCCTAAAACACAATAACAAAAAACAGTTTCCATTATCCAACCTAAAAATGAAAATATGAAATAGCAAAACACATAAGGTGTTATTGTATAAAAAAAAGATAAAAATATCATAAATAAATTCTTTGAATTTCTAGTCATGATTTCCTCCATTTGCAGTTCATTTTTAATATTTTATTAGTATATATGTTACATGAAAAATAAGATTATTTATATTTATTAGTATATAATAAATAATATAAAAAGTAAATATTAATTTAAAATACTTAAAAAGAAGTGTAGATTTTAGCTTTTTTTTATGTTATAATAATTAATATGTTGAAAAATATGAAGAAAGTAGGAGATATATAAATGAAAAAAACAGAATTATTAGCACCAGCAGGATCATTTGAAAAAGCAAAAATAGCATTTTTATATGGAGCAGATGCTGTATATGCAGGAACTTCATCATTATCATTAAGAACAAGAGCAGATATGCAAGATGATGATTTAGTAAAAACAATTAAATATGCACATTCAATCGGAAAAAAAGTTTATACTACAATTAATATTTTTGCATGGGATACAAAATATGAAGAAATAAAAAAACAAGCTAAAATTTTAAGTGAATTAAATGTAGATGCAGTAATAGCAGCAGATGGAGGTGTTATTGATGCTATAAGAGAAGTAGCACCAAATATTCCAATTCATGTAAGTACTCAAGCAAATATTGTAAGTGCTCATACAGCAAATTTTTGGTATAAAAATGGTGCTGAAAGAGTTATTTTAGGAAGAGAATTACATAAAGATCAAATTAAAGAAATTATAAATAATACGCCAGATGAATTAGAAACAGAAATTTTTGTACATGGTGCTATATGTTTTGGATATTCAGGAAGATGTTTTTTAAGTGATTTCCTAGCTGGCAGAAGTGCAAATTTAGGTGATTGTGCACAAAGTTGTAGATGGGCATATAATTTATATGTAGAAGAACATAATAAACCAGGAAATTTAATGCCTGTTGAATATGATGATAAAGGAACTTACATATTTTCATCAAAAGATTTGTGTTTAATAAAAAATATTCCTGATATTATTGATATGGGTGTTGATAGTTTGAAAATAGAAGGTAGATTAAAAACAAGCTATTACCTAGCTTCTGTTGTAAATGTATATAGAAATGCTATTGATGATTATATAAAAGACCCTAAAAATTATGATTATACAAAATATATGAAAGAATTAGAAAAAACTAAAACAAGAAGTTTGACTGATTTTTATTTTAATGATAGAAATAATAAAGATTTCCAAGAATATGAGGGAAAACAGTATAATCCTAATTATGAATTTGGTGGAATTATTAATAAATATGAAGATGAAAAATCTTTAATAGAAATTAAGAATAAATTGCAAATTGGTGATGAATTAGAAATAATAATTCCATATCAAATTGAACCAGTTAAATTTAAGATAGAGAAAATGTGGGATTCTGAAACAGATGAACCAATTGATCATATAAATCCGGGAAGAGCAGAACAGTGTGTGAAAATGCAATTACCTATTAAGTGTGAAAATGGATGGATTTTAAGAAGAAAAAAATAAGATGATAAATTTTTTAAACAATCATTATTTATATTTTTTATAAATTATGATTGTTTTTTTATTTTTTAATATAATAAAGGTTTTATAATAATTCAGAATTTTGGATAACATAATATGGATTTAGTATATTTTACTTAGACCACTCTATATTTTTTTAGAAGATTAGTGTTGATATGTCGAATTATGTCGGAATTTGGCGAACGAATTTTCTTGACTGAAGTGAATTTTGATGTTATTATAGATATAACAAAATTCTATATAGATTTTTAAAAAATTATTTATATCATAATATTTAAAAAATTTCAGATAAAATTAAATCAAAAAAATTTAAATGAATCTAAAATTAAAAATAATCAAATCAAAAAAATAATAATTAGTAGGAGGTGACAATTGAAAAAAATAAAAAAAACAATTGTAGGTATATGTATTTGTATACTTTTATTAAGTTGTGTTTATGTTTTTGAATTAAATATATGTAAATTAACATATGTTAATAATAAAAAAGAAGCACAAGAAATTATGAAAAATGCTTATAATATTATTGAAAGTAAGAATGATAAAAAAGATGTATATACAGAATTATCAAAAAGTAATGAAAATGATATTATTGGTATTTTAGTAATTAAAAAAATAGATGTAAAAGCACCAGTAAAACAAGGTACATCACAACAAATTATGCAAACATCAGTTGGACATTTTACTGAAAGTGATTTATGGGATGGAAATGTTTCTTTGGCATCACATAACAGTGGTACAAGTATGCATTATTTCGAAAAAATAAATAAACTTGATGTAAATGATGAAATAATTTATATAACATCTTTAGGTGAAAGAAAATATAAAGTTCAATGTGTAAGCAAAATAAAAGATACAGATTGGTCTATGGTAAAGAAAAATGAAAACACCCAAAACAAAGAAAATACAATAACTTTGATTACTTGTATAAATGGACAAACAGATTATAGATTATGTGTTAGAGGTATACAGATATAAAATTTATAAGTAAAATATTAAAATCACATTTAATTTAAATTTGGATTCAAATAAAAATTAGGAGAGAGGATGTAGAATTAATGAAAAAAATAATTAAAATTAGTATAGCTGCAGTTTTATTATTAATTCAATTTTTAGTAATTTCAAAAACAGTAAATGCAGCAAATATAGGCGAAATAAAAGAATTAGAAAGAGGTGAATTAGGATATTATTGTATACAAAAGTGGAATGGTAGTAAATGGATATATTTAACATATAATCAAACTTTTTATACAGATACAGATGGTCAAAAATATATAGCATATTGTTTATCACCTGGATTACCAGGAGTTGGATATGTAACAGGAGAAAAAGATAAATATCAAGTAAAAATAGACAATATTTTTGAAAATGATGTAATTTGGAGAATTTTAAAAAATGGATATTCAAATAAACCAGTTGAAAAATTAGGAGTTGAAACTTCTGATGATGCTTATTTTGCAACAATGCAAGCAATTAATGCAGTGTTAAGAGGATATAATTTAGAACAAGCAAAACAATTATATTGTGTTGGTCAATTTGCTATAAATGGACAAAATTATGATGATATACAAAGAAGAGGGAAAAAAACTTTAGATGCAATGTTTAATTTAATTGATATAGGATTAAATGGAACAGAAACTAGAAGTCAATTTTTAAAAGTGTCTATTGAAAAGACATCACAATTAATTGATGAAAATGAAAAATTTTACTCTCAAACATTTAAAGTGAAATCTTCATCAGAAATTTCAAAATTTGAAATAGCTAGAATTGAAGGTTTACCAGATAATTCATATATAACAGATATTAATGGAAATTCAAAACAAGTATTTTCAGGTGAAGAACAATTTAAAGTAATGATTCCAAAAGATATAAAATCAGAAGAAATAAAAGGGAATATTATAATTAATATAATGCAAAAAAATTATCCTGTATATTTTGGAACATCTCAAATTGAAGGATTTCAAGATTATGCATTATGTAATAATTCATATTCAAATGTACAAGTTACAACAAATATAAATGAAAGATTAAATAAATCAAAATTAACAATTATAAAAGTAGATGATGAAACAAATAAACCACTAGAAGCGGTTAAATTTAAAATTACATATTCAGATGGAACAACAAAAGAAATATCAACAAACAAAAATGGAAAAATTGAAATTGATGATTTAATTCCAGGAGAAATTACTATTAAAGAAATTGAAACAATTGGAAAATATAGATTAAATACAGATGAAATAAAAGTAAATTTAAAATATGAAGAAGAAAAAGAAATCATAATAAAAAATGAGCTTCAAAAAGGTGGCATAAAAGTCATAAAAGTTGATAAAGAAAATAATGAAATAAGATTAAAAAATGTTAAATTTCAATTAAAAGATGAAAATAATAATGTGATAACTGAAGGAAATACTGATGAAAATGGAGAATTATTATTTGAAAACTTAATTATCGGAAAATATAAAATAATTGAGATTGAGACAAATAGTGAATATAATTTATTAGAAAAAGAATTTGATGTTATTGTTTTAGATAATGAGATAAAAGAATTGAAAATAGAAAATGAAAAAAAGGAAATACCAAAAGAAGATATTCCACAAAATGAGATACCTGAAGTACCAGAAGAAAATAATCCACAAGATGAAACTTCTGAAGTACCACAAGAAAATAAAAAATTACCTAAAACAGGAGAATTTTTTGATAATAATTGTTTATTAAGTAAAACAATATTCACTATTGGATTAGGCAGTATTTGTTTTATTGGAAAATACAAGAAAAAAGAAGAATAAAAAAGAGAGTATCGAAAAGTTTGTGTAAACTTTAAACTTCTTATGATATAAAACATAAATATGAAAAAATTTATTTA